>NZ_JAKJSH010000018.1:0-130775 GCF_050336885.1 Photobacterium kasasachensis
CTCCACGTTTCCAGTGCTTCAGGCAGCAAGGTGTGGTTGGTGTAGGCGAATGTCTTCGAAGAAATGGCCCACGCGGCATCCCAACCCAGCTTGTATTCGTCAAGCAGGATTCGCATCAGTTCTGGGATAGCGATAGTCGGGTGCGTATCGTTAAGCTGGATAGTCTCAAGCTTAGCCAGATCTTCAATCTTGTTACCGGCACCGATGTGGCGGCGTAGAATATCGGCAATCGAACAGGCACAGTGGAAGTACTGCTGCATCAGACGCAGTGCTTTACCCTGGTCATGGTTGTCATTTGGGTACAGGACTTTGGTTACGTTACCCGCTTCTAGTGCCGCGTACTGAGCACCGACATAGTCACCATCATTGAAACGCGACAAGCTGAAAGGTGCTGGCGAACGGCATTCCCACAGACGCAGCGGGTAAACGCTCTTGTTATCGTAACCAACGATAGGCAGATCCCAGGCGACGCCTTCAACCGTCATACCTGGTACCCAGCGGCGGCACGCGTTGCCATTTTCATCTTTATAGGCTTCAACATGACCGTACAGGTTAACAGTTTGGTTCAGTTCAGGACGAACCACTTCCCAAGGGTAACCTTCAAGGCCACGCCATGCATCAGGAGCTTCTACTTGACGGCCATCAACGAAAGACTGGCGGAAAAGACCGTATTCATAGTGCAGGCCGTAACCTACAGCAGGGTATTCTTGTGCCGCTAGAGAGTCCATAAAACATGCAGCCAGACGGCCAAGACCACCATTGCCAAGGGCTGGATCACGCTCTTCTTCAAGTAGATCAGTCAGGTTATGACCCATCTCTTTCATTGCATCAGCAACCTCTTCATAAAGGCCCATGCTGATCAGGTTGTTGCCTGTCAGGCGGCCGATAAGAAACTCAAGAGACAGGTAGTTAACGCTACGCACTTTCTCTTCAGCCAGTTGCTGTTCAGTTTCTAGCAAATTACCGGTAGTGATTTCAGCCAAGGCACGGCCCATTGCCAGATACCAGCTACGTGAAGTCGCCGTTGCAGACGTGTTCGCGTAAGTCGTTGTTAGGTGCTTTTCTACAGCCGCTTTAAAAGCCGTCTTATCAAATTGCTGTGTCTGACCATTTGTAGTCATGGTTCAATCTCGCTCTAGGATTATTTCCAACTGGTGGCTATGTTGCCTTTGTTATTCTGGCAAAACATCATCCCGGTCAAGGGCGGATTAGGAGTTAGTGGAAGGGGCGTAGCTACCTAATCTTTCAATGAAATGTGATCTATAGCAAGATATTGAGGCGTAGACAGCTAGCTTTGAAGGCTGTTTCAATGGGATTCATATAAATTAAATCGAGTTAAGTATGCAACAATGAGCTTAAATTTTAGGAATGTTAAAACATAGAATGGCTGATTTCAGTATTAAAAATCTTGGACTGATAGACTAAGTGCAACACTCAATAACGACAAAACTCTCCGAAGCGAGCTTTGTCGTTAAGGTTCATTGAACAGTAATAACCTTCTCGTCAATGGTGGAACGGCATACAGGCTATCGTTAATCACAAAGATTGTGACGCCGGCCTTTAACTCACTACTCTACAGTTTCAAAGTAGAACCTGTATTCACGTACACCGTCTATCTGAACACCTTTTTCTCTCAACTCAAGGTACTGCTGAATCTTAATCGTTCTGAAATCCATAGCCTTCAGCGCAAGGATTATTCGTAGTTCATCCATTGAACGTGACTTAGCAGCAGAACTACAAGTACCGCAGATAACATGAGTCTTTGCCTTAAAACCAGTTTTATTAAGCCAGTTAAGCTCTTTCGGTTCTTTACGCTTACCACAGAAGTAACAGCGGTTGTCTTGCTTCAATGCGGCCTGTTCCCTTGAAGCTTTAGGGCTAATAGATTTGTTAGGTGGGGTAGTGTTGGTCTTTTTACTACCGCTGAACATAGAGAACTGAACGACATTAGACATTTGTATAATTCTTACTAATCAAGGTGTATTCGTTTGGTTGACAGCGTACTACTGAACATTATTAGCAGAAACTAATCGCCCCTGCGTTCTGCTTATTTTAGATAGCGATCGATAAGGTGTTGCTTGAAGTACTTAGCATTCAACCGTTCACCAGTCGCATCAATAAGCAGTTGGTCGGTCGATACCGTCGATGCCTTCTTCCAAACATGGCGGTCAAGCCAGTTAAATATTGGCGATAGGTTCCGTTCGCGGATCAGGTTTTCGACGTTCATTTCTTTGTGCATCGCTGCCATAAACTGAGCGGCGTACATGGCGCCTAAAGTATATGACGGGAAGTAACCAAAGCTGCCGTCGGTCCAGTGAATATCCTGCATACAGCCGTCGGCGTAATTACATCTTGTCGACAGCCCAAGATATTCAGTCATTTTCTTGTCCCAAAGCTCAGGGATATCGGCAACCTCAATGTTACCCTCAATCAAATCACGCTCAATTTCGTAACGCAGAATGACGTGGGCAGGATAGGTCACTTCATCGGCATCAACGCGGATATATCCAGGTTTTACGCGAGTATTAAATAGCGTTAGGTTCTTGCTGGATAGTGCAGGATCGTTCCGGCGGTCGAAAGCATCAGACGCAAGCGGAGCTAATAAGTCGATGAATGTTTCACTACGTGATAACTGCATTTCAAAAAACAAACTTTGCGACTCATGAACCCCCATTGAACGGGCCTCACCAACGGGTAGACCACGCCACTGTGCAGGTAAACCTTGCTCATAACGAGCATGCCCAGTTTCGTGGATCACACCCATCAGTGCCGAGGTGAAATCTTCCTCATCATAGCGGGTGGTAATACGTACGTCGGTTGGAACACCCCCGCAGAAAGGGTGCACGCTGACATCCAGTCGGCCGTGATTAAAGTCAAAGCCAAGCTTGGTCATAACCTCGAGGCTCAGCGCTTTTTGTTGTTCAACCGGAAACGGGCCAGCGGGAGTAAGAACGGCTTCGCTTTGCTGCTTCTCTTGAACTTGTTGTATCAAGCTTGGTAACCAGCTTTTTACATCACTAAATAGTTGATCCAGTTCTTTGGTGGTCATTCCTGGCTCATAGATATCGAGCAGGGCATCATAACGGCTTAAGCCAGTAGCCTCGGCGCGAATCTGTGCTTCCTGGCGCGAAAGCTCAACCACTTTTTCCAGGTTCTTACTGAATGCGTGCCAGTTATTATTATTACGTTGTGATCGCCAGGCATGTTCGCACTTGGAGCCCGCTAGTGATTTTTCTTCAACCAGATCGGCAGGCAGCAAGTTACTCATCTGCCAGCCGCGTTTCATTTCTTTCAGGCTTACGGCCTGCTCTTTGGTTAATGACTCAGCTTCAGCTTGCTCAAACCATTCTGACAAGTGAGGAGCTGTAGCGAGCTCATGGTGCATGACTGCGAGTTCAGCCATCGCTTCCGAGCGAGCTTCATTACCGCCAGCTGGCATCATAGCTGCCTGGTCCCAGCCACATATGGCACTTAGGTGGGAAAGCCTTGAGAGTTTCTGTTGATGTTGCTCTAGTTTTTCATAGAAAGTCATTACCAATCCTTATATTGACCATCAATTGGCAGATAAACATCTTGCCAAGTGTTGCCACCTAGCATAAAAGTTTTTATCGATTAAGACACGGGATGAGAAGAAAAAAATCAAAATTGCTGAATAAAATGTGCGACGTAGCATGATCGTTATGCCATTAGCTCATGGTAAGCGATTGATTTAGTTGATTGTAATTGAATGATATCGAATACCTGCAAGTACCAATACCGTGAACTTCTGCTTATTAGCGTCAATTTCTGCCCATTTATAATTACTGGCCTGATCTAGATTTGAGCTAGTTACTCAATCGTGTCAAATTTTGGTAAGTGTGCTGAAAACATTAGGTAAGTGTGGTATTGGTAAGTGGTCGTGACAGCGATATGTGTAACTAAATTTACAATATCGTAAGACTTCGTAAAGGTCGCAAGCAATGCTAAGGCGGTTAGTTATACTGCTTGCATCATCAAAGAGGGCTAGTTACATCATCATGCAAAAGATTTCTAAATTAAATGTTGTACTTGCAGGTGCAGCATTGTTCTCGTCCGCTACTTTTGCGGCTCCTACCGTTATTCCTGATGCGCCGACTCTTGGTGCAAAAGGCTATGTATTGATGGACTACCATACCGGCCAGGTACTGGTAGAAAAAAATGCCCATGAGCAACTTAACCCGGCCAGTTTAACCAAACTAATGACAAGTTATGTGGCCGGACAAGAAATGAAGAGCGGCAGTATCAGCAAAGATGACAAAGTGGTGATCAGCCGTAATGCCTGGGCTAGAAATTTTCCTGATTCGTCTAAGATGTTCATCGAGGTCAATACCGAAGTGAATATGATGGATTTGTATCGTGGTTTGATTATTCAATCAGGCAATGATGCAAGTGTGGCGATAGCCGAGCATGTTGCCGGTTCGGAAGGTGCGTTTGTTGGGCTAATGAATTCATGGGCAAAGAAGCTGAATATGAACAACAGCTCGTTTGCCAATCCACATGGGCTCGATAGCAATGAACTTTACTCCACACCCTATGACATTGCGTTATTAGGCCGTGCGCTGATTACCGATTTACCTGATATTTATTCGCTGTATAGCGAGCGTTCCTTTACATATAACAAGATTACGCAACGCAACAGGAATGGCTTGTTGGCGGATAAAAGTTTGAATGTTGATGGGATGAAAACCGGATATACCAGCGGAGCTGGCTATAGTTTGGCAAGTTCAGCAACCCAGGGTGACATGCGCCTTATCTCGGTAGTGATGGGGTCAAAGAGTGCGAAAAGCCGTGAAGCTGAGAGCAAGCAATTGCTTAACTATGGCTTCCGTTTCTTCGATACTGTGTCACCGCATAAGCAAGGTGATGAAGTACTGAATGAACGTATATGGATGGGTGCCAGCGATAGCATTTCCCTTGGTACCATGAAAGATTCTTATGTGACATTGTCACGTAACGATGCTAAGAAGTTGACTGCCAATGTAGCGCTAAACGATGACTTGGTTGCTCCTATTAATAAAGGCGATGTTGTTGGTAAGATTTTCTATCAAGTAGATGGGGAAGACATCTATGATGTTCCACTTATTGCTCTGGAAAGCGTGGAAGAAGGTAGCTTCTTTAGCCGGATCTTTGACTACATCAAGCTGTTCTTCATGGGGCTGTTTAAGTAACTAAGACCAATTGCTTTAACGAAAAGAAGAGCCGCCAGTGGCGGCTCTTCTTTTGTCACTTGTTTCCTGTCGTAAGGTGCTTAATAGATGCACATTATGCTTGCTATCAGCAGAGATTGACTGACATAACAGTACAGAGTGTTCCCACTTAATACAAAAATCCGTATAATCCACGCCCTATAAAGAATCCATCTAGGAAATCTACAGTCGAAATACTCGACAGTGTGAGAAGTCGCAATGAATCAGAATGATATAAGAAAAGAGACACTTGAATTCAACAAACTCCAAAAACGTCTAAGGAGAAATGTTGGAAATGCCATTATTGACTACAACATGATTGAAGAAAATGATGTTGTCATGGCATGCATCAGTGGCGGTAAAGATTCATTTGCGATGTTGGATATCCTTTTGAATCTTCAAAAAGCGGCACCAGTTAAATTTGATGTCGTTGCTGTCAATCTTGACCAAAAACAACCAGGTTTCCCTGAGCATATTTTACCTGAGTATTTTGAGACCCTGAATATTCCTTACTATATCGTCGATAAAGATACTTACTCAGTGGTTAAAGAAAAAATCCCTGAAGGCAAGACAACATGTGGCCTGTGCTCAAGGCTGCGCCGTGGTACGCTTTATTCGTTTGCTGAAAAGATTGGTGCAACGAAAATTGCGCTAGGCCACCACTTGGACGATATCGTTGAAACCATGTTCCTTAACATGTTCCACGGTTCTCGTCTGAAAGCGATGCCTCCAAAGCTACGTTCAGATGATGGGCGTAATGTTGTGATCAGACCTCTAACATACTGCCGCGAAAAAGATCTGATCAAATATGCCGAGCACAAAGACTTCCCGATCATTCCTTGTAACCTTTGCGGCTCTCAGGAAAATCTTCAGCGTCAGAGCATTAAAGCGATGCTGATCGACTGGGATAAGAAAACACCAGGCCGTGTGGAAAGTATCTTTAAGTCAATCCAGAACGTTAGCCCAAGCCAGCTGGCAGACAAAGATCTGTTTGATTTTGTAAACCTGCCACTGGACCGTGAAGGTGAAAGGGCAGAATACGCCTTTAGTGAAGCCATGGTATCTTCAACAAACATTGATGAGTCAATGTTTATTGATGTAACTAACGTATAGCCTAGAGTTAGTTAGAACAAAGGGCGGCATTGAGCCGCCCTTTGTTGATTTGGGTGCTCGCAAACTCTATCAATTAATGTTCATTCTGTGGCAAGCCATCGTTAATTTCGTAGTAATCGCCTTTCTCCGCAACAAAGATGTGTTGGCCCAGAGTTGTCTTTGTCGGAGTATCAAAAGCCCCCAAAGCAATGCCAATCCAGTTATGCTTTGTTGTATCGACGGGATCAAAAAACAGTGAAGAACCGCATTTTGAACAAAATCCGCGTCTAACTTTTTCCGATGAATGATGCCAGGAGATATATTCCGAGCCATTAATTAACAAGGAATCACGGGGAACCTCAACACTCGCAAGAAAGTGACCTGTCCATTTACGGCATTGCTTGCAATGACATGCGTCGGTTGTGGCTGTTTCAAGAGAGCTTGAAACCTCAAATTTCACGGCACGGCAAAGACACGATCCTTTGTGCATTATTAACTCCACTAGGCTATTTCTGTGAGTCTGAAGGGCACGCATCTGAATTCCAAGGCCCATACGAATCAACACCATTGTCATCTAAGTTAAATTGCATCCCTATGCCACTTTCACGCATTGTAGTATAAAAAGGATCTTTCCCATTACAAAATTCATCAAAATATCCGATGCCAGTTCCGGTTTCAAAATAAAAACGATCATCATCGTTGATAATAGTGATCAGTAATAGGGATTGGTTTTCGATAAACTCAAATTTAATATCATCGCTGTTAGACTCTTTGGCCAAATTATACATTGCATCAACTAACTTAGGAGATAACGCCTTTGGCTTATAAGTGTAGTTTTCGTTAGGTGTTGTAGCACAACCAGATAATAGTAAGCTTCCAACTACAAAGCTGGCCGCTATTATCTTTTTCCTCATGAGTTTATCCTTTTGTGATAAAATTGTTATTACTTGTTTTGAATCAGCAATAATTATGCTCAGTATATTCCTCCTAGCTTGGAGATAAAGGGGGGGGAGAATACTGCTTCTAATTAATTGATTTGATTATTGTATATCAAAAAATGTATTTAAAAATAAGATGACAGTCACTTTTTTTGGAAAGTGTATGAAATGAATTATGCTTAAACTCAATATATTGCGATCTGCACCACGTTTTGAGCTGCCAGCTATCAGAAAACCACTGAAGGAAAATGGATATTTATCAATTTTATTTCACTTTTTCTTTGAAGTGTTTCTAACTAATGTATTTTGGATATGTATTGTATATAAATAAAGGCTTATCTTATAAATTTACCTTTATTGAAAACTGATTCTCTGATAATGAGGTAACAATGAGCGTATTTTTTGACCGTCATTTAACGGAAAAGATAAATGGCAGAAGAATAATATCTATTGTCTGTGGTGGTGGTTTAACTTCAAGCATGATGGCACAACGAATGCAAAAGTTTATCGATGAGTCTGAATTGCCTTATTACGTTATGTATTCTGGCATTCCAGCATTAGAAGATTCTGACTTTTTAAATTTATATGCAGATAATATTGAGGTAGTATTCGTCTCTCCTCAGGTCCATCACAATTACCAACAAGCAAAAGAAACTATGATGCCTTTTAACATTCCTGTGTTTAAAATTGAAGGGAAAGTATTTGGCACCATGGATTATAAAAAAGTAGTCAGTGATGCGTTGGCTTGTATCAGAAGCCGCGAAGTATCTGAAACTTAATTGTGCTTAGTTATATTCGTTTTTAGTTGGCTCAAGATTGAATCGCGTTCATGATTCAAGTCGACCGCGATAACTTGTTTGGGTGAGCTTACGTCAATATCAAGCTCCACTGTCGCCAGTGTATGTGCATCACCAAGTCTGATGAGATAATTTCCATCAGGAGAACAGATTTGACTGCACCCACGGTAAATACCTGTCAAATCTTTAGTAATATCTGAGCCAACTCGATTACATGTCACGACATACATACTGTTTTCTATAGCGCGAGCCCGGGAAATTTGGAGGCTTTGTTCGCCGCCAAAGTTTGAAGGGTGCAATAAGATATCAACACCAAGTCGAGAGTATTCTCGAACAATCTCCGGAAACCAAAGATCAAAGCAAATCGCGACTCCAAAGGTAACACCTTGGTACTTAAAAGTGGTGAGTTGATTACCTCTCGAGAAATATTGCCTATCAATATTGGTTTGACTGATCTTTCTATATCTATCTATTAATCCGTTCTTATCAATAACCGCGATAGTATTGAAATATTGGCCATTATCTTCCTCGGCAATGCCAGCAACGATTACAGTATTAAATTTCTTCGCCAGACTTCGTAAGGACTCGATAGTTTGGCTACCAGCAAACTTTTCAGATAACTCATGTATCTCACTTGCTTCATTAAATATGTAACCGGTGGAGAAGAGCTCAGGCAGTAACACAAGATCACCAATCTCTTTTGCAGCAGAAAGTAAGCTGGATACACGGCTGATGTTCTCACGCTTATTCTTATAACTTACCTCTGTTTGAATGATCGATATCTTCATGTTTCCTCTAAGGTGGTGACCGTTGCGTGGCTATCAAAGATCTTTCTTAGTTAGTCAGCATAGAAAAACAGCCCCAGAAGGGGCTGCTTGGTAAGTATCAGTTCTACTACTCTGGTTGCGGACTTAACGGGCTAACATAACCTTCGGGTTTGAGAGCCAGCAAATCACAGTTAAGGCTGTCAATTGTATGCTCCGCGGTATTGCCGATAAAGACAGCTGACAGCCCGGTTCGACCTGTCGTACCGAGAATGACAAGCTCTGCATCCAGATCTTTCGCCACACTAGGTATAACATCTTCCGGCAACCCTTCAATGACGTGAGTTTGCTCTTCTGGCAGCCCATGCTTATGACGGAGTGCCTTCATGGAAGTCAAATGATGTCCTCGTACAGCATCACTGTATGAGGCAGGGTCAAACTCGGGCAGCTCAATAGTAATGTTAACTGGCGTTGCAGGGTAGGCGTTAACCAGGTTGACTTCGGCCCCAAGTATTTCTGCCATCGTTTTTGCTTCAGACACTATTGTGTCGTTCAGCTTTTCATGGGTTTCACTGTCGGCGGCCAAGTTTACGCTGGCAACGATCTTGCCATTTTCCGGCCAGCTGTGCTCTTTGACCATCAGTACAGGGCAGGGGCACTTACGCAATAAATGCCAATCGGTTGGGGTGAAAATAACCGAGCCTAGCTTGTCGTGATCATGAGTGGCCTTGATAAGAAGGTCATGGGCATTGCTGAATACTTCGGCAATAATGGCTTCATAAGGCCGGTTGTGCCACACCACGGTGATATCAATGTTAAAGCCATCATCCACATAGGGCCGTGTGATATCTTTTAGCCATTCTTCTCTTTGTACTATCACGCCTTTACGCATCGCTAGCCGTTCATCGGAAGAAAGCATAGATGTCATTTCATAAGAGAAATCATAGATAGCGAGGAATAGAGTGATTTTTACTTCTTGCGCTCTTCTGGCCAGATCGACAGCGCGAGACAACGCTGGCTGGTGATCCTGAGCCGGATCGGCAACGACGAGAATATTATTGTACTTGGTCATAATTGCCCCCTTACACAAATCGTGTTGGCATCAAAACCAGTCTCTGATCCCTGTAGTAAGGATACTATCTATTGCCCTGAATACCATTTAAAGCAAGTAGATAAATCAGATTGGCCTATTAACTGTAACGTATAGGAGGAGTAATGGGGAGTTCAGAAAGGCGATAAATATAAAAAAAGTGATACGGCTCAAGCTCGTATCACTTTCTTTGTAACGGCTAAATCACTTATGCAGCAGTATTTTTGCTCACACCGGCAAGGCGCGCCAACTCTTCGTGATCAAGAATCGTAATGTACTTTCCTTTCACACTCAGCATTTCAGACTTTTGGAATCGTCCCAACAAGCGGCTGATAGTTTCTACAGTCAGGCCTAAGTAGTTACCAATGTCACCGCGCGTCATTGTTAGACGGAATTCACGAGGTGAAAAGCCACGTTGAGAGAAACGAAGCGATAGGTTGTAAAGGAAAGCGGCAAGGCGCTCTTCTGCATTCTTCTTGGAAAGCAGCAAGATCATTTCCTGATCACCTTTAATCTCATTACTCATCAAACGCATAATTTGTTGACGAAGTTTTGGCATTTTCCCTGACAAGTCATCAAGGATCTCAAACGGAATTTCACACACCATTGATGTTTCTAGTGACTGAGCGAAACTCGGGTGCATCATTTCGTTGATAGCATCAAAACCCACAAGATCGCCTGCCAGGTGGAAGGCAGTGATCTGCTCATCACCTTGTTCTGTGATGGTGTAACTTTTGATGGTACCTGAACGAATCGCATAAAGTGATTTGAGTTCATCACCCGCTTTAAAAAGCTCTTGTCCTTTCTGGATTGGCTTTTTGCGTTCGATGATTTGATCTAGCTGATCGAGCTCAGACTCATTCAAAGTAAATGGAATACACAACTGACTAATACTGCAATCCTGGCAGTGGATTGCACATCCGCCTGACTGGATACGTTTGGTTGTAAGTTTGTCTGAAATCATAAGCCTGTCTAACCAATTTGATGTAGGTCAATATTTTAACATATTATGAAGCAATATGACGAGTATTAAAAAGCCTACAACATTTGTTTGATTGCGATATAACCAGTATGAACCCCATAGAGCAATAACAACAAGGCACTGGCACGTTTGAAATAAAGGTTTCTCAGCAGGTTCTGCAGTTGCTGGGCCATTGACCCTACTGCAATCATTGCCGGAAGCGTCCCTAAACCAAAGGCTAGCATAACGGCTGCGCCGGATAGGGCGCTGCCGGAAACAGCGGCCCAGCTTAGGGTTGAATATACAAGTCCACATGGCAGCCACCCCCATAGCAAACCGAAGGGTAGTGCCGCAACAGGCGACTTCAACGGCAGCAGGGACTTAGCCTTGGGTGATACAAAGCGCCAGAGATACTGGCCAAGGCGTTCTATTTTGGTGATGCCCTGCCACCATTGTCCGATGTAAAGCGCAAGCAAAATCATCATGATGGCAGCAAACAACCTAAGTGATACAAGCCCTGTTGAGTATCCACCGAAAGAGGCGATGCCAGCAAACGCACCACCAATGATGGCACCTGCAATGGCGTAAGAGATAAGACGACCGGTGTTGTAGCATAGTAAGTATGGCCAACGGCTTGCCTGCTGCTGCCCTGGCATACCCAAGGTAAGTGCGGCAGCTACTCCGCCGCACATCCCGAGGCAGTGGCCAGCACCCATTAAGCCGATAACAAAAGCCGC
Source organism: Photobacterium kasasachensis (assembly GCF_050336885.1). Taxonomy (NCBI): domain Bacteria; kingdom Pseudomonadati; phylum Pseudomonadota; class Gammaproteobacteria; order Vibrionales; family Vibrionaceae; genus Photobacterium; species Photobacterium kasasachensis. The sequence goes on from NZ_JAKJSH010000018.1 coordinate 11,584, forward strand.
GTAAAAATCAATATTCACGACACGTTTTCACTTTCTTTTTTGTTTGCTTGAGGCTTGTTCTGCTCGGGGTCATCCTCATCAAACAAGATGTCATAGCCTTGTCGCTCAAGATCTTCAAACTGCTCACTTCTGACGGCCCAAAGAAAAATGCCTACAGCGATACAGACAAAAACGATCGCAATTGGTATTAACAAGTAAAGACTAGCCATTTTCTTTTAATAACCTTAAAGAATTAGAAACAACAATGATCGAGCTTGCCGACATACCTACAACCGCAATGTACGGAGCGACAAAACCAGCGACCGCCAATGGCAAGATAACGAGGTTGTACCCTAGCGCCCAAGCCAGGTTTTCTCGAATAATCTTTCTGGTTTTTAGTGCTAGCTCTCGAGCACGTAAAATACGTAATAGCTGATCACCTAGCAATACCATATCTGCGGAGGATTTGGCAATATCAGTACCGCCGCCCATGGCGACAGAGAGATGAGCTCCGGCCAGAACAGGGGCGTCATTAACACCATCACCAATCATTAAGGCAACGTTGTCTTTATCAAGGCTGCGAAGATACTCAAGCTTGCCTTCCGGAGTAGCTCCGGCAATTAAGTTATCAACGCTTAGCTTATCAGCCACAGTCTGAGCATTAGCTGAATGGTCGCCGGTCAACATGGTGACCTTGATACCGGATGCTTGGAACTGCTCTACAAGCTCCTTGCTGTCTTCTCGGATAGGATCATCAAGCTTGAAACCGGCAATAAGCTGGTTATTGCAAGATAGCCATACCTGAAAACGGTTGTCGCACAGCTTTAATTGCTCTGCTTTATCTGGGTGATGCTCAAGAACAAAAGCGGCCTGACCAATGCGCCATTCATCACCATTTAAAGAGCCTTTTAGGCCACAGCCGATAACATTTTCAACTTCATCAAACGCTTTGCTACTGTCGCGATATCCGCTAAAGGCTCTTGCAATCGGGTGGTTTGCAAAACGTTCCATTTCAGCAGCATAAGCCAGTGCTTCCGTTTCAGACAGATCGCCAAGTAGTTGTGTTTCGACGAGTCGGATATTGCCCTCGGTTAGCGTGCCAGTTTTGTCGATGACCAACTGGTTCACTTTACAAAGTGTCTCCAGAACATGCCCGCGTCGAAGCAGGATACCCAGCCGCCCTAGGCTAGATGTCGAGCAGGTGAGGGCAGTTGGCGTGGCCAGAGAAAGAGCACATGGGCATGTTGCCACAAGCACCGCCAAGGTGATCCACAGGGCATCTTCAGGTTTCTGCTGATGCCAGAAAAGCCAGGTGCAGGCTGAAATAATCAAAATACCTGCCACGAAATAGCGGGCAACGACGTCCGCAACTTCAGCTACTTTGGGTTTAGAAGACTGGGCTTCGTCCTGCAGGCGTACGATATTGGAAATAAGGGAGTTCTGCCGGTCTTTGGTTACACGCAGAGTGATATTTCCATCACCGTTAATGGTACCTGCGAATACGGAACTACCTGAGCTTCTTGGAACCGGCATTGGCTCGCCGGTCAGCATCGATTCATCGACAGCTGTTTCACCTCGGATAATCTCACCGTCGGCAGGCAGGCTTTCACCTGGCAGAATGGTAATTATGTCACCGACTTTTAGTGTTTTTGCAGCAACCTGAGAGCCATCTTCTAGTGTGGCCATGGTCGGGACTAACTTGAGCAGGTTGGCACTTGCAGCTGCAGCCTGCCGGCGTGCACGCATTTCAAGGAAACGCCCCAAGAGCAAGAAGAAGGTGAACATCGAGATTGACTCGAAGAACACCTCGCCTTTTTCCATAACTGTGGCATAAAGGCTGGCAACATAGGCAAAGAGCAAAGCGATAGAGACGGGAACATCCATCCCTAATGTTCGGGCGCGCAGGTTACGCCAGGCATTGAGGTAAAACGGTAAGGCAGAATACAGAAGGACAGGGGTGGCAAAAATCAGGCTAACCCAACGAAGGTAGTTTTTAAATTCTGCGTCAAGGTCTCCAAAAATCTCAAAATACAGGGCGACGGCCAACATCATCACCTGCATGGTTGCAATACCAGCAATACCGAGTCGGTACAGGTAGCTCTTCATTGTTCTATGGTATTGCTGTTCCTGGGCATCAGCCTCAAAAGGGGCAGCTTTATAACCAAGCTGATGGATCACAGAAAGAAGGTGGCTAAGTTTGGCTTGGGTTGGATCCCAGGTAAGTAAAGCCCTGTGAGTTGTGGTGTTCACGCGGATGGAGATAACGCCGGGTTCTCGTTTTAATTGCTTTTCTATCAACCATGCACATGCTGCACAGGATACGCCATCGAGAGAGAGGGAAACTTCTTTGCTGTCATCAAACTCGCGAACAAACTCTTGTTGAATTTCTTCATGATCATAGAGCAATAGAGATTGGAGTTGCTGAGGAACTAAATCAGCTTTCTCGGCTGGTGCTGTACGGAATTCGTAATAGGAGGTAAGGCCGCTCTCAACGATAGTTTGCGCGACCGCTTCACAACCCGGGCAACACATGTCACGCGTTTCGCCCAGTATTTCAACTTGATGCTGGCAATCCTGTGGAACAGGATCGCCGCAATGGTAACAGTCTTTTGTCATTCCTTATCCTGCCCGTACAACGAAATCGGGTCGGATGTCGGTAGGTTAACGCGTCCTTGCAACATCCAGTCGCCATCAAATGGCTCTACTTCAACAAACCATGGGCCTTCAAGCTGCTCAGGAGAGTTGAAACGATAAGCGCCACTTAAATCGGCACTGACCATTTGCGTAAAGTCTTTATTGGCTAGGGTACGATGCGTAAAAGTGACACGCAAGTTAGGGTTAGTCTTGAGATCACCTTTATCAAAATTAACCACAATATCGGTATCTGCAACACTGACTGATGCTTTCAAATTCAGCGCATCAGCAACGCGGAGACGAGAAAGGTCTAAATTAATCGCTTTGCCTTTCTTATAATAATCTTCTGCAACAAGGTCGACTTGATTCTGAGAGAATATGTAAACAGCTGTCAGGCTGTACATTATTGAGATTGCAGGAATGGCGAAAACGAACCAAGGCCAAAACTGCTTATACCATGGTTTACGCATAATGATTACCTTTGAAGCTTTGATGGAAAGAGCCCCTGAAATTAACAGGGGCTTGGTCTTATGTCTCAGTTTTTATTACTAATTTTTCAATCAATATGTAACCGAGTATTAACCATGTTGTTACTTGTCGGTGTCGTTACCCAAACCCCAGACATAGGCAGAAATTAGCTGAACTTTATCTTCACCTAGAATATCTTTCCATGCTGGCATTACACCCAGACGACCGTGAGTAATAGTGGCTTCAACCGCACGGCGAGAGCCGCCGTATAGCCATGTATTGTCTGTTAGGTCAGGTGCACCAAATGCAGGGTTACCTTTACCGTCAGTGCCGTGACAAGCTGCACACACAACGAAGCGTTGCTTACCGGCAGCGGCTTCTTTGGCGTTGACTTTACGTCCTGACATACCAAGTACATAGGTAGTGACTTCTTTGACTCCATCTTTACCTAGAGAGTCAATCCAAGCTGGCATAACACCTTGGCGACCTTCCATGATGGTTGCCTTGATAGTTTCTGCTTCACCGCCGTACAGCCAAGCGTTATCGGTTAGGTTAGGGTAACCTAGCTGACCACGCGCATCCGAACCATGGCACTGGGCACAGTTTTGAATGAACAGACGCTGGCCCACTTTGATCGCTTCAGAATCAGCTGCGATTTCAGTGATAGGGCGAAGATTATTACCAGACTCATCATAAGCCAATGTTTTAAAGGTTTCGCCAAACTTAGCTTGCGCTTCGTCTAGTTCTCGAGCGTACTCGTCCAAACGTTTCTCTTTCTGAGCATTAGCAATCGCTAGTTTCGATTCTTCAACAGAACGAACTGTTTGGTTTGAGCTCTGCCACCCCAAGAAACCTTTATAGTTACCTAGACCTGGGTATAGGAATAAGTAAAAAAGGCCAAAGATGATGGTGCCCCAAAACATGTAGGACCACCATTTAGGCAGCGGGTTATTGATCTCACGAATACCATCGTATTCGTGACCCATATCCTCACCTTCCTCGACACCCATCTTGTCTTTGCTGCACCAGACGAGCATAGCAGCAATACCAGCAATAGTGCCGAGCGTGATGATTGTAATCCATAGACTCCAAAATGTAGTCATGCTTCCGAGCTCCTGTCTTTCTCACGCGTTGCCAAATCTTGCTCTTCATCAGCAAATACAAGGTTGGCAGCTTCATCGAAACGCGATTTTTGGCGTTTACTGTAAGCCCAAAGGACGATACCAATAAAGCTTGCGAACAGGATCACTGTCCAAATGCTATGAATGGTTCCAATATCCATTGTGCCTCCTTATTTCATTGCGTGACCAAGCGACTGAAGGTAAGCAATGATTGCATCCATTTCAGTCTTGCCTTTCACTTCCTCACCAGCATTCGCAACTTGCTCATCGGTGTAAGGAACACCAAAAACGTCACGGAAAACAGCTAGTTTGTCGGAGGTCAACTTGCCATCAAGCACGTTTTCTTCCAACCAAGGGAAACCAGGCATATTTGACTCAGGAACTACGGCACGTGGATCGCGAAGGTGGACACGGTGCCAGTCGTCAGAATAACGATCACCAACACGCGCCAGATCAGGACCAGTACGCTTTGAACCCCATAGGAAAGGGTGTTCCCACACACTTTCACCCGCAACAGAGTAGTGTCCGTAACGCTCAGTTTCAGAACGGAATGGACGAACCATCTGGCTGTGACAAACATTACAGCCTTCGCGAATGTAAATATCACGACCTTCCATTTCTAGCGCCGTGTAAGGGCGTAGGTTTTCTACTGGTTCAGTAGTTTGGTCTTGATATAAAAGCGGCGTAATTTCTACCAGTGCACCGAAGCTTATAGCAATGACGATAAGTATCGCTAGAAGGCCGACATTTTTTTCTACAATTTCATGACGATTATTAGCCATTGTCGGAACTCCTTATGCTGGTTGCTCAGTTGCTTTTAGGCTTTCTTTTGGTGCAACAATTGTCTTATATGCGTTGTATGCCATTAGGAACATACCAGCAAGGAAGATTGCACCGCCCAGGAAGCGAACAAAGTAGAATGGATAAGAAGCCTGTAGAGACTCTACGAAGCTATAGGTCAATGTACCGTCAGTGTTAACCGCACGCCACATCAGACCCTGCATCACACCTGAAATCCACATTGCTACGATGTAAAGAACCGTACCAATCGTTGCCAGCCAGAAGTGAACGTTGATCAACTTGATAGAGAACATACGTTCCTGACCGAATAGCTTAGGAATTAGGTGATAAACGGCACCGATAGAAACCATTGCAACCCAACCTAACGCACCAGAGTGAACGTGACCGATTGTCCAGTCAGTATAGTGAGAAAGGGCGTTTACGGTCTTAATTGACATCATTGGACCTTCGAAGGTAGACATACCGTAGAAAGACAATGAAACAACCAGGAATCGTAGGATTGGATCGTAACGAAGTTTGTGCCATGCACCCGACAGCGTCATGATACCGTTGATCATACCACCCCAAGAAGGAGCAAACAGGATCAGAGACATCACCATACCAAGAGACTGAGTCCAGTCAGGTAAGGCTGTATAGTGCAAGTGGTGAGGGCCAGCCCAGATATACAGAGATACCAGTGCCCAGAAGTGTACGATAGACAGACGGTAGGAGAATACCGGACGGCCTGCTTGCTTAGGTACGAAGTAGTACATCATACCCAGGAAACCGGCTGTCAGTAGGAAACCTACTGCGTTGTGTCCATACCACCATTGAATCATCGCATCCACAGCACCGGAATAAATCGAATACGATTTAGTCATCGATACAGGGATAGCCATGCTGTTCACAATGTGAAGGACAGCTACCGTTAAGATGAAGGCACCAAAGAACCAGTTCGCAACATAAATGTGCGACGTGTTTCGTTTGATCATGGTACCGAAAAAGACAATGGCATAGGATACCCAAACAACTGCAATCGCGATATCAATCGGCCATTCCAGTTCTGCGTATTCTTTACCAGATGTCCATCCCATTGGCAGCGAAATAGCTGCTGCAAGGATGATGGCTTGCCAACCCCAGAAGGTGAACGATGCTAACTTTCCACCGAATAGCCTTGTTTGACATGTGCGCTGTACTACGTAATAAGACGTAGCAAATAGTGCACTAGTACCAAATGCGAAAATCACTGCATTGGTATGCAGTGGACGCAAGCGGCTGTATGTCAACCAAGGTAGGTCGAAGTTTAGCGCCGGCCACACCAGTTGAGCGGCAATCAATACACCAACGCCCATTCCGACAATTCCCCATAGTATGGTGACCAGGGTGAATTGACGAACGACCGTATAGTTGTAGTTTTGTTCAAGCTGCTTTACTTGGCTCATGTTGCATGCTTCCAATTTGAATTGTTCAACTACACTCTCTTTCCTTGTGCGAACAACAAGTTGTCGCAATGCCACCCAAAGCTTACTTAACTGCCATGTTGTTTTTTTAAACAACTCAGCATTTAAATTGCTATTTTGTTGTAAAAGTGGCATTTTCACTGCACATAATACTTTACTTAACAAGTGATTGACAGAGTTAAGCCCACACAATGTTTACGGTTAAGCAACATTTATGTGAAAAGTTTGAACTCTGTAACACGGGAAGCACGGTAAATCATGGCTGCGGAGAAGTTAACAAAGGCAAGATTAATCCAGATTTTAATCTTGATGGCAGTATTAATAACGGCATTTGTATGGAGAACAGTCACCTATGAAGAAAACACATCCATAGATGATAGTGCTACCAACTGCCGGATCACAGCAGAATATTGTGCTGTTGATGGTTCAAATAAAAAGCTCGGGTTATCAGTTAACCCATATCCTGTAGTCGCTAATTCGGAAGTCACTCTACGAATTAGTAACACAAATGTAAAACCAGTTGCTAAAATAGAAGGTGTCGATATGTTTATGGGGACCATTCCTGTCATATTTGAGCAACAAACCGATCACTGGGTAGGCACATTTACTGTACCTGAGTGTGTTCATGACACAATGGAGTGGGCTATAACGGTGCAGCAGGGAAGTGAGATTATAATTGCAAAGTTTACTGTACAAAAGTGACTGTTAATTAGTCACTTTTTATTGGAAACTGATCGTTTTATAGGCTTGATGGCTCAAGCCTATCTTTTCATGTTTATTCAGCATATATCATCTTTTTTGTGATCCCGCCATCAACAGTAAAATTCTGACCACTGATAAAGCCTGCATTAGTACTTAATAGGTATTTTACCATAGACGCAACATCTGCAGAGTGTCCGACGCGACCAGTAAGATGCTGACTGTGATCGATATCTCGTAGCTCTTCATTACTTGTATCAATCCAACCAGGTGAAACGCAGTTCACTCTGACATCAGGCCCAAGGCTAACAGCAAGCGCATGGGACAGGCTCACCAGTCCACCTTTAGATGCACTATACGCTTCTGTATTGGGCTCGGACTGTTCTGCACGGGTTGAGCTGATATTAACAATAGCACCTTTAGATGCCTTAAGCAGAGGCAGGCATAATTTTGTCACTAGCATAGGCGCGGTTAGGTTAACAGCTATAATTCGCTCCCAATCATGCATTTCCAGGGATTCGACAGGTGCGTTATAGGGGTTAGCAATAGCAGCATTGTTAACCAGACCATCAAGCCTGCCAAACTGTGACTGAATCTCCTCTACAACAGCAGCAACTTCGTTCTCGCGGGTAACATTCGCTTGGCGGAAACGGATCATCGGGTTATGTGCAACCAGCTCAAAACCGGCTTCCTCGTCAATATCTACTGCAACAACGATAATCTCTTTGCTGGCCAGCATTTCACAAATGCCCCGACCAATGCCCTTGGCACCGCCTGTTACCATAACGACTTTGCTAGTCATGCGTCCCTTCATCATCCCAAATTAAGTAATTGTATAGTTTAGCGGTCATTAGCAGTCTGACTTTAGCCACAAAACCATAAAAATGGTATCAGTTTGCTGATTACAAAAGCAAAAATGTCTATGATGAGAGCAACTCATAACAATAAATATGAAAATATGGATATAGCCACAAGTTTTTCTGCTTTCCATGCTTCAGAGCATGCTGTTTCGGATGCAATTCGCAAACTAAAAAGTAAAATCATCAACCCCAAGCTGATTCTTGCTTATTTTTCCGAACACTATGATGAGCAGCTTATCCAGCAAGTGTTGGCGGCTGAATTTCCGAATTCTCAGATACTTGGATGCTCCTCGTGTCAGGGCGTAATGACAGACGAAGGGTATAATCGCGGTGAAGGCATTGCTTTGTGGGCGATGTGTGATTATGAAGGTGCATTCGGGAGTGCGATCGTATCAACAAATCAAAGTCCGTATGACATGGCGCGACAGGCGCTTTTACGTGCGATTGAGAACAGCGATCGCCCTGGAGAACTTCCGGCATTAATTTTGCTTCACTCTAGCCCAGGACATGAAGAAGAAGTTATACAAGGCATAGAGGATGAGCTGGGTATCCCTGTGCCCATTATTGGCGGGAGTGCGGCGGACGATCATGTGAGAGGGAACTGGAAACTGTTCACTCACGAACAACAGTGCAAAGAAGGGGTTGGACTCTGTGTGTTTTATCCTTCTTGCAACATTAGTTACTCATTCCATTCCGGTTATGCCAGTTTAGGAACGAGTGCGATTGCAACGCGCACAGAGGGGCGAGAATTAATCGAGCTTAATCACAGACCTGCTATAGAGATTTACCAGGAATGGATCGGTCAACCACTCTCAGGTGAAAATAGCATAGTTTCGAGAAGCTGTTTAAACCCACTAGGAAGAATTGCCGGCAAAGTACACGGCTTACCGTACTTCAAGCTGTCACATCCGTTAAAAGTGACACAAAGAGGCGGAATCGAACTGTTTGCAAGCGTTGAAGAAGGTGAAGAGCTGTTCTTTATGGAGGGTACAGAAGAGCGGCTTATCACACGGGCGGGCAGGGTAATCGACTCAGCATTTGACATCGGTAGTGCGAGTCAGGAATTAGACCCGATTGGTGGAATTACCATTTATTGTGCGGGTTGTATGTTACAGGTACAAGACAGGATGGAAGAAGTGGCACAGTACGTGAATAAAGCAATGCATCATACGCCATTTGTCTGTCCCTTTACGTTTGGTGAACAGGGACAGTTTGTCGGTGGTGAAAATGCGCACGGTAACCTCATGATATCCGCAGTTTTATTTCATAGGGACTAGTTAATGCCAGGCATTGAATCAGAAAAACTTCAAGAGACATTGCTTGATCTGTTGCGAAGTCAGGAACGCGAAAAACAGCTTCGGGATGAAAATGCCGCTATTCTAGCAGGTATGTCAGCGATGGCTGGTGCCAACAGCAAGAGACAAGTTTTCAATGGCTTATTGTCGGTATTACGAAAGTACATTGGCTTTGAACATGCGTTGGTCTTAACGAGAGAAGATGAGAATGCACCATTGCAGGAACTTGTTACAACGTGTCGTTTTTTCGAGTCAAGTACCTGGCCAGTAGGCAATACGTTTGTTCGCTCAATGAATGGTGAGAGTATTGCGCTGTTCTCACCAAGCCAGGTATCAGAGTTTCAGGGGCTACCGCATGAGATGTTTCAGTATTGCCACTCTGTGTTGCTAACAGGGGTTAAAGTCAGTTCAGGCGATGCGGTATTATTATTCCTCCATTCCGAGCGCGGACAGTTTTCGCCCCAATGCCGACGGGTACTAGATCGATTCAGACCATTACTTGAACGGGCTATTATCGATATTGATTACCGTGAGAGGCTACAATCGTTAGTAACGGCACGAACTCAGGAGCTTATTCACAGCCAGCAGCGGTTTAAAGATTTTGCCAAAACGGTTGGTGATTGGTTTTGGGAAGTCGATACCGATTTACGGTTTACCTATATATCGTCACCGAATCTTGCCAACCATGTTGTTGATAATGACAGTATCCTCGATATTTTTGACGAGCAAGAGGCGTTAAAGAAAAAACTAAAAATAAAGTTTGGGATGAAAGAACCCTTTGAAGATCTCGAGTGGCAGTTGCCGGAGAGTGAAGGGGGGTTATGGATTAGTTTTAGCGGAACACCATACTTCTCAAAGCAAGGAAAGTTATTAGGCTACAGGGGAACGGCAAAAGATATTACCAACCGCAAAAAACGGCTTTTTGAACTTCAGGAAGCCAGAAAACAAGCGGAGTCAGCGAATAAAGCCAAGTCGCAATTCTTAGCAATGATGAGCCATGAGATAAGAACTCCATTAAATGCAGTTTTAGGTTTTATGGATACGTTGGCGGAGTCCGGGTTGAGCAAAGAGCAGGCTCGCTGGGTTAACCAAATGGATCAATCAGCCCAGCTATTGTTAACGATCATCAATGATATTCTTGATCTCTCGAGAATCGAGTCGGGTAACTTTGAGCTTTATAATACAGAGATGCAATTGGATGAGAGTATTAACCTCGTCGCAAGCCAACTGCATGAGCAAGCGGTTAAAAAGAATATAGCCCTGAGTGTAAATATATCGCCATCGGTTCCCAAGAAGATGGTCGGTGATAAAAACCGGATATCTCAGGTAATGTTTAATCTGATAGGAAATGCGATTAAGTTCACCAACCAAGGTTCTGTCTCTATTGATGTTAAGCGAGACAACCAATATGTATCGATAGCAGTGACAGATACTGGTATTGGTATTTCACAAGAAGCTCAAAGAAACTTATTTAATCCGTTTATTCAAGCCGATGGCAGCATTACAAGGCGGTATGGCGGCACGGGGCTTGGTTTGGCAATCAGCCAGCATTTGATTGATAAAATGAACGGAAAGATAACGTTAGAAAGCACACTACACAAAGGCAGTTGTTTTACTGTCTATATACCGATAACGCAGGCGCTTGACGAATCACAGCTTTATGAGCCTGTTATAGAAAACAGCCTTGATCATTCGCTAAGTATACTGTTAGCTGAAGACAGTAACACAAACCAATTAGTTGCTAAGCTAATGCTGGAAAAACGAGGCCATCAAGTGGTGATTGCCAATAACGGTAAAGAAGCGCTCGATATACTTGAGAATAACCAGCATCAGTTTGACATTGTGCTAATGGATATTTCGATGCCAGTGCTGGATGGGCTGCAGGCAACCAAACAGTTACGACAGAAAAATATAAACATACCGATTATTGCATTAACGGCTAATGCAATGCATTCAGATCAAATCGAATACAGAAAAGCCGGTATGGATGGATTCTTGGCGAAGCCGATTCTAACGCCAGAACTAAATGCAATGCTCAACAAATACCAGGCGTTAGCCACAACTGAGTAGATTGAAAAGACGCTAGGCTTATAAACACGCTTAGCGTCATCATTAGTTTGCTCGAATTAAAAATAACTAGCTTGGTTCGATTAAACCAAGCTGTAATTAACAGCTGATTTTGAATCACCAGGCAAACTGAACATTTGCAGCAGTGCTTAAAAATAGGTGTTAATTACCTATTTTATGGTAAATTCCCAATACTGTTAAATTGTACAGTGCTAGAAAAGCAAAGAGAGTATTGCAAAAAGGCAAAGGGGAAAGAGAGTTAGGGAATAGTTGTTTGGATATAAATACCGAATACCCTATTTAACATAATATACATAATGCGTACTCGGGTGTACTTTTTTAACATGGTTTGGGTCAGCCCGGAAACCTTCCGCCTTTACCTGTAAAAAGTCTCTGGAAACAGTTAGTTATCTTCAAACGTTGGTGTTTTTAAACCGCGCGCCACGCGTTAGTTTTTGTCATTGATGAAAAGCTTGTTCAACGCCGCTGTGACTTAGTTGCCGCAATTGATTGCTATCGCCAATCAGCAAGCCCTTCATTAATCGGAATAAACTTTTGTTGGCTAGGATTTTTGCGAGGTACTTCATGCTCCACGAATCGTTTGTAAAACTGTTTTGGCAGAACTTCACGTCCATTCCCGAAGCTGCGGCGTGGTTTCATGTCCAGCCCGTCACCGTCAAGCGCTGGCTGTCCGGCTGGATGGACGTCAACCCGATGGCCGAGAAACTGTTGGTGATCCGCGCCCGCGGCTATCTGCCGGATGATACCCGCTGGACCGGGTTCCGTATCGACGAGCAATATTGTGTGATTGTCACCCCGGACGGCCGTCGGTTCAGCCCGCGCGAGCTGATGTCTTGGGCACTGCGTTTCGACGAATACCACACGCTGAAACGGATGTACGAGCTGGACTACATCCCGCGGCGCTCCCATGTGGTAACCCCGTTGCCGTTCCGCGGTGGCCGACGAATTAAAGAGCCGAGACGTGACACTGTGACAAAGGAAAAGAAAAAGGCCTACCGCAAGGCACAGGCCAAAGCGGCAGCCAAGAAAGCACAACGACTTCCCTAGCCTCCGGGCATGAAAAAGCCGCCTGAGTCAGGCGGCTTTGGCGTTTATCTGTTTCCAGACTGTCTCCAGTATCGTCAGGCGTTTGTCCATCCGGTACAGAAACAGCAGCATGACCACGCTATCGGGCGATATTCCCATGCTTGCCAGCTCTTTCAGTAGTTCTGCCATTGTCAGCCGCTCCCGAACCGTTGCTCAATCCAGCGCTCGACCGCCACGCGCACCATGCGCCGGAAGCCGAATGTGTCGATATAGACCATGCCCAAGCCGTACCAGTAATACTCCGGGATGGTATTGAGCGCCTCAAACCCGAGCGCCACATATTGCGCATAGTCCGGCACAAAGGACAACACCAGCGGCACGGTGGTAATGACCAGCAGATATTCGTCCTTCCAACCACGCTGGGCAATACTCAGCTCGTCGAGCTTGGCGGCATTGGTATCACCTTGCTCAATACGCCGGATGGTCGAGGTGGTCTTGGCCTCGCTGATACGGTCTTGCCGTTCCTGCTCCTTGGCCCGCCTATCCTGCCGCTGCCGGAAAAGCCCGATGCCGCCGGAAACCAATGTGGTGATCAGCCCAATCATAGCCACCCCACAGAACGCAGTCCCTTGATGGCATACGCGCCGATAACCATCCCGGCGACGCTGACGGCAATCTTGGTTGCAATCACTTTGGTTGTAGGACTCATGCCAGCGCGACTCCTTCCATGACTTCACCCATGGTATAGCGGCGGCCGACTTCCATCCGCGCCATGGCCTGAATCAGTACCGCGGCGGTGTTGTCGTTGCGCACGTCGAGCAAGTCATGCTTGCCGTAGCCCGTCCAGCTAGAAACCAAATCGGCATAACGGTTGCTGTCGTTCTCGTGGCTCGGGGCAAAGGTATGTACGATGCTCTCGATGGTGTTGATGCCGCGCTTCTGGTAGCTGCGCAGTACACGGGTCGCAGCCCGGAAGCCCCATTTATCATCTTCGAAGATGCAGAAACGGCCGTCGCTGCCGACCTGCCCGCGCCAGTTATTGCGCTTGCTGTATTCGATATTGAGCGGGTTGTTGTTGCGAATCCCGCGGTTTTGTCCTGATGCCATAGTGTCAGTCATCCCTGTGAGGTGTTGCCATGAAAGGCCACCCGGACGGGCGGCCTGATTGCGGCTGTTGAGCCAAAGTAATACGAGGGCCAACGCCAAGAGCCATTTCATCGGTAAAATCCGAGTCCGACGGGCATCGAGCTGTATTGCAGCCAGAAGTTATACCCGAAGTCGTTCATCCCGTTCAGCTTGGCGTAGTCCGCCTGGCTAAACTCGATGGTGAACGAATCCGGCTTGATGTCCGTCACCTTGGCGCTCTTGTAGTCCCGGCAGTTGATAATCAGATGCTGCCTCGGGTCGTACATGTACGGAAAATGGCGCTTGAAGCTGTACTTGACGGTATTAGGTGCCACCGTTTCAAACTTGGCAGCGCCGGATAAGGGGGCGCTGTCAATGAAATGGCCGTAACTGTCAGGCTGACGGCGATTGATAAACCGGGCCGGACTGTCGCCATGCACCCCGCTATGCCAGAGCGCCGCGTCATAGATATACGCGCTGCCGCCGTTCTCTACCTTGAGGAACAGCGCAAACATGCCGGGGCCGGAGCGGGCATACTGGTATAAATCGACGCTTTTGGTCTCTACAGTAATCGGCTCATCGATATGATGGTCTTTGTCCATGACGTAGGTGTTTTCGCCATATCGCCAGCTCAAGTCCATGCTGTTGCTGTAGGGACTCAGCTTGGCAATCCCCACGGTGACCGTCGAACCTTTCACCCCGGTCAGGGTGAAGCGCCCTTTCAGTGCTGTATGGTCCATGCCGTTCATCGGCACCGTGACCACCTGATACAGGGTAAAGTCGCGGCACAGTACTTGTAACGCGCCGCTTTCTCGGTCGACGGTCTGTTTCCAGCTCATCGGGCGGCCGTTGGCAACCAGTGCCGGATAGCTCTGGGTTTTGTCAAAAGGCACTTCCATGGCCCAGCCATTGGTAACCAGCATCGAGCCGCGGCCGTTGCCCACGGTCATGGACAAATCCGGCTTCACGCCTGCGGTCATGTGCATGCTGCGGACCATGTGCGCCAAGGCACCGGACTGCGACGTCCAGCCCTCATTGAACTTTGGATTGACCAGCAGGTTTTCGGCCCCGCCCAGCCCGGCGATTTTCTCGTACAGCTCGGCAACGGTCATTTCCATTAGCTCGGCCAGAAACTCAATCTTGTTGCGTGCGCTGCCCGCGGGCAGCTGGTCTTTTAGTGTGCTCATCGGCTCACCTCGATAATTTGAATGGTATCGCCGTCCGTCCCGGCAAAGGCCAGCTCGGCGGTAGTTTCCAGTTTCAGTGGCTCGCCCGGTGTCAGCTCCCAGTCACTGCCGAGGGTCACGGCGTGGCTGTTGGTGGTCGGCACTTTGACCAAAACGTGACAGCGTGACGTATTTTTTGCCAGTACCGCGGTCCCGGCAGCCAGCGTCAGCACTTGGCTGGCAACGCTATCGCCGCCGACAGGCTTGGTCAGTAGCGGCGTGGTAGCGTAGACGCGGACCGCCTGCCCGGTTTCCAGTTTGACCTTGGGCAGCTCGGTAACCCCGACCTGCTGGCCCGCAGCCAGTGCAACATCCGGCAAGTGCGTCACCGCCAGTTGTTGATTGGCAGCTAGCTGGATAGCCGGAAGTTGTGACACGGTCACCTGTTGGCCATCGGCAAGCTGGATTTTCGGCAGCTGTGAGATAGCAATCACCTGCCCGTCTGCCAGCATCACGGGGCTGGCAATATCGACCTGCTGCCCCGGCGCGAACACCACCGCAGGCATCTGGGTAACATCGACTTTCTGCCCGTCCGTCGGCGGGATATAGCGGCCGAAACCGCAGATAATCGACACGGCCCCGGCCTCGCCCAAGTTCTCGACCGTAATCCGCCCGGTTAACTGGCTGTCGATGATTTGAGCGCCCGGCTTGAGGCGGTACTCGCCGCGCTCGGTGCGGATGAGCACGGTATCGGGACAGCTCTCGATATAGAGGAACTCCCCGATTGCCTGAAACTGCTCCTGCTGGCGCGGTTGCATTACACGATTAAATGTCATTTCTTACCCCCGAAAATCGCCATCATGGCCAAGAAGAAGAAAATCAGCCCGACCGTCATGGTCATCTGCTTGGAGGTGGCAACTTGTCCGCCGTCGGCCTTCATCGCCGCAAGGTCTTTAATCGCGGCCAGATTCTCGGCATTCTGCGCGGCTTGGTTGCCCGCCAGTCCGGCAACCATTTGCAGGTTGTGGCCGTGAGCGTCGGTGACGTGTTTCATTGCCTTGCTCGATACATCGGCGTTGGCCTTGAGGGCATCCCGACCGAAATCAAACGACTTGCCGAGTGCCGCCTCATTCGAGGCCAGTGCATCGCGGCCGAAACTCATGGCCGAATCGACGGTTTCCTTGCCCATTTTCAAGGCCGCTTTGGATACATCGGCATTGCTGTCGAGCGCCGCTTTAGTCACCTGGGTGTTGCTGGTCAATGCCAGCTCGCCCAACTCGGAGGCCCGTGCCATGGCTCCGTGGTCCGTCATATTGACGTTGATGTTAGAGCCGTTGACACCGGAAATCGCCACGCCGAGGTTATCACCGTCAATAGCGTTCTGGCCGCTGGTATTGGTTGTGGTCGTGGTGTTCTTGCTTGAGCTTTTGCCGCCGCCTCCCATCAGTCGCCCTCCAACAGTAAGGACAACACGGTGTCATGGGCCGTCTTGTCAGTGATTGAAAACCCGAATCGCGTGAGGATACGAGTCATCCCCCGGCGCACGGTGTGATATTTGATTTGGCGGTAGCCCTGCGATTTCACCGCCTCAATAATTGTCGGGGCGGCCGCAACCAGCCCGCGCCCGGTCATCGCCAGAATCAGGTAACTATTGTCATCCGTGACCATACCCACGAAGCGGACCGAGACGCCTTTGCCCTTGAGGTGGTACAGGCTGGCCTGTTTGCGCTTTACTGCATCACAGCAAAAATCAAACTCCGCCTTGGCCTGATTCACCCCGTTGAACGCCGGACGCAACAAAGCAAACTGGGCATTGATGTCGGCACGGTTGGGCCGTATCAGTTGAAAACGCATCAGCCCCCCTTGCCCATCAGAAACCACATCCCCACAAGGACAACAACCAGCAGCAACAGGTTCGAGCTGCCGCCGCCCATGTTGATATCACCGACACGAAAGCCGGACTCGTTATTGGCTTTAACACCAGATGGTCCGGCAGCCCCGCCGCCCGCGTTAATCGGCATCGAGCCGGAATTGGTAATGCCCGGAATTCCCATCATTACCGCTTCCCCCACACGATGTTGTAGAGCCAGAGGCCCATCACAACGGCAACCAGAATTTTGAGGGTGCGGCTGAACGCCTCACCCGTGAACAACCCGCCGACAAAGCCCACGGTGCCAGCGAGCAACGGCCAGAATAGTAATGGCATCATTTCCCCCTTAGCATCAGGAACATGAACAGCATCAACAGCGCAAAGCCACCAAACATCAGGTTGGTTGGCATGGCGTTCACCGGGTAGATTGGCTGCCCGGTCGGTTGCTGTGCTGGCTCCTCGTGGGTGGTGGTACGGTTTTCTTCCGGTGCGGCCGACGCGACCTTGTCGGCCTCGTTGTCAAACCAAGAGTCGATAAGTTTTTCACCACCGCCGAGAATCGAATCGGTCAGGCCGCCCAAGCTTTCACCTAAGCTGTCAAGCATATCTCCCGCCCCTTATGCCGCTTGCGGCAACGCGTTCACCTGCTCCACGGCCTCGACAATCACCGGCACACTGCCCACGGCATTTTTGTCCAGCTCGAAGGCCAGCTGTTTGCGGGCCGCCGTGTTGAGCATGCCATCGGCACCGAAGCCATAACGGATAAAGTCGAGGCTGAACCAGCCCGCACACTGCTCTTTTTTCGACTGGGCCAAATCAAACGCGTTATCTTCCTTGATAACGTTCAACTCTTCGTAGTCGTCACGCAGGACGCGGACACGCTCGATAGAGTTATCCTTGAAATGGATGCGCTTGAGGTTCAGGGCCGGACTGCGCTCGGAGAAATCAAACGGGGTGCGGCCAGTGGCGGCAGCATGCCAAGTGATTTCATACAGGCGCGGCATGTAATAACGCACGCTCTGTGCAGGCAGCACGTGGGCACGGGCACGGATAGACGGCGGCAGAATTTGCTTGCCGTTTCCGTCTACAGCAGGTTTGCTTTTCAATGTGATATACACAAACCAGATTTCACCGCCCAAGGTGACAAGGTCGGTCTGGCGGACGCCGATTTTGGTGCGCAGCGTCGGGTCACCGAATGACAGGATATAGCGTCCCGGCTGGGCGTAGTTCTTGCGGTGGGCCTGCAATTCGACCAGCGTTTCGCCGCTGACGCTGTACTTGGGCGAACCGTTAAGCGTTACCTCGACGCGCTCGATATCTTTGGGGTCGAGAATATCGGTCACCAGCTCGATACTGTGGTACGTCGGGCCAGCAACCAGACGCAATGACGCACGGTTGCCCCAGCCAACACCCTCGACCGGGTCAAGCTCTTTGGGGCGCGGTGCGAAAGGAGTATTCAGTAATTCCATGACTTACTCCCTTAACCGATTACTTCATCGACAGCGTCAACGTTGTTGGATGCCCAGACAACGCCCCCGGCGACTACCAACGCAATCACAGCCGTAATCACATAGCCTTTCGTTTTTGCACTCATGTTATTTGCTCTCTGTTTGGTAATAACTCGAATTAAGTCCGGTTAGAAAAGCAGGCGGTTCGGCTTTAAGGCAAACGAAAAAAAGCCCGTAAACCTATAGGCTTGCGGGGTGTTTGATTTGTGATTAATTTCTAAAAAAAACATTACTTTACGGTGGTGGTGATGTATTGTTTCACCCTGATTTATGAAAGGTATTACGATATGGATGGAATGGCAGTAACTATAGGCTCTGGAGTTTTATCAGAAGCTTTTAAAGTGTTAACAGAAAGAATGTTAAACTCAGCTTGGCCTGGAGAACTAAAGTCAGGTAAAGAGATTGTAGAGCAGTTAAACCTTACACATATTCGTACTGAGTACCTTTCAAAGTGCGCCTATAAAAATCTAAAAATGAGAACGCTGCACAGCCCTGATGCTGATGTCTTCCTTGATGAGGTTTACTTTCCATTAACAATCTCAAGTGTTAACAGTAGGAATAAAAAGTCTACTGATTTTATTGTTAGTGACGGCTTTACATTGCCACATAGTGGTATTATTAACTTAGTTGGTATAGCGGGCCAAGGTAAAAGTACAATTCTACGAAAGCTATTCTTGGAAGAAATAAAAGCCCAAAAAAGAATTCCCATATTTGTTGAGCTAAGAAGAATTACCGATGGTGATATATTTGCCTATATTAGGCAGCAACTAGTAGACTTTGGCGTTAACTGTAGTTCTGAGCAACTAATTTATTTACTGAAAACACGTAAGGTAGTTGTGATGGCCGACGGGTTTGATGAAGTTTCACCACAATTACGTGAAGAGGTTTTAGATAACCTTAAAATAATAAACAACAGATATCGTTGCCCAATCATCTCTACTTCAAGGCCTGACACTGAAATATGTAGAGAAATTGGAATAGTGAACATGCAAGTAAAGAGCTTAAGCAAGGCTGATATATTAAGCATTTTAAATAGACTTAGTGATAATGAAGAATATCAGGAGCTTAAAAAGTTAATTGAAAGTAATACAGCTCTTGCTGAAACATTACAAACCCCAATATTAGTTAACTTGTTGTTTGTTTGCTACCCCTACTGGGATTCAATACCAGAAACCATGGTGGATTTTTATAGACAGCTTTTTAGCACTCTTTATCATAAGCACGATAAATTAAAAAATTTTTCGAGGCCGAGAAAGTCAAAAGTTTCATCGATTGAAGCCCTGAATTTGTTTTCCTCGATTTGTTTTCAAGGTATTCATAAAAGTGAATTTGACTTCACCGAAACGAGACTTTTAGAGTTAACGGGAAACGCATTTAAGATTGCAAATTTAAGTTTGAATGATAGCTGTAACTTTATAGATGATATAAGCAACATAACCTGCCTAATAAAAAATGATGGCTATGACCGATATGTTTTTCTTCATAAATCAATTCAAGAGTTCCACTCAGCGCTGTTTATCAGTACGCTACCATCAGACAAAAAAGAGAAGTTTTACAATCATTTAATTAGCTCGATAGACGCTGACACATTTGATAATGTCATTCTTTTTTTGAAAGATATAGATGCTTTAGATTACACAAGAATGTTTGTTCTTGAAGTTTTTAAACATATCGGCATTGATAGTTATTTAAAAGATCCAGATGCTTATATTGAAAGCACGTTAATGGATGCGATGTCTGATTCAAGTGCTTATTACAAAAAAATGCCAGATGGTGGAGTTCTTTTCCTTGAAATGGAATGGATGGATTATTCTCTGCCAGTTAGGAAGCTTGATAAATTGGTAGGTAAAGAGCTTAATGCGTATGTAAAAACAAATAACAGACTATTTTACCACATTGAACGGCTGGGTTCCTTAAAGGGGTTGAATCTTGATAAAATAAGACATGCTACAGTTGTGGATTACGTATTTGTAGATGATGAAGGATATGATGACTCAACTGTTTCCTTTCTTAATATATATGATTTAGCTAAAGAGGCTGGGTTCTACGATGATGTAAAGGAAGTTTATAGAGTGTGTTTGGAATGCTTTTATGAATCCTTATACACTCCGGCAATTAAATCTGTTGAGGGTCAAAATAACGCTTTAACTGATGTGTTTTCCTTCTTATAATTACACCGCCCTTTTGGGGCGGTGTTTTACCACTTTATTATACCTTTCTTCCACAACTTTCCATTCTGCAAAATATATTCAAGTTTTTGCAGCGGTATTATCTCTACTGCTGGAATCCCCGTTTTTCGCTGTAAGTAATGGGCGCTGTCATCGGCTTTTTGCATCATAACGCAAGCATATTGGCAGTTATCAATGATGGTTTTTGATACCTCCTGCCCGCGCTGGAACATGTTGATGGAATGCAGGCCGAACTTGCGCCCTAGCCTCAGAATCTTGCCGTGGTACCCGGTTGCCTTTCCTGCTGTACTGGTATGCTCGGCCACTTCTTCGCAAATCACCTTAAGCGGTTTTTTATGCTTGCCATTCCCCACGCCCCAGACCACCGAGCAGAACTTGTCAAAGTCGGCCTCGGTGGTTTCGTACTTGGGTGCATAGGCAATCTTAAAGCCCCGGTTGGTCTTACGTCCGGCAATCAGCGCTGCGGCAAAGTCCTTGAGCTTGTCATAGCTACGGACGACTCGCCCGGCAAGCTTGCCCTCGTAGTCATTGAGCGGGTCGAATATTGCGACTTGGTCGGTTGACTTGATAAACAGCTTTTTGGCTGCGGAAGTCTTCCCGCAGCCTGACATACCAACCGCATACGCATGGTGATTATCTAGCGCATTGTTCTGGTTGATAGGTTGGAGTTTCAAGCGGCCTCCTGTTGCTGATCATCGTTGGCGGCCTGCTTGGCCCTCTCCTTGGCGGCGGCAATATCGGCAGCCTTGAGCTGCTTGACCTGCATCCAGCTGGAGAAGCCGAGCATACCAATGGCGGCAACGGCCATGATTTCGTCCATGTAGGCCGCCAGCCATGGCGGCGGGTTGCCACCGTATTTCACGATGAGCGGCGCGACCTTATAGGCCACACTTTCGGCCTGCTCCGGGTCAAAGGCAAAGTCCGGGTGTACCATGGCTTTCATGGTCTGCTCGACGGTCATCAGGCCGATGAACACCATTCCGGCGGCCGCTTCGGTTTCGACCTTCTGGTTGTCTTCCTTGGCCTGAATGGATGCCGGGTCAAAGTCCTGAGCATCATCATCCAGTGACGACAAAAACGCCTTTTCGTCTTGCTCCGAATGCGTCTCGATAACCGTGCTGTCGCCCAGTTCGGCGTCATTGACGGCTTGGTTTTCAGTTTCCATACCTATTTCCTTTGGTTTAGTTACGATAAGCGGGTAATTGCGCCGCCCGTCAGGCCGCCGAGAATGATCCCGGTGAGTATCACGCGCCATGCGCTCGGCTTTTTGTCCGGTTCCGGTTCGGCTGGTACTTCGGTTTGCTCCGGCTCAGCTATCGGTTTGCTGTCAGCGGGTGTTGTCTTCGGTTCGGCTGCCTTCGGTTTACCCTCGGCTTTGTCTGCCTCTTCACTGGCCGTTAGCTCGGCCATGGTGGCGAAATATTGCGAGAAACGAGCCTGAATACGCTTCCCGGTGCGCTGGTCGGTGCCGCAGTTATCACACATCGAGTACAGGAAGTTTTTGCGCTTGGTGAAGCGTCATCACCTCACCGCAAGCACAGCGCATACCGCCAATTTTTGAATGAAAAATCATAGTGTTGGGGTTGAAATTGAGATCCCGGTAAGCCGGTTTCAACGCGAGTTAAACAAAGTGATTCGTAACTTCAAGAATCGCTGTTGGCGAAAAGTTGTTGTTACAAGGAACGGAAAGCCTTGTATCATTGCTATCCCCCATAGCGATGACTCTCAATGACAGCCGTACAATCCTAATAAACAGTGTGACTTTACGGCTTTTGGTTGATCTCGGGTAAAAGACATGTGTCATGAGTCAGATCTTCAAGGGCAACATTCAAACCATACATTGATCTTTGAGCCCTATGTTTCAGGCTAACAGTAGCACTTACTTTCCGACTCCGAGCGAAACTAACATTTAGTTAGATTGCAAAAAAGAACAAATCATCGGCATTTTAAAGGAAGCTGAAGTAGGACTGTCGGCAAAGGAAGTATGTTGTAAGCACGAAATTTCAGGTGCTACTTTTTTATACCTGGCTATTTTTCATACAGCGGATTAATTTTCACTGCAACATATCTGCCAACTTAATAAATTCATGCTCTAGACGATTGTTGCTATCAGTGCCTTGTATCTCGCTTAGATAATCAAACAATTTACGCTCGCTATCTGTCAGACCGTCTAATGACTCATTTGTATATTTAGGTGTGTAGTTAACGGCTGACGCGTCGTACTCAATGAGGGTTTGTTTATCCATGTAGCGAGATTTTACTTGGGGGATGCGTTTGCGCAGTCGATTCAGTATATACAAGCCCTCAATGTCTAAATCGCCGATATATAAGATGTTGGGACATCGCCTAATGAAGTCGACGTGTTCAAGCATGGTTACGGCATTACCTAAGCCAAAGATACACATTCCCTGTTTTATGTTATCGAAGTACAAACCTGGCTTTTCATTCTCAAGAATTACAATGGTAGAACAGAGTGGACCAAGCTTGCTACCAATGATGTTTAAGTCCTTAACAGGCATCATGATATCGGTTGCGCCATGAAAGAAATCATCGAGTTCACTGCCTATTAGCCTAAAGCGCACAGTTGCCGGTGGCGTGACTAACCCAGTATAGGCTTCAAAGCTCAATTCTGTATCGTCATGGTTAATTAGTTTTAAAGCGGTGAATAATGGCGTAATGTTCTGCTCTATCCATTTTGTGTGCACGCCTTCAACATCTACTTGTCGCATATACAAACCACTATTGGGATTATCAAGAAACCATATAACAGTGTTTGTCAGGTGGTTAATATCATTCATCGAAGCTTTAACAAACCATTGTCCACATTTTTTAGGAAGTAGTGATAAGCGCTCATTCAACAATATAAGTGCTTTGTACTTATCCAATACTTGAGCAACAGCAGGAAGTAAACCGGTTAGTTGAAATAGTGTTTCGAAATTTTCAAAACTTAGCTCTTTTGGATAGCGTTGATTACCCCACTTCTGAAAGCACCTATATTGCCATTGCGCATACTCATTAAGGGAATGCTCTTTC
The DNA here is from genome assembly GCF_050336885.1 of Photobacterium kasasachensis. Lineage (NCBI taxonomy): Bacteria > Pseudomonadati > Pseudomonadota > Gammaproteobacteria > Vibrionales > Vibrionaceae > Photobacterium > Photobacterium kasasachensis. Next base: position 34,885 of record NZ_JAKJSH010000018.1, read on the forward strand.
CACGCAGTGTAAAACTCTGTTAACCGATTGATGTTCGCCTCAAAGACTTGTGTAGTCATTGACATGATGGGGAACTTTGGTAGCTCCCGCTCATTTATGTATAGCTCTATTAGCATGTAGGGTTTATTGGTTAATAAGTCCGTGCAATAAGCTTTCAAAAGATCGAGATATACATCAGGTAACCAGTGCAGAGGATCGTCCTGTGTGCGTATTTTTTTTGTCAGTGAAAAGCTAGTCATCAGTTAATAATTCACCTTGCTTCATGTAAAAGCGCTCTTCCTCGTCATAACCGATTTCCAAATCGCGCATGTATGAGTGTTTCTCTTGCTCAATGCCGATGCTAATCGCGTTATCAACAAATGGTTCGATAACCGTTAGAGATTTATTTGGCGTTCCAATGATTAATTGAAAGCCCATTTTCTTGTAGACATTCAAAACTGTATTCGTGAAATTAGCATCCGTTCTGATAAAGGCTTCATCCAGAACAATTGGTGCAAACGTAGGAATATTTCGATTGTCTCCTGTTAAGTGAAAACGAAGCGCTGCTGCCATGACCGTTGCGGTAAGCTTTTCTTTTTGGCCGCCCGATAGCTCACCGTCTGTACCGTGTATGGGGCCATTGACTTCAGGGTTCTCTGGGTCGATCTCTTTGGCATAAAAGCTAATTTGTTTTCGAATATCGAGTGCATTCTGGATAAAGGTTTTGTCAGCAGGTTCACTCGAATTGAAGCGATCAATAAACGCTTTGATTTCGTTAAATCGACGAGTTTTACCTGCATCGCTTATATCAGCTAAGTCTTCTGTGACACGTTTTAGCATTGACTTACATTGCGCGGCATCTTGATTCGCTATCGTATTGAAGTCGATTTTTAAGTAGCGCCCGTTATTGTAGTCAACAGTACTTAATGCTTCATTAGTTTCCTCTAGTCGATCCTCTATCGTCTGACGCGCCCACGCCAGTTTATTACGAAGTCCTGTAACATGGTTAACTAAGGTATCATTCAATAAATGTTCAAATTTCTTTTTGAAACGCACAATATCTTCATTGGTGATGCGTTCGTAGTAATTGAGGAAGTGGATCAACTCATCAAGGTCTGATTTCAGTCCTTGTTCAGCTTCCACCTCTGGAAATCGATTTACAAAGCGCTCTAAGCGCTGTCGAATTGAGGCCTCTACTTTGCCAATACTGGTACTGATGGTTTTAAGCGAACCAAGAATACTATCTTTAACCGCTTCATCCTTTTGCAAGACTACGCTCAGTGTCGCTGTATCTGTATTCACACTGTACAACTCAGAAAGTGCTGATTGAACTTCGTTAGGTATAACAACGATCGCTTTATTGTCGATTTCCGTTATAAGGTTTTCCGCGTTCTTCTTCTCAGTTTCTCGCTTATCTCGCTTAATAGCTAAATCAACTATCACTTGATCAATCGACTTCTTCTCCTTAGTTGTCTGTTCTATAGAATCACTAAGAGATTTGAGTTTATCGTTACCATTTTCGAGATTGTAGATCTGCTTTGTTAAGTCATCAGCACGTTTACAGGCACCGAGTAAGTCAATATCGCTGAACTTAACCTTCGCAAGTCCTTGCATAAGAACCATCGATTGGTTGTTCAAAGTATTACTATTGATGGCCTGCTCTTTCTTCTGTCGTGCATCTTCAATTTTTGTTTCAAGGTCATGTAATCGGGATTGCAAAGAGGCAATCTTTTCTTCGTTAGTCCAACCAAGGACCCAGCGCCCCCTGTCATTGATGTTAAAACGGTCATCTTTTCTGTAGCGACGAGCACCTTGGCGAATAAGTCCTTCCTTGGTCAGTCCCTTGACTGCCTCGTTTTTAAAACTACTGATATCATTAAAGCAGCGATAATCACCGAATAACTCACTAATTTTTGCAGTGACATAACCGGATAAATTACCTGACTTACATTCGAGCTTGTTCACTACAGAATCAGCATGTAGATTACTAGCGTGTTGGTAGTTGAGTGATTCAACATGATTGTATTGCAAGACGCCTTTTAAGTGATGAGAGTTAACAAACTCAGTGACCTCATTAAAGTGCTCATCGGTTACTAGTAAGGTCAAGCCAAAGCTGTGCAGCAAACGTTCTATCGAGCCTGTCCATTGCGTCTCACTTTTAACGCGCAGATACTCCGCAGCATACGGTAAGTCATCAATACTCAAGCCAAGGTGCTCGCAGATTTCGTTACGAATACGTGCTGCATGCCCATCAATCATGGAGTTTGAATCTTTCATGAGTGCGAGGTCAGTTTCTACCTTTTCCTTTTGCTCCTTAAGATCCTTCAACTCTACCGAAGCGTCGCCAGCGTCGGTAAACAATGACTTTGAAACGCCCTCTAGTTCTCGTTCCTTTTTCTTACAGCTTGCTAAAGCTTCAGCGAAAGATTGCTCATCAGTGATATCAGACGGTATGTCACATTTCTTCAAAGCACCTTTAAATTGTTCAAGTGTAGTTTTAATACCTTGCTGAGAATCGATAATATCTTGTCGTGTGTTTTTTAGTTTAGCGATAGCGTCTCCGCCTGCAGACTGATATTCAACGTTTAGATCGATTAGTGTTTGATTGTGCTTAGCTGATGTTTCATCCTTAGATTCTATTTCAGCGTTAAGGCGCATTATGTCAGTTTCAAGCTGAATGGAAACACGTTTTGATATATCTCGTTTGAGCAGATCAGAGTAATCTTGTCGATAGTCGCGATTTAAAGTTTCTTTTGTCTCATCAAGCTTCAAGTTAACCAATTCTTTCTCAAAACCATCAACCTCTTTCAGTATCTCTATTTGGCGTTCCAGTGATCGAATGTGCTCATAGGTTTGATTAATGTTGATGAACTGTGTGGACATTTGCCTTACGACATCGTAAGTCTCGGGTTCATCAATCATGAAATCTTTCAAAAATGCATCGATGTTACCTAGGTTTTTCGCCGATTGCGCTTTATGCAGCAGTGATAATGCCTTTTCGGAATCAATACCTAATTCTTCGCGCAGCAGATTGAAGTACTCTGTCGGCGTATCGCAGTAACGAAAATCATTGGCTGGTGGCAATAGTGCTTTTAGCTGTTTTAAGCTCTCAAAACGTTTGATTTCTTTGATGCTGAAATCCCGATTGATGATCAAATAAATGCGTTTGATATCATCCTGAGACGTCGATTTTTTATTGAGGTAGATGAGTTGACATATCGTCACCGTGCGACCATCACCGCTTTTATAGGTCTGAGCTAGAACCGAATAATTTGGTGCAGTACGCAGAAACTGTGTTTTCTCTTGATTGTTGTTATCGCCTTTTTTACTCCATGCACCCAACATATAGGTCACATCGTTACGATCGGAGCGCTTCTTTCCATCATTAGTTGACGCTAGGTTGTAACGACGCTTACCCGATGGCACTAGTAATGCCGAATTTGCATCAAGAATAGTCGACTTTCCTGCACCCGATTGACCAGTAATGACAGTGCCAAGCTTTGAGATATTGAAGCTGTGATATCCACTGAAGGTGCCCCAGTTGTAGATTTGAAACTTATCTAGATGAAACTTTTCATCTTCGTACATTTGGAATAAATCAGCCATTGATCTCATCCTCCACTGCACCAGCCTGTTTGTTGGAAAATTGGGCTAGGAATGTATCCACTTGTTCGGCACCAATTGCGACCGAAATTAAAGGGCGAATAAGGTAGCGCTGCTCGTCATTTTTCATGAGTTTAAGCTTTTTTAGGACACTGTTTTCGAGTGACTTGGTAATCGCACTGCTCATCGCTCTGTCATGTTTTCGTTTATCCTGTACGGAGCTAGGCTCAATTTGCTCTAACTGAGCAATGATTTCACTTTCCTGAATGATGGCCTCACCACTCATTCGCATTGCCTTATCAAATTCGCTACGCAGGAAAATCCACAAGTACGAGTCGTATTTATTGAGTCTTAAAGTGCGTAGTAGGTTGGGGAGTGACTCGCCAGCCTCATTCTTAAGCGTTGTGAGATAAGCAAAATTAAACGTTGTGTTGATAAGTAGGCGGGCACCATCAAATTCAAATCGCTCATTCAGCAGCTTCTCATTGTTCGAAATAATGGTGTACAACGCTTGTTGTGTATCGGCGTAGATAATTCCGCGTGACAATGCTTGGTATGCAGCTCTCAGATCTTCATTGGTTGTTAACTCATGCTCGACTTCTTCTGTTTCGATTGCCTCAGGTACTGAAACAAGTGTTTGTGATTCAGAAGCATCCATATCTATTGTGTTATCCATATCAGTACACCTCATCAACTTGCCTAGTAATAGTGCTGGTAAAGTAAATCAGTGGTATTAGCGCGTACTTCCTAATTGGTGTATCACTATCAATTGCGATGAACTCATATGGAATGCGTTCAAATTGTGAGGTATCGATGATTCCGTATTTATCACCAATAACCAGATAGCCTATGAAGCTAGCAAGGCCAAACTCAATGGGGTATTTCTCTGTTATATCAGAGAGTTTGATACCAATCTTTTTATCGGAGGCGTTCGCTAAACTAGTGTTAATTGTGAAGATTAGCCTGCGCCAGTTGATATCTGTTTCCGGAACAAGGTTTTTAGCTTCCTTTAAGGTCATCGCAGGATTGGAGTAATCCGGTTCTGGAAAGCCACCAATATCCATGTAAAGTTCAACAGCACTTATCTGGTGTTTGTCTAATTTTGGTAGTGTGATTTCTAAGAGTTCATCTTTAATTGAGAAGCTATCTTTTACATTTATGAAAGTGCTCATCGCATCTTTGATTTTCTGGTTCAGCGCAAACACCGTAGTGTCTTGGTGGTATCTAACAAAAGAGCTTAAGGTTTTGGATACCACGCCAGTTTCATCAGATACTGACAAACATTTTGTCATGAGACGGCGACTTAAGTTTTGTAGGACTTTACGCTCTTCTGCTGAAACTTCCGTGATAAACGGTCTCGAAAGTAATGATTCAATATCGTTTTCAAACTGTGACTGCAAGCGCGAGTTTTTCATCATTTCCCAAAAACTTACAAAAGATCGGCCACTGGGCTTGGAGTAAAGCTCATCGAGCGAGTCAAAGGTAAAATCAAGAATAGCACCTTTGTTTTGATCTTCCGCCATATTGATGACTTTGTTTATTATTTCAGAGTTCACATCCCGTACATCATTACTGACCTGAATAAAGTCACTGTCTAAACTGCTAAGCAAGAGGATAATTGTCTTGAAATCTCGCACCGCTTTTTCATTGTCAACAATCTCAATATCACCTGATTCTATGGCTTCTATCTGACGCTTTATCTGGCGTTGCTGGTTTTCTAAGTCTCTTAAACGCTCTTTATTATCCTCTGATGTGCTTATATTGAGCTTATGTACCTGCGACATTAACATCTGCATGTAACTTTCATTAAGCATGATATCTTTATTGTTCAGTGATTGAACAAAATCCACTGCAAGCTGCGCTTCGCGGGTAAAGCCGATTTCATATTCACCATCTCCTAAACCTTGCTTGTATTGGTAGGTTGCGAGGTAACCATGATTTAACCAATCATTGATGTAATGGGCGTGATCCGCCTGGATATTTTCATATACCTTAGCCATCTTATTGAGGTGTTTTTTCACCTCAGCATAAAACTCTTCTCGCTGGATGCGGGGTTTCTTTTCAAACAAAAACGATAATAGCGCTAACACCCATGTAGAATTAGATCGGGTTAAAATATCCCACGACACGTTGCTTTTTAGTTGGGCAAAGGTGTCGAGCTTGAGTTTCAGTTCGGTATGCATATGCGTTTCACTCTCCACTAACTCAGCACATCACAGTATCTGATGAGTAATATCAACGCATTGGTCCATCAACTCAATACTGTGATTTTGTCTATGTAAAACTTTTAAACAGTTAACTTTTAAAACGGTAAGGTTCTAATGCCGCCCAACAATGTGGCTCAACAATGATCTGCTGCCCTTCTGGGTTCTGATTGTATGCATCCAAACGTAGGTTCTGAATGAGGTATTTAATCAATGCAGCACGACACGGAATCACCAATTGGCCATTGGTCATACGGTAATCCAACTCAATGCTATGGCGCTTTGCATTAGATAAACGAGGATCTGGCTGAAGTTTGAGTTCAACGTGTGTATTCCACTCTTTATCATCAGCTTTGAAATGTGTTGCCGAATCTTCAAAGACTGGTACATCGTTGAACCGCGACAGCACAAAATCTTTAAACGATTGAGATCTTTCACACCAGGCTCTGGTATGCCAACGAATCCCATCGAATACGATCGAGTGCGGACTAATAATACGACATTCATTCACGCCACTTGTGACTGAGAAATAGCCGATATCTAAGCGTAATTGCTCTCTACATGCTTTTATCACACAACGAATGAGTCTTGGGTCGATATTTCGAGTAGGTGTCGGCAATAGTTCGATGCTCAGTGGATTATCGATTTTAGTCTCAAAGAACTCATCATGACCTGTACCAAAAAACGACAGATACTCCTTTAAGTCGCCACGCGTGACCTGAGGTGTAAATGCGTCGCTGACAAGATGGAGCTTCAAATGACCATTGTATCCTACAACATTCTGTGGGTATTGTGACTTATAATCATCAATGTGGCGCTGTGCTGTCGTGCGGGAGATACTGAAGTAGTCCTGTAGGATTCTCGCGTTCACACCACCTTCCCATAACAAGCAAGCTTCAATTAATTGTAATCGTTTTATACCTTCCATGTTCTAAACTCTCATTATTACTTGAGCCCCAGTGAACAGCTTATAACTATCTGATGAGCTCGAAGCTTTTTATAAATCCACAATCATTGGGTTTATCAAATGTGATGAACCATCAACATAATCCAGCAGTACCTTTCCAAGTTTCGGCTGAATACCATCAATGAGTCTTACCTAGTTTTTCCACCAAGAACACGATGGAGCAATGCTATTGAGCAGCTTTCAAACCAATCCTTAGTGTGAAAAGTCAGGAGGTGTACATGCTTGTGTCTATATAAACACACTATCTTCCACTAATTCGTGTTTGAAATCATAAAGATAAAAATTACGCTTGCGTACAACAAGCGCCTCGGTGCGGTACTGAAATTTGCCCAGGCCAAGCAGGAAGAGTTCGAGCAGCAACAAAAACGCGGGCGCAGCAAGAAAGCGCCGAAACGGACCGCCCAGCAGCGGGCAATCCGGCAACTTGAACAGCTAAACCCGGTATTGATTCATCCCGAACAATTTAAAGCCGGCAGCCGGAAGAAATCCTGACTTCCCTGCTCTGCCGCCTCTCACTGAGCAGGCTGAACGACCTTGAAGAGAGACATTGTAATCTGGGGAAGCATGCAGACATTTTAAAACGGGATAAACCGCACAGTAATAACAAAGGGCTCATTGAGCCCCCTTATTCCAGCTGATTAGCTTTTAACTGCATTACCCCAGAGTAACGCGGTGTCATTGCCAAGAATGCCTGCAACGTACTGTGCGCCATTGCGGCTAACTGTCATCAATACACCATGATAGTCACCATTAAAGGATGCATCGCTACAGCTAACGGCGGTGGCCTTATCAATATTGAACAGATCACCGTTACGCTTTAGGTTGCCTGAAATGGTACATATACCATTTACTGAAAATGAGCCATCAGCGTTGATTGTCCACGTACTTCCGTCTGAAGGATTGGTGTGCGTACCGACAATTTGGTCCAGGGGTAATGATGCGCTGGTTTTATCCATTGAATACACGATGTTAGTGTTGTCAATAACAGCAGTCAGTGTCCCCACGCTTCCAACAAAACTGGCTGTCATTGTTTGTTCCGGGTCATAATCAAAGCTATTACTGTCGGCAAGTGTCATGCCCTTTGTATTCATCTGATTTTTGCTTGTTGTTGCACTGTCAACAACAAGCACTAAACCGTAATTGAAATTACCGACGATAAGATTATTTTTGGAGCGCTTTGAATCTACCGCCATAACCATAAAGTCATTGCTATTGATATAAATTCCATTACCAGAAAATGATTGTGCTGTCGTTGGCGTTGGTGTGGTGTCAGAGCCACCTCCTCTGCAGCCTAGCAATCCAATGGTCGTTAAAAAAACCAAGCCAATCATTAATTTAGTATTACTCATTGTTATATTATCCATGCTGATACGAGCCGAAAAACATATCAAGCAAGTGCATCTAAACACATGAGAACCATCAGGTTTTTAGGGTTTTTACTCGATAAATCGTTTGTGCTTACGGTAGGTCGACATTTTCTTTTTGAGTAGCTCCCATCATTACTTGTTTGAAGGCAGTCAGTTCCAACCGTACGCTCACTAATACGAACAGAATAAAGCCCTCGGTTGATACTCAGTGAACCAAGATATGAATCTCACCTGAAATACTTAGAGGACAATTGACTTCAATATAGAGACGCTTCCCTTCTTACTTGTTAAATAATTAGATATCTAACATTTCAATCTAACAAAACAATCAGTCAAATGCATAAATACGCGTTTTTATTAGACAATTTCAGAGTAAATTTGGTTTTTCTCGTCATTCTTGTTACTATCTTTCAAAATTTCATTAAGTACTCTAAATAATTCACCGTTGAACCATTGAAAAAAAACGGCTCAAAGCCATTGGGAATGCTTAGTGTGCTAATCGAATAAGGATCAAAATGTCACAAATTAGGGACAAATACAGTATCGACAATACTGACTATACCGTCGGTCAGGACAACATCCAGAAATGGGGATTTGATGTTCACAATCCAGTTTTTGGTATCAGTGCAGGACTGATCATTTTCTTTATCGTTGCGCTTCTTGCAACAGAGCCTTCAACAGCCAAAGCAGCATTAGACGGCATTAAATGGCAAATCATCAATAACTTTGATGGTCTGATCATGTGGTCTGGTAATATCTTTTTGATTTTCAGTTTAGCTTTGGTTGCCTCTCCTTTTGGTAAGATCCGCATCGGCGGAAGAGACGCTAAACCTGAGCACTCTAATAGTTCATGGTTTGCGATGTTATTTGCTGCAGGTATGGGCATCGGCCTTATGTTCTGGGGCGTCGCAGAGCCAGTGGCTTACTATACGGGTTGGTACGAAACCCCGCTGGGTGTAGAAGCTAATACACCAGAAGCGGCTAAAGTTGCTCTGGGCGCAACAATGTTCCACTGGGGACTTCACCCATGGGCAATGTACGCAATAGTCGCGCTTTCACTTGCTTTTTTTGCCTATAACAAAGGCCTGCCGCTTTCAATGCGCTCCATTTTCTACCCTATCCTTGGTGATCGTACCTGGGGTTGGTTTGGGCATATCATTGATATTTTGTCGGTTATCGCAACGCTGTTTGGCCTTGCGACATCGCTGGGCTTAGGTGCACAACAGGCAGCAAGCGGAATTAGTCACGTATTTGGTGTCGATGTGGGTATTGGCTTGCAAATTGGCGTGATTATCTTTGTTACCTGTCTGGCTGTAATTTCAGTTATTCGTGGTATCGATGGCGGTGTCAAAGTTCTCAGTAATGCAAACTTACTCATTGCATTCGCCCTGCTATTGTTTGTTGCTCTTGTTGGTTTTGCCATTACGCTGAATACACTACCAACAACTCTTATGGGCTACATTGAAAACATCGTTCCGCTCAGCAACCCGCATGGCCGTGAAGACGAAACCTGGATGCATGGCTGGACTGTATTCTACTGGGCTTGGTGGATCTCCTGGTCTCCATGTGTAGGTATGTTTATTGCGCGTGTATCAAAAGGTCGTACCATACGTGAATTTATCATCGCGGTGATCTTCATCCCTACTCTCATTACGCTAGTTTGGATGTCGGTATTTGGTGGTATTGCCATTGACCAGGTAGCTAATAAAGTGGGTGAACTCGGTGCAAACGGTTTAACAGACATCACTCTGTCTCTGTTCAATGTCTATGAGGCATTACCGTTAAGCACGATGCTTTCAGTGATCTCAATCGTTCTGATCATGGTGTTCTTTATTACCTCTTCAGACTCCGCTTCTCTGGTTATCGACAGCATTACAGCCGGCGGTAAAGTAGATGCGCCGGTTCCTCAGCGTATTTTCTGGGCAACTATTGAAGGTGCGATCGCGGCCGTTCTGCTCTGGGTCGGTGGCACAGAGGCCATCCAAGCACTACAAGCAGGAGCAATTTCTACAGCTCTGCCATTCACTATTATCTTATTGACAATGTGTGTGAGCTTACTGATGGGAATGCGAACTGAAATGGCTTACTACAAGGTAGCTTATAGCAAGTAGTAATCGCTGATAAGACTTAACAAAAACTCCACCATAGCGGTGGAGTTTTTGTATTAATCTCAGAGCAAACAATCTTTTAGTCAAAAGTTACACGGTAATGTGTCGCGGTATTGTGAGTCAATGTCGCCAAGTCTTTCGATGATTCTCAAGTCTGCTTAACCATTTAAGCCAGCGCTTCTTGTTGCGCTTCCTCTTGAGGTAAAGGCCCGGCATATAGACTTAATGCTTGCGATGGAAACTCACACTGCTCTGGGTTCGCGTTGTTTACAAACCATTTGCAACTTATTCGGCTGGAGCCAGATATGCCGACCACAGTCATTAAAGGGCTACCGCTTTTTAAGCGAACAACATCACCGATTTTAAAAGCCATAATCACCTCTCATTAAATTCCTGTTTTTATCATAACAGCTTCAATGTATTTCTAACCGATGGGTTCATCACAGAAAAACACTTTATATATCTGATATATAGCACAATGACTAGTCATGATATAAAGAAATTCCGGCATCACCTTTGGTGACAACGTCACCCATTTCAGTTCTAAATGGGTAATGCATACATTTTCCAAAGTGCAAAAATGAAATTCTAAGTAATGAGCGTTTTGTTACCTATGCATGAATCCTTAACGAAGAGGCTTGTTTCGTAACTGTGAGTGTTCTATCTTTATATGCATGTGAATCAATATGATGTGATCAGAGTTGGGTTCGGATGAATAGATTCTTAATTATTGAAGACAATAAATTAATGGCTGAGGTTTTATCTCAAATCATACGAAAATGCATCTCACCGAAAGAAATCATCAAGGTGAGCGACATTGCATCAGCGCAAAAACTAATTATCGATTCAAGCTATAAGTTCGATGCTATTTTCCTGGATTTGAATATCGAGAAACCACTCGATGGCTTAGACTTGCTGAGTTATATAAAGCGTACCTTGCCGAATATGCCCGTTTCGATCATCACATCAGAAAATGAGACCGAGGTTGTTAAGAAAGTCCTGTCCCATCAGCCCAATGATTACTTGATGAAACCACTATCTGTACAAAAGGTACAACGCAGTCTGGCAAAGTTTAAAGCAAACTCAGGAACGGTAGAAACTGGTTCATAAGCTTAGAGCGAATATTCTCTTTCTAAGCTTTCTCACCTACTGGCTATTTAATCAAGCCAGGCTCCCCTGTAAAAACACCGTAGGTAGCCACTTTCAATTACATCAAAAGCACTCTGTTACACGGTCACATCTTGTAAGACTATTAGGTATTTTTTAAGGTTGGTAAGTATTAGTGAGGATAGATAATTGATTTTTGATTCAAGAATAAAAGTTATAGTGCATTAGATTGTTAGCAGAAACAGTCCTTGTTACTTCATTTACTAATAATGTTTGAATGATAATTTTGAACCATCAAAAATCAGCTGAGCTAACAATGCTTTTGCTTGCTTCTGGCCATCAAGATCAAACATCATGCCGTAGTAATTCTGAGAGCCTGAACGATGCACGCTTTTTACCAGTCCGGTTAATGTGAACATTTTTCCGCTCGCCGGGTTCTGAATCATAACCACAATAGCCATGTCTTCACGAAGTTGAGGACCATTAATATCTTGATAGAAACAGCACCCGTTTTTCGATAAATCCTTAAAGTCCACCAGCAGTTCACGTTGCGCTAGTGCTATCTTCCCTTGCAGCTTAACGTCATAGCGAGGCTCGCTGCGTAATTGTAACAGCCCCATTGTTCGAGGAAGCTCTAAAACCAATAAACGTGTTGGTTTTAGTATTGTATACATGATTTGTGTTTTGAAATTGACGATCGCTCCCTCGCCTTTCTCAGATATAGCCTTAACGGTTAACCAGAAACCTTGATCAAAATACTCATCTATAACGGACTTGCTGACTTCTGGGAGCTCAAAGAAAATCTCATCACTACTGTTGCTGCCGATAAAAACCGTCTCAATTCGATATAGTCGCCCTAACGGGGTTTTTATACTGATGGTAACCTCGCTACCATGCCTCACCATAGCGATTCCCTGGTTGCCTGAAATGGTTTTTTCTCTGCTCTTGGTAGACAAAAGATGCTTGTTGAGCTGATTCAATTTCTATCCTGAAATGCTTTTATCACTGGTATCAATGAATTCTAATACCAATAGATAATATTACAAGCACCTCTGTTTTAAGCTTATTCTATATGTTGATTTATTAACCAACATAAGACTCTCTAATAATGTACTATTTATTTTTCATTCAAAAGTTATAGTGCATTAGTTTAATCGTATTGATAGCGCCAAAGCCCATATCGCTATCAAAATCGTGATGTGACTTTTATTATCTCCCGTAGAGATGCAATCAAATGGCTTGATGTAACTAACAAATCAATTAAAATGCCATCTAACTGATTTTCAACGAACAAACTCCAAATATGGCAATAACCATTCGAGATATCGACAAGCACTATTTCATGATTGAAGACTTGAAAGCGCTAACCAACAGTAACGTAACGACCAAAGCACTCATTAAAGGCGGCTATTTGGCCGTAGAGCTGGGCAAACAATACGAAGAAGAAAAAGAGCGCCGGTTAAAAGCAGAGGCTGAATTAGCAGCCCTAAGGGAAACCATTAATCAATATTTATCTAGCCAGCAAGCTTTGATCAGTGCAGTAAAATAACAGGTCAATAACAAGGTCTATTTTGACAGCGTTTGGGGTTGTTACTCTCAGCTAAAAGGAAAGTAACAACCTCGCTCGGTTTACCCAGACAGGATCATTTATTTTGCTTCATCCATTCCTCGCTGACCGCAATGGCTTCTACAGTCGCTTCGACACAAACCGTATCGTCAACCTTTAATAAACAGTCAACCTTAGCCTGTTTCTCCTTATAGTCCGAAACAGTCGCTTCCAAAAGTATCCGACTATTAATATTCACCGGACGTTTGTAACGAAGGGACAAGGCCCCTGTGGCATACCATAATGGGGTTCCCTTGCCTATTTCTCGCCCTTGTTGCCGATAAGCATAAGCTATTGCAGTACATATACAATGACAATCAATAATTGTCGCAATTACCCCACCATTGAGAAAATGCGTGGGAGCAGCCGTATGAAATGACTGAGGAACAAAATGGCACGCTGCCTTGTTCTCTGCCATCCAGTAGCTCTTGATATGTAGGCCATGGTCATTTTCAGTGCCACAACCAAAGCAATGGTTACCTGGTAGTTTGTCTTGGAAGTATTCTGGGGTTGAAGCCATCACGTTATCCCTATGACAGACCGATATCTTTCAGTATATACCATAGAGAATCAACAGCTTACTCGCTTTGCAAATGAGTCTTTTCGACAACAAGCTCGTCAAAACCGGTTTCAGGATCCAGCTTTCGATTAAATGCTAGGTTCCCATAACTGGCCAGGCAGACTTCTGCAGTATAGGAAACTTCTGACCCATCCATTAGATGGCCGCCGTATACAACACCATTCTTATCTGCGACAGAGATATGCAAATGTACATGTGTCGGCGTCAATGTACCGGACAGGGTCAAAATTTCTAGTGGGCCAGCCAAGCACATTGACTGGCTTTCATCGGCAAGGCGAATATTAGCCGATGCTAAGCAGCCGACACAACTAAGTATGGAGCCAGCCTGAATTGACTCACGCTTAACGTAATCAAAAATAGCCTCTTTGAGGTCTGCGCCTTGTGTCAAACGGAAGGCATGAGGTGTGAGCATAATAAAGCCTGATTAAATACAGTGATAACCATGAAATAAAAATGGCCTCCGAGGAAGCCATTTATTAAGAATTCCATAAAGAATAGATTAAGCGCGACGACCACGCTTTTTCGGAGAGCTCGTATGAGGAAAAACGTTATGGATACGCTGTTTCACTTTGCTTGGTATACTCTTGGAAAAAACAAGCTTGGTTGCAAAGCGATTTCGATATACCTTTATTTTTCCGGAAAACGGTTGCTTGTGCGCAATGTCTTTACAGCCGATCAGGAATCCATGCGGAATGTTGCCCTTAGACTGCGTTAGCTCGCCATCTTCAAATTTCAGCACCATGATTGGGCGATCTTTGAAAACGAGAAAGATCACAGCAATGGCTAGTACAATGACATATTCCATTCACTTACTCCTTTAAGCGGTTTTCTTTAAGCGTATATTAAAATCTTACATCTGGCCGTTCTGCCAGTCCTAGAAAAGCAACAGACAGGTATCATTCGAGATCAATATCTAACAGATCATGCAGGTCATTCTTTATGTCCAGCACCTTCTTGCTCGCCTGTTCAGTCTTATTGCTTTCACTCAAGAGATATTCGATTGTATCGGACAGCGTGCAGTCTAGCTCTCTGGATTTCTCAGCCAGTTTCTCCCAGACACGATAATCAAGATCAATGGACTTTTTACGGGTATGAACCTGCTCGGCATTGAAATGTCGTTTCCGCTTGGCGCGTATTGCCTGCTTTAGCTTCTTATCAAGGTCCGGCGACATATGCTTGCCGATCCACTTAATGACCTTGGTAGGCTCATGCTCGATCGCGAGTAAGTCTTGTACAGCCGCTTCGGCCTCACTGGTATCGATGTAGCAGGTGATCGCATCACCTTCCTTCCATTTCTTTACCAAGTACTTCCATTTCCAACCGGCTTCGAGGTTTTCAAGCTGCTGATATTTCATATTCGTAGGAGATTCTCAAAAAGACTACACTTAAACTGTGACAGTGTAACTGTAGACAGGAAAAAGCTCAATTACCTATTTGATATATTACTGATTGATTTCAGAGTGTTCCGGACCATTATCAACTTTTCTTGCAACAAATGATACAGGCGAACTCTTATCCTGCACTCTAATCTGAAGCCAGGGCGATAAAAACGAAACGATACCGATACTGAAAAGCGACAACCCGAAAATATCGTCAATCTCTGCCTATTATGCGGCCATTGATTCCTTTATACTGCTGTCCTTTTCACAGTAACGAAATAAAGCTAAAGCCCATGCATGAAGAATCCTGGCGTACAATGACTCCAGACTACTCAAAGTATCAAACCATCTTAGAGAAATATGACGATCTAACACCAGCGAAAGCCGGTATTTTGCAAGATCGCCTTACGGATGCCGTACGCCGATTTACCTGTGTTGAATTACAACCCCGGGTTCTTCGCATTACCGCGCCTGATAACAAGGTCTATCGCGATTATGTTATCGAATTACTGACGCAACATGACGCTCAAAACAAGCAATCCAAGGGCAGTCATCTTGATGCTAGCCCTATTGTGATCGGCGAGAATGTGACAGAACAAAGCCTCTTTGGAGCTGTCTACCCGCCGCTCGACGACAGCAAGCTAGCCAAGCAACAAATCAAACATGGGCTGGTACACCAGGCAAACAATGGTTACCTCGTCTTATCGGTTACCAGCATTCTCAGTAACCCAAGCCTGTGGCCGCGCCTTAAAAGCGTTCTGATGAATGGTAAGCTCGAGTGGCAAGCCTCATCAAACAAGGCGCTGTATCCGCTTCCCGCCGCCGAGCAGCTAAACGTAAAGCTCATCTTAATCGGTGATCGTTACCTGATGGCCGAACTTGAAAATGCCGAACCGGATCTCTCCTCTGGTTTTTCAATGTATGGTGAGTTCGAACAAGATTTGGTAATTAGTGAAGAGAGTCTTCCTTTATACCTCTCTTACCTCAAAGCCATTAGCCGTAATGCGCAACTGCCTGATCTGGCCGATCATGACGCACTAACAATCCTACTCAAAACAGGGGCTCGCCACGCCGAGGACCAGACACGTGTTCCTCTCTGCCCTATCTGGCACCAGAGCCTGCTGTGTGAAGCTGCGATTGAGTCTCAGGGACAGAAGATCACCGCGCAGCACCTGGAAGACTCACTCAAGGCCCGCGAATTCCGTGAATCGTATTTACCAGAGCGTGCAATCGAAGATATTCACCATGGCCAGGTTGTTATCAACTGCCAGGGTGAAGAAATTGGCCAGGTGAACGGTCTGACTGTTGTTGAAGTACCCGGCCACCCTTGTTCATACGGCGAGCCGGCCCGAATTTCATGTGTCGTCCACTTTGGCGACGGCGATATATCGGACGTTGAGCGTAAAGCCGACCTTGCGGGTAACATCCATGCCAAAGGTATGATGATCATGCAGGCATTTGTCAGTACCGCGCTAGATCTTGACCAACCGCTTCCATACTCCGCTTCAATCGTGTTTGAACAATCATACTGTGAGGTTGATGGCGACAGTGCCTCGCTCGCTGAGCTATGCTCATTAGTATCGGCGCTTGCTATTCAGCCAATCAACCAGCAGATTGCTGTCACAGGCGCGGTAGACCAATTTGGTCGTGTACAGGCAGTTGGCGGTATCAACGAAAAGATCGAGGGTTTCTATAAGGTGTGTGCCTTCCGCGGCCTAACAGGCAAGCAGGGTGTCATACTACCGAAAACAAACCAGAGCAATCTATGTCTCAACGATGAGGTTATCGAAGCGATCAAGGAGGGTAAATTCCACCTATGGACCGTTGAGAGCGTTGATGAGGCCTTGCCTTTGTTAACAGGTAAAGCTTTCCGAGGTGAAGAAGACGACTCTGAAACCTTACTGGCTAAGATTGCACAGCGCATAGATCACTTCCACCATGGTGATCTTGATAGTGAAGTCAGTTGGTTAGCACGTATCCGTAACTGGTTTGTCCAGAACTGATCCGAGTTGTTTGGCGTACATGTGTAAGCTAAATTGCCTCCATACTTTTCAAGGAGCTAAATAAGTCTGATGAAACGCCAGCAATCTTATAATTACGAAGAACTAGTTGCATGTGGTAAAGGCGAACTACACGGTCCAGCTTTCCCATCTTTGCCATCTGACAACATGTTGATGATTGACCGTATCATTGAAATCACTGACGAAGACGGTGAGCACGGAAAAGGTTTCATCCACGCTGAGTTGGATATCAACCCTGACCTTTGGTTCTTTGACTGCCACTTTAAAGGTGACCCTGTAATGCCTGGTTGCCTTGGTCTTGATGCGATGTGGCAGCTCGTTGGTTTCTTCCTTGGTTGGGCCGGTGGTGAAGGCAAAGGCCGTGCACTGGGTGTAGGCGAAGTGAAATTCACAGGTCAAATCCTTCCAGATGCGAAGAAAGTGACTTATGACATTCAGCTTAAGCGCGTTATCAACCGTAAGCTAATCATGGGCGTTGCTGATGGCCGCGTTCTGGTAGACGGTAAAGAAATCTACGTCGCGAAAGATTTGAAAGTCGGTCTGTTCAAAGACACGTCTACTTTCTAAGTCAGAACTCATTGATAAAAGGCCGCTTATGCGGCCTTTTTTGTTACCTTGTAACGATGCTTTTTTCTACTTAATAACCCTACTCTATAACTCAAACAGTGACAGCGTCACAGCTCAGGCAATTAAAAGACAGCAATAAAAAACCACCAGCCAAATCATTAGCTTACTCACCTAACATTAAACGCATAGGCCACTTAAAACTGATTAAGTCATTGAATAATATAGATCACACTTACGTTACAGTGTATCGCCCTGGCACCTATCAAATCACGAGCTTATTGATATCAGATAGAACCCAGGCACTATTACGGGCATCAAAACCTATCTTCGGGTAGTACTCTTCAGCTAAAGGCGCTGCTAACAATACAATCTTACACTCAGGCTTCAGCGCTTCTTTCGTTTTCTTGATGAGATACTTTCCAATGCCCATCGATTGAACACTTTCATCTACAGCTAAATCAGACAAGTAACAGCAATAATGATAATCCGTTAGCGACCGGGCAAGACCAACCAGTTTACCGTCTAGCCAGGCTGTCACCATTAAACTCGCGTTATCAAGCATCCCTTTGACGATAGCCTCACTTTCAAGCGGCCTACGCTCCCCAAGCGATGTCCTACTCAGTAACTCTATAAACTCTTCAGATGTAATTGGATGATTTACTTTATAGTTAACTTCCATACTGCTTCCTCTGAATATAACAGGTTGCTCTCTTTAGCATTTTTCGAATTGAGAGCGTATACCTGAGTCACATATCAATCCTTGCACTTGTTCAAAGTTCTCAATAAAGCATTTGTTATTTCAGTTATTAGGGATACTGCTGATATTCACCACAAATCAAATCTTTCACGCTTGCAAACCTGTTGCATATCAAAGAGAATCACCCATATTTATCAATAAGTTGGCGAACATAATGAAAGCAAATCATATTAAATCTATAAATAAAGGGATATTAAAGGCCATCACCTGTATTTCGATAATGGCCACTCCCTTGTCGCAAGCAACCCCGATTCAAAATGAAACACAAACCACTAAGCCACGTATTATCGGCGGTACTAACGCAGTGGAAGGTAACTGGCCTTTCATGGTTGCGGTTATGCCTTCCACTGCCGATACTAACACCCCTTTTTGTGGGGCAAGTTACATTGGTGGTGATCTCATTTTGACCGCTGCGCATTGTGTAGAAAGAACCAATGCAGAAGATATTAAAGTGGCACTCGGCTTACACAAGCTAAGCACCAACAGTGCGAATACTCAACACATTGCGGTGAAAAATATTTATGTCCATGAAGGTTACAACCAGCCAAACAGCAGCAGTAACGATATAGCTGTACTTCAGCTTGAGCGAACCCCTACCAATATTCAAGCCGTTGAAATTGCCACATTGACAGAAACCAACCAACTTAACAACGGCGACTTAATGACGGTGATGGGATGGGGAAACACAATTGCAGGCGTATCGAGCCAACCGGATATTTTGAAACAAGTCAATGTACCTTTTGTCCCATTAGCAACATGCCAGAATGCAGGTAACAACTACAACAATGTGGGAATTGATGCGCTTTGTGCAGGCTTTGTATACAGCGGTTATGACTCTTGCCAGGGTGACAGTGGTGGCCCACTCGTCAAAACGATTGCAGGTAAAACCAAGCAAATCGGAGTCGTCAGTTGGGGGGACGGATGCGCAGTCGGCGGTAAATATGGCGTCTATGCAAAAGCGGCTTATTTTGAAGATTGGATCAATAAACGTAGGAATGGTATTTCTTATACCCAAAATTACAACATAGGGTATCAGCTACAAGGAAGCTACACTCACACTTTCACCATTGAAAATAGCACGGCAGTACCTTTACAAATTAATTCAGTGACCCTGACAACACACAACATTAGTGATGCCGTAATCAGCAATGACAACTGTTCAGTAAATACAAACCAAACAGGTAACATTGCTCCAAACACACAGTGCCAAGTTACAGTCAAGTACACGTCAAATGTAGCTGGGGAAGCTAAATTAAGCTTAGCTTTCACAACTGACTATGCCAAAGAGCCTCAGTTTACGACAACACTAAGTACCGTCACTTTGGTGGAAACCTTCAAGGGTGAAGCTCTTAGCGACGTCACTAATCTAACTGGCTGGATGTCTAATGAATCCCCTTGGATAAAAACACAAGACACCAGCGTAAATAACAATCCAACCGTGCTACGTTCAAACCCTAACCTTTTCCATTCGGAAATATCACTAACCGCCGTGAACATAGAAGGGAAAGGTACTCTTTCTTTTGACTATCGTACCTCTTCAGAACTTAACTTTGACTTCTTTACCTTAACAGTAAACGGCGTCACTAAACTAGCTGATAGTGGGCAGCAAGACCAATACTCATCCGTTTCTATACCATTAACAGAAGATAAAAGTACTATCTATTTTGCATACCTTAAAGATAATGTAGTAAATAATGGCGAAGATACTGTCTTCTTAAAAAACATATTATTTACCCCTACTCCTTCATATAGCGATGATACTGACCCAGTAGCCCCTGTAGCCTCCGTAGGCTTTGCAGGATCTTCAAGTGGTGGCAACACGGGCTTGCTTTCCCTTCTTATGCTTTTGGGATTTGCATTACGTCGACAATCTACACACAAGGAATCAGTATGATTAAACAGTCAATATTAGTGTTATGCTCTGTGTTTATGAGCACTGCATGTACATCAACCGAAGTCTCCTACCCTCCTGTAGAAGGCCCTGTTGAGCCAATATCGTCTTATATGGTCCGTGATACTTCCATTGTATTTATTACTCAGAGTACAGGGTGTACCCAAGATAACAGTTTCGGACTGCGTGTCATGAATGATAACAGCAAACCGCAGAATGTGGCGGTTATCCGAACAGTGGCCGATCATTGCAGGCGTGCCCCATTTAATGGACGCTTTGAAGTGCAGATCCCTGCCTCCCTGCAAGGAGAAGAGTTGAATATCACCAATACTATTATCCCGATAGAAAAATAGAAGCGTTAAAACAGTAAAAAGCCCCTTCTCCTGAGGGGCTTAATAAGGGTGATATGAAGGGAGTGTTATTTATAGAGGCCGGTCTGCCGTTCTTCTCTTGCTTCTCGCCAGCCACCAAGCCAATTAGTACGGGCATCCGGAGATTGATACGGACATTCTTCACTGGAACGACCATTGATACCAGCTTTATAGCCTTGAGCCTGTGCGCGTTCCAAACGATCCCGCTTTTGTCTCTTCATAGTGCGATCCTCATCCTTATCAGAGTTTCTTTCATTACAGTTTCATAATGATGGAGTTTTTGTGACTCCACTTATAAGAATTAGCCAAACAGAACTATTGATCAACCCCAGATACAACTCAGGCTCACAAATTGTGAGCCTGAGTAAAAAATAAGCAATTTTAACAAAAAATTACTTTCTGCGTCTGAAACCAATCAAACCTAGCAATGTCAAAGCAAACATGCCAAGAGATGCACCTTCACGCTTGATAGTCGACTGCTCCTCAGGACGCTGCTCAATAGTACCACCGACAATAGGAACCAGTTTAACGGCAACTACCTTCTCGTCTGTTGAGCACTGCGATTCTTTAGTCAGACTCTGATAACCACCTTCACACTTGAATGCCGTTGCAGAGATAATACCAGCATCGTTAACATCCGTTGCATGAGCAATACGGAAGGCGTTATTCTCGGTACTTACGCTTCCACCATTGGTCAAATCGTCCAGCATCCAAGCCTTATTGGCCTGAAGTGGCGAACCTGTAATGTCGGCACCCGCCATGTAGGTAAATGCACGCTGGCGACGCTGGCGACCATTAACCTGGTTGACACTCTCTGAATCCACCCAGCCAACAACCTGATCTTTATTGTTGATCGAAGACGGGAACCCGTTAGCACCTTGGAAGAAAATAGTTGAGTCAATCGAGGTGTCAAGTTTCTTCAGCGTTCCAGCAGTATTATCATAAACAAACATCGTTTCAGAATAAGAGCGGTTTTCAGAGCTAACATTTTTGCTGAAACCAATCACCTTGTTGTTGCTGTTGATGTCTGTCGCCATAGAGAAGCGAAGTTTACGATCGTTGCCTTCTTCGATATCAAGGCCCGGAATAATTGTTCTTTCCCATTGGCCAGAATCTACACTAAAACCTGATTTTGGCTTGTAGATAGCAGCTCGAACGGCGTAATAGTCACCTTCAGTCGTATTTACCGAGTTATTGTCGATAGAGTCTGTCGAGAAACCAGCAACCACCGGCTGGCCGCCGACCAAGGCTACAGCACGTGCTGATGCCTGGAAAGAACGAATTTGATCATTGTCAGGATCAAGCGCCGGGTAAGTTCTGTTCTGGCTATCAACTCGCTCAGCCAGTGGTTTTGCATTTGCAGAGGCTGCACCTGTATTGTCAACTGTCCAGAAAGCTGCATCATTGGCAAATACCGAGAACTGACATTCCTTTGTGGTAAACAAGTTGTTCACATCACTGGCAGTAGTCGCACAATTCTCAAATGTAGCATCATTGAGTGACAAGCGATCTTTAGCATCGGAATCTGACGGAAGCTTATTATCGTCTGATAGCTTACTGGTACTGAATGACGCACTACCAACAACCAATAACTGACCGTTGTATTCCACCGCATCCCAGGCCAGAGTCTGTCCCATCTGAGTAACCAACGCTTCGGAGGTCAATACCGGATTCAAGACCGATTTAGTCGGTGTCGCACCGGCATTAACAAAACCACGCTTATTAAACTGGCGAGCATAACGGTTATTGCTTTCAAAATAAGCCGAGCTAGTGATACCTAGCTGAAAATCGTTACCAGAGAACTGACCAATACGGTTAACAACGCCATTGGTTGTTTCATGAGTGGAAACTTTAGTACCCAGTGCTGCAACTGTTGCCGGCTCATAACTGGATGCATCTTCAGCGAAAGTAGAGACTCGTGATAACGCGCCAGCAGTGGCCTCCGTCAGCGGGAAAGCATTGGAGTAGAAGTTCTCGTTCCAGGCAACATGTTCACGATGAAGACCGCCAAAACCGCTTCCATCCTGAACATTTTCTTCATTGAAATTCAGACCATAATAAGCGGTATTTGCCCAGTCATCACAGGTATTAAAACCAAGGTTGTTGATACAGTATGAACGCAGGCTAAAGTAATCATTAGATTCCTGACGGTTATCACTGATGAACGGCACTTCATCTCGATAATTAATTCCGTCGCTACCCAAACGGCTTTCGCCGAAGATGGCATAAGTAGAAGCGTCACAATTTTGGGTAAAGCAGTTTTCTGAGCCTGAGCTCACAACACCCTGAGCATAGAATTCAACACGGCTCTGAACATCAGAAGTGTTCTTGCTGTAATACTGAAGCGAGCCGACACCACTGCTGGCACCGTCTACTTCTACAACCTGATAAACAGCTGCATTTGCATGAGTAACACTGGCTATAAGTACTGCCAGTGTCGATAACTTTAACGTCTTATGTTGCATTAGGATTCCTTCTGCATTGCCTCTAGCTCTTCCCAGCGTTCAAATGCTTGCTCAAACTCTTCTTCAGCTTCCGCTAAGCGGCCCAGAGTTGCCTGAGTATCATTATTCACATCCTGGAAGAACGCAGGATCATTGATTGACTCCTGCAGCTGCGCAATTTCATTTTCCAGTTCTTCGATTTTTTTCGGCAGGTCATCAAGCTCTTTCTGAAGCTTGTATGACAGCTTCTTACCTGAGCGTGAACGTGTTTCCTGACGCTGTTTGTTCTCTTCTTTCTTCTTGGCAGCTTCAATCTGTTCTGCCTGCGCCTTCGCAATTTGTGTCAGCGAGTTTGCACGTTGTTCTTGGGCATCATGGTAACCACCGACGTATTCATCAATGACACCGTTACCTTCGAAAAGCCAGCTCGTTGTTGCTGTGTTATCAACAAATTGACGATCGTGACTAACTAAAAGTAATGTCCCCTGATAATTGGCAAGTATTTCTTCCAAAAGTTCCAACGTTTCGATATCTAAATCGTTTGTTGGTTCATCGAGTACCAATAAATTATTTGGCTTAAGGAACAATTTTGCCAGCAGCAGACGGTTCTTTTCCCCACCCGACAAGGCTTTTACCGGTGTACGGGCGCGACGCGGGTGGAACAAGAAGTCCTGAAGATAGCCCAGCGCATGGCGAGTACGACCATTTACCGTTACTTCCTGCTTACCATCTGCCAGGTTATCCATGACCGTTTTTTCAGGATCAAGCACTTCACGATACTGGTCAAAATATGCCGCTTCGATTTTAGTACCACAATGGAAGTGACCCTGTGACGCCTCCAGCTGCCCTAGCATGACTTTTAGCAAGGTACTCTTACCACAGCCATTAGGGCCAATCAGCGCAATACGGTCACCACGCATCACATTAAAGCTAAAGTCTTTGATAATTGGCTTGTCGCCATAGCTATAGGAAATGTGCTCAGCTTCGAACACGATTTTACCCGAGCGGTTGGCTTCCTGAAGCTGCATGTCCGCTTTACCAACGACTTCTCGGCGCTCACTACGTTCACGGCGTAGTTGCTTCAACGCACGGACACGACCTTCATTACGGGTACGTCGCGCTTTGATGCCTTGACGGATCCAAACTTCTTCCTGGGCAAGCTTTTTGTCGAACTCGGCATTTTGTTCCGCCTCGATACGCAGCATCTCTTCTTTGGCATCGAGATACTTGTCGTAATCACCCGGAAAAGAAGCAAGCTTACCGCGGTCAAGATCGATAATGCGCGTTGACATCGAACGAATAAATGCACGGTCGTGGGAAATGAAGACAATCGAACCACGGAACTCTTTCAGGAAGCCTTCCAGCCACTCAATGGTTGAGACATCCAGGTGGTTAGTCGGCTCATCGAGAAGAAGAATATCAGGGTCACACACCAAAGCACGTGCCAATGCGGCTTTACGCTGCCAGCCGCCAGAAAGGTCTTTTAGCAACGTTCCAGGCTCTAACTGGAGGTGCTCTAGAACCGAGGCAATTTTGTTGTCGAACTGCCAGGCATCGGCATGGTCAATTTTACCTTGAGCTCGCGCCAGCTTATTGATGTTCGATTCAGACGGGTCGCTTGAGATGAGATCCAGCAAATGGTGATATTCACGAAGCACCTGACCAATTTCGGCAAGCCCTTCAGCCACATAGTCAAATACCGTTCCTTCTGCGTTACGTGGAGGATCCTGTTCAAGACGTGACACTGTAAGTTCTGACTGACGTTGAATGCTACCGTCATCAAGCAACACCTCACCATCGATGACCTTCATCAGGGTCGATTTACCCGCACCATTGCGGCCAACCAGACAAACACGTTCGTTTGGCTGCAGAATGAACTCTGCACCATCAAGGAGTGCGTGATCGCCATACGCCAGTTGCGCGTTACTAATTTTAATTAATGCCATTATTGTTTAACCATACTGCAAGCTCGGCTGCATCAAATGGCCAGCCAAGTTCGGAGATTGAATCGGGATGTTGAATTGATAGCACTGGGATGGTGACGCCGTAACGTGAAAAGAGCACGTCATCAAAGGCGATATCCACCACCTGAACGTGCTCTTGTACACCCGCGTCGATGAGCAGGCTATAAGCCTGCTCACAGAGATGACACCCTTCCGTGCTATATAGCGTAATTAGCACTTAGTCTTCCTTGTGTGTAATTATCCAGCAGTTATGGATCTGCTTGTTTCGCGCAAAATCCATAGGAAGCGTTTTGTCAGAAATGTTCTTAGCCTGAAGACCAAGTTCTTCCAGCTTGTCGAAATCCATCTTGAAGTGACGTTTGTTGTTCGAGAAAACAATTTGCCCTTCAGGACGCAACATACGCTTCAGGTTTTCCATCAGCATAATGTGGTCACGCTGAACATCGAAACTCTGGTTCATCCGCTTGGAGTTCGAGAATGTTGGTGGATCAATAAAGATCAAATCAAAACTCTCGTCCACTTCCTGCAACCATTGCAGACAATCTGCCTGCACAAACTGATGCTGACGGCCAACCTGGCCATTGAGCTCCATGTTCTCCTGGGCCCAACGCAAATAAGTGTTTGACATATCAACGGTTGTCGTTGATTTAGCCCCACCGCAAGCCGCATGAACTGATGCTGAGCCTGTATAGGCGAATAAATTCAGGAAGTCTTTACCCTGAGCCATTTCACCCAACTTACGACGGGTAACACGGTGATCAAGAAACAGACCAGTATCAAGATAATCGTAAAGATTGACCTTAAGCTGAACACCATACTCGTTCACCGTCATGTGCCGCTCTGCACTTGACAGCTTCTGGTACTGGCTTTTGCCTTTCTGGCGCTCACGCACTTTCAGGATCACTTTGCTGTTATCAACACCTGTTACCTGAATGGTGGCGCGGAGAATGTCCATGATACGACGGCGTGCGGTTTCTTCCGGCACTGACTTCGGCGCAGCATATTCCTGAATAACCAGATAGTCGCCATACTGATCAATTGCCGCATTGTAGTTTGGCAAATCAGCATCGTAGATACGATAGCACTCGATACCTTCTTTCTTCGCCCACTTCTTCAGCTTGGTGATGTTCTTCTTCAGTCGGTTGGCAAAGTCAGGGGCAACCTGAGCTTCTTCAAGCGTGCCTTCCTTCTCACCTTCGACCTGCTTAACCGCACCGCCGGTGATCAAATAACTCTTTAATACACAATCCAGTGCGCCGTTACGCAACTTGAACTGCTTGTCGGCACGCATACGCAGACAACTAAGTAGTTCATTAGAAGCTGAGTAGATTGCTGCTGTCGAACCCGAGAAAGCCAACTTAAGACGATTACCCAGCTCGCTGTACAATGAAATCAGTTCTGGCGTGGTACCCAGACGCTCACCATATGGAGGGTTACAGATGATCACACCATTTTCAAAACCTTCTGGGCAGATTAGCTGAGTTGCATCAGCGTACTCGAAATCAATGAGATCTTTCACACCGGCACGGCCAGCATTATCGCGAGCAATGCTCAATACACGGCGATCCATCTCACGACCGAAGAACTTGGTTTCAACTTTCGCCGGACCACGGCGTGCTTTCACCTTGGCTTCAGCGTGGATCTCAAGCCAAGCTTCTTTGTCGAAATCTTTGATAGATTCAAAGCCCCATCGCTTACGCTTGATACCCGGTGCGATATCAGCGGCCATCAGCGCAGCTTCAATCAACAGCGTTCCTGAGCCACACATAGGATCTAGCAGTGGCTTATCTTTCGTCCAGCCACTCTTCATCACCAAGGCTGCAGCGTGAGTTTCACGTAACGGCGCCTTACCCGCATCAGTTCGATAACCACGCTGGTGCAAGCCGCTTCCGGCCATATCTAACCCCAGTACCCCTTTCTCTCCAGAAAGGCGCATATGGATTCGTAGTTCAGGATGTTCACGGTCAATACTCGGGCGACGAAGATCGGCTTTGGTAAAGCGGTCAACAATCGCATCTTTGACTTTCATTGCGCCGTACTGGCTGTTGCGGATTTCGCGGTTAGTCCCGTTGAAATCAACAATGATACGCGTGTCACTATTGAAATAGTTCGTCCAGTTGATCGCCGCAGCACCCAGGTACAAATCCATGTCATCACGGACATTAAATTCGCTCAGTACCTGAATAATTCGAGATGAGATACGTGTCCACAAGCAGCAGCGATAGGCTGTGGACTGTTCTGCACGGAAACGTACGCCGGCATGGACAACTTGGATCTGTTCTGCACCAAGTTGTGTTAATTCTTCTGCAAGGAGATTCTCAAGTCCTCGTGAAGTGATAGCTAGATATTGATTCATGGAGTTCTTTTCGCACTTATGTTGGTCAGAATTATAACCGAAAACGTCATAAATACCTCGCCCAAAAGGATTTCATTTCGATTATTTAGCCAAAAAAGCACCAAAACTTGCCATCCGTTGAAGTGCCTTTTGTATAGCAACGTCCTACCAGGCAATAGACGAGCAAAAAACACCCAAACACAGACTTAAAAAGTGACCCGAGAAACAACAACCGCTAACCATTACAAGAAAACTGAACATCACGTCCCAACAATTTCATCACAAGCTGCAACTATTGGATTAGCCAGACAGTAAGTATTAACTCAACCCCTTTGTTTACACACAGAAACAAAGATTAACCAGGTCATTGTTTCCCAGGGTGGCATTATTATCAAAACCACCCGTAAGTAATTGTTCACTCACAGACACAAACAATTCAACTCATTGTTTTGTAACAACAAACTTACCACGCAAGAGACGGCAAATAAGTCGACAGCATGATAATGGAGTTAAACTTCAAGACATAGGCAAGCCTAATACAACTATCCCGAAGCGCACTCTTTCCTATTTGGAAACTATTTCCTTTATGGAAAGAATCGCAGTGTTGGTCACTTTCAGAAACGAGGAAAAGGAGGAAGATCTTCCTAGGATATTTTTAATTTAGTACTAAAATACTAGTGTTTTTTTGTCTTTTTATGGCAAAAAGAGGCAAAAAATAATTGCTAATTAATTGATTTTTTTTGACTGGAATCACTTATTTCGCACAAGAAATAACCATTTTGACTTAACTATTGATAGCCTGCCGAAGAGGAATAAACTTGTTTACCTACGCTCAGTTAGAGGTTACCTATCGCCACATTTCGGTTTCGCCATCAAATAGCTCAAGAAAGCATTTAACTGCAGAACTTTCAGATAGTCGTTATTGAGTTATGTGTGATTGACCTGAGTGTAATTGGCCTGAGTAGCGGTGAAATGAATTCTGAGGTAAGGGCCAGGATGAATAAGATAACGAGCTGACAAACCACTACGGTCCGCTGAGGCGGTGTTCAGAGCCACAGGAGGATGGAAATAAGAACGGGGATGAAGCAAGGTAGCCCGGATAAGTTTAAATCCGCAATAATGCGAAAGTCTTACCCAGCTGCTACCCTACTAGCGCAAAATTGACCGGCATTTCGTTAACAAAGGCTTGCATACGGTCGTTCATGACCTTAATGGTGTCGCAAAAGGCCATTTCTTTGGTTGATGTAAGGGCAAGTGGCTCAACGTCTGCTAGCATGCACAGGCTCGCACAGCCGCTATTTTCGATAACAAGGTACTTAGCCGCACCAAACTCTGTTTGCAAAGTAACAACATCACCATTTTCAGGCTCGCAACCACCCTGCTGTGTTTCGAAGAACCAGCTTTTTGGCATCATTGGCTTGTGAAAACGGCTCGCCGCAACGGCATTCAATGCTAACTCAACTTTACGTGGCGCAGAAAGCTCTAGCTGAGCAATGTTTTCTAAAAATCCCTGATAGATGGTTGCATCATCCACGGTGAAAACTGTGCGCTCGAAAGCGGACGTTACCAGGTGCTTGGTCGAAATGGATACACGGAAGACCATTTCTTCCCCTAAATCCAACATCAGGGAATCATCTTTATGGTCGTAATACCACGTCCATGAATCAGTAGGCTTCAGCATTTAAGTGCTCCAAAATCAGTTCTTTATACTGCTTATCCAACGATATAGAAAAAACTTTAGAAGAATTTTACTGTGCCTATGACAAAATAAAAGGGGAAATAAGTGGTTGATCTTGCGGTGGTTGAGCTGAAAGTTTGACAAAAATGACGATTAATAAAACTGAAATATAAAGCAGCGATAAAAAAGTGCCTGCCAAGGATCCCCCCGACAGGCACTTTTTACTGCAATGATCGTTTTGCCTAGATATTGGTAACGATGTCTTTCACCAATTTCGGACCGTGGTAGATAAAGCCAGAGTAAACCTGTACCAGTTGCGCACCTGCCATCATCTTTTCACGAGCGGAGATAGCAGAATCGATCCCTCCTACCCCTATGATTGGCAATGCACCATCAAGTTCTTCAGCCAGGCGGCGAATGACTTCTGTGCTGCGGTTCTGCAGAGGACGGCCACTCAAACCACCAGCTTCATCACAATGCGGCATGTTTTTAACTAAAGAGCGATCCAAGGTTGTATTGGTGCCGATAACGCCGTCGATATCATTTTTGATCAAAGACTCTGCGATTTGGACAATTTCC
The DNA here is from genome assembly GCF_050336885.1 of Photobacterium kasasachensis. Taxonomy (NCBI): domain Bacteria; kingdom Pseudomonadati; phylum Pseudomonadota; class Gammaproteobacteria; order Vibrionales; family Vibrionaceae; genus Photobacterium; species Photobacterium kasasachensis. The sequence continues at coordinate 64,392 of NZ_JAKJSH010000018.1, forward strand.
TGATCTTCTAGATCCGGCGCGATCTTCAGTGCTAGCGGTACATACTTGCCATGCTTCTCTGCCAGCTCTTTTTGTTTCTGTTTCAACTGAGACAGCAAATCATCTAATGCTTCACCATATTGTAGCGAGCGTAGTCCTGGTGTATTCGGAGAAGAAATGTTTACCGCAATATAGCCAGCATACGGGTATACCTTCTCCATACAGATCAGGTAATCCTCTGCGCCCTTCTCTACTGGCGTATCTTTATTCTTGCCAATGTTGATGCCAATTACACCATCAAACTTAGCTTTCTTCACATTCTCAACCAGGTTATCAACACCAAGGTTATTAAAACCAAATCGGTTGATAATACCTTCAGCTGGAATGACGCGGAAAAGCCGTGGCTTGTCATTCCCTGGCTGCGGACGTGGCGTGACGGTACCTACTTCAACAAAGCCGAAACCCATCGCGCCAAATGCATCGATACATTCGCCGTTTTTATCTAGGCCTGCAGCCAAACCAACTGGATTTTTGAATTTGATGCCCATAACTTCGACGGGACGATCAGGAACATGTTGACGATAGAAGAGATCGAGAGGAGTGCCAGTAAAGCGAGAAAAGTTCTGAATAGCTAGATCATGTGCTTTTTCAGCGTCAAGCTTGAAAATTGCAGATCGAGCGAGGCGGTAAATCATTGTACCTCCTTAAAAAAGCCCCGTATAAACGGGAGTACATTATTCACAGTTTACTACCCTTATTCAAATGATATTTTCAACATTTCACTATAAAAACAGTCACTTCTTTGGTTTACAAGGGATTAGAGGGCAAAATAAATTTTAAACTCCCCTCAAAAAGGCAAACGATTTCGTTGCTACTGACAAAAAGGCCGCTCTGCTAGCAGCAGAACGGCCTTTAAATCATGTTGCATGATAATCACAACATGGTGATCTGCTTATGATGATGGACGACAGTTTAAATTCAGCAGCATCAGTTCCCTCAATGCTACCGAGAACTTGGCGAACTCATGAGTTGTACCAACCTTAAACTCGGCAAGAACAGTATCCCAACGGTGAATGGCTGCTTTATGCTGATCCATCCAGTTTTCAATCAACTCTTCTGCCTGCTCTACTTCGGTAGATGTGGTAATCACCGCAGACGTTAGCTGGCGTTGCTGCCAATCAAGATCTTCCCTGAACGAAGCGCGAGCCAATGCTTGCCAATGGTTTTCAACAGGCTGGTTATGAACCTGCTTGAGGAACCAATGCAATGAAAGATCTGCACCAACAACAAAGTACACACGAGAGATAAAGTCGATGTCTTTATCCAGCTCTTTGGCAATCTGCGCAATATCCATTGCTGAGTACAGGCTGCTCAGACGTGCGATGTTATGTGCAAGATCATCCGGGACGCCCTCTTTGATCATGCTATTAGCCTGTTCATTGTGCTCTTGCACCTCTTCCGTTACAAGGTAACTTTCAAGGTTATCCCGCAGCTTCTGAACAATTGGCTGATAGAAGGTGATCTGTTGTTCGATACCTAGCTTGCGATCACGGTTACGCAAGATCCAGCGAGTCACACGACGCAACATCCGACGGCATCGGTAAAGCATTTCATACTGTACTTCTGCCGGGAGAACGTTATCTAGCTCTCGGATCTGGCTAAAGAACTGCTTAAAGTTGAAGATCTCACGACCTACCGCATAAGCAGACGAAATCTCGACTACTGTTGAGCCCGTTTCTTCTTGCAAGCGGGTAACAAAGTTGCACCCCATCTCATTGGACATTTGGTTCGCCAGGGATGTCGCAATCAACTGCTGTTTCAGCGGGTGGTTTTCCATCTGAGAGCGATACTTTTCCTGCAATTCTTGCGGGAAGTAAGCTGGCAGCAAACGCGCATGGTAAGGATCATTGGCAATTTCATCAGTCACCATGTCCTCTTTCAGTACCATTTTGCCATAGGCAACCAGTACAGCCAGTTCAGGACGAGTCAGACCTGAACCTGCCTTCTCACGTTCGGCCAGTGTATCGTCATCAGGTAGGTACTCCAGCGCACGATCCAGCTTGCCTTCTTTCTCCAGGTAATGAATGAAGCGGATCTGCTCTTTCAGCAACTGCACCTGCTGCTGTTGGGTAACCGAAATTGACTCACTCTGGCAGTAGGCATTGTCCAAAACAATGTCGCCGACTTCGTCTTCCATGCGTTCCAGCAGCTCATTACGTTGCTTGTAAGTCAGATCGCCACCAGCAACCAGGCTGTTAAGAAGGATCTTGATGTTGACTTCATTATCCGAACAGTCAACGCCGCCCACATTATCAATAAAGTCGGTATTGACCAAACCACCACGGGACGCGAACTCAACACGCCCGAGCTGGGTCATACCCAAGTTCCCCCCCTCGCCGACTACTTTGGCACGAAGCTCACTGCCGTTGATACGAAGCACATCGTTAGCGCGGTCGCCTACATCAGTATGTGTTTCGCTCTGCGCTTTCACATAGGTACCAATACCGCCGTTCCACAGCAGGTCAACTTCCATCTGCAGAATCATACGAATCAGTTCGTTAGGCGGCATGCTTTGCTTACGTGTACCCAATAGTTTCTGGATCTGCGGTGTCAGTTTGATCGACTTGCTGCGACGTGAGAAGATCCCGCCCCCTTCAGAGATCAGGCTTTGATCATAATCTTCCCAGCTTGATCGAGGTAAGTTGAACAGGCGATTTCGCTCTTCCCAGCTTGAAGCTGAGTCCGGATTAGGATCCAGGAAAATATGCATATGGTTAAATGCCGCGACCAAACGGATATGTTTGGACAGTAGCATACCATTACCAAACACATCTCCAGCCATATCACCTACACCGGCACAGGTGAAATCAGTGGTCTGACAGTTGATACCTAATTCACGGAAGTGGCGCTTCACAGACTCCCAACCACCACGGGCTGTAATGCCCATCTTCTTGTGGTCGTAACCATTCGAGCCACCAGATGCAAAGGCATCACCCAGCCAAAAGTTATAGTCATCGGATACCGAGTTGGCCAAATCAGAGAATGTCGCAGTCCCCTTATCAGCCGCTACAACCAAATACGGGTCATCTTCATCATGACGAACAACATTGGCTGGTGGTAGTAGCTCACCATCGACAATATTATCGGTCACATCCAGCAATGCACGGATGAAGCGTTTATAACAACGCTGACCTTCGGCCCAGATTTCCTCTCGGGTAGACATCTGCGGCTGGCGTTTACAAACAAATCCACCTTTTGCACCTACCGGTACGATCACAGTGTTCTTAACTTGCTGTGCTTTGACCAAACCAAGGATTTCAGTTCGGAAATCTTCCTGACGATCTGACCAGCGAAGACCACCACGAGCCACTTTGCCGCCCCGCAGGTGAACACCTTCAATATCAGGCGCGTAGACAAAGATTTCGAAGAACGGGACCGGCGCCGGAATTTCAGGGATTTCCGACGGACGCAGTTTAAGAGAAAGCCAAGGTTTAGGATTACCCTTCTCGTCCTTCTGGTAGTAGTTCGTTCGCTGCGTCGCCATGATCATGTCCATGTAACGACGAATGATCCTATCGTCATCAAGACTTTCGACATGATCCAGTTTCTTGTTCAGCTTCTTAATCAGATCCTGTTCGGCTTTTTCTGAATGCTTCTTCGCCGGGTTGAAACGTAAGGCAAACAAGGAAACCAGATCTCGCGCCAAGTCGCTATGACTAGAAAGCGTCTCTTCAATATAGTGCTGACTGAACGGGAAACCCACCTGACGCATATAGCGTGCGAAACTACGCAAGATAGTAATTTCACGGCCGGTTAGGCCAGCACAAAGCACCAAGCGGTTAAAACCATCACTCTCAATTTCGTTATGCCAAATGGCGGCAAAGGCTTCCTGGAAACGATCACGAGCTTCGCTCAAATCAATACCAGTACAGGCATTGTGCAACATGGCGAAATCGAGGATCCAGTAAACCGTTCCATTGGCTGTTACAACCTGGTAAGGGGATTCACCGATGACGCGTAAGCCCAGGTTCTCGAGCATTGGCATCACATCGGAAAGGTGAATCGGCTTCTCACGATGGAAGAGTTTCAGTTTCACAAAGTGAGAATCAACCGCCTCTTCCTGTGGACGGTAGAAAAGCATACCCAGCTTATTGTCTTCGCTAAGGCTCTCCAGCTGTTCAATATCTGCCACCGCCGAGCCCGGCAACATCTGCTCTTTATAAGAACGAGGGAATGCCCGGGCATAGTTTTTCGCCAGTACTGTCCCTTCGCTTTCACCGAAGTTAGCAACCAAAGAAGTACTCAGACGATCTTCCCACGCAGAAGCAGCTTCAACCAGGTTATGTTCGATGGCTTTAACGTCTACATCAAAATTATTATTGTCGACACGCACTATATAATGAGTTCTCGCTAGTGGACTTTCCGAGAAGAAAGTGGTGAATTCAACGTTTTGATCAGATCCAAATGAGTCCCTGAGGATCTCCTGGGTCTTTCTTCGCAACTCAGTGTTGTAGCGCTCCTTGGTGACATACACCATACAGGAGAAGAAACGACCAAACGGATCACGGCGAACAAACAAGCGCAGCAAATCGCGATCCTGCATCTGTACGACACCGCAACCTACATCCAGCATTTCTTTTTCATTAGCCTGGATCAGCTCATCTCTTGGATAAGTCTCCAGCAAATTATTCAATGCTTTCCATGAGTGAGAGCCTGCCGGGTAGCCGCTAGCCTCAAGAATACGTGACATTTTATTACTGATTAGCGGAATGTTCATTGCTGTCTGATGGTACGCTGTCGAAGCGTAAAGGCCGGTGAAGCGGTGTTCGCCAATCACATTGCCTTCTTTATCGAAGCGCCTGATTCCGATGTAGTCTGTATATGCCGGGCGATGGATTTTCGATTTGCCGTTGCTCTTGGTCAAAATAAGCAACTCAGGTTTACGGGCCTCAAACCGTGCTGACTCAGGTAGCTCGGAAAGTTTCAGTGACCTTCCCTTTTTTGATTTACTTAGCAGCCCAAGCCCGCCCTCGTCACATGGTCTCAGCTCATAGTCGCCTTCAATAGGCACCAAGTCATACTGGTGATAACCCATAAAGGTAAAATTATGTCTGTTCACCCAGTCAAGAAACGCAATCGCTTCTTCACGGTGCGCGTTATCAACGGGTAGCTCTGCCGTTTTCAACTCTTTGACAATGCCCTGCATTTTGCTCTGCATACCTTGCCAATCATTAACGACCAAATCCACATCCTGCAGCACTTGTTCTAGTTCTTCTTTTAGTGCTTTCATCTCTGCTTTTTCGTTGAGACGATCTACTTCAATATGGAAAAGAGTCTGAAGATCACCACCTTTACCACACGCTTCGCTGATAGCACCGCTTTCATTCCGTTTAAAGAAATACGGGCCATTTAGCATAAGGTGGCTTGTGATACCAAGGCGGGTTAAGGTCATGCGGACGGAGTCCACAAGGAAAGGACGGTCAGGTGTTACGATTTCGACTACGGTATGCGTTGACTGCCAGCCGTAGCGACTAAGCGACGGATTGTATACTCGTACTGAAATTTGATCTGGTTTATTTTGCGCAAGATGGTGCCACAAACTCAGTACAGCACCATATAAGTCAGATTCATTCCGTTGAAGCAGATCATCATCTGCCAGTTGACCTAGTAATCTTTGAGCAAAAACTTCTACTAATGCCTGCTGAGGGATCTCAATCTTATCCTGGATTAAGCCATACACTTTCTCAAGCAGTACCGGCACTATAGGGTCAGGTGCGGTCATAGCAAATGCTCCATTTGTTATATCTATTATCGATCTAGTATAGGGTTTTATATCAATCCCATGTGCTATTTGGGGACTTAAGGCGCATGGGATCGGTATTCTTTCCGTGAGTGCTATTGTAGGGCGTTTTGTTGCGAATTGGTTACGTTAATAACACTGTTTAGGAAAGAAAAAATCGAATATGTGACTAAGGTTAAGATTTTGGCTGGATGGAACATCTGACATTGGTGAAAAGAGCAGCTAACGCGGTTATTTATCTTGTAAATTGGTATAACCAATTATTTCTACGATTATTTTTTCTTATATCAGGACCTAGTTTTATTTGCATACCCTTGAAGAATACGCGGTATTAACGATGGCTTTATCAATACCTTTTCTCGCCAAATGTTAACAAAAAGTAGCACACAAAAACTATTGCTACCCTATCTGCTCCAGGGTATCTAAACGATTTTGGTTATTCACCGTGATACGGAAGCGACCTTTTACTCCTAGCTGACTTAGAAATGGTCGAAACCGCGACGCTGGAAGCTGTAATTTCAAGCCATTGTCGGTAACGACCACAACGGTACTCGCAGCACCGGAATAGTGATTCAAGTATGACTGATAAGAGATGTAGACAGAAAAAGTATATGACTTCATAAAAATATAGAACTTGGTTCTGGTGACTAAGGTACTAGGAAAAGCCAAATGTAGAGCTTCGAGCGACTACAACCAGTCACTCGAAGCTCGCTACATATAGCTTACTGTTCTAGCGCTTTATGGACTTTCTCAAACAGGTCTTTCGCCAGGTTCTCCAGCTGAGACAGTTTCTCGAGTTCCGCGCGCATCAGTGCCTGCCGCTGCTCGTCATACTGACGATACTTCAAGAACGGTTCAATCAGACGTGAAGCAACTTGCGGGTTGCTAGCGTTCAGTGCCGTCAGGATCTCTGTCAGGAACTGATAACCAGAACCATCTTTCGCGTGGAAACGTACAGGGTTGTTCGCACAGAAGCTAGCAACCAGGCTACGGGTACGGTTAGGGTTCTTCAGGTCAAATGCAGCATGAGTCATGGTATTACGAACATTTTCCAATGCGTTCTCTGCCGGGTTCTTGCCCTGCAAAATGAACCATTTGTCCATAACCAAGCCATCGTGTGTCCACTTCTCGCTAAAGTCCGCCATTTGCGCTTCACGGCAAGCAAGACCTGCATTATTCGCCGCCGACATCGCAGCCATGGTATCTGTCATATTATCTGATTGCTGATACTGCTTGGCAGCAAGCTTGTCGCCGTTTTCAGTATTAGCCAGGTAAGACAAACAGGTATTTCGCAATGCACGCTTCGCCATCGCTTCATGGGAAATGCTGTACTCTGCCTGAGCAAGAGTTTGGTAGATAGCCGATAGCTCATCTTCCATTTCACTTGCCAGTACCGCTTCAAGCTGGCTCACTACCGCGTGGATTGCATCGACATCAACCGTTTTGTACCAACCTGCAACCTCGTTCTCGCTTGGTAGCGTCAGCATTTCGGCAATAAATGCCGGATCCAGTTTCTCGTCTAGCAGTACACCACGGAAGGCATCTACAACAGAAGCCGGTAATTCAAATGCTTCACCCTGCTGGACACGCTTAACATTTTCACGGATATATTTTGCCAACAAAATCTGACCGGCATCCCAGCGGGCAAATTCATTACGAGCATGAACCATCAAGAACGCCAGCTCATCGTCAGAGTAATCATATTCCAGTACTACGGGTGCCGAAAATTCACGCAGCATTGAGATAACTGGTTTTTCTTCGACGTTATCAAACTCAAATACTTGCTCAGCCTCTGTAACATCAAGCACATGGTGCACTTTTTTACCGTTACACTGTAACTCAACAACCTCACCGCGGCTGTCATATAGCTCGATATCGAATGGAATATGCAGAGGAAGCTTCTCTTCCTGACCAGCCGTCGGCGGGGTATGCTGTTTCACTGTGACACGGTAACACTTGCTGTCAGCATCGTAGCCTGTAACCACATTGACAACCGGCGTACCGGCCTGGCTATACCAGCGACGGAAGCGAGATAAATCAACACCAGAAGCATCTTCCATTGCCTGAACAAAGTCATCACAAGTCGCTGCCGTGCCGTCATGACGTTCAAAGTACAGCTTCATCCCGGCCTGGAAGTTCTGCTCGCCCAGCAAGGTGTGCATCATGCGAATAACTTCACTGCCCTTCTCATACACTGTCAGCGTATAGAAGTTATTCATCTCAATGACTTTTTCAGGACGAATTGGATGAGACATTGGGCCACGGTCTTCAGCAAACTGCGGACCACGAACAACACGAACGTTGTTGATACGGTTAACCGGACGCGAGCCCAGATCAGAAGAAAACTCCTGATCGCGGAACACCGTTAACCCTTCTTTCAAGCTTAATTGGAACCAGTCACGACAGGTTACGCGGTTACCGGTCCAGTTATGGAAATACTCATGGCCGATAACAGCTTCTATACCCTGGTAGTCGGTATCTGTCGCAGTTGCAGCGTTGGCGAGAACGTACTTAGAGTTAAAGACATTCAAGCCTTTGTTTTCCATTGCTCCCATGTTGAAGAAATCAACGGCAACAATCATATAGATATCAAGGTCATACTCAAGACCGAAACGCTCTTCGTCCCACTTCATCGAATTGATAAGTGACGTCATCGCATAGTCAGCACGATCCAGGTTGCCTTTATCGACAAAGATCTCTAACTCGACATTGCGGCCACTCATCGTGGTGTAAGAATCACGAAGTACATCGAAGTCACCGGCCACCAGTGCAAACAGGTAGCTTGGTTTCGGGAACGGGTCTTGCCACTGTACCCAGTGACGACCATTTTCAAGATCGCCCGAATCAATACGGTTACCGTTGCTAAGCAGGTATGGGAATGCTTCTTTGTCTGCAATAACCTTTGTGGTAAAGCGCGCCAGCACATCAGGACGATCCAGATAATAAGTAATGCGGCGGAAACCTTCCGCTTCACACTGGGTGCAGAAGCCACCACCTGACTTATACAATCCTTCCAGCAGCGTGTTGGCTTCTGGGTTTACTTCCGTTTCAATAGTTAGCTCAAACTCAGCTGGAACACCGTTGATAGTCAACCCGGTTTCTGTTTCAGCGTAATCAGTCCAAGCTTCGCCATTTACCTCGACACGAACGAGTTTTAGGCCATCACCATCTAAAACTAGCGGTACCTGCTTGTCTGCAAGACGCTTTATCTGGCTAGTTGCAACAATATGTGTATCCGTATCATGGAGATCAAACTCAAGGGCAATATCGGTAATGGTATATGCGGGAGCTTGATAATCAGCACGATATTTTGCAGTCGGCTGTGTTGTCGTTGGTTGTTCGGCCATATTGGTTTCCTTAATTATCCGCATGGGGCATTTATGCCGTTATATAAGCGGCTGACACCTGTCATTATTCTGCCTTTAAGTCTCTCAAACAAGGGGCTCTCCCCGAGTTCAATGAGAAACTCATTGCAAAGCAAGAACAGCTGGTGAAGAACTAGACAGTTTGATGAAGCGTGGTAGTTCGCTCTTTATCAATAACCGCCAGGTTGTCACTGCTGTTGTCATCTACCATGCTCGAAAATGGTTATTCGTTTTGGCTATACTTTTATAAGTAATCTTTAATAGCACAATCTGACAATTTCTCAGTATCACCCACATATTTATCAGGGTGATTGATAGTGGATTACTCTTTACAAAAATAATATGGTGAGTGGACTTGTTGTTTTCAAGGTTTCGGCGTAAGGTACGCCCCTATTTTTTTAGTCTATTTTGAATGGTTTCAGACAAATTAGGCTCAAAATAATGTAAAATTCTCGGATTGTGATAGACAACTACATTAGCTATGACTGATACAGGACACATTGGGGTTATCAACTCCCTGCTTGATACAGATGCATATAAACTTCATATGCAGCAAGCGATTTTTCATCAATACCCGAATATTGAAGCGGCTGCAGAATTCCACTGCCGAAGCCATGAAGACCTCCGTCCTTACTGTAATGATATCCAGGAACAGGTTAACCGCCTTGCTGATCTTTCCTTTACAGAGGAAGAGCTTGATTACCTAGCGACGCTACCTTTCTTCAAAGCAGACTACTTAGACTATTTGAAGAGCTTCAAGCTTGATAGCAACCAGGTAGAGATTGATGCCTCAGGTGAGCAACTGACCATTAAAATCACAGGAAAATGGATTGACGTCATCCTGTGGGAAGTTCCTCTGCTCGCGATTATCAGTGAAGTACGCTCATCAAAGTGCTATCCAAACTCTTCAGCCGATGACGCTATCAAGCAACTAAAAGAAAAGCTTTCTGACTTTTACAGCAAAGCAGAAGGTACCGATTTAAGCCAGTTTAACCTGGTTGATTTTGGTAGCCGCCGACGTTTCTCCAAAGATGTCCACCACGCAGTGGTTGATTTCCTAAAAGACAACATGCCTGAGTTCAAGGGGACGTCGAACTATCACCTGGCTCGTACTCGTGGCCTGACACCAGTAGGCACCCAGGCACATGAATGGTTCCAGGCACACCAGCAACTATCTGGTGAACTGGCAGACTCACAGCAACTGGCACTCAACCGCTGGCTACAGGAATATCCTGATTCGTTAGGTATTGCCCTGACTGACTGCATCAATATGGATGCCTTCCTGCGAGATTTTGACTTGCGCCTGTCCAAACGCTTCACCGGACTGCGCCATGACAGCGCCGACCCTATTGCCTGGGGTGAAAAAGCAATCAAACATTACGAATCACTTGGTATTGACCCGAAAACAAAGACGCTTGTCTTCTCTGACAGCCTGACTCTTGATAAGGCGCTTAATATCTATAAGCACTTCGCCCATAGAGTCAATATTAGCTTTGGTATCGGTACCCAGCTTACCTGCGATCTTCCTGACGTAAAAACCCTGAACATCGTTATTAAGCTGACTGAGTGTGAAGGGCGACCTGTCGCTAAAATATCTGACGAACCAGGCAAGAGTATCTGCCGCGATGAGGGTTATCTGACTCAGCTTCGACAGGCATTTAAAATCGCAAACAGCTAATACAACAAGTATGAGCATTAAAAAACAAGGCCTGCAAATTTGCAGGCCTTGTTTTTTCAATCTGAAATAACGCTCAAACAGATGATCCCTACTCTCTCCGCATTATTGCTTCCATTCCAAATTGCTTATTCGTCAATGTCAGGGTATCTGAGCCAAGTAAAAACTGGCTATCATGCTGGCCGTCTTCGTAAATTAATACAATGCGGTCATCCTCAATAAAATATATTCCCTGATGTTCTTTTTTCTTTCCATTAGATCCAGACACCTCGGCCGAAAATAAAAAGTCTGGACGCAACGAAATCGATAACTCAGAAACACCATCTCCGACATCATTGCCCGATATACGCGATGAGCGCCAATTACCAGGAAGGTTTTCAGGTGCGAGCTTGGTAAACCTAGCACCATCAAGCAGGAACTGATTGTAACTCAACATATAGCTATGCTGTTGTTCTGGTTGACCTTTTGCTAAAAAAGTTAGCGTTGTTTCATCAATGTCGTATTTACCGTCCCATTCTTCAACGGTACCGTCAACCTGGAGTAATCGTATTACAAATCGATAGGACGATTTGAACTTTATATTCATTGCCCGATAGCTCGTTCCTTCACTATCAACACCATCATCAGTGTTACTGAACCAATACCAGTCACCTAATAGCAATGGGTAATCAAACTCTGTTAAATCATCGGCATACAAGTGAGAACTAAATGAACTAAAGGATAAGACAATTGCAAATAGATAAGATTTAAGCATAGTGCTACCCCAACAACGAAATAAAGTTCTTCTTAAACCCTAGCCTGCAATACTATTTTGCGCTTAGAAATATGATTAATCTCACATAATTTGACCATCAGTCTCAATAATGAGACACAGTCAATAACTGATGATTCTGTCCTTAATAAGAAAAAACAGTAGATGCAAAGAAAGGGTTGATATTTCAGAGAGGTGTTATAAACAAAAAACGGCACCAAAAGATTGGTGCCGTTTTATTACGTGGTATTAATTAGCTAGAGACTCTTACCAAGTCAGCCGTGATTGCAACGGCCTCGTCCAGGTAGGCATCTGGCGCTTCATAGTCCTTTGGAATGTCATCCAAAGAAGCAAATGTTTTCTTGCCTAACGCTTTTTGACGCTTATTAAGACGAGCCAAACGTTCTGCCTCATCTCTCTCTTGCTCGGCTATACGTTTATTTTCATTCAGCGAGATAGAATTAATATCTTTCTCTTTTTTATACTGGTTAATGTCTTCCTGTATAAAACCGAATTCCATATCTTTACTGATTCGCGCTTCGTGCTTCGATTTCAGTGACGGTAGCATGGCAGAGAAGTTATAGATCTTCTGATAGCTTGCTGGCTTGATGCTATCCCACGGTAACGCGTTATCCTCGACACTCTCACCAGTTTCAGCCGGATCAATCGCAGTCGGGAACGGCACATCAGGAACAACACCCAAGTTTTGCGTACTTCCGCCATTGATACGATAGAATTTCTGAATCGTATATTGCACATGGCCAAGAGGCTTATCGAACAAATCGTAGATATGATTCAACGAACGGTGCTGTTGAACCGTACCTTTACCGAATGATTGCTCACCAAGTACGACAGCACGACCGTAATCTTGCATAGCTGCCGCAAAAATCTCGGACGCCGATGCACTGTAGCGGTTGACCAGTACCGTCAACGGGCTGTCAAAGTAAACACGATCATCCGAATCACCGTTAACTTTTACTCGACCGTAACTATCACGCACCTGCACTACAGGGCCACTGTTAATGAACAGCCCGGTTAATGCAGTCGCCTCAGTCAGTGCACCACCACCGTTGTTGCGCAAGTCAATAACAATGCCGTCAACTTGCTGGTCATTCAGCTTACCGATCTCTTTCTTGGTATCTTCAGACAAGCCGACATAGAAGCTAGGGATCTCAATCACACCAACTTTTCTGCCCTGCGAGAATTTAACCGAAGACTTTACAGCACGGTCTTCAAGACGGATCTTGTCGCGCACAATAGTGACATCGTAACTTTTTGAATTCTTACCCTCAGGCAAGATCTCCAGCTTAACCTTACTCCCCTTAGGGCCTTTGATTAGCTGAACAACATCGTCCAAACGCCAACCGATCACATCGACCATATCTTTGCCGTCTTGGGCAACACCAATGATTCGGTCACCAGCCGCAAGTTTTTTGGAAGCCGATGCCGGACCACCAGCTACCAGCGAACGGATAACGGTATAGTCATCGACAACCTGCAACACAGCCCCAATTCCTTCAAGAGACAAGTTCATCTCTGCCTGGAACTGTTCGGCGTTACGCGGTGACAAATAGCTGGTATGTGGATCAACCTCACGAGCAAATGCATTCATATAGATCTGGAATACATCCTCGTTATGAGTCTGGGTCAGGCGCTTCAACGCATTGTTGTAACGCTTATCCAGTGTTTCTTTGATTTCCTTCCACTCTTTACCCGCAAGCTTCAGGTTAAGCGCATCGTATTTGACTCGCTTACGCCACAACTCGTTTAATTCATTACGATCTTTTGCCCATTCAAGCTCAGATCGATCCAGAACAAAGTCTTCATCGATATCGAAAGCCATTTCTCTATCCAGTAACGTCAACGCATACTGGTAGCGATCATAACGACGCTCTAGCAACTTGTTAAACATGTCATACGCAGCCGTTGACTCACCTCGTTTGAGCTGATCATCTAACTGGTATTCCCATTTTTTAAATTGCCTGATATCTGAAGCTGTAAGGAAGCTTTTGTTGAAGTCCAGCATTTCGATATAGCGATCGAACACGCTGGCAGAGAATTGGTCATCAAGAGTGAATTGCTTGTAGTGCGATCGGGTGAACCGCGAAGCTATCCTTTTACTTGCTGTAGCATGCTGCTTTTCAGGAGCAAGCTGCGGCAAATCACTTAACGAATACTTGGCCTCTAGGGCCTGAGCTGAAGCTGCTAGCATCATGCCAGCAGCGATCAGTGAGAAACGGAATCGACATTTCATACGTCGAGCATTCTCCTTTACGAACGAAGGTGCTCCGCTTTAACTACCATGGTCAAACCATTGTTTAAACGAACACGCACATCGTCTTTATTGATTTCAACGATAGTCGCCGGCATGTTTCCGTTACCCATGTTAACACTAACGTTCTTGCCAACTTTCACTTCATCAGCTGTCAGTGCACGGGTCGTTTCAGCAGGCTTTTTATTTAGCTTAGTCGTTTTTTGCTTAGTGCTCTTTGGTTTAGATGATTTTGCACGAATTTTTTTCGCTTTCGCTTCACCATCTTTGCTTGCAGCAGCTTTCGCCTCTGCCTGCTCTTTACGACGAGCTCGTACTTTAGCCTTGCTCTCTTCCAGTGCCTTCTTAGCGTGTTCTACGTGCTCTTCTTCCAACACGCCACACTCGTTACCATCAAGGTCGACACGACTTGCACCGGCTTTAACACCATGAAGGTAACGCCAGGAAGAAGTATATTGACGCAGAGCTGTACGCAACTGAGTTTTACTTACTTTGGGATCTTCGTTCAAACGCTCAGCGAGCTCTTGGAAGATACCAATTTTTAGAGGCTTTGCTTCACCTTCAACAGTAAAACATTTAGGGAAACGCTCAGCAATGTATGCAATCACTTCTTTACTGTTCGTTAGCTTTTCAGAGTTTTCCATGGACTTTCCTGACAAATGCGAGTGAAACTCGCCGTTAGTACTTTGATCAAAAAGAAATAGTCTCGCTATTATAGTTACCTAACGCTGAAAAACCACCGAAAGCATGCAATTAGAGCCTTTTTTGTAGTTCCTCAACCAAAGTTACTAGTCCATCCTCGTCAGATTGGTCAAATCTTGATAAATTTGGACTATCAATATCCAATACTCCATAAAGCTCCCCTTTAACTGTAAACGGGATCACTATCTCAGAATTGCTCGCGGCATCGCAGGCAATATGTCCTTCAAACTGGTGCACATCAGCAATACGCTGAACGCGATTCTCTGCAATTGCTGTCCCGCATACACCACGGCCGACAGGAATACGGACACAAGCCGGATTACCCTGAAATGGACCAAGTACAAGCTGGTCACCTTTCAGAAAGTAGAAACCAGCCCAGTTAATATCTTCTAACTCCATATAGAGTAAGGCACTAATATTAGAAATATTAGCAATGAGATCTGGCTCGCCTTCGATCAGTGAAACCGCCTGGTTAGTGAGTCGTTTGTAAAATGCTGCTTTATTATCCATGGCTTACTCCTTTTATAGCCGTTAGAATGGCGACCCTCATTAGTAATAGGAATCATTATCACTGTGAAAGGCAATTCGAATCAAATGATTAACTGGTCTTGGCTGATAAAGCAAGCAAAACATCACCGTCCCAGACTGGTAGCGGCAAATATCATCGCGCTGGTCGCAACGTTAATCAGTGTCCCTATCCCGCTGCTGATGCCCTTGATGGTTGACGAAATTTTGTTGGACAAGCCGGCTGGCGGGATTCAATTTCTCAACGTTTTTCTGCCTGAATCATTGCAGCAACCAACCGCCTACATCCTCCTTGTTCTTCTCCTTGTCATTTTGATGCGGGCAGGGAGCCAGGCACTGAATATTCTCCAGAGTCGCCAGTTCACGCTAGTCGCCAAAGATATTACCTACAAAATGCGTCAGCATCTCATCGACAAACTTGGTCGGATCAGCATGCGCCAATACGAAGAGAGAGGTAGCGGCGGAATCACTTCACACCTTATTACCGATGTCGAAACTATCGATAAGTTCGTCGGAGATACCTTAAGCCGTTTCCTCATCGGCTTGCTGACCGTCGTTGGTACTGCTGCTATTCTGCTATGGCTGAACTGGCAACTCGGCCTGTTCATTTTGTTGATCAACCCTGTTGTCATCTATGCCTCCAAGATGATGGGAAACAGAGTTAAAACCCTTAAGAAAAAAGAAAACCAGGCTTTCGAGAAATTCCAGCAACGCCTGGTCGAAACACTTGATGGGATCTATCAGCTTCGGGCCGCCAATCGCGAACGGGATTTTCTTACTCAGCTAAAATCGAGCGCCAACGACATTCGACATGATGCCGACAAGTATGCCTGGCAGTCGGAAGCCGCCGGACGGATATCTTTCCTTTTGTTCCTTATTGGTTTCGAGCTGTTCAGGGCAATGGCAATGCTCATGGTGCTATTTAGCGACTTAACCATTGGTCAGATGTTTGCTGTCTTCGGCTACCTATGGTTCATGCTCGGTCCAGTTCAGGAACTGCTTGGGATTCAGTTTGCCTGGTACAGTGCCTCTGCAGCCATGCAGCGCCTAAATGGTCTGATTGCCCTAGAAGAAGAAGTTCGACCAACCCCGAAAGTCAATCCTTTCAACGAGGGAGAATCGCTTCAAATCGATATGCGTGCTCTGCATTTTGCCTATGATGAAGACAAAGAAGTCCTTCGGGGACTTAATCTGACGATTCCTTCCGGCAAACGTGTTGCACTTGTTGGCTCGTCTGGCGGCGGTAAATCAACGCTCATCCAGCTTTTATTGGGGATTTACCAAAAGGACCATGGCGACATCTTTATCAATGGCTGCCCTATTGAAGATGTGGGCTACGAGGCCCTGCGTAACAAGATGGCCGTTGTACTGCAGCACCCGGTGCTATTCAATGACACCCTGAGACACAACCTTAGCCTGGGGGCACAATTTAGTGATCAGGAACTATGGCAAGCACTTGAGATAGCCCAAATGGCCGATGTAACCCAACGCCTGACCGACGGGCTGGATACAGAAATCGGACGTCAGGGCATTCGCCTCTCAGGTGGACAACGTCAACGGCTGGCTATCGCCCGGATGATTCTCGCTAATCCTGAGTTTGTTATTTTGGATGAGGCTACATCGGCATTGGATACCGCCACCGAGGCGGCTTTACATACTGCTCTTAATCAGTTTTTAGCCAACCGAACCACACTGATTGTGGCACACCGTTTATCTGCGGTTAAGGAAGCTGATTTAATCTACGTGCTCGAAGATGGCCAGGTAAGCCAAACCGGCACTCATTCTGAGCTAGTCAATGAAGAAGGCCTGTATCAAACCCTATATGGTTCGGTACAATCTGCTGATAGTTCAACAGTTAATGCGCAACTACCTGTAGCCAGATTGAATGTAAAATAATATAGTGTTCATTTTTTACGACCCCGATTAAAAGCTGCTTAGTTTTTGATCTATTTAAAGGATTAAACAACCATGTCAATGGCAAGACTCTGCCCCGGTTGCGACTTACCTGTCATGCCTCAGGTCGCCCTTCAGGGACACAGTGCCTATTGCCCGCGCTGCAATACACGCCTTTATCGCGGCGGGCATTTTCACTTTACTGGTGAGCTGGCCATTGCCATGACATGTTTAATCCTTTTTATTCCGGCGCATGTATTCCCGTTAATTACCATTCGCCTCTTTGGAGTGATGATCCCTGCATCCCTTCCTTCCGGAACGATCACACTAGCCTCTAATTTTCCGGCCGTCGCCGTACTCATTTTGTTCTGCAGTACCATAGCACCACTGCTGGTCTGCTTATCGGTACTCGGCGCGCAAGCCGGATTAAAGTTCAGACGATTCAAGCTCTTTCGCACCTCCGTATGGATTATCGAACACCTCAAATACTGGGCGATGTTTGATGTCTTTCTGGTCAGCCTGGCAATATCCTGTTTCAAGGTACAAGACTATGCAGATATTTACGTCGGCCCTGGGCTGTACTCGCTAATCCTGTTACAGGTCCTGATGTCGCTGCTAATCACCCGCATCAGTGTCAACCGTTACTGGGAAGCCTGGCAGCCAGAGACCGAGCACAAACCAAATGAGCTAAAAGCCCATTGCCATACTTGTCACCTTACCCAGGCTCATACAGATACCTGCGTTCGTTGTGCGTCGCCACTGTATCTTCGCATGCCTCATTCAATTCAAAAAACGTGGGCACTGCTAATTGCCGCGACGGTTTTCATTTTCCCTGCAAACCTTTTCCCGATATCTATTTTTCTGAATAACGGCAAACGGGTTGAAGACACGATTTTTTCTGGCGTAGCCTCCCTGGTAAAAACAGATATGACAGGCATCGCCATCATCATCTTTATTGCCAGTATCGTTGTGCCGGTCGCCAAGATTCTGGGTTTGGCCTATTTACTATTGGCCATCCAATTCAAACGAAAGATAAACCACCTTCACCGTATGAAACTCTATCGGATCGTGCAGTGGATAGGAAAATGGTCGATGATGGATCTATTTGTGATTTCCCTTATGGTAGCCTTAATCGACCGCGACCAACTTCTTGATTTTACACCCGGTCCGGGAGCAATAGCCTTCGGGGTTGTGGTGGTTCTCACTATGCTTGCAGCAGAAAGCTTAGATTCTCGCCTGATATGGGACAACTATGAACAACGGACAAAATAATCAACAACCAGAACCGGTTAATATCAAGCGCGACCGAGGAATATCTCCCTTATGGATCCTCCCGCTACTTGCGCTTGTCCTTGCTGGCTGGCTCGTCTTTAAAGCCGTCAATGAAGCCGGGCAACGGATTAAAATCCACTTCAATGATGCGGCGGGCCTAACTGCGGGGCGTACGACTATCCGTTATCAGGGCCTGGAAGTTGGTATTGTTCGTGATGTAAGCCTGTCTGACGACCTTCAAAGTATATATGCCGAAGCAGACATCTATCCTGAAGCGGTTCAGGTCCTTAAAGAAGGGACTCGTTTCTGGCTAGTAAAGCCTAAAGCGTCAATCACCGGTATATCCGGTCTCGATGCGTTGGTTTCTGGTAACTATATCGCTCTGCAACCCGGTGGAGGCAAAACAGCCTATGAGTTTAAAGCGCTCGATACTCAACCATCCGATACCCCCCTTGGGCAAGGCCTGAAGATTCAGTTGCGGGCACCAAATCTTGGTTCTGTCAGTATTGGCTCTCAGGTGCTGTATAAAAAAATCCCTGTGGGTGAGGTCTATAACTACACGCTTAGCAATAACAGAAAACGAGTACTGATCGACATTCTGATCAAGCCTCAGTTTGCCGAGCTGGTCACCAACAAAAGCCGCTTCTGGAATGTGAGTGGTATGAGCGCCAATGTCGGCTTTAATGGTATTGATGTCCAGTTTGAAAGTCTGTCCGCCATGATTGGCGGTGCGATTGCCTTTGATTCTCCCGATGAAGGTATAGCCATTGAGCCCAACCACCTGTTCCGCCTCTATCCTGATCTGAATACTGCAGGTCGAGGCATCGCTATCACCGTTGACCTGCCTGACGGAAGTAATATCAGCACCACTGGTGCACCTATCATCTATCGCGGACTGGAGATAGGACAAATTTCTGCACTGCGACTAGACGAGGAAAGACAAAAGATTGTCGCCCATGCAGCAATAGAACCAAGTATGAGCGATTTGCTAACGACGGGTTCTCGTATGCTGCTTGAAGAAGCTGAAGTCTCTCTTACTGGCGTGAAAAATATCGGTAACCTGATCCGGGGGAACTACCTCACCTTGATCCCGGGCGAAGGCGAAAAAGCTCGCCAGTTTAAGGCCATTACCCAGGATGAACTTCAGGAACAGCAGCCTGGTGTTGCCAACTTCTCTCTGTACGCCGACAGCAGTCATGGTATCGAGCGCGGCACAAAACTTAAGCACCGCGGTATTGAAGTCGGCCGGGTAAAGAAAGTGCAGCTTGAAGACAAACGCGTTCGTTTCGATGTAATCGTTATGCCGGAGCACACAGCCTTGGTTCGCTCTGCCAGTCGTTTCTACCTTGATGGTGGGATTCAGGCCAGCCTTAGCTCCAAAGGCCTGGATGTAAATGTACCGCCTGCCGATCAACTGATCAGCCAAAATATCAGCTTCACCAGTGCTGGTAGTACCAAGATCCAAAAAAGCTACCCGCTGTATAAGAATCAGCAACTTGCCAAATTGGCTGCCGAAAGCCTGCACGGCACTGCAAAACTAACCTTGTTTGCTGATGAGCTTCCGCCAGTTTCAGAAGGCAGTCCTATCCTTTACCGAAACCTGCAAGTTGGTGAAGTGAAGAGCTATGCCCTATCGCGTGACGGCGTCACTATCTCTATCGCCATTGACAACAAATATCGCCACCTGATCAAAGCTGATACCGTTTTCTGGAACCGCTCAGGCGTTGAAGTAGAGGCCGGCCTAGACGGTGTAAATATCAAAGCCGATCCAATCAGCAGCTTGATTAAAGGCGGCATTGCCTTTGACGAACTTGCAGGTGTATCAAACAAAGCAGGTAAACGATATAAGCTCTACCCTAGCCTCAAAGATGCTAAAGGCTTTGGCCTGCTTATTACGATGACCGCTGACAATGCCAAAGCCATCTCCGTCAATTCAGACATCCGCTATCAGGGCGTCAATGTCGGCAAGGTTATCGAGACGACCCCTGATTTTACAGCGGGCAATGTTAAGATCACTGCTCGCCTCTTCCCCAAATATGCGGAACTGCTTGCCAAGTCCAACAGTTACTTCTGGGTCGTTACGCCAAAAATCAGCCTGACCGGAGCCAAGAACCTGGACACATTGTTAAGCAGCTATATCGCAGTGGCACCTGGCGATGGCCATTACTCCCAAACCTTCGAGCTGGGAACAGCTGAAATCGCCAAATCAGGCTTAACGGTTATTCTGGAGAGTGAAGAGCGAGGCTCGATTAATGAAGGGACTCCGCTTCTTTATCGCGACATCCAAGTCGGCCAGGTTGTAAAGGTCTCGTTAGGTGAGCTGGCTGATCGTGTCATCCTGAAAGCCCAGGTTGAAGAAGAGTATAGCCACCTTGTTCGCACCGACACCGTGTTCTGGAATGTCTCCGGTCTTGATGTCACTATCGGACTAACAGGTGCATCCGTGCAATCCGGTACAGTCGACAGCTTGATACGCGGCGGTATTGCTTTCGCCACCCCAGAAAAACAACCGCTGTCATCAATAGCCAAGCCGGAAACCCACTTCTTGTTGAACAAACAAGCCAAGCCAGAATGGAAAACATGGCGAACCGCAATACCGCGCCATTAGCGAGACTGCATTTCGCAAATAAAGCATTTTAGTTAAAAAGGAGCGCATTGCGCTCCTTTTTTTGTCGTTAATTGGCGCTTTAACAAAGACCCAGACTAACCCACTCGTTGCAATCATCGATTATTTATAGGCTTTGTTATAGAATCTCGGCCCATTGCTAGTTAAACGAGATACTCCCTTGCATCCTAATATCCACATCCCTGAAGCCTTCATTGAGCAAATTCGTCAGATCATGCCAGAACACCTGAATCTGGATGAGTTTATTGCCTGTTGTAAAACGCCACTACGCCGAAGCATCCGGGTAAATACGCTTAAAATCAGTGTGGAAGACTTTCTGGCCCGCGTCGCTGATAAAGACTGGACGCTGACACCAGTTCCTTGGTGCGAGACAGGTTTCTGGATAGAACGAGAAGATGAAGAGACAGTATCTCTAGGCAACACTGCAGAGCATATGGCTGGACTGTTCTACATTCAGGAAGCCAGCTCCATGATGCCTGTCACCGCACTGCTACAAGACAACGATGGGCTTGATTGCGTACTAGACATGGCTTCGGCACCAGGCTCAAAAACAACCCAGATTGCCTGCGCAATGAATAACAAAGGTGCATTGGTTGCCAACGAGCTCGCCGCTAGCCGTATAAAGGTGCTTCACTCCAACCTGCAACGTTGCGGCGTGTACAACGCATCCCTGACCCACTTTGACGGTTGTGTATTTGGTGGCTGGGCACCTGAGTCTTTTGATTCTATCCTGCTTGATGCCCCATGCTCAGGTGAAGGCGCTATTCGTAAAGACGATGATGCGATGGAAAACTGGAGCCTTGAGTCAGTCGAAGAAATTGCAGCAGTACAACGTAACCTTATTGTCAGCGCCTTCCAGGCACTAAAGCCTGGTGGTGTGATGGTCTACTCAACCTGCACCCTGAATTTAAGTGAAAACCAACAGGTCTGCCATTATCTAAAAGATACCTTCGGCGATGCAGTACAATTTGAACCGTTAGATACACTATTTGACGGCGCAGACAAAGCGTTGACGGAGGATGGTTTCCTCCACGTTTACCCTCAAATTTTCGACAGCGAAGGTTTCTTTGTAGCCCGGATCCGAAAACTGGATTCCGTCGAATCGCCAAAAGTCAAAAAGCGCATGGGCAAATTCCCGTTTAGCCTTGCCAAGAGCCAAGACCAGCAAGCTATTGCAAAAGCGATCAAAGCCGATCTTGATATCGTCTTACCTGACGATAGCGAGGTATGGCTTCGAGATAAAGAAGTGTGGCTGTTCCCGGCGAAACTGCGCAACCTGCTTGGTGAGATTCGTTTCCAACGCATTGGCATTAAGCTCGCTGAACAGCACAAGAAAGGGTACCGCTGGCAGCATGAAGCCATTATGTCACTGGCCACCGGTGATGAAACGGTCGCGATTGCACTGACTTCCGAACAAGCGAAAGAATGGTTTATGGGACGTGATATTCGACCTGAAGACCTGTCTGGTAAAGGTGAGGTCATCGTCACATATCGAGACTACCCTATTGGCATCGGAAAATGGGTCGGTAACCGAATCAAGAACGGCCTCCCTCGCGAATTAGTCCGTGACAACAATTTATTCGATATCTAACTGGTATTACGCTGCGAACGATAAAGCATCACTTTCAGCACAATATAAATGACATCAATAATATATGGGAGCAGTGTCAGAGGCGAATGACATTCTCAGTGCTTAAACTGGCAAATTGTACTGCTTGAACTACCATTGATAGTGTAATTGATCTCCATTTACTAACCAGTTAGCGCAAGGCTCTCACGAGCCATTCCCCTAAGCCCGAGACAGGAGTCGTTTCGGGCTATTTTTTGTCTTCAATTTGCAATTTCGCCGTCAAACCACATTACCAGGCAGATATGTACAGCATTTTTAACGCTATGCTCAGTATGTTGCACAATTTTTTCTAACACTGTCTGAGCCCCACCCCCAAAAGCACACAGCAACACGATAAAAATAACCACCATAGAAACCGTAAAGCATTGAAAGTTTTTAATAATCATTTAGCATTTTCTGCCATTCAAGTTTTTCGAACAACTTGGACGACTTTTTCCGCTATCTTCATCATCTCCCAGTCAATATAGTTAGTCTCAAGCCAACACAAAGCGCAAAGGAAATTACCATGTCAAACGTACTTGTTTTGAAATCAAGCATTCTAGGCGATTATTCTCAGTCAAACGCATTAATTGATCACTTAATCGCATCCTGGGAAACAAAAACTAGCTCTGTTATCGAACGTGATCTAGCAGCGAATCCCCTGCCTGTTCTTGATGGTGAAATTGCTGGCGGCCTTCGCGGTGGCGATAACCTGACTGCTCGCCAGAAAGAAACACTAGCTCTCTCTGACCAGTTGATTGAGGAAGTAAAAGCAAGTGATACGCTAGTTATCGCGGCGCCAATGTATAACTTCACGATTCCAACACAGCTTAAAAATTGGTTTGATTTAATTGCACGTGCTGGTGTGACATTCTCTTATACAGAAACAGGTCCAGTAGGCTTATTAACTGACAAAAAAGTTATTGTTGTTACCACACGAGGTGGTATCCACAAAGACGGAGCAACCGATTTGATGGTTCCGTACCTTAAGACGATTCTCGGTTTTGTTGGACTTACAGATGTTGAGTTTGTTTACGGCGAAGCCCTTGCGATGGGTGACGAATTTGCAACTAAAGCAATCGCTGACGCTAAATCTGAACTTGAGCAATTAACAGCCTAATTAGGCGCACTCCTGAACTTCCACTGTTTTTCGACAGGCCACTTCATGGCCTGTCGTTTTTTTATCGGTAAAAACTCTAAGGTTATTATTCACTTTCTCACATATCAGTGATGAAAAAGTGATGGAAACGAACCCACTGGCGGGCTTATAGACGCAAACGACTTCATACTGTTCTTCACCTTAACAATATATTGCTGTGTTTCTTTAAAAGGAGGGACACCCTTATACTTTCGAACCGAACCTTCCCCGGCATTATAAGCTGCCAGCGCTAGTTCAATATTACCGTCATACTTTTCCAACAGGCGAGCTATCATGGCAGTACCCACTTTAATATTCTGATCGGGCGAAAATGGGTCTATCTTCCAGTGACGGGAGTTCATGTCCATCAACTGCATCAACCCCTTTGCACCTTTGTGGCTTACAGCCATCGGATTAAAGTTAGATTCGGTTTTGATAATGCCAAGTACCAAATCTGCCGGTACATTGTAGTGTTGAGAGTAACGCAATACCGTGCGATAAAACTTAGGTTTGTTTTGCACCGAATGATCGGAGAAAAGCCCCTGCCCCCAATCTAGCCCACTGACTGGGCTGTCAAAGACCAGCGAAGAAGAAGGCAGTACCTGATTATCACTTGTAAGGTTAAGAAAAGCCTGATTATCGGGTGAAGCATTAACAGCCTGTGCAGCAAGCATCAAAATTAAGTAAGCGCGATGTCTCATTCTTTACCCATACTGACAGGCATCTAGATACCAGAAAAACAGATCGACTTTAGTGTCCTTTTAGCCGGCCCGAAGTGTAAAACAATCTCCGGGCCCTGCCTAGTAGAACGATAACTGCCAGCTTTAATCAGAGATCGAATTGCAGATAAATTGTATTGTAATTACTACCGCCTTTAATCCGTCCAAACTGTGAAGCACTCTCGAATATGGCTGAGCGATGATGCAGGCTGTAACCTAACCACACACCGTCTAATGGCTTATGGTTAAATAAATCGCCTAAATTCACATCAAATGAAAAGTCTAAATAGTTCAGCAAGTTGCTTGGCTCATAGCCTTTCCTATCCATCTCGCTTTGTTCTATATACGTTATATTGTCAACGTAAGACAAACCTTCCGCGACGCCAATACGCCATTCTACAGGCCACTCAACGGTATAATAGGCTTTGACTGCGACAACATACTCTTGGGTAGAGCTCTGAACATCAGAGCTCCAATGCCAGACAAACCCCGGGGTAAGGTAAATATCGAGCGGGAGGCCAAACAGCTCATCAGTTAACGGATGTCCGTAGAAGAGTGATGTTAACTTGTTATCGAACTCATCTTTTACCCGGTTACCAGAAAAGATTTCGCCGATATTAGAAGGCGTTGCCCACCCATGCGCCACACGTAAGTAGGGAGAGTTACTTAAAGATGACTTTCTGGGCTTGTTAGCATCATTAAAGAATCCAAAGCCCAAGTAAAGCTCACCCTGCCAATCTGAATTCACGATTTCTGAATCACGAATGTTGCCATCAAAGTAAGTGGCATGAGCACCACCCAGAAGATACAGATTTGAGGTGACATGGTAACTTCCTGAAGCACCAAGTTTCAAATCCGCACCGGCATTAATAGACTCCAGCGTCAGGCCATAATAATAACTGTTATAGTCGGACTCTTTCCAAAGTAACGATGCCTCTGGCCTAAAACGCCAGTCACCATAGCTGTATATACCACCAACAGACGCCTGAGAGCTGATCCTACCATCGGGATCCGTTAACAGCTCCAATTCGCTATAGAGGTTGTCATCAAAGTGATACTTAAGTTGAAACCCGATATCCCCTGTGTCACCACCAATCTGATTCTGAAACGAAGACGGTATATCAATAAAATGCATACGGACTAATGCATTCACCTCCCACTCATCCTGGCGAAACAGGTTCACCCCTCCCTCAGTACCGCTAAGAAAGAAGCGATCACCGCGGTAGAACATCATCGGCACAAAAGTCGATACCGTTGAGTCTTTAACAACCTGTTCAGTGGCATAGGGTATTGAAGCATTACGCACAACCGCGGCTATGCCCCACATTTGCTCTCCATCCCGTTTGACCCTTAAATCATCAACTGAGATAAATCCATTAGAATTGCTTTCCCTGACAACGTCTCTCTGCTCATCTTCGCCCTCTGCCAAGGTACCTGCAAAAACGATCACCGGAATACAACAGATAAGCCCCATCCAATACTTCAACAAACCCTGTCCCCATTATATTTATCATTTTAATCTTAATAATTTAGCGTACTTATTCGTATGAAGTACAATTTTTTAATTGTAACTCAAGTGCTTCCCCCTCCTCACAACTGTTAAAGATAGCAGCAACATGGATCCGATTGGAGTAAGCTCCTTTAAAAGTGTCACCATACGAACAACTGATAAAATCATAAACAAATATTTCTGCGAGTAATGTCAAATTTGTATTACAAACCAATCTAACACATGCAATTTTTTGCGGCGCAATTTTAAATTCATGGTATATATAAAGCATCCATAAGATCTGAACAATTTAATTAACCTATCAATTAAAGGCAAACCGACAAATAACAAAGCAATCAACAACAAATAATAGTCATTTAAATACACAACTAGTGGATAACTTATAAGGATATTTATTCACACTCTTAATCACAATCCATTTAAAAGGAGATGTAAGCGTGCGAATAAATAGTAATTGATAATCACCCTGCAGTGATTCATCTGTTGCTTATCCAACATGACAAATTAAAGTCAGTACAAAGTTATACAAGTAATTAAAGACAATATAGTCAATAATCGACGTAAGTATTTTAAATATTAATCCAACTGCATTATTTGCAGCACTTTTACCTATCCTAAACACAACTCATACAGGAGAATAAAATGAAGCTGAATAAAACGAGGCTCCTCATAACCCTCGCGCTATTTTCACATTCCGCAATTGCCGTCGAACACGTTGATGCTTCTCTTTTCAATGAGCGAGTCATCACCTTTGAGCAACCCATTGATGTCGCTCCTACTGTAGAATCAGTACAGCCAGGCAAATACTTTTCGCTAATGACACTTGATAGTAAAAGAGCAATATTTGAGGCTAAGCTAACATCACTAACAATGGCTAAAGTAAAGATGGCTGATGGCAATATATATGATCGCATCATATTGCCAGATGGCGGCAGTCCTGCCGAACCGGGAAAACCGAATTTAACCGGATATAGGCAATTAATCCGTATTCCTGATGGCGCCCAGCTCAATATCGTTGTAGACAATATCGAGTGGTCTGAAACATATACCGATACCATCGTTGACCCTGTTCAACTGCCTTTCCCTGATGTTGTCGAAATGGATGGGACTCGTCCTGACCAAAACATGCCCTTCGTGAAAGATGAAGCGGCTTATGGACTGATCACTGATAGCAAAACACAGCCAGTGGATGTTGTCGAAACTGTCCGTGTTCGTGGCAAGAGTTACGCTGTTATATCTTATCGACCGATTGAGTTTAGCCCTGTAGAAAAAACTGTCCGCTTCGCGAAAAAAGTCCGCTTTCATGTCAACTACACGCTTCCTGAAAGTAACGGGTCTAAATCTAAGCGTAGTGACAACCTAGGGTTTGATGCTCCATCTGACTCGGTTATTGACATTCGAACCAAAGCAAACCAAGCAACGGATCCGGCTTTCGAATCAAGCCAAGCCGAACATGATGCTACCTTAACACCAGCCCAAAAGGCAGATTACTTAATCATTACCGCAGATCGATTCAAAGACGCTATAGCACCTCTTGCTGCATGGAAACGCCAAAAAGGCTACAACGTCCACGTTGCGACGATCACAGAGACCGGTAATACGCAGGAGCAAATAAAGAACTACATAACCAATGCTTACAGCGCGGGGACAATGACATCTTACGTCTTGTTTGTTGGCGATCACGAAGATATTCCAGGCTGGGAAATTGTTGGCCACGGCTACCACGGCAAGAACCATAAATGGCATACCGACTTCGAATATACGTTAGTTGATGGTGATGATAAGTATCCTGACTTGGTTCTGGGTCGCTTCCCTGGCGATACTGAAGCCCAAATAACCAGTATGGTCGCTCGTACCTTAAGCTACGAAAAAACGCCGGTCGATTCAGATCGCTATAATGATATTTTACTTGCCGGGCAATATCAGGACAACGACGGTAACAGAGTTGCTGATAGGATGTTCATGGAAGATCTTCACCGAGTCGCTGACTTCCTGGGCCCTGACTATAACTTCTTTGGTGGACCTGGCGACCTGTTCAATAAAGGCTATCAGATCCATACCGCCCTGCAGTGGGACGCCGATTTATCTAAAGAATTGAAATATGGTGGCTGGGATTACGGTAGCGCCAGAGTCACTCCCCCAAGCCCGGTTCCACAGGCATGGAAAAACCAAGGCAATGGCAACCATGTTCAAATATCTGATGCCATTAACCAAGGTGTTGGCCTCGTTCTGCACCGAGATCATGGATATGGCAACGGCTCCGGCTGGGCAGACCCACACTATACCGCTACCGAAGTCAGTGCGCTGGCCAATGGTAACATGTCACCGGTGGTGTTCAGTCTGAACTGTGCAACCGGCTGGTTTGACGGCAAAGATTCTTTTGCAGAATCCTGGATGCGCAACCCCAACGGCGGTGCCATTGGCTTTACAGGTGCTGCGCGGGTTAGCTACTCGGGTTACAACGACTTGATGCATGCTGCGATTATGGATAGCTTCTGGGATGATTACGACGGCAACTGGTCCAGTAATATTTATCCTGTATCCTGGCGCCCGGCTATGGCAATGAACCGTGCTAAGCACCGTCTGTTTAACCATTACGGAACCAGTGGTACAGCACTTTCAACGGCTCGATTCTTTAGTTGGTTTGGCGATCCTGAGCTAGAGTTGCGTACCCAACGCCCTCAGGCATTAACCGTCACCTACCCTGATAGCCTTTCTAGTGGAAGCAACGCTTCATTCGATGTGGTTGTCCAAAGCGGAGACAACAGACTAAAAGATGCACGGGTAGCGTTAGTATCAACGTCAGGTCAATCCCATGTAATGACAACAGACGAAAATGGTGTTGCGCACTTTGAACTGACATCCAGCGAGCCGATGACTCTTACTGTAACAGAGCATAATGCACCAGCTTATGAAGGGAAAATAGCTGTTGGCGCTAACAGTATTGCCGCCAGGGTCAGTGATACTCAAACTGCGCCTGCTCGCCAGTGGGTTACGTTAGATGGGACAAAATCGGTTATCGCAGAAGGCACGAATGTTCACTATCAATGGACACAGATTCAAGGCCCTCAGGTACGAATTGATTATGCCGATAATAACTATGCCTACGCGATCACGCCAGATTACAGCACCACTCTCAAGTTTAAGCTGACAATTACTGATGAAGCTGGAAACAGTGATTCAGCTATTCAGACCGTTATTGTAAAAGCCGGAAACGAAGATAGGAACAAAGCACCTATTGCAAGTGTCGCTAAAGAGCAGGTTGCTTCTTTCTCTCAATGGGCAGCCCTTGATGGAACAAAGTCATCAGATCCGGATGGTTCTATAGCCAAATATCAATGGAGCCAAATTGCAGGGCCTGAAGTCAAAATGGCCTATCCGTCGAGCAGCTATGCGTACGCATTGACGCCTGAGGTAAATACCACACTCAAGTTCAAGTTAACCGTCACTGACGACAAAGGAAAAAAATCATCGTCAACCCATTCCATTATTGTGAATGGCCAAAAGTAAATGAGACTAGGCAGCAATTTAATATCGATATAAAATCATATCGTTATATTGGATAGTGTTGATATAAATAAACAGGGAGGCAACTTATAGCCTCCCTGAGTTAATTTCACTACTAAATAAACCTCATCTCGCATGTAAAAATCAATATTTCATTAAGTAGCTATCAGATAACTTATAAAATATTGATATCAAACCACATTGCTTTCCTCTTGCAGTAACTTTGCAGTTTTTTCTTTAAACAAAGCCATGGAACCTTCGAACTCTGGCACTATAGTAAAGGTTCTAGTGCTTGGCTGATAACGCCCAATCTGACGTTGTGCCGGACGAAAAGTAAAAATAATATCGTCTTGCTCTTTACTAATGCCAAACTCATCATCCCGATACTGCTGTTGATTACCACTGAAACAGCCTTCAAAATACTGCAGTAACTCATGTGCTTGCGGAGATTTAAAATTCTTGTCACCGATCGTAGCGGCATTGGTATCCGATACCAATACGCGATAACTATGCTCGCTGTATTTCATGATCTCAAACAACTTACGGCGCTGTGGTTGAGTTGGCTTTGTTGCGACATGCACACGCCCCCGGGCTTCATAGCGAATAATACCTGTCGCCGTCATTAAGTTAACAATTGTTATCTCATCACAGGCACCATGCATTTCTTTAGGTAGTAATTCCGCAACTGCCCGATGATACTGACGATTACTCAAATCAGAACGATTCAAATTGAGTAAACTGCCATCACGTAGAATATATCCCCCATCCTTTTTAATATTTGTTACCCCAAAATGTGCTACCAGTTTGTCTAATAGCGCGTCATTAAATTGTTGTTCTTGTTGAATCATACCACTCATCTATTTACAAACTACGTAATGCCTCAGAAGCTCTTATCATTCACCAGAGCGATTTTAAATTCAGTGCGTAAACTCTCATTATGCAAATAAGGTATATTATGCAAAGACTTAGCAACTGATCAACGAAAGAATATTCGCTGCTGCAGGAAGTAGACAGTGCTTTATTTCACTCATAATGCTGGACGTCAGTTAAAGCTGATCTATACTGAATATTGGAAAGCGTATCTTTCTGCCAATAGGTCTTTTGAGATGAGGGGAAAGAGTAGCAACCATGTAAGTTTCTGGGCTTGTAGCATGGTCAACGAGAGAGAAGCAGAACCCTGTAATAGCTAACTCTCGACGCGCTTTTCATACTCTTTTCAGATATGCACCTGAAACCCGCTAATGCAGCGGGTTTTTTGTTGTCTCTTGTTTTCGAACTACACTTCCCAGTCAGGATCGGTCGACTGAAAAGTCTCAATTTTCTCATCCGCCCAGCTCAGCGCTGCCATCACACAAGGAAAGCCCAGTGTACTTGTTAGCAGGATGAGCGTATGACGTATTTCTTCGGCACTTGCACCCGCTTCTAGTGCCCGCTTAGTATGGCTATGAACCGCGCCTTCAGAGCGAATGGCTGCTGCCGCCGCGAGTTGAATCAACTGTGCTGATTTCTCATCCAGTGGCCCTTCCTGCTTCGTTGCCTTACCAAGCGCCTCTAGTGCATTGAGTAGATCCGGATGACGCTTTTTGATTTTAAGATATTGATTGGAAGGGTTACCTGCCATGACTCTATCCTCTCATAATGAAGTTAATCATTAGTATAGACAGTGTTCTTTCAGCTGTTCTAAAGACTCTACTAATATTACCAGAACATAAATCATCAAGAGAATTCAGAGCGACTTACCCTTTAATAACTCACAACCCCACTGATATCCCGAAGGCCTATACAACATTATTACTTAGTACATTTAATGCAGGCTTGTAAAGTACCGCTCTTGCTACAGCTACTAGTGCTTCCCACTCCTTACAACTCAACCCCAGCGGATCTGTCCACTGCAGAGTATTGGAGCGTATTGGTAAGGATTAATACCGCCTAGTAGCCCTATTGGATCTTGATGGTTAACCAACGCAACCAACTTGAAGCTATGCTTACTCCTTAAAGCCCTATGGCAGATTCAAAAAAACACATCACTCTACCTAACTGATATTCACCCAAGGAAAATATCAATAATATTGGTTTATTATCAAGTTGACTTAAATGAAAATATAACGTCAAGCCTTTCTTTCTACCATGAAAAACTTTCAACTTTCCCAGCGTCGTGATTTTACAACCTAACAATGATGAAATTTCATTTGGTTTAACAGAATTCGAAAAACTAACCAACTCATAAATCGGCTTTAATTCATTTGCCGGAATAATAAATCTATGATTGTCAAAATTTACAGGTAGAATTGCTGTTTCAACATCACTACCATCGAAAACTTTTTTTCCATCTAACGTAATAATATTCATCTATAAATTTATTACTACCAACTCCGTTTGGAACTACATTTTAATCAGTCCCTTCACGATCTCATCAAAATTATGTCTCAGTTTAATCTCAATATCACAAAGCTGTTCTTCATCGCTCTTCGGCGATTCAGGAACAGCAGCTAGCAACTCCTCTATCGACGAGTCCTTTCCTTCAGACAACAATGAACTCAAGAATAACCATTTACCACTATCCAAATCTATATTGTCTGCTCCAATAGTACCGACCAAACAATTGACTTCGCCATCCCTTTGAGATCGATAAAAGCTTAACTTACATTGCGGAGAGCTATAAACAATCATAGATTTGTTACCTTCATTAAAATCTATAGATTCTTCATATTTAAAGCCCTTAGCAGAAAAAAATTCCGCCAAGATTAGTTGTACTTTTCTCTGAAAGTTACTAGCCATTATTAGTCAACCTTAATCCAAGAATTACCATCTCTAACATAACCAAAATCCTTAGCATTTGTTTCGAGAAACTTAATTTCCATTGCCGTGAAGCTGTTTGGTCTATTAATCAACACTTCTCTGATAGTTTCACCATAAAGGTCAATTCGACTAACACCGCGCTCTAGTTGTCCTTGAAGAAATTGCTCATTGACAGACCAAGCTTTTGCACGTCCTTCAGCATCACTCAAACCATCGGTAAGTTTGGAAAAGAAGCTAGAGTCAGTCTCATACCATACACCACCATTGGTTTTTGCCTCTCCAATATACCCTCCATTTTCAGCCCATCTTCCTAGAACCAAGCGGTTCAAATTCTGATTAACGTGGGTTGACATTTCGGCTATTTGTCGAGCAAACTGATTAGCTTCAGTACCTGTAGTATTTCGTAATCCACTAATCGCATCATCCAATGAGATCTTGTTTGGAACATCTGCAACTTCTAGGCTATCAGGTTTTCCTTGGCTGAGCCAATCTTCAAATGTGCCATCACCACCATTTGCGAGCCAGGTGCGGTAATTAATATCGTCTTGAATATTCTCTGCAAACCACGTTTCACCGCTAGGTGCTACAGCCTTGAACAGCAATTCGCTGCTGTATTTACTGTAAGTCGTTCCATCAGAAGCCTGATATTGCTCAAGCACTCCGCCTGCTGAAGGACTATACAACAAAGCAGGTATTGCAGCTGCAATTCGACTTAATGCCGGAGCTAGTTCAGCTAGTAATGATCTCTCAACAGTGTACAACGCATCATTAGCTGCTGCTTGTGTAGTCAGTTTTATAACATTATTGCTTAGTACATTTAATGTAGGCTTGTAAGGTACTGCTCTTGCTACAGCAACTACTGCTGCACCCTCCTTACAACTCAGCCCTTGCGGATCTGTCCACAGCACAGGGTTTGGCGCGTATTGGTAGGGATTAATACCACCGAGTAGCCCTATCGGATCTTGATGGATAAATCGCCCTGTTTCAGGATCGTAATACCGGAAGCGGTTGTAGTGCAGGCCACTCTCTTCGTCGAAGTATTGACCCTGGAATCGCAGCGGGTTACTGATAGTTTCAATCACTGGAGAGGCCAAACCGTCAATACTGTATTCCGCCTGCCAGGCGGTTTCACCGCTGCTGTCGGTCAGTTTTAACGGGGTACCAAGGTGATCAAGATGGTAATAATAGATTTCCCCTTGCTTAATTAGGGCAGCAGGCCTGAAGCTGTTTGGCTCATACACGTACCAGGTATATTGCCCGTTGCAGTGCTCGCCGATGAGCTGGTCGCCATCCCACAGATAATCAACACGCTGGCTTTCGGTGATTTTTGCACTTCGACGACCTAAGGCGTCGTAATGA
Source organism: Photobacterium kasasachensis (assembly GCF_050336885.1). Lineage (NCBI taxonomy): Bacteria > Pseudomonadati > Pseudomonadota > Gammaproteobacteria > Vibrionales > Vibrionaceae > Photobacterium > Photobacterium kasasachensis. The sequence continues at coordinate 97,893 of NZ_JAKJSH010000018.1, forward strand.
TACTGAGTATATTTACCGCCTTTTTTCAGACTCGTTAACTGGTTTAAGCCATTGAAGCGACGCTGTTCATTTCCTTGCGTGGCATGGCGTTTTATTTGGTTGCCAAAGCGGTCATAACTATAGTGGGTGTCTTTCCATTGCAATAGCTTGTCATGGCTGACGTGGCTCTCTTTGTTGCCCTGTTGGCTATTGCTGTCATTTAGATGAGTCTGTGGGTTGCCAAAGCTATCGAAGGTGAATAGCTTTTCTGGTTGATGAGGTAATTGACTGCCGCTAAGTTGATCGAGTTGATCAAACTGATAATGGCTATCACCCTGCTCGCTATCTTGTATGCCAACAAGCTGATCCACTTGGTTGAATTGATATTGCCGACGATGCTCGGCACTAGCATATTTCCAACACTGCTGGTTCAAACGCCCCTGCACATCAAACGATTGCGAAAGTGTTACGCCGTTACTTTGCTCACGGCAAACTTCTCTTGCACTGCTATCGAGTTTACACTGGAACAATGGTTGTTGATCCCAGTCGATACCTGTAAGTAGGCCTTTTTCGTTATAACGATAATGTATTCGATGATTATCTGGTAACCGGGTAGTAATACGATTTCCGTTAGCATCGTATTCATGCAAGATAATCCAATTATCCTGGCATATCTTTGCTGGCTGGCCATTACGATGATAATGGATACTCAGTCTACGCTGGGCATTGTTGGCATGGATTAAACGCCCGATATTGTCATATTGGAAATGGTTAGACTCGGATACCCCCAAAGCAGTATAACGTTGCTCAACCACTCGGCCGCATTTATCGCGCTTGAGCTGTACTAATCGCTCGCCTTGTTCTGCTAGGCTAATTAATCGCCCCTGCCCGTCATACTGATATTCCTGAGTACGACCATCAAAACCAATTGTCTTCTGTATCTGCTCTTCACTGTCGTACTCAAGACAGTAAGAAACACCATCACTACGCTCTATAGCTGTCAGGTTACGTTCTTTATCATATTGAAACTTCAACCAACTGCCATCAGGGCGAATACACTGAACAGGTTGAGCAAGGCCGTGATAAACAAGAGTATATGTTCTGTCTAATGCGTCAGTGAATGATGTAGGACGACCTGCCCAGTCGTAATCAATAAAAAGGCAACGTTGTTGCTCTGGGTTCATTTGCGGGTATTCAGCGACTTCGATTATATTTCCCGAACGATCCCGCTTGAACTGTGTCACCCAACCATCGCTATTGATAATACCGTTAATTTCGCCTAGTTCATCATAGCTGTAACGGGTTATTGCCTCACCACCTTGATATGCGACCAATAGCCCACATTCATCCCACCAATACCTTTGGCTATGCCCGCTCGAGTGCTCAATACAAATCACTTTTCCATGGCGGTCATAATGAAATTGCTTGGTGCCACTTGCTGGGTCATACTGGCTTAACAGTCGACCAAAGCTGTTGTAATCATTACGCCATTCACGACCTTCAGCATCGACTATACGGCTAACTAACCCCATTCGATTATAGTCATAACGCATTATGCTGCCGTCTGGAGATTGTCTCTCACTTAGCTGGCCATAATGATTGTAATAAAATTGCGTTGCTTCGCCGCCAGGAGTAATTTCCGCAATTTTTCTTGAGCGAGAGTCATAACAATATCGCCAAACATGCCCTTTCGGAGACACCTTCCGAATCAACTTTCCCTGAGCGTTATGCTCGTATCGCCATTGATTGCCCAGGCTATCGGTGCTCACTGCCGTATGCTTATCAAGCTCATACTCAAAACTATACCGATAATTATCTTCGTCCCCCCACTGAGCAATGCATCTGGCTGATGAGCCTACTCCCTGCCATTTAAAGTAATGACTAAAGCCTGATGGACGAATTCTACGGGTCAGTAAGTGGCCTGAATACTGATAGCTCTCAACCTGCTGTTGGCGGTTACTTGCTTCGCATAAATCCCCTTCAGCACTATAGTGATAATGTGCCAGAACAGAAGGCGTCCCCCCGGCATTAGCCTGAACCTCAATCAGATTTCCGCCGGCATCATATCGTAATTCAAGTGCCTGACAGTTATTAGCAACTATTCGTGTTAATCGCCCTGCGCTGGAGTAGCTAAAACGATATTGAAGGGTTTCATTTTCTCGCAACCTTTCAAGCAACCAACGCCGATGCTGATAGACAAAACGCAACTGTCGGCCATCATTTAGCACGAGCTGATAATAGCCATGAGGATCATGATACAGCGTAGCCCCTGCGGTTAATTGATAACTCACAGCTCCTTTATCTACATCATCGAACACCAACACCGAGCCCTGGCTATCGATAAAGCGCCACTGCTCACTATCTCCATCCGCCGACTGGTACTTGGTTAACTCGTAATGGAAGTTGCTTCGCCATCCATAACCTAATCCGACATTGTCCGAGCAAAGACTGGAACGATATAACCGTTGCCATTGAATAGGCGAACTTCCTGACAGAGAAATGTCCGTTAAATGCAGAATTTCTTCACCGGTGGCCATCGATACAGGATCGCCACAATACTCCATCTCATCAGGTGTGACCGGCACTTTGCTATCTCGAACACTGTCTTTCCCCGCAGAGGAATTATCCTTTTTACCCCCTTGTGTCCCTACCTGCTTTGTTGTCTTAGCCGCAATTTCAAGCAACGACGGTTGATGCATAACAACGGGGTCAATAGCCGGAATTTCAAATACTGTTAGCTCCCCTTCAAATAAAGCCTTCGCGACTCTTTCCTGCGCTTTAACGAATGCATTATGGCTACCGGATCTAGCTTGGACTTCAGCCTGAAAATCAAGCATCCCAAGTACAGCCAATAAATCGCCGCCCTGCCTTGGCCTTAGGCGAGCAAATTTATCAACATGTAGCCGGGCTAACTGAAGCGTTTCGAATTGAGACGATATTTGACTAGAATTATTAGTTGCAACAGTAAATATATATGCTTTGCCATCATTGGCTTTAAGCTGTAACTGCTTAATTTCGTCCATGTCATCCTACAATGATTTACTATTGATGCCAGGTATACGATGCAGCCCCTAAATACTGACTATCTGATATTTCCAGCTGCAAAGTACTGTGCAAATACTCACCGCACTCATAACGTCGGTATAGATGCAATAGGTTATAAAGGCCGCTACATGCACCTAATTCGCCCGTTGTGACTCCAGTCATTACAACCTGAGTTCGGGATCCCACGAATGGGTGAAGCAGGTGATAAGCGGTTGCCCACTTCTCAACTAATTCAGCGCTTCCAGTATTTGGGGCATAAAATTGCTGAATACCCTTACTGTGCTCAGTGCTATAACATCTAAATAAGGGCTCAATGTTGGCCTCGGTTATTTCTCTATCTCGTGTTTCACTTGCAAACCAATTTCGTGTGAGTCCAATTTCTGATAAACGAATCTTGACCAAAAGAACACTTTCAGCGGCAATACCACTATTTAGCTGAATATGATGCTGTTGCGACTGACCAACAACACAAGAACTAAGGCGCGGATCGCTATCTACAGCTAAGACCCAAATATAAGGATGTCGCTTCTCACATAATAAATATTCAAGATGACGCCAGGCCAATAACATCGCAGAGCAACCATAAGGGAATAAATAACATTCTGAGTGATTCGTTAAGGCCGGTATAGCTTTACAAAGCGTTGAGAATAATTGGTAGTACCATTCTTCGTCATTGCCTTTGTGATCGGATAAAAGCAACAACACTGGCGCAGCGTACCAATCAAATTCACGATCCAATAAGCTTGCTTGTAAAACTGCCGCCTGACGTTTGAAATGAGCATCTTCAGATAAAGGCAAAATCGGTAGTGACAATATACTGTTATATTTATCTATCACCTCAAGCTGCGGTTGAAGACGCAACGATGGATCCATGGCTAACACCTGTTGATGGTCGGTATATTTTCCTATCCGGAGACACTGCGGCTCGATCTCAATTAGCATTGTTCACCCAATCGTAACTGTAGGATTACCAACAACTATTTTTCCACCATGATCAGTTGAGTCCCCCATTCTCGCCGCAGGTTTGCCATTAATTGATACTGACGATGATCCCGCTTTGATACTGTCTGGTGGACCGATGCACACTAACATATCTCCCTTTCTAGCCGCTGGAAGACCGCCAATAAACACATTCCCCGAACCTGCTGCGACCGGACCGCCAACATGCGGGATTTTTCCTGTTGTTTTAGGACACATATGAAAACAACTCACTGTAGCGGCTGGTTTTCCCATCTTCTATTTACAACAAGATGAATATCAACTTGCTGACTCCCTATTAAGTTCTTAACCCATTGCCAGTTAACCAATTTTCTGCTCAAATCTCTAATTTAATGCGATAGAGCCCGCTTTTAGGGCAATAGTACTTCCATTAACCTTTATGCTTGATCCCTTTATATCAATCGCACCACTGCTGGACAGTGTCAGTGAAGCACCACCAGCTTTAAGTACTATTTTCTTTCCTGCATTAATAACCAATTCTTTAGCTATATGAGCATTAAGACAATTGTCGACTTTCAGTGTGTAGTCATTCGTTATGGTTTGATTGCAGTTATTTTCAACAAGAAGCTGGTAATCATTTTTAATGGTTTGCTGGCTATTATTTTCGACTACAAATTGATGGTCGTTATTCACCGTGTGCCGGCAATCATTTTCAATTAGCAGCTGATAGTCGTTTTCAACCATTAAATGATGATCTTTCTCTGCATGGATAGCGAGCAGTTCATTCCCTTTATCGTCATCAAAGCGAATCTCGTTGAAATTGTCCTCTGCGGCTTCCTTTGTCGAACGTGTTTTCACGCCACTCTGTGTTTTTTTCCCAGGCAGCTCATACGGCGGCATTTGATCGCCGTTATACACGGCACCGCTAATAATAGGCTGATCAGGATCACCATCCAAAAATTCGACCAGCACTTCCTGGCCAACCCGAGGAAAGAAGAATGCGCCCCACCGGTTACCAGCCCAGTTTTGAGCAACACGGATCCAGCAAGAGCTCGTGCTATCAGCAACACCCTCTCGATCCCAATGAAACAGCACTTTTACCCGGCCGTACTTGTCGATGTGTATTTCATCACCTTCATCCCCTGTCACACAGGCCGTCTGGGCACCATATATTCGAGGTTTCGGCGTGAGCTGCTGTGGCCTGTAAAGTGTTTCTTTCGGTACACATGAAAACTGGTTTCGAATGGTTTGATAGGCACTTTTGCTAGCACCTGTTTGGCTTGTGATCGCGACTTCCATATTTAGTTGGGTGATCAGAAAGCCCTTGCCTTCAACTCGCTTATCTTCATGAGATTTAAAGGTAAAGTACTGACCTGCACTGAAACTGCGACAGTTGCTTGCTGCCGAGCACTGCTCGGTATCGCGCTGAAAGGATTCCAGAGAAACATTGGCAACATCTTGAGCTCGACTATTAAACTCAGAGCCAGCCTGATATTCAAACACCTCTAAAGCAGACTGTTGTACAACTAAACTTGAATTAACATGCTCTCCCGAAGGCTTTGATGCGGGCGTTATAAAATCATACCCTTTCTTAACACTGCTACCCGGCGCAACTTCCAATGCACCTGACCATGAATGAACATGTGCCTCAGACAGACTTCCTGTTGTAAATGCAACCAATGATTCCGTGCATTCTTGGTACGCTGTTACATCATCTGCCAATACAACATAATGGTTACTTTCATCATGCCTAAAGAAATAAAATATACCTTCTTGTTCAACCAAGCGATTTACAAATTGCAGATCAGTTTCATGATATTGAACTTTATAATCATAGATTGGGTATGATTTTTTTAGTTCACTTTGTATTTTTACCTCATGCTCCGATAATACTTGCTTAATGATATCTTCAACATTGAGTTTTTGATAAATACGACAGTTTGTTCGCTGTGATAAAAATGAGAGTGACGGACTAATCGATAGTATATAGTCTTGGTATTTATCTCCATCAGCAATTGCAGACATTCGGCTTCCAACCGAACGTACTGATGTCACAACCCCATTAAAGAAACGCTTGGAAACAACTACGTCATTGTTATAAAGCAAGGTAATAGTAGCAGGCTTACCAATCAGTTCTTTTGAACTTATCAATTGCCCATTTGTAAAAGCATGGGCTTGTATAGAAAAAAGCGAAGATATTCCCTCTTGTATTTCTATTTGAGTAAGATGTAATACATCTTTTCCCAAAGGCGTATCTATTCTGATAATATTATTATCTTGAGTTGCTTTTTTCATTATTGCTAATCCAAACGGAGCTGTATTGTAATGCTACGGGATAGCTTCGCTACCCCGTACGCTCACTAAATTACATCTGTTGACCTTTAACACCACTATAGCCATATACAAGCGGCGCTTGGACATTGTTTTGGTCATCCGTCGGCGTTACTGTCATCATCATTTCAGTATAAGAAATAGTGATGGTTTCAACAGGTCGATCATCCTGAATCGATACACTGTAGTTAGAAATCATTGCATCAGTAAGTTCAATTTTCATGATTTCTTCCACTTTTTCACCTTGCTTGGTGATGTGGAAAACAGCAGGTTTACCTTTACCAATGGTCGCTTCTTTAAATAAGTCTGGCGAGGCTTTATCCTGAAGTTTGGTAATAGTCATATCATAAAGACGTGTTGAACTCGCTTCACGATCCTGCGCTGTACCTGTGTATGAGGTAATTTCCCGACCAACACTCCAGTCAACAGACAATAAAGTAATTAAGTCTTTATACTGCTCTGCAGTAGCTTCGCCCTTAATATCAGCATATTTAAGGTAGGTATTCGCTTGCATGCTAATCTCCTATAGCATTACTGGTTTATCCCTGTAACGGGTTCTATTTTCAACTCTATCAGCATTTATAATGATGAGTTTAATTAAAAACCAAAGAGATTACTTTTAATTGCAAATATAACAATTAAAACACACACTCTTTGGAAAACAATATAATGACGAACAAATATAATTATCACACCCAAAACAATAAGACTTAAGAAGTAATGATTTGGACTTTGATTTACGTCGCAATTAAACCTGTGGCACTCATAAATCTAATCAATTTTTACGTCATATGTATCATCGCAAATATCAACAACTATGTTATTGATACTTTCTTTTATTGATAATCTTTCTAAAATAATCTTAGATATTAATGGTAACAATATATTCTGAAGGTGGTTTAGGATCGCTCTTGCACCAAATCCGGGATCATAACAACGATTATTTAAATAATTAACAACATCAACAGTATATTTAAATGATGCGCTATAGTTATTGTTCAGCCTCTTGCCAATTCGCTCTAACTGTAGGTGCACTATTTTTTCGAGCACCTCGGTGCTAAGGGGTACATAAGGGACAATATTTACACGCCCCAAAAATGCAGGCTTGAATACCTCCATCATTTCATCATATATCGCCGTCTTTAATCCTTCAGGGCCCGGTGCGGTTGCTTCATCTTCATAGAGTGCCATCGTCGTTTCTGTGCCGACATTCGAGGTCATAATAATGATTGTATTCTTGAAGTCGATATCGCGGCCTTCTCCATCTTTCAGCGTACCTTTGTCGAAGACCTGGTAAAAAATGTCCTGAACACCAGGGTGCGCTTTTTCCATCTCATCGAGCAATACCACACTATATGGTTTACGTCTTACTGCCTCGGTAAGGATCCCTCCCTCACCAAACCCGACATAGCCAGGAGGTGAACCCACCAGCAAAGAAACTTTATGCTCCTCTTTAAATTCAGACATATTGATAATGGTTACGTTATCTTCACTACCGTATACCTGTTCTGCCAATGCAAGTGCTGACTCTGTCTTCCCTACACCACTCGGGCCGGTTAATAAAAATACGCCATCGGGTTTTCGCTCATCGCTCAGTTGTGCTCTTGCTGTTTGAACGACTTTCCCCATCAGATCCAACGCATGATCTTGGCCAATAACCCGCTCTTTCATCCTGTCATTTAACGACAAAATGGTTTTAATTTCATCACTCTGCATCCGCCCCAACGGAATGCCGGTCCAATCCGATATCACTTCGGCAACCAGTACTTCATCAACCTGAAGAAAAACCATAGGCTCAGGGTTTTCACCAAGTACTGACTTAATCTCCTTCAACTGCGCCTTTTCCAAATCCAGCGATTCCGCCTCGGAAACGGACACCAGCTTGGTCGACATTGCTTTTGCCTGCTGGACCAGGTTACTCTCGTCACGCCACTGATTTTCCATTTCGTTATACTGGCTTTCTACTTGGATAAGCCTATTTCTTAAACTCTCTAATCTCGCCGAGTGATCGTCTCCTGTTATTTCTTCCTTGGCCAATACCGCCATTTCGTCACTAAGCTGCTGACGCTGGCGATCTAAATCTTCAACCTTACCCGGCGTACCCACCTGACTCATTGCAACCCGGGCACAAGCTGTATCAAGTAATGCGACCGCCTTGTCCGGAAGCTGACGTCCATTAATGTAACGGTTAGACAATGTTACCGCCGCATGAAGAGCCTTATCGGTAATGGTCACATTATGATGGGCTTCCATAACGGGTAACAAGCCACGTAACATAACAACGGCTGTTGCTTCATCAGGCTCCTCTACTTTAACCACCTGAAAGCGCCTTGTAAGAGCAGCATCTTTTTCAAAATACTTCTTGTACTCAGCCCAGGTTGTCGCCGCGATAGTGCGCAACTCCCCTCGGGCCAGAGCTGGCTTGATTAAATTCGCTGCATCATTTTGTCCCGCCTGGCCTCCGCTACCAATTAACGTATGTGCTTCATCAATGAATAAGATAATAGGAGTAGGCGATTGCTTTACTTCTTTAATTATGCTCTTCAGGCGATTTTCAAACTCTCCCTTGACTCCGGCACCTGCTTGAAGCAAGGCCAAGTCCAGAACTCGAATCGAGACATTTTTTAATGATTCCGGCACATCACCCAATACAATACGCTGGGCCAGTCCTTCTACAACTGCCGTTTTACCCACACCGGCTTCTCCGGTCAGGATGGGGTTGTTCTGCCTCCGCCGGGTCAAAATATCAATCATCTGCCGGATTTCACTATCACGGCCTAATATTGGGTCAATACCTCCTGCTTTTGCCTGCTCCGTCAGATCAATCGTGTATTGTGCCAGCGTCTGATGATTTACAGTCTCATTTCCCTGTGTTGAATTTACGGTGTCAGGAGTCGCAGTTTGTTCCGGTGATCCTTGTTCTAAAATAGTCGGCCATGCAAACAGCAACTCAGAAGGATCGATTCTTTCCAACTGACCGGCACCTCTTACCACCAGGGTGCCCATGGTTTCATCTTTTAGTAGTGCATAAACCAGATGGACGGACTGAATTTGATGGTCGTCGAACTCAATAGTCGCAGCCAGCCAGGCTGAACGTAATAGCGCAACGAGATGAGGAGATAGACCCGGCGTATTACTATTGCCAGTTTTAAATTGCTCCAATGCCTGGTGCAACTCATTTTTTAGTTCAGCCATTTCAATACCAAACTGATCCGCAATTAGAGATAAATCACCATTGGGCTCATCAACCATTACGGCTAACCAGTGTTGGATCTCAACACTAAAATGACTACGGCTATTACACAGAGCGGCACTCGACTCGAGCAAGGATTTGCAATTTGGTGCCAGTTTGTCTACGAGAGACTTCAACGTCATTGTCGACATACAAGGATCCCTTTCCTTTTATATAAAATATCTACCTAACCAACAGGAATGGTTAATGCTTTGTCCATTGAATCAATTCTTACCATCAGCGCCCCACCGAGCCCTAGCCCTGGACCATGACTCCCCAGGCAGGCCACCGGCAAATTGCGATACGTTGTCGTAATCTTCCATCTGACGTGAATAGATGCTGGGACGTACTGACGAGTGACATTTTTTAACACCGACAACAAACTGCCTTCGGTCATCAATTCCATCGCTTTCGCCTGCTCACTCGGTTGAATCTCAATTTCTATGGCTGAACAAAGATCCCACACCCGCTTACCCACGATCGAACTCACTCCCAGCTGCGCATGCTGCCCCTCCGGCTCGATACGTGAAGCAAGGCGAGTTTGCTCTGTATGCTCCAGAAAGAGCCATCGCCCAACAAATTCATGAACCATGACCTTACACCCACTTAGGAACATCAAAATTTGCTGGAGGCTCTTGGTTTTTCTGATCGGCTGTGCAAACAATCCACCGAGTGATACTTCTGCATCCTGCGTAGCGCCTGATAATGCTCGAAGCACATCATCTGAAGGTGTCGAGTTACCTGACAATGAACGCTCATACTGAGCCGGAAATTGGTATTTTTCCCAGGCGCGATAGTTCAACGCTATGAGACGATGATTGAACAAATCAAAAAAATCACGGATAGCGACATCTTTGAGACGCGATCGCTGGATGAGTAACTCGGTATAATGGCGCGGAAGAACGCCACTTGGCCCCGTAAGCCCCATACTGTTGACACTGACATCAATTCGCGTTCGACCATCGTCGGATGTGTTTTCGTTGATTTTCTCTATAGCTGAACCAGGAAAACCCAGCTGTTGTGAAACGGAAAACCGTATCTGCTCATTTCTGGGCAAGGTATCTGTTCCCAATTCATCACGAATAGATCCCCCTTGCATAACTCGTTGCAAGGTATAAACAGACTGGTAAAAATCATCTTTATCTAACTGGTTAATTATCCTCTTTAGCTTCATAGCAACTCTTTGCCCCCAGCTCTTGCCGGCCAGCAATGAAGAATTCGAGATTGTCCGCGAATGCGAATTGCCAAACGTGTAAAACTATTTATGGCGGTAAACTGTGAGAAAAATTGACTCAGAACACAACCGAAGAAAAACAAGTTCGTGCCCGACAAATCACTACTTTCAAATTCAATTTCGATATCTGAACCATGGCAGAAACCAACCCGGCCATTCTGAACGACTCTTGCATTGGCTGACGATACTTCCATTGCGGTGATCGCCTCGACAAGCGCCTTGCTCTGCGGTGATTGTTCAAAGTCATACAGTTTCAAGGTTTCTTTCAGCGTTACCAAACCAGCCTCTCCCGAAAACTGATTAAGCGTCAGGTGCTTAGCCAACTGCCAACGAGTACTTTCATGAAGTTTCGGGCGTACCGGCGACGTCGGTGCCGTCAAGCAGCGAACCTCCTTCAACGAATCTGTTCGTTGAACCACACTCATTGCAGGCTGCCCGCCACCATAGGGCAATCGTACGGGAAGGTTCCTGTTACTGCACAACGCTTTCACAGTAACCAGCCAATGCTCATATTCATCGACGTTAAAATGAGCTGCGTTAGGTTCAACAACAGCCAGATAAGTATCGCACCCCGGCTCAGCATGCCCACCAGCCCAATCGGATTGCTCTCGCCGAATCGTCCAAAATAATTCATTTTCAGCCAGATAGTTGTTATTTCCGCCACAATAAAAAGACGAAACGGGCACACTATTATTATGCTGATCAAACGCCTCAACCTTCATTAACTGAATGACCTCGCATATATCAGCATCATCATAACGAGGTATTAATGGATATTCTTCATAGCCAGGTTTTAAAGCAACCGGTTCCAGTTCCTGCTCGAATAGATTAATAATTGGTGTACACCCTAGCAGTACGTTATCTGCCGTTAACTGCTTGGGTAGTACATCCGCTGTCTCGTCAAAATAGATGTACAAATCAATTTCGTGACTGTCACCGAACCAATCAGGGTCTAGATCAACCAGTTCAAAAAAAGCAAACTTTTCCGGAAACAAAAAATGTTCAACCAACAACCGATAGCCACTAAAGCTATGTTTCTGATAAGACACGACTTCATGATTATCATCAAAACCTACTTGCGCAATATGCCGCGGCTGAAGGTATTGTGTCGCTATCTGCTGTCCTCTGGGAGTAATCGAGATACCAACGGCAGATTTAAAAATTAGTTGATACAGTAAATAGCTCAGCTGAGCTTGCCCATTTAGGTAGAAACGTAACTTTTCGATGCCCAGAACTTTTAGTTCGATATTATCGAACTCACCACTCAAGGTTAGCTTGAGGACCGATTTCGCTTGTTTCGTAAAGTTGGGGTTGGGCGCTTTAAACGGTGCATTTTCAAAACTGGCAAAACTCACCTCAACAGGCCATAGCTGAGTATCGTAACATGTCGAAAAATGGCATGTTTTATAACCGCTTACCCGGCTTTCAACAGCGCTGCCCTTGGCAAGAAGAAAACCGTTATCGGTGATGTTCTGCGTAGTCATCTTTATGATAGCCATCGACGGAATCGTCGCATGGTAATCAGGAAACAACTGCCCAATCAGAGCCTCAGTCAACTGCGGAAAACTATCATCCAAGTTTTGTCGAATCTGAGCCGTAAGCAGAGCAAAACTTTCGATTAACCTAGAGACATGCGGATCTTCTACATGTTCGTCACTCAGCTTTATTCGACCAGCCACCTTGGGATAACGTTTAGCAAACTCAGCTCCCATGTGACGAATATATGCGAGCTCTCTATTGTAGTACTTTAATATCTCATCACTCATCATTATGACTCTTTTATTCGAATACCCAGGCAAACCGGTTCAACCTCAGAGTCGAATGTCACCTCTTCGGGTTCGGGACTTGCGTGGAAAAAAGCATGAATTCGTAATCTTAATATTCGATCTACCGGTTGCTCATCTCCAACAACAGTCACTGTGACATCGGCAAATCTAGGCTCAAAGTTCCTGATTGTTTCTTCTATAATGCGGCATAGTCTCTGCCTTCCATCCAAACTACTTAATGGCATCGCCGAGAAATCAGGTAAGCCGTAAGCGAATAAGGAGCGATCCAACTCGCTATACCACTTGGGCCATACGTGCCAATGCACCTTGGCATTTAGAAGGTTCTCCAGATCATGACGAACGCTTTGTCGCAAGTCCCGCAGAGTAAACTGGCGAGCACGCTCTTCTTGTTGCTCTGGAGCATCGTCTAATAAACGGTCCAATAATGACGGCAATACCTGTTGATTCAGTTTCATTACGAAAGAACACTTACACCATTGTCGTTGCATGTTTTTCAAGTGAAGTCATTTGGGACATTGTCAAGGCCTCCTCTCCAAACAAAAACATTTTCAGTCCCAAGCCAACACATAGCTCAGTCCCGCCAACAGCTTCCCAATCTGTTTCCCTTCCTAGCTTCTGGGCCTCGTTTTCACTGTCGAGATAAGTCATAGGAACAAAGGCTTCTCCTACCAGACCACCTTCTATCTCAATATTCACTCTTCGCCAAACCAGCTCAATAAGTGAAGAAACAGGCTGCATTTCCATCCGGATAACAGCATCGACGGGGACCAGGTAATATTCACCATTGGTCCCAAACAGCTCGAGGAATCCAGCTAAACTATCATCCAGATCACGCAGCCTCTCCCGTTGCTGCCCACCAACAGTTACGACGGAATCCTGACGTGCTTCCTCTAACTTCTCGGCACTTTCAACAAGTAAAGACATATCATTTTCTTTTCTTGCCAACCGCATTTTTAACAAGGAAGCAAAAGCTTCGTCGGCCTCTTTCACCAACGAAGCTGTGGCAGCACCTTGGGAAAAGTCAATACGAGACTGTGCAGCCCTAACCAATTGCCTGATATTTGTAGCACCAGCGAGACACTGAGGATGCTGCTTGATTATTACATTCAGTTGTTTGTCTGCCCTTTCCAATTGGCCATCTATACATAGCAGTTCAATAAAACTGCTTCGCAGATCCAAATCCTGTGGCTTTTGCTGTAGTTCACCAGCCAGGAAGTCAATAGCTTCGGATAACTTTGCTTGCTGGATTAATTCATTTAACTGATTCATAACTGATTCTGCCTTGGTGATAATTCGGTTATCAAACGGATGCTCGAAACCATCTGATCGAGCTGAAAATGCGGCCGGAGGTGAATAATCGAGTAGTAATGACCGGGCTGACCTGATTTTTCTTTAACTTGTATACGGGCTTCATTTAACGGGAAACGTGAACGCACTTCATCTGATGCCTCATCTGATGCTGTCGTATAGTTAAATAACCAGTGCTGAAATTCGTGTTCAATACTTGGTGCCGTCTCGTACGAGCCAAGCTTGTCACGTGCCATTACCTTTATGTAATGGGCAAAACGTGACGCACAGAGGGTGTATTGCAACATTGATGATAATCGGGCGTTGACCTGCACGCCCGGCGAGTCATAGTGTTGGGGTAAATTAACCGACGCATTACTGAAAAAAACCAAATGAGCGGTATGAGGAACCGGAGAAACAGGCATAAAGCCACTATCTGAAAGCTGTTTTTCCAGCCGATCTCCGACTTGTAAGTCTACCGATGGCTTATTACGTTTGACCCGGCGTGTTGCCTGAAAATCACTGACGGGTAAGTTAAATACAAGCCCTCGGTTATACATTCCAGGCTGCAATCCACGAATTTGACTAAACCAGCCTGATTCTGTAAACGCTTTTAACGTCACGGCAGCAAAAGCAAAAGACGCGTTTCCCCACAAGTGATCCGCCTGTGCATTCCGAATAGTCTCTTTGAAATAAAACTCTTCTTTCCTCGAACCATCTTGTTGATAGGGCTCCCGCATTAAGATATGGGGAATGGTCAGTCCCAAGAACCGCGCATCCTCAGAGTCTCTCAAACTGCGCCAGCTTTGGTACTCTCTCTGAGTAAACTGAGACTGTATGTTGCTAACAGAAGCCAGTTCGGCAAAATGATCGACCCCAATTAATGAAGGATCCGTTGAGGTAATAAAAGGAGCAAAAGCGGCGGCGGCTGTTTGACTAATACCTTTTAATGTGTCGATATCATTAGTCGGCACTCCAGGCCTAGGTTTATGTGATACCTGATAATCGCCAACCAATAGACCAAAAGGTTCTCCACCTGGCATGTTGAACTCATTGCTATAAATCAGACGAAACAACTCGCTTTGATCAAACTCTATCGCTCGGTTAATATCTCTGCTCAGCTCTTTCCAACTAAGGTTAATAACTTTAACTTTGCATGTTAAGTCTCTATCTAACTCAGACTGCTGATCAGTTAGGTACGACAAACCACGCCAGCTAGCTTCTAATTTTTGGAAAGCATCGTGATGCAAAATAGCATTCAGTTGTTCATTTATCCGTCTATCAATCGCTTCAATCGAACGAAGTAACACCAGACGCATACTGTCCCGGTCTGTAGACGGCCAATAGCCACTGTCTTTTTCAAGCCAAATTCGTAAAGACCAATAGTCATCAGAGTTTTCCAGGAACTGATCAACAACATCGCTTTCTGCAAACCAAACAGAATCTTGCCGCCCTTTACTATCAGCGGTAGCTGTTAATTGCTTCGACTCGATAAAGCGAAGTGCTGAATTCATGTTCAACTCCTTACCCTTAATGATGGCAAGTCGATTTGATTATCGACTTGCACAATCCAGCTATCACCCAATCTCCGGAATTTTCGCCACCAACCTTAGCGAGGTTGTTAGCTCTTCCATTTGTAACCAAGGTCGTAACCAGGCAATCGCATTATATGCACCTGGCTGGCCTGGAATTTCTTTCACCTGAACCTTGGCATCAGCCAGCGGGTACTTAGCTCTGATTTCCTGGCCGCCTCCTTCAGAGGCATTGACATAAGACAGGATCCAGCGATTTAACCAAGCCTCGACGTCATCAGCTTCCATATAGCTGCCAATCTTGTCCCTAGCCATCACCTTGAGATAATGAGCAAAACGCGAGGTCGCCATCATATAGGGCAAGCGTGAAGAAATAGCGGCATTGGCTGTTGCATCAGGGTTATTGAATACTTCCGGCTTTTGGCATGTTTGTGCTCCAAAGAACACGGCATAATCAGTATTTTTGTAGTGACAAATAGGTAGGAAACCCAGCTTACCAAGCTCAGCTTCGCGGCGGTCTGTGATTCCCACTTCTGTCGGACATTTCAGATCAGGATCGCCGTCATCACTGATAAAGGTATGAGAGGCGAGATTGTCTACCCGCCCCCCCCCTTCAGCACCGCGAATGGCTGTACAGAAACCGTACTTTGAAAATGCATCTGTCAGCTTTGAACCAAGTACATATGACGAATTCATCCAACAGTAATCATCATGATTTGCGTTTGTTGCCAGTCCGGAATCAGGATCAATGGCGAATTCTTCATAACGGAATGCTTCAGTCGGTGTCGTCGCTTCACCATATGGCAGGCGAGCCAGCACCCTCGGCATTGTTAGTGTAACGAAACGAGAATCGGCACTTTCTCTGAATGAACGCCATTTTGTGTATTCCAACGACTCAAATACTTTCGCTAAATCACGCGGCTTCGTTAGCTCCGTCCACTCATCAAAACCAAACAAAGCCGGTGAAGCTGCTGATAAAAACGGCGAGAAACCGGCAGCAGCCACATTCGACATCAGACTTAGGGTTTCAATATCTTCCGGATGGTTGGTAAACTCATAATCGCCAATCAACGCACCATACGGCTCTCCGCCGGGAGTACCAAACTCGGCCTCATACACTTTCTTAAAGACTTGGCTCTGATCGAACTCGACCGCTTTGCTTAGATCCTTATGCAGCTCTTTTTTACTCATGTTCAACATACGGATTTTGAGAGTCTGACTCGTTTCCGAGCTCATCACCAAGTGATTCATTCCGCGCCAGCTACCCTCAAGCTTCTGGAATTGCTCGTGGTGCATAATTTCAGCAAGCTGAATGGAAATAGCATCATCCAGGGCGGCTATTGCCTCTCTGAAGGTAACTGTCAGGTTTTTGTTCCAGGTAACCGTCCCCTTTAGCGCTTCTTCGGTTAATGTGCGCAGCAACTCTTCTGCGCGACTACTTTCAGTTTGCTTCGTTGCCGATATAGCCTGCTCCAACAAGGACGTCGTTTTTTCCTCAACGGCGGCATCAAGAACGTTAGAGGTTTGAGTATTCATTCTGCAGGCTCCTTTGTTCCTTGGTTTAATTCATCAGACAATGTCTGCAAGTCACCGGTATTGTTCAGTACCTTCTCCAGGATGTTTTCAAGATCTTCAGAACGATCGACTTTAGTCATGAGGTCTCGAAGTTTATTACGTGTTTCCATCAATTTGCGCAATGGCTCTACCTGATTTACCACGGCAGCGGGTTCGAAATCAGCCATTGATGAAAAAGCCAGCGAAACACTCATTTCAGTGTTATCGTCAGTCAGCTTATTATCGACTTTAAATTTAAGCTTAGGGTTCATCCGGTTTAATACATCATCAAAGTTTTCCCTATCAATCTGAATAAACCGACGCTCTTTTATTGGCTTTAGTGCATCAATATTTTGCCCTGCAAAGTCACCCATCACACCGACAACGAAAGCGAGCTCTTTTTTTACGCTCGTACCTTCAGTTTCGACATCATAAGTAATATGTACCCTAGGCTTACGTACCCGTGATAATTTCCCGTGGATACTTTCCATTCTTGACTCCCTATTAATTTTTCATTCTTTACACTTCATAATTAGCCGTATGAAGCCTTACTCTTTTTTTTCTGCTATTCCTGCCAGCCGGAAATATCCTTTTCTTGCCTCGCCATCGGTGATCAGTTCTTCCAATAAGTCTGGCAGCGCCATATCACTCCAACGTACTACTTGTTCAATGGCATAAGCCATTGGGGAATGAGGTTCTGTTTTCTTAAAAAAATCGGCAATTTGCTTTAGGTTACTTATTGCCTCGTGACGAGATTTCAATTGACAATGAAAAGCAGGCGCTGATTTTTTTTCTTGCTCACCGGTATCAACAACTGACAACTCAACCTCTTCATCCTGCTGCTCATTCAACTTGTCTTCAGCCAGATAGCTCACAGCATCAAGACAAGCCTGTAAACGCTTGGATATATGGGACGTAGGTATTGGAAAACCGCATGCACGATCCATCGTATCAACTAGTGCACGATAGCTCTCAAGCGACACCTGGATATCGTTATATAACTGATGATAAAAAGAGGCCTCAGATGCATTAACCGCATCCTGAACATCTTTAAGCGCAACGCCGCCAGCGTTAATACGTTGATTCTTCTTGTCCTCATCGAGACGCTCTATTTCAAGTGCTTGTTCGTACTCCCAGAGCGAATACGCCTGATCACCGTAACCCTCCGTTAAGGGAATACACGATATCGGCATCAATAACGTTCCTTCGCCATCGATGCCATTAAGCCCCATCAAGGGAGCTATCCTCGTTTCATCACCATCTTCATCGGGTAGCGGATACAGTTCTTGCCAAAACGCTTCAATTAATATTGTTGCAGCTCTAAATCCAGCTGATAAACCACGAAACCCATAATTTCTTGCCAAAGCTTCAATATACCAAGCTGTAAATTCCAGATCCTTACATTCTGATACCAATAAACTTGGAACCTGCTCTAAAATATCTTTCCAAAGATGAGAGAAGTTTAATAAAGGTTCATTATCAACCAATGCATTTCTTTCAGATGAACGAGCATTATTTCGAACATCTTTCAATGAATAATATGCAGAATAAGGAGAAGTATCACTACGAGGATCTTTTCCAGTGGGCATTTCATCTGATATCGGCGTTTTCAACGCCTCAAAATCAATAATGGGATATTCCATGATTAACCTACGGTTATTTATTTAAGTACTTCACTATAAATATTTACTGTCTGGAATAGTTAAATAAGGGGACAGTATCATCACTTCCTATTCCGTCATGATTATCCAGACCACTGCTTGTCGCTCGAATCAATATACAGGTCACATTATCTGATGCGCCCTTCACTAACGCCGAATGCATCAAGGCCAAGCCCGAATCTGTTACCACACTGGATTGCATGCAATGCAACATATGCGCATCCGGCAATTCTTTTGTCAGGCCATCAGTACACAGCAAAAATTGATCACCCCATGCCAGCTCCCCGGATATCTGATCAATGACAACATTAGCGTCAACACCAACTGCCCGAGTTATCACATTTGCCATCGGATGGTTTTCTGCTTCTTCAGCACAAATCAATCCTTGCTCAACCATATCCATAACCTGGCTATGATCTCGTGTTTTTTGCACCAGTTGCTGCTGACGTAGCAAGTACATTCGGCTATCACCTACCCATAAGCAGTGGTATAGCCCGTCTCTGACAAGCAGTAAAACAACCGTGGACCCTATTGTCTCCCCTTCGAGGTAGCGTTGCGAATACTCAAAGATTCGACTGTTTGCCTCTTCCAGCGCTTTTCTCAGGTTATCAATTCCAAGAGATGCCTGAGGCAGTGCTTTGACATGCTGCTGAACTGTATCAACCAACATCTTGCTGGCAACATCACCGGCCTTATGACCTCCCATGCCATCAGCGACAAGCCATACACCTTCCAGAGTACAGTCCAGATATGCATCTTCGTTATACGGCCGTACCTTGCCTGCATGAGTCTGTGCAAACGAGACGAAACGCCAGTGAGTATCTTTGGATTTCATTACCATCCCCATTTCTCCCAGTTACCATCTAACATGGCTGAAAACTGGCTGACTAACGGCATTCCCTTTGTCACCAGCGTGCATTCTGCTATTTGCTCTGAGCCCGACGTCCACCATATGCAATATCGCTCAAATCTTTGCCTTAACTCCCGGTGCAGCACAAATTCCGAGTGATATTCCAAGCCATCCTGTAACACCATATAGTCACTGTTATCTGTCTCAATCTGAGTAGTTTGCTGATATAGACTTGCTTGCTGAAACATCGCGGCTGAATCTAATTCTGAAATCCACACATCAAGTTCAGTAGGCTCGTCCAATAACTTCAATACGTGCTCTTCAGTCATCAGGCTCCACTCTTTACCAAGCCAGCAACGTACTGCTGGGCAATCAACCGCCGATGCCAAAGTAAAATAAAAGTGGCGTCCCACCTGATCAATACTTGGCATTAGCGTTCCAGCCACACAACTATCTCCACAAACCCCTGGCGATAATACGAAGTGCCATATAGGGCTCGTTAAATAGTAATCAAGCCATTGCTCTCCCAATTGCTCGCGACTGACTGCCAGTGTTGCCTGAAGCCAGTCATTCCACGGTTTTACAAATTCAGGAGAGAGGTGAGCCTGGATAAAGTCCCCCCGGTCAGGGATCTTTCCAAAATATCCAAAAGCCGGCTCTATAATGTTGTCGGACAAGAGAACCTCTCTATATCTTTAGACCAAAATGGATGCGCCACACTATTGGGAAATAATTGAAGCTCCGCTCGGCTTCCTTTGACTTCAATTTTCACAAGATGATCTTTTCGCGTTTTGCTTCTGTGTCTTGCAGCCTCATCCAGCATCCTGAAGAGCCCCCAACTTCCCGCATAGCTCTTGGTAATCGAGTAGCCAGACTGGGGTGGTGTAAATACCAATCGTACCTTTGATGATTCCCCTCTCCAGGGCCAAGTAAACGGCACCACTCGCGTTGGCCCGTGACGATACATCATCGACTGTCCACCAAGCTCAAATTTAAAGTTGCTGATATGCTGGTCTAAATAAACTGATTTAATACCGAACTCGACCTTAGGCACCTGACTTCCAGGCTCAAAAAAGACATTCCTAATCCGCCTTGCTCGCTCAAAGGCATTCAATGACGCTTTGCTGACACCAATATTTTTAGTAAACCGCCAACTGTGTTTTGACGTATCAACATAAGGCTCAAGATGAGCGGTAAAGAAACGGTCCATCGTACCGCCGTACCCAAAAAATTGGCCAAAATCTTTCAGTCTAACGTCTTTTCGCGCCCGGCTGCTAAACGGATATTTGCTCTCAATCGCCGCAGTGTATTCGCGTAAAACAGTATCTTTCCAAATGGTATTCAGGTGAGTTCTCGAACCCTGCTTTGCCAGCTTCATGGTTTGGATCTCGAGCTGATTAACCCATTGTTCGAATGGTTGTGGCAGAAAATCTTGAATTTGGTTTAGCGCACTATTCAACCCACCCTGTTCATTGCCACTCAACACGCTTTTATAGACCGCACCGCCTCTATTTCCTGTTGCTTTTAACTCGGCCAAAACATTATGCAGCATCACCAAGGAGTCATTTAAAGCGCTGAGTTCACTTTCACTGATAGCCAACAATGATGTGAACTTGTCCTCTATTACCTTGCCCGGCAAGTCAATGTTAACCTCCGGCATTTCGTTGGGTAAGTAACGAGAAATTCTTGATTTCTTATGTTCAAGTGCCACGCTGGCTGCATTAGCGGTAACTTCACCGACAGCTTTGGCATTGTCGCTAACAGGTATTGCCGTTAAACGCAGTTGCTTCTGCACACCAATGATCAGGCTTTCTAACGGCTGCTCCGAACCCGCTAAAATTGCCGCCTGAGCAAGGCCGTCTCTGGCATTGCGGTAAGGTTTGAGCTTCAAATCACCAAGTAACTGGGTCCAATGGTAGACATAGTCCCGATAATATTTATCGTTAACAGACTGGGTCACCTGTTTCTGTGCCGATTCGCCGAGTAATAGCTCATCGCCATATACCCAGCTGTCCTCCATAAGGTTATTGACTATTCTTTTATTCTCCAGTTGGAAAATACGATGGAAGCCACTGTACGTATATAAACCAGGAATACCTTCAGACAATGCCTTACCGCTTTGTCGTTCAAAAATACTGTGACTATCGGCCCCCAGTACATCGGTTAATCTAAACTCAGGTATGTGACTATCAAGATACTCAATCTTCAGCCGCTGATAGGCTCTTTCTGACAACGGCATCTGAGTTAAGACACTTCTTGCCGTCTGTATTGCATTGGCATCGGTAGCGAGACGGGTAACACCCATTTTTAACAGGTTTCGAGTATGCTCCATTAGTGATTGACGAAGCAAAATATTGACCTCTCCAGGAAAACTTCGGTCAAAATACACAGAGAACCAACTGGTAACTTGTGTTTCTTCGTAATGTTCTGCGTCAAACATCATCAAATACGTTTTCAGTGTTTCGTAGAGGTACTCTAAATAGCTAACATTTTCTGCCATCTCTTTTGTTAGAGACTCAGCCAGATAAGGGGCAAAGTACCCTTGCAATGCACGCTCATAGGCAGCTTTTGCCGGCTGCCCAATCTTCTCTCCCTGATAAAGTCCACTACGATGAACCTCTTCAGAACCAAGCATTATTTCACTATGACCGGCAGGAATATCTTTAAGCTTATCCAAAGCATGTGCCAGCGTTACCACATCAGTCTCTTCACTCAACCCAGGGGAAACAAACTGCTGATATTCATCAACGGCAACTGTAGCTTGAGTGATCAAAGATTTATTCCATCGGTAGCTGTTAAACCAAACCGCACTGGCTGCTGACATCAAGATTAAACAACACGCCAACACACTGCGCCTTAACCATCGATTCTGCTTTTGGTGACTTCGGTTATTGGTACCCAGATACTGCTCAGGAAAGATCACTTCCTCAAACAGCCGTTTAATAAAGTAACCCTTTGTATCTGAGCCAGGCTGCTTCAACGGTACCTGGCTTAACCCCATTCCACCGGAGTTTTCTGCCATAACCCGATCAATCGGGAGACCTTCCTGAGTTGCACTGGCAATAAAGACCCCGCGCAGCATTGGCGCTTCTTCAAAACTATTGGGGGTGAATACCTCTTTGAGGAAGTCATCAGCAGCAGCCTGTAGAGAACGAAGCTGTTTGGGAAACTCATACACCAACGTACGCTGTTCAATCCCGCGCACATTTTGCATTCGGTTGTTCATCCGTTCTACCAGGCACCGGAGCATATGGTGAAACTCACGGTTGAACAGTGCGACGACACCGCGCTCAGGATCCTCGGCTTTAACCGGAAATGTCATCCCCCATACTTGTTCTCGCTGTTCTTGGTTTAAATCCGCAAAATATTCACTAAAACCGGCGACTAAATCAGCCTTAGTTAAAATGACGTAGACCGGAAAGTGCATACCAAGCTGGTTTTGTAACTCCTGAATTCTGTGTTTTATTGCACGAGCATGAAGATTTCGCTCTGTTTTGGTTTGCGTCAGCAAGCTAGCTAGGCTGACTGTTACTATCGCTCCGTTTATAGGGCGGCGGGTCCTGTATTTTTTGAGAAGGCCAAGAAAACCAAGCCAAGCTTTTGAATCCTGTTCGCTGTTACTATCCTGTGTTGTATAGCGACCGGCTGTATCTATCAATACGGCCTTATTGGTAAACCACCAATCACAATGTCGTGTTCCGCCAATACCGGCCAGCGGATCGTTGCCTAGTTGATCCTTTAGAGGAAACTCCAGGCCAGAGTTATTTAGTGCTGTCGTTTTACCCGTTCCCGGAGGGCCAATAAGGATATACCAGGGCAGCTGATAGACACTTTTACCTCGAACAAGTGACGAACTATTTAGTACTTCAAGCGCCTGAACAATGCGAGAGCGTAGAGTGTCTATCTCCTTCTTCGATGCAAGATCAGTATTGTTTTCCTCTTCGCCGTCTAATAAGGTTTTCACGGCATGATCATTGTTCTTTTGACTCTTTTTCTGAGAACTGATGTTTATAGCGCCCCACAACAAGGCAAGCACCAACAATACAACCAACCTTGATACTGGGCCGGATAGAGGTTCAGCACCAGCAATGGCAACCAGGGGGCCACCAAACCAAATTAATAAAGAGAGGGCTAATAATCCCAATAAGGAAACCGCCCATTTAGAGCAGAACACATCCTTTACTCGTCTCAATAATCCATTTTTGAACATCAATTTAGTCCAACCCTTTATTGTAAATGCAGTAAATCAATTTCAACACGCCGATTGCTTGCTCTGTTCTCGGGGCTATCGTTCGTCTTTCTCGGGTTTGAGTCTCCTAATCCTTCAGGCCATAAGCGGCCATGTAAGTCTGTCCCTAGTGCCATTGAGTTGGCGACTGCTGTTGCTCTTGCCAGTGACAAATGCCAATTAGAAGGGTATCGAGATGTAAAAATAGGTTGATCATCTGTATGCCCGGTAATCAATATACGCCCGTGAGTTGACTCCAAAGCTCTGGCCACTTTGGAAAGTAACGGGATCAGGGCCTCCCGAACTTCGGCACTACCGGATAAAAACAGCTCGTTAGAGTTCAGGATAATTCGGACACGGTCGGGTAGCTCAACAAGCTCCAATGCGCCCCTTTCTACTTCGCTTTGTAATAGCTGTTGCAAATACAGAGAATCGGGCGCAGTCTTCGTTGGTGATACTGACTCTTTAGGTTCCCATCTGGCCAAATTGTTAATGGCTGCAAATGCGAGATCAGATTTAGCATTGATGGAATAACTAAACGCCATATATATTGCCAGGGTGATAGCACCTAACACGGATACCCATACCCAAAGAGGACAGTCTGTTTTAGGCTTTGTGGTATGAACCACAGACTCGCTCCAGCTAGGACAAAGCGGTACTTCATCATCACCCTTCTCGCTGGAAATCACTTGATAAACTCTGTCTCGATAGATTTCGAGCCTTTCCATTCCACGTTCTTCGACTCGCATTTTGCCAACAAAGCCTAGTGAAAGGCATAAGTACTGAAATTCAAGCAGCTGCAAATTAGCTGTCGGTTCATTCAACGCATTATCAAGAAGGGTATAAAAATACTCCCCACCAAACGTTTCGGCGTGAAATGTGGACAGCAAACTCTCTGTGGACCAATTTGAATGCCCACCCCAAACAGTATTTAGCACCGTCTCATCAATGAACGAACAAATACAATAACGTGCTGCATCAGCTGTCTCGCTGGCAATCGACAATCGACGTAAACGGTTTTCATAGTCTTGTACCAAGCCATTGCAACACTGTTGAAAAAAGGCAACATCAGTATGATCGGCTGTAGCTCGTATCTGGCCAACAAGTGAAAACAGCGAGCTGGCCTCTTCAATCAATGGGTTTCTTCCGAGGGGCATCAATCCGCTAAACTGATTCCCGGATTTTATTTTGGTTAATACAACAGTTTGCTCAGCAGTATGCGGCTGCTCTTTCTTTTTTTCATTCTTGGTGCCTGCGGTCTTGCCGCGAACACCAGGACGAGGCTTTATAAAAGTTGCTTCTGACATTAACGAGTCCCTTGCCTGCCCATATTAGTTAATTGCCCACAGCTGCATATCCAGTTCCGGGTATTTGCCAGAAAGGTGTAAGGCGATTCCGCCACTGGCACTCAACCGATGCCAATAGTCGTTACTTTTGTCTAACTGAAAATAGTGATACCCCGAGTGATAGGGGATTTGCCTTGGCGCTACAGGCAAAGCAGTCGTAGCGATACCAGGCAACTGGTTATTAACAAGATCTCGTATGTGCTCTACAGGTCCAATCTTAACCTGAGCAGGAAAACGTCGACGTAACTCCTCGTTTGGAATATCAGCCTTAACCGCTAAAACGAATATAGCCCTTTCTAGCAACCCTTTATCGGAGACAGCTGCAACGCGGATACCGAACTTTGTCGCTTCTATCGGTAACTGCAACGCCGTTTGTTCAAGCACTGCACTCATATACTGATTTAATACAATCATCAGGTTACCCATTACCCTGGTAAGATCATCGTGTAAATACACTGGCAGCTCGGGGGGGCGCTTTGTCTCCCCTGAAAAAGTTGCCATTTCACCAGCCATTGCAAGCAAGTATCGACAAAGAGTTTCTGGGTGCAATCCATCAGTAACTTCAAAATGACTTAGCAGCGGCTCGTATCGATTGAGC
Source organism: Photobacterium kasasachensis (assembly GCF_050336885.1). Lineage (NCBI taxonomy): Bacteria > Pseudomonadati > Pseudomonadota > Gammaproteobacteria > Vibrionales > Vibrionaceae > Photobacterium > Photobacterium kasasachensis. Next base: position 123,496 of record NZ_JAKJSH010000018.1, read on the forward strand.
ACCTGAAGTAATAAAAAATCGGCTATTGAACTAGCAGTCCCTTGTCCCTGGCTTAATCGACTGGCAACACTGTCAGCCCGAAGCTTAATCATTCCACTCAGTTCAGACAAATAGCGCTTAATGACTTTATTACGCTGTGCACTCAGGCAGGGAGGAATATATTTCTCATCAAGGACTACCCTACCTTCATCAGTGACTTCTATCACCCGGGCAACAGGTAAGGTGAGATAACCCGACAGGCTATCTCCAGACAACTTCAGTTCAAGGGACACTTTTGCTAGCTGTAATACATCCACAGCATCACTACCGACGGCATAATCGGCAACTTCACGGTCTTCGAAATGGTATCGTGTCACCTGGGTGCTATCAGCAGCAGCGATATTCACCCTACCTACCTGCTCGGTGGGTATCGCCAGAAAAACTATTTTCTCTCTAACGCTTTTATCAAGCTTAAGGGCAACAGGTAAAGGATCGCGTTTAGGGCAATTTACGACACTACCATCCTGAAAGCGCGCAGAAATCGCTTCAATTCCGAGTTTGCCATGGTTAAGCAATGCTTCGTCGACAATGTAGTCGAATACTCCCCATGAATAACTCGAGTCCTGATTAACCTGTTCACTTAACTCATTCAACAGAAATCTTTCCTGCTGTTGAAAATGCTGAGGACGTAAAAACATCCCTTCAGTCCACGCAACTCGGCTATATTCGCTCATGATGCTATTCCTTAAACACACACTTCTATATGGCTAGTTTGCAAATACCGCCAAACCACCGACATTGACATTGACAGTTCGGTAGTCACTCTTATCAATTTCAATTAGCTCTCGCCAGCGGGCATTTTCAATATCACGATAGGCAACTAAGATCCCCGCGTAACGAACGCCTGGGGCCAACGTCAACTCATGTTCATATTTTGAATTAGGCGCAAGTTCAAATTCTGAACTTATAATTAAGTCAGGACCAAGATAACCTTCCGGTTCATCATATAATGAAAAAAAATCTTGGGTTTCAAATATGGTTTTGGATGAAATTTCAAAAACTTTCACCACTACTGGTGATGCCCGGCCATTTAAATCCGGGTTAACATCATGGGACACCTCAAATTTTAATGTGGTGTAGGCAGGAACAACATAATTAGCAACCGTACAGGCATTAATTAACAGCGAACACACTACAACAAACACAGCCTTAAGATAACCAGCTCTAATCATTCCTATTATCCCTGTCTTAAACTTGATTCATAAGCTTTCACAAAATCATCCCAACAATATATTCCACTACTTGTTTCTAAGTCTTCCTCAACCCTTCTATATAAAGATTCATATGTGTTCCATCTATTTACTTTTGTACGGTTAGGATTAAATCGATTCCAAAAATCGTGCTCGGTGCGAGCACTTTCAATTGATTCAGGTGAAAGTGTTTTAATAATTCCCTCAACAGCACCTTTCACGCCTGCCAACAATGCTTTTTCATGGTTACCTATATCCGAGAATGCTTCTTTAATGGCTTGCTCTGGCGGTAAAAAACTCGCACTTCTCCTGTTAAATAAGTTATGAATAGCATCATCAAAAGTGGCAGAAAACTTCAACGGATTGTTTTCTTGTCGTTTAAAGTGTGTCTGGTTTAATCGACTAGTCTGTTTAAAAGCTGCACGTTGATGTAACGAATCCATAAGTCCAGTCATTAAACATTGCATTGACACACCTAACTCATACCACCACTGCTCGTCTTGATCTGCAGGGAGCATGTTAGGGCTGATACCTAACCCTCGCACAAAAGCACTGAGGCTTCCAGGCTTATCATCGAGCTCATTATCAACTTTGCTGAAGAACTGCCCTTGAGTTGATGTTTCTTCACCACTGGGATTTTCACTATTTAATTCAACACCTTGACTAACTTCCACGTCTAATAATTGCTCTAATGGCGCTTGTGTTAGATCCAAGCTCCAATCTTCAGGAATAGGTAATTCTTGTTGGTCTAAACCAGGCGAAATATTACTGCTTGAAGGCACCATGAAATTATCTTCCACCTGACTTGTAAATACGGACAATGTACTTCTCGCTATTGAAGGTTGTGTATATTTGTCCTCAACATGGTCCGTATTAGTCAAGCAATTGGCAGGTATCGCAAAGCTTTCATTTTCTAGCACTGGAGCTTGTTCACTATAAACATTTTCAGTAGTTAAAGTTGCCCCTGAGCCACCCAATGATACTTCAATTTCATAGTCGCCAAATGAAATACAATCACCATCAGAAAGAACGGAATATTCCCCATTACCCAATGGCTTAATTGATCGATTAATATAAACTCCGTTGGTTGAAATGTCAGCAATGACGAGTTTATCGCCTTTCCTTTCAATATTTGCATGTTTTCCTGAAATCACTCGCTCTGGATCAGGCAGGCACCAGTCACAGTACTGAGAACGACCAATCATGTATTTCTCACACTCTCTATTAAAAACAAATGTTTTCTTTGCTTCTAACTCAGACGTAAAACGATGATAACTTACTATTGAGAGTGTCAATTCCATAACTGCATCACTAGCCATTTAAGTAAACTGACAATATTGAATATAAAAGCATATTAAAAACAATATTGTAATTAAAGCACTCATTCAGAGTGACATTTCTTGGACGCGATACTAAGAACAGGATTAATAAATATCAACGAAGGTTTATCAACCACATCCATTTATCCCACACACTTCATAAAAATGAAATGTTCGTTGTTACATAGCCTATAAATAACTCAGTGCTTGACCGCATTCCTCTTATTATCCAGTAGGTAGATAATAGGTTCATTGTTATTCATTACACATACAGCAGCTGTAGCGCGATTATGTTAGGAAATAGCAATCATGGAAAACATTGACAGGGATAATATCTCTTCTGAAAACGACACCTCATCTAAGAAACGTGAAGCAGATAACTTGGCCCCAGTGCTCACTGGCATCTCTAACAAATCAACACAAAAAACAACCACTCCTGACATTGGACCAACAAGCTCCCCTTCTAATAGTCAATCGCTAGAAGGCAAAGTCATTAAAGATCGCTATCGGATCGAAAGACTGATTGGCCATGGCGGTATGTGCGATGTATACCAGGCAACCGACCTGCTACGGGAAACATCTGGAAATGCCGAACCTTATGTCGCACTGAAAGTCCTTCAAAAGGAATACTTGAACCAATCAGGGGCGGCGAAAATCTTAATCAGGGAAGCACAAAAAACCCAACAACTGAGTCACCCCAACATTATTCGCGTATTCGATTTTGGCGGTGATAAGCTCGCCCCATACCTCGTCATGGAATGGCTCGATGGTGAAACACTCGAAGAAGTTATACGGCGATCTCGGCCAAATGGCCTACCCTTGAAAAGTGCAATTACACTATTAAATCAGATCATTTCTGCCCTAAAGTATGCACACAGCCAAGGTGTTATCCATGCCGACTTAAAACCTAGCAATATTATGCTTACCCGCGACGGCACAATTAAGCTCTTTGACTTTGGTGTCTCAAAGGCATTTAGTTTACATACCGACGATTACTCTGCAGAAGCTCAGCATGAGACCAATGCTCTCTGCGGGTATACCCCAACCTATGCATCACCAGCTCTATTGCAGGGAAAAGAGCCTGAGGCAAAAGATGATATTTTTGCCTTTAGTACCATTGCCTATGAACTGCTAACTAGCCAGCACCCTTTTGACCGTAAGCCCGCAGATATAGCACAGCAATCAGGAATGACCGCAGTAAAGCCCAACCACTTAAGTTTCATTAAATGGCGAACATTGCGTCAAGGGCTAGATTTTAGTGCGGGTAAGCGGATAGCAAGCTTTTCAGAGCTTCAAGATCAATTAAACACCCGTCTTGCTCCCAAAATTGCAATCGTAACAGCAACGCTCTGTGTTGCTTTAAGCCTTGGCTATGGTTATCAGCAACAAGACAAACACATTGAACAGCTTTCCGCCCGCTTGCTGCTATCTAATCAAGCTTCGCAAGAGGAACACCAGCTCACTCAGCTAACACCATCTCAATTTATCGCAGCACTACCGACGCTACCCAAAGACAAGCCGCTACTAATAGATGGGCTGCTTAGGCAAAAGCATCAGCAAATCATCTCTGTGTACGAACAGCGAATTAATAACATTCTGAATAACCGCCATGAGCGTTATCCCGATTACTACGCTATCGAAAAAGAACTTATCAATGCTCAGAACCTCTACCCCGATTCACTCGTCCTGTATAGCATCTCGGAAGAAATAACAGCAAGTTGGCAATCAACTGTAAAGATCCTGGTTCAAAGACTAAATACATTGCTGGAAAGAGGCCAGTATCATCCAGATGGTGATGATGATATTGCTCAGCTACTTGCCGATCTGAACCAGGTTTCCTTCGAGTATCAATTTAAACCAACAGAAAAGGCCAACAAAACTTTCTCTAAATCCTTTGAAGATGCAGAAAAGAACCTTGATCTAGCATCGATTAGGCAGCTAATCCATGTTGGCGAATTACTATTCTCCAATACCTCAAGTCAGCAATCACAACTCGCTGCCGGAAGAAAATTAAAAGAATCCATTCAAATCATGACAGATTACCAATCGAGTCTAAGCGAAGGGACACTTGCCGAGTATCCATACCAAGCCGCTGCACTTTATTATCAAAACAGCTTTGATGAATTGAATACAAGACTAGGCAACATTAAAAATGTGACTCAGCTCGATGCCTTAAACAATGATGTCGGAAAGATTGCGGAACAGTTGCCAGATGATTTCTCCCCTCTCATACAAATACGTCTCGCTATGGCAACCGAGTACTTGAATTTTTCTGAAGCTCTCCTGAAAGCCAATAAAGGGCGAACCGCAAACATGGTGATGAAAAAGGCTAACAACCTTTTTGCCGAAGTAGAAAAGGCACGCTCGGCTTATTAACCCTATTTATCGGCCCGTACTGTCAAGTAAGAGGTAACTGTGCATTTCAATACATCTCTCGCCAACGCTAAATTAAACCAGACGCTGCTGGTCGATGCTGTAGGGCTTTGTTATGTCATAGCCCCACCCCACCGCGCGCTTAATGGTGATCCTGGCCTTGCGAAAGACCAATACAAGAATAAATACTGGGCAGACCGACTTCTTCGCACCCACTGTAGTACGTGGGGATATCAGTTCAATCTGTATCGCTTATATCACCAGCTTTGTCCAAACCCGCTTCAGCATCATAAGTCCAAAGATGAAATCATCGATGAACTCAGTAATCGCATGGCTCACGGGGAATTCTTGGTATTTTGTGTTGACAACCTTTTACCTTCCCCACCAGATGCCACCAATGCGGATGTTCCAATGGCGAGTTCCAGCAAGGTTGAGCAATTACAACCTATCGCCCCCTCCCGCAATTTAAAGCAAGGCGGTAAAGACTTAACAAATAACGATAAACTAGAGGTGTTAGATATATACTGCTCACTACCAAATGGTAAACCTGCAGTAAATATTCCATACACAGTAAAAACCCTATCTTGCGGTACCGTTCATAAAGGGGAACTGGACAATAGTGGAACTCAACACTTCGACAATTTACAGGCTGGTGATGTCGAGGTCATATTTGGTAAACCAATTACAGAAGCAGAGATTGTCACAACACGTAACCAAATAGGTTTCCTTCTTGAGTCCATCATCGCAGCCCAAAATGCCGAAGCCTTGGCACTCGAAACCGAATATCAAAAGCTAAACTCGGCAGAGAAATGGCTTAAACGTGTAGAACAAAGAGCAAGAGGTGTTTTTGATGCCGGTGCAGGCATGCTTGAAAGTATTGCTACAAACTACTCAATAAATAGTATGCTCGCTTACCTCACCCGCATCTACATCGCCGCCTGGCAAACTAATGACACTGTCACCGATAACTGGGTAACAACCTTTGCCGATAATTATCTTGAGCAGCATCACAAGGAACTTGTGATCGCTCTCGGGTTTGATCCGGCCGCCATCAACAAAGAAATGTTTGCAGAAGCCTATGAAGTTGCGAGTTTTGTAAACAGTGATCCAGCCACGCAAAATGCATTGATTGATTTTGCCAAAGATTATGTGGCCGCTCAACACGAGCTTGAATGGAATTACATTGCAGGTAGTGCAATCTTTGAAATAGTTCTCACGGCCTTATTAGCGTCATCAACTGGCGGTATCGGTGCAGCAGGCTCAGTACCCAGCAAAGCACGCCATATCAGCAAGTTCTCTCAACTCGGCACATTATTAAAACAGCTCACCAAACAGCTCAAACAAAAAGCACAATTCAAACAGAAACGTGGCAGAACCAATGGTCATATTACACATCAGATCAAGAGGCCTGATGGGGCTGAAGTGCCGACAGGAATTAAGCCGCTAAAACTCGATGCAGAATGGTTTGAGCAAAAAGCTTTCAGTCAAGCACCGCATGCTGGTCTTCATAACCGTGATGGCCTGACACCAAATTTCGATGAGGTTGCTAAATCGTTTGAAACTAAACGAAAAGTTGATATGGATAATCTATCTCTAAGTGACAGCGCAGCTCGAGAAGCTCTCGAGACGCAAGGTTGGAAGGGCAATAAGGTTGAAGAAATTCTCAGTTCTGGTGAAGATAGCTTCCGAGTAGATAGGATTCAAGCTGGGGAGAAACTGTACGGTTTTACTACCAAAGGCTTTAACAAAGAAATCCCAACATCGGCATACTGGGCTGATGAAGCTGGCTTCCTGGATGTCAAAAATAAATTTTATCGAGGTGGCAAATGGGATAAAGAGGGCGTTAAAAATTATCTCGCCCTGCCGTGCTTTAATGCTGCTAATGCCATTGATATTGCAGAGATCACCGAGGATACCTCAGTAGTAAAATCAACCATTGGCCAAGCTTCAGAACTGTTGCAATACAAAGGAGAAAATGGTTACACCACCGAACTCATCCCCAAGCTGATGGATGGCGGAGGCCAGCAAGTTGCGGTTAAGCCCTCATATATCAAATCAATAAGGAACCAAACAAATGCCAACCACTAGCGAACAACATATCGATATTATCGACAACTGCAACTTGCTACTCAATAAATTTGCAGGGTTTGATTCAACAGACAATACTCCTGAAGGGCGAATGATTGCCCAGTTAACCTGGCTCAAAGAGCGGGCAGAAAACCATGACCTTCCCCTGCCTGTAAAACCTGAAATGCTGGGAACACTCAGGTATATCTACATGGATGGCACGCTTAATTTTCATGCCAGCAACCCAAAAGATAGTGAGTGCGTATACTGGGAAATGGAAATGCCTATGGAT
>NZ_JAKJSH010000019.1:0-127923 GCF_050336885.1 Photobacterium kasasachensis
AGGATAAACAGAATTTGCTTGGCGACCATAGCATTATGGACCCACCTGATCCCATGCCGAACTCAGCAGTGAAACGTAATAGCGCCGATGGTAGTGTGGGGTCTCCCCATGTGAGAGTAGGACATCGCCAGGCTTCCAATTTAGATTATCGCAGTGAACGTGCGGTGATTTGAGTGGAGCGGTAGTTCAGTTGGTTAGAATACCGGCCTGTCACGCCGGGGGTCGCGGGTTCGAGTCCCGTCCGCTCCGCCACTTATACTAAACCCAAGCAGAAATGCTTGGGTTTTTTTATCTCTGTGATTTAACTTTGCTCTTCGAGCAAAAGAGTCCCGCCGGAATGCCGGCCCAGCCGCTCCGCCACTTATTAAGAAGCCTCAGCAGAGATGCTGGGGCTTTTTTGTGTTTGTTAACTCTGTCCACCCTTTGGTCGGATAGCCCGAGACTAGGCGTCTCCGTCGAAAGACTCGGGCTTTCTTACGCCTTTAAGGTATGTTCTGTAGTGGTCTAATAAAGCCGGACACCATTTTAGGTGGTAAAGTTACCACTCATTAAGAGGTGTTCAATGACCAAAAAACGTCGATCATTTAGTCCAGAGTTTAAGCATGATGCAGCAAGCCTAGTGCTTGACCAGAACTATTCAATTCCAGAAGCAAGCCGTGCCGTTGATGTTGGAGATACAGCATTGCGGCGCTGGGTCGAGCAACTAAAAGAGGAACGGAATGGAGCAACGCCGAACTCTAAAGCGTTGACGTCAGAGCAGCAGAAGATCCAAGAACTAGAGGCTCGTATTCATCGCCTGGAGCGAGAAAAAGCCATTTTAAAAAAGGCCACTGCTCTTTTAATGTCGGACGAACTCGAACGTACACGCTGATAGACCAGTTGAGGGAGCATGATACGGTTGAAATGGTCTGTTCCGTGTTCGAAGTCGTCTCATCAAGCTACTACGAGTACAAACAAAGACAGCGACACGTTAATGTTGAGCGATTGGCTTTACGCAGTGAAGTAAAGCGTTTATTTACGCTAAGCCGTAGTTCGGCTGGCAGTCGCTCTATCGTTGCAATGATGCACGAGCGTGGTTATACCGTCGGTCGTTTCAAAATGAGACACTTGATGAAAGAAGCCAGGCTCATGAGTAAGCAACCTGGCTCTCATGCATATAGAAGTGCGAGCATTGAGCGTCCAGATATCCCGAACCATCTGAACAGAGAGTTCGATGTCAGCGTGCCAAATCAAGTGTGGTGTGGTGACATTACATATATCTGGGCTGGAAATCGATGGTGCTATCTCGCCGTCGTTATTGATTTGTTCAGCCGTCGAGTTGTTGGTTGGGCGCTATCTGACAAGCCAGACGCGGCATTAGTAACAAAGGCACTAGCGATGGCTTACGAACAAAGAGGCTGTCCTGAGGGCATACTGTTTCACTCTGACCAAGGGTGCCAGTACGCCAGCCGTAAGTTCCGACAGCACTTGTGGCGCTACCGCATGGAGCAGAGCATGAGCCGCCGTGGTAACTGTTGGGATAATGCGCCGATGGAAAGACTGTTCCGAAGCTTGAAGTCAGAATGGGTGCCCACAGCGGGTTACCGCTCTGTGTCCGAAGCAATGAAGGATATCAGTTTTTATCTGATGGACTACTACAACTGGCAACGACCACACAGTTATCGTGGTGGTATCGCACCAGCTGAAGTAGAAAATCGACTTAACTTACTGTCCGGAATTAGTTGACCACTACATTCGCCCAGCGGTCGAATGAGTCCTGCTGGAATATCGGCACTGCCTAGGTGTGCCTGTTAACTCACAGAGATGCTGACTCAACTACCTGTAAAGAGTCTTTCAGAGTAAGCGCTATGCCGCTTTATATTAAAACTAGTTATAGGTAGTGATGCTTGGATGATGAGAGATATAAAAAAACAGCCTCCGAAGAGGCTGTTTTTTAGTCTCCTGATATTGAACTGTATAGCTATAGCAGCAAGCGAACAGCAGCAAGGTCTGTCGCTACGATGATTCCCGCATTCTGCATGTCGGCACAAGCTTGTTCTGTGGTATCGGGAGCAATCCCGCGGCAAGCTGAAAGATTAACAATAACTTTAAACTGTCCAGTCTGTTGCAGTTGTAAGGCGGTTGTTTTCACACAGTAGTCTGTCGCCAAGCCGCCGACAAGAATAGTGGTGACCTTTTGGCTATCAAGCCATTCGATCAGCCCAGTACTCAGTCTCTCTTCCAGATCATGAAAGCAGGCACCATAAGGGTGAAGATCAGGCTCGATCCCTTTCCAGATAACATGATCGTAATCGGTGACGGCTGGTAATCCTGGGATTGTTTTAAATCCAGCTGTACCTGGGACGGCATGAGCTACCCAGGTTAAGTCTGCATTGGGGTGAGGTAACGGTTGAAGCATTTTATCATGGCTATCAACGACCCATACCGCCTGGGGAGGGTGCGCATCTTTCGTCAATATCCGTAGATCAGCCAGCTCTGCCTGGGCATTGAGCGCGGGAGCGATTTGATCTCCCTCCGGTACAGGCAGCTCATCAGGACAAAGAGGGCTGAAAGTACGTTGCGGATCTACATCAATAGCGGCGATAGTCATGCGTATTTCCTCTACAGGATTTGATTAAGAATATGATCAGCCTTTATTCTGCGGATCCGTTTAATCAACTTCCGTACTGGAGCCGGATAGGTATCGACTTTCTCGATAAATTTATAGCTACCGACAAGCTGAGTATGGCTCAGAATACAGTCGAGCTCTTTTTGCTTCTGCTCGGCTAAAAGTTGGCTCTTATCATGCACTAAGATGGCATTCTCAAGATCTAACTTCCAAGCTCTTGGGTTGAGGTTATTACCTGTGATCAGCATATAGCTGCGGTCAACCCAGATACCTTTAAGGTGGAAGCTGTTGTCATTGTGCTTCCAGAGGTGGATAGCTAGTTGGCGACGAGCAATAGCCCCTTCATTCTGCTTGGCAAAGTTTCTCAGGTTCACCTCATAGAGGTAAGGGAGGCCTGCAATGGTCTTGAACGGCTCGTTAGGCGGAATGTAAAAGTCATTCGCTGTTTTATCACCGACGACAATGGTAACTTTTACGCCTCGTCGGATTGCACGCTTTACTTCACGGCTAATGAGACGGGGGAAATTAAAGTAAGGAGTACAAATGGTCAGCTCTTTCTGCGCACTGGCAATCAGGGTGCAGATATGCTGATTCAGTTTGTTTTTCCGCTTTCCGAGGCCAATCAGAGGTGTTAAGCCGACTTGATCGCTACCGACAGACTCAGGAGAAAAAGAATAACTCGCACGTTGTAATTGGTTGCGAAGATCTTTGATCGCTCCTTTCAGCGCCTTGGTTTCAGGGCGAATTGCCTGGCTCAAGCAATTCACAGCATCACTGTCTGCCAACGTTTCCTTAATGAGCTTCGCCATGCTATCGGCCAGATGAGCATTCTGTATGACGTGGTATCGGTCGTAACGGTAACGCTGATGCTGTGCAAGGTAGACATCATTAAGGCTAGCACCGCTATAGATAACCTTGTCATCAATCACAAAACCCTTCAGGTGCAATACACCGAAGACTTCTCTGTTACGCACCGGAACACCCAGTACATCAATTTGATGCTCATAGCTTTCTGCGAACTCGCGGTATAGTGCAGCATTTCCATCTGATTTAGCGGCACCAATAAGCCCTCGCTGCGCGCGATGCCAGTCGACCAGTACCTTAATATCCAAATCAGGGTTTGCCTGCTTGGCTTCATACAGTGCTGTTAGGATGCCTCGTCCAGCATCATCGTCTTGCAGGTAGAGAGCTACCAGATAAATACGCTGCTTAGCCTGAGTGATTTCTTGGTGAAGACGTTCGCGGAAAGATCCTGCATCTAGAAGTGTCTCTAAATCTTCCGGTTTGTGTGCAATACATGGCAATTGCTCAATGCGCTGCCTGTTAGCAATAGCTGAATCCATTATCGCCTCGTTTACGCGACCTATTAAAGATAAATCTGTTAATTTAGAGCGGAATTATACCAGAAAATTCCCTGATTCTATCAATACCATTATTGGCTTGGGTCACGGATAGGTTGAATAACTGTAAATTAGGGTTGATACCGCATTGCAATCAGCTTCTTTCCACTTTGCCGGTAGCGCCGGAGACGACTCAATAGCGGCTCGGGAAGTTCGCTCTCGGGGAGCGTGATAAAGTTTGCCCCCTGATATAGCGTCTCTAGGTGAGCAAAGGCAAAACAATAACAGGGTGTTTCTATAAGTTGTTGATAACAGCCTGTTAGTAGCTGTTTGGCTAAACCCATACCACGTTGTTCTGGGTGTACTAACATACCGGTGAGTAACTGATAGTTGTCAAATTGCTTGAATCTGACACAGCAGATGATACTGCTGTTATCCTCTCCCACCCAGATAACTTCATCTTTTTTGGCTTTCCCTGCTGGGTAGTAAGATTTATAGAAACGGTTGATCAACGGAAAACGGAGGGGTTCTAGCGGGTGGAATCTAAGCTTGCTCATGGGAAAACACTGCGTTGTCAGAATGAATCAGTTAAAATGCGGCCAATAGTATAAATGGTATGGTTCGATATTAGCATGAAAGTTTTGCAAGAAAGGTCGCTGGCGCCTTTTCACACCTTTGGCATAGAGGTCGCAGCCGAACATATTGTCGTTGCGGAGACGGCAGAGGATTTGGTCGCCATTTGGCAGCATGAACAATATCGGACTTTACCTAAGTTGATTGTCGGACAGGGAAGTAATTTACTGTTCTGTGAAAACTATGCAGGTGTTATCGTGCTGAACCGTATATCGGGCATCGATATAACGGAAACGACAGACAACTATCAACTGCATGTCGGCGCCGGTGAAGACTGGCACCAGCTGGTATGCACAACCATTGAAAACAATATGCCCGGTTTGGAAAATCTCGCGCTAATTCCCGGGTGTGTCGGTTCATCCCCTATCCAGAACATTGGCGCATATGGTGTAGAGCTAAAAGATATCTGCCAATACGTGGATGTGGTTGAGCTGGTAACTGGCAAGCTTTCCCGGCTGTCGGCAGCCGACTGTCAGTTTGGATATCGTGACTCAATCTTCAAGCATGCAATGAAAGATAGCCATGCCATCATTGCGGTTGGTTTGGAACTGCCGAAAGAATGGCTACCGAACTTAGGCTACGGCCCGCTGGCAAAATTTGATCCCGACGCCGTATCGGCCAAAGACATTTTTGACGAAGTGTGCCGAATTCGTCAAGAAAAGCTGCCTGATCCAGCAGTGCACGGCAATGCCGGAAGTTTCTTCAAAAATCCTGTGGTTGACAGTGAGAAGCGAGATGCACTATTGCAGGAGTACCCTCAAATGCCGAGTTATGACGTGGGGAATAGGTGTTACAAACTGGCCGCAGGTTGGCTGATAGATCAGTGCGGCCTGAAAGGCTATGAGGTTGGCGGCGCGAAGGTGCACGAGCAACAAGCGCTGGTGCTGGTAAACCATGCGCAGGCGACAGCCCGGGACGTCATTGAACTGGCGAATGATATAGTTATAACGGTGGACAGGACGTTTGGTGTCACCCTCGAGCATGAAGTACGCTTTATGGCTGCCTGCCAAGAGACAAAACTGGCGGAGATGATGTCATGATAGATCATGCTACACGTTTGGCGTTAGTCGCCATGTTATCGGATGGCCGATTCCATTCCGGTGAGGCGTTAGGAGAGTCGCTTGGGATCTCACGGGCGGCGATAAGCAAGCATATTAAAACGCTGCAAAGCTGGGGATTGGATATCTACCGGGTTCAGGGTAAAGGCTATAGCCTGGCATCAAAATTGGAACTGCTTGATTGCGATAAAATTTTAGCTCAGGTAAAGTGCTCGAGCTTAGATCTCATCCCTGTGATTGACTCAACCAACCAATTTCTGCTGGATCGGGTTGGTCAGCTACCCCAAGGCGCTGTCTGCCTGGCTGAGTATCAGGAGTCGGGCCGTGGCCGACGAGGAAGGCAGTGGCTTTCTCCGTTTGGTAGTAATTTATACCTTTCTATGTATTGGCGCCTTGATGCCGGTATGGCCGCTGCTATGGGGTTAAGCCTTGTTGTCGGAGTGGCGATAGCCGAGGCTCTGCAATCTCTCGGGGCAGATGATATCAAAGTCAAATGGCCCAACGATCTGTATTACCAAGATAGGAAGCTGGCCGGTATTCTTGTCGAAATGACAGGTCAGGCCGGAGAGGCTGCCCACCTGGTGATCGGGATGGGACTGAATGTTGCGATGACTGAGCAGGAAGGATCGGATATCGGCCAGGCGTGGACCAATTTGACGCAGGCTTGCAGCCACCTTCCGGAGCGAAACCAGCTGGCAGCAACGCTGATCCGGCGTTTGTACGAAACGCTTGAGCATTACGAGAGTGTTGGCCTGGATGGCTTCATTGAGCGCTGGAATCGATTAGATAACTTTTTGGATCGCCCTGTGAAATTATTAATTGGTGAGCGTGTGGTAGAAGGAATAGCCCGCGGAATTAATAGTCAGGGGGCGTTATTACTGGAAACCGAACAAGGTATTACGCCTTACGTCGGTGGTGAAATCAGCCTTAGAGGTTGTTAATGCAATTATTAATTGAAGCGGGCAACACCTATGTCAAGGTTGCCCAACTGTTTGACGATGGCAATTTCGAGCTATTAGGCCGATATCCAAGCCGTAAGCTGGAAATGGTGCTAGAGCCGCTGTTAGAGAAGGAAGTTAACAGAATCGTCTTTGCCAGTGTTGGCCCGGTGGAGGTCGATAACTCCATCCAGCGTATTGCCCAATTGGCCAATATTCCGGTAATGCAGGTAAAAACGCTGCGTAAAGATTTTGGCGTAAAGAATGCCTATGCCGAGTACCAATATCTGGGCGTCGATCGCTGGCTGACCTTGGTGGCCATTCGGCAGGAATTTAAAAGGCCAACAGTGATTGTCGATATCGGCACGGCGCTAACCTTTGATGTGCTGTCCGAAGACGGCAAGCATCAGGGCGGTTGGATAGCACCTGGCTACCAGCTCATGATGAAATCGGTACTGGAAAACACCACCAAGGTTTTTTCGGATCGCGAGCACAGTGAAACAATCAGCTTTGCTGACAATACCGCTGATGGTCTGAAAAATGGCTGCCGGGCTGCACTGCTGGGGCTGATTGAATATGGCCTGGGGCAAGCCCGCGATAAACTGAAGGCCGAGCCTGAAGTGATCCTATGCGGTGGAGGCGTTCGTCATTTACCTGTGTCTTGGTCAAAACACTACCGACACCGTTCAGACTTGGTACTGGAAGGCCTTGCTTTGTATGCAAAATGCCGATGATGGCTAAAATTACAACGCTTGATAGAAAAAACTGAAAAAAAAATAATATAGGTATTGCAAGGGCTGGGATCATTCTCTAGAATGCGCAGCACTTAAGCCGACTTAGCTCAGTAGGTAGAGCAACTGACTTGTAATCAGTAGGTCACCAGTTCGATTCCGGTAGTCGGCACCAGTTTCTTTGCAACACCCCTGGAGGGGTTCCCGAGTGGCCAAAGGGATCAGACTGTAAATCTGACGGCTCTGCCTTCGATGGTTCGAATCCATCTCCCTCCACCATTTTCAAATGATTGAATAGCTCTACGAGTTACGAGTTTTGCGGGCATCGTATAATGGCTATTACCTCAGCCTTCCAAGCTGATGATGCGGGTTCGATTCCCGCTGCCCGCTCCACACTTTTGTGTGCTGATATAGCTCAGTCGGTAGAGCGCACCCTTGGTAAGGGTGAGGTCGGCGGTTCAAATCCGCCTATCAGCACCACTCCCTCTCCAAGTCACTTCAATCCTTTTGATATATACTCTACAAACCCATGATTGGTTGTGTGGTCGTAATGCCACCAAATGCCGTGCCTAGAGGGACTATCCATGTCTAAAGAAAAATTTGAACGTACAAAACCGCACGTTAACGTTGGTACTATCGGCCACGTTGACCACGGTAAAACTACTCTAACAGCTGCTATCTGTACTACTCTGTCAAAAGTATACGGTGGTGAGGCTAAAGACTTCGCATCTATCGATAACGCTCCAGAAGAGCGCGAACGTGGTATCACAATCTCTACTTCTCACGTAGAGTACGATACTCCAAGTCGTCACTACGCACACGTAGACTGCCCAGGACACGCCGATTACGTTAAAAACATGATCACTGGTGCTGCGCAGATGGACGGTGGTATCCTGGTTGTTGCTGCAACTGACGGCCCTATGCCTCAGACTCGTGAGCACATCCTACTAGGCCGTCAGGTTGGTATCCCATACATCATCGTGTTCATGAACAAGTGTGACATGGTTGATGACGAAGAACTACTAGAGCTAGTAGAAATGGAAGTTCGTGAACTTCTATCTGAGTACGAATTCCCAGGTGACGACTGCCCAGTAATCATGGGTTCTGCTCTTGGCGCACTAAACGGCGAGAAAGAGTGGGAAGACAAGATCGTTGAGCTAGCTGAAGCACTAGACAACTACATCCCAGAGCCAGAGCGTGCGATCGACCGTCCGTTCATCCTACCTATCGAAGATGTATTCTCAATCCAGGGCCGTGGTACTGTTGTAACTGGTCGTGTTGAGCAGGGTATCATCACTGTAGGTGACGAAGTTGCTATCGTAGGTATCAAAGAAACTACGCTAACTACTTGTACTGGTGTTGAGATGTTCCGTAAGCTTCTTGACGAAGGCCGTGCTGGTGAGAACGTTGGTGTTCTACTACGTGGTACTAAGCGTGACGAAGTTGAGCGTGGTCAGGTTCTTGCTAAGCCAGGTTCTATCACTCCGCACACTACTTTCGAGTCAGAAGTATACGTTCTGTCTAAAGACGAAGGTGGCCGTCACACGCCATTCTTCAAAGGCTACCGTCCACAGTTCTACTTCCGTACAACTGACGTAACTGGTACTATCGAGCTACCAGAAGGCGTTGAAATGGTAATGCCTGGTGACAACATTAAAATGGTTGTTACTCTAATCGCTCCTATCGCGATGGACGAAGGTCTACGCTTTGCGATCCGTGAAGGCGGTCGTACAGTAGGTGCCGGTGTTGTTGCTAAGATCGTTGAATAATATTTGACGACAAGGCACCAAAAAGGGCATCATTTGATGCCCTTTTTCTGCGTTCGATTTTTGGTCAGGTTGTTTTTTGGTCAGGAACGCAGAGTAAAAGTTTATTGAGATGAAGTTTTTTCCATGTAATTAAGGCGTTAGCGCTTTCCTTCATTTATGGCCTCGCACTTGCGGGGTTATTTTCGTCTATATTGAGACTAGTTACAGGTTGGTTGTATGAAAGCGAATGCCGAAAACCAAAGCAGCTCTAGCAGTATGGATGGCCTAAAATGGGTCGCTGTATTTGCTTTGCTAGCTGCCGCTGTGGTTGGTAATTACCTGTACAGTGATGTTTCTGTAGTGTTGCGCGCCTCGGCCGTTGTAGTTCTTGTAGCTGCAGCTGGTGGTCTTGCCGCACTTACAGCAAAAGGTAAAACCGCGATTACGTTTGCCCGCGAATCGCGCATGGAAGTCCGCAAGGTAGTATGGCCTACTCGTCAGGAAGCTACGCAGACAACCTTTATCGTTTTAGCTGTCACTGTCATTATGGCGTTAGCCTTGTGGGGTATCGACGGCATCATGGTCCGTCTAGTCCGCCTAGTTACCGGTGTGTGAGGTAAGAGTTCATGAGCGAAGCTCCAAAAAAACGATGGTATGTAGTACAGGCCTTTTCAGGTTTTGAAGGTCGTGTAGCGCAATCACTACGTGAGCATATCAAGATGCATAGCATGGAAGACTACTTTGATGAGGTACTTGTACCTACTGAGGAAGTGGTTGAGATGCGTGCAGGTCAGCGCCGTAAGAGTGAACGTAAGTTCTTCCCAGGCTATGTGCTTGTACAGATGGTGATGAACGATGAGACATGGCATCTGGTACGTAGTATCCCTCGTGTAATGGGGTTCATCGGCGGCACTTCAGACCGTCCAGCTCCTATCTCTGATAAAGAGGCGGATGCCATTCTTAACCGTCTTCAGCAGGCAAGTGAATCACCAGTTCACAAAACTGTCTTTGAGCCGGGTGAAGTTGTACGTGTTACCGACGGGCCTTTTGCAGACTTTAACGGCGTTGTAGAAGAAGTTGACTACGACAAGAGCCGCGTGAAGGTTTCTGTATCGATCTTCGGCCGTGCAACACCGGTTGAGCTTGAGTTCGGTCAGGTTGAAAAAAGCTGATCAATAATTAATCAGCTGTTATTGTCAGGGGCGTGAAATTGGACTATAATTTCGCGCCCTTTCGTTAGACGGGGAGTCTGTTCTTTTACGAATAGACGTTCGAACCCAAATTTAGGTATATAGCAATGGCTAAAAAAGTAGAAGCATACATCAAGCTGCAGGTAGCAGCTGGTGCAGCAAACCCTAGTCCACCGGTTGGTCCAGCTCTTGGTCAGCACGGTGTGAACATTATGGAATTCTGTAAAGCGTTCAACGCTAAGACTGACTCAATCGAGAAAGGTCTTCCAATTCCTGTTGTTATCACAGTATACAACGACCGTTCTTTCACGTTCGTTACTAAGACTCCACCTGCAGCAGTTCTTCTGAAGAAAGCAGCAGGCGTTAAGTCTGGTTCTGGCCGTCCTAACACTGAGAAAGTTGGTACTGTTACTGACGCTCAGGTTCAGGAAATCGCTGAAACTAAAGCGGCTGATATGACTGGTGCTGACATCGAAGCTATGAAGCGTTCGATTGCAGGTACTGCTCGTTCAATGGGCCTAGTGGTAGAGGGTTAAGACAATGGCAAAACTGACTAAACGCATGCGCGTTATCCGTGACAAAGTTGACGTAACTAAAGAGTACGAAATCAACGAAGCTGTTGCTCTTCTTAAAGAACTAGCTACTGCTAAATTTACTGAAAGTGTTGACGTTGCTGTTAACCTTGGCATCGATGCACGTAAATCAGACCAAAACGTTCGTGGCGCAACTGTGCTACCACACGGTACTGGTCGTGATATCCGTGTTGCTGTGTTCACTCAAGGTGCAAACGCAGAAGCTGCTAAAGAAGCAGGCGCTGACCTAGTAGGTATGGAAGAACTTGCTGACCAGGTTAAGAAAGGCGTGATGGACTTTGACGTTGTTATCGCATCTCCAGATGCAATGCGCGTTGTAGGCCAGCTTGGTACTATTCTTGGTCCACGCGGTCTGATGCCAAACCCTAAAGTTGGTACTGTAACTCCTAACGTTGCTGAAGCAGTTAAGAACGCTAAAGCAGGTCAGGTTCGTTACCGTAACGACAAGAACGGCATCATCCACACTACTATCGGTAAAGTGGATTTTGACGCAGCAAACCTTAAAGAGAACCTAGAAGCACTTCTAGTTGCTCTGAAGAAAGCTAAGCCTTCTTCTGCTAAAGGTACTTTCATCAAGAAAGTTAGCATCTCCACCACTATGGGTGCAGGTGTAGCGCTAGACCAGAACTCTCTGGAAACTAACGCACAATAATTTGCAGAACTGCCAGGTTAGTGTATAATCTGGCGTTCACAAATTCATGGCTGAGGCTAATTGCTTGTAAATTAGCCTTCGTCCAAGACCGTAGGCGTTCTTAGGAACTTAATACTACCTACGTAGACGGTGCCAGAACATGATTGATGTAAATCTGTCTTGGATCTGCGCCGTAAAGACTCTCCTGTCATACTGGCAGTGAGTGGTGTAATGACTGGGGTAACCCAGCTAAATCCAGGAGCTAATCCAATGGCATTAAATCTTCAAGACAAAAAAGCAATTGTTGCTGAAGTCAACGAAGCTGCCAATGGTGCCCTGTCTGCAGTTGTTGCTGACTCTCGTGGCGTTGCAGTTGATGCGATGACTTCTCTACGTAAACAAGCTCGTGAAAACGGCGTTTACCTGAAAGTTGTTCGTAACACACTAGCACGCCGTGCAGTTGAAGGTACTGACTTCGAGTGTCTACAAGACACTTTCGTTGGTCCTACACTGATCGGTTTCTCTAACGAGCACCCAGGTGCTGCAGCGCGTCTTTTCAAAGACTTCGCTAAAGAGAACAAAGATTTCGAGATCAAAGCAGCCGCATTCGAAGGCGCTGTTGCTGACGCAGAAATTCTTGCGACACTACCAACTTACGACGAAGCGATTGCACGCCTAATGATGTGCATGAAAGAAGCTTCAGCTGGCAAGCTGGTACGTACTATCGCAGCTCTACGCGATCAGAAAGAAGAAGCAGCGGCATAATTGCCCTGGTTTTTCACTGGTTGCTATTTAAACTAATTGTTGATTTCAAAGAGAATTGTTATGTCTATCACTAACGAGCAAATCCTAGACGCAGTTGCAGAAATGTCTGTAATGCAAGTTGTTGAGCTTATCGAAGCTATGGAAGAAAAATTCGGTGTTTCTGCTGCAGCTGCAGTAGTAGCAGGCGGCGCAGCAGGCGGTGAAGCTGCTGAAGAGCAAACTGAATTTGACGTAATCCTAACTTCTGCTGGTTCTCAGAAAGTTCAGGTTATCAAAGCAGTACGCGGCGCAACTGGCCTAGGTCTGAAAGAAGCTAAAGGTCTTGTAGACGGCGCTCCAGCACCTCTGAAAGAAGGTGTTGACAAAGCTGAAGCTGAAGCTCTTAAAGCTCAGCTAGAAGAAGTTGGTGCTTCTGTTGAAATTAAGTAATTTTTACTTAATTTCTTAGCCTGAAAAGGCTAATGGCTGGTGGCTAATTGCCACCGGCCTTTTTGCGCTGTAGGGTAGTGGTGTTTTTCACATTGTTTTGCAACCACTAACTGTGCAAAAAAACAGCTCTTTTTTGATGCTGTTCCTACAATAAACAGTGTTATTAGTCACTGCTCCTCGTTTTGAGCAGTTTGGATCACTTATCAGCGATCTGAGGAACCTATGGTTTACTCTTATACCGAGAAAAAGCGTATCCGTAAGGATTTTGGTAAGCGTCCACAAGTGTTGGACATACCATACTTGCTGTCGATCCAGCTTGAGTCTTTTAAAAAGTTCATCGAGCAGGATCCGGAAGGGCACTACGGTCTAGAAGCTGCCTTTCGTTCTGTTTTTCCAATTCAGAGCTATAACGGCAATTCCGAGCTGCAATACGTTAGCTATCGTCTCGGTGAGCCGGTCTTCGATGTTAAAGAATGTCAGATTCGTGGCGTAACATACTCTGCACCGTTGCGTGTGAAGCTACGTCTTGTCATGTATGACAAAGATGCGCCAGCTGGCACCGTAAAAGACATCAAAGAACAAGAAGTTTACATGGGCGAGATTCCGCTCATGACTGATAACGGTACATTCGTTATTAACGGTACCGAGAGGGTTATCGTATCCCAGCTGCACCGTAGCCCGGGTGTCTTCTTCGACAGCGATAAGGGTAAAACCCACTCCTCAGGTAAAGTGCTTTATAATGCACGCGTAATCCCATACCGTGGTTCATGGTTGGATTTCGAATTTGATCCTAAGGATAACGTATTCGTACGTATCGACCGTCGTCGTAAGCTTCCAGCTTCAATTATTCTTCGTGCGCTAGGTTACACAACCGAGCAAATCCTTGACATGTTCTTCGAGAAAGTAAACTTCGAAGTTCAAGGTAAGTCTCTGGTTATGGAACTTGTGCCTGACCGTCTGCGTGGCGAAACTGCAAGCTTCAACATCGAAGCGAACGGTAAGCTATATGTAGAGCAAGGCCGCCGAATCACAGCCCGTCATATTCGCCAGCTTGGCAAAGACGGTGTTGACCATATTGAAGTCCCTGTTGAATACATCGTGGGTAAAATCGCATCACGTGATTACGTGAACGAGGAAACCGGCGAGCTAATCGCAGCAGCTAACCAAGAACTAAGCCTAGAGACTCTGGCTTTGCTTTCTCAAGCAGGTCACAAGTCACTGGAAGTTCTGTTCACCAATGACCTGGATTACGGTCCGTACATGTCTGACACCATCCGTGTCGACAGCACGACTGACCGCCTAAGTGCGCTAGTAGAAATCTACCGCATGATGCGTCCTGGTGAGCCGCCAACACGTGAAGCCGCAGAGCAGCTATTCGAAAGCCTGTTCTTCTCAGAAGATCGTTACGATCTCTCTGCTGTTGGTCGTATGAAGTTCAACAGCTCTCTTCTACGTGATGAGACAACGGGTGCGGGTACCCTGGATCACTCTGACATCATTGACGTGATGCGCAAACTGATCGACATCCGTAACGGCCGTGGTGAAGTTGATGATATCGACCACCTTGGTAACCGTCGTATCCGTTCTGTTGGCGAAATGGCTGAAAACCAGTTCCGTGTTGGTCTAGTTCGTGTTGAGCGTGCAGTTAAGGAACGTCTAAGCCTAGGCGATCTTGACGCTGTGATGCCTCAGGACCTAATCAATGCGAAGCCAATTTCTGCGGCAGTTAAAGAGTTCTTTGGCTCTTCTCAGCTGTCTCAGTTTATGGACCAGAACAATCCACTGTCAGAAGTTACTCACAAACGTCGTATTTCGGCGCTTGGTCCAGGTGGTCTGACTCGTGAGCGTGCTGGCTTCGAAGTTCGAGATGTTCACGCGACCCACTACGGTCGTCTATGTCCTATCGAAACGCCAGAAGGTCCAAACATCGGTCTGATCAACTCACTGTCGGCATTTGCCCAGTGTAATGCTTACGGTTTCCTGGAAACTCCATACCGTAAAGTAATCGACGGCAAGGTAACCGAAGAAATCGACTTCCTGTCTGCGATTGAAGAAGGCCAATATGTTATCGCTCAGGCGAATGCCGCGCTTAATGAAGACGGTTCTTTCGCTGACGAATTGATCACTGCTCGTCAGAAAGGTGAATCAGGCCTGCACCCACGCGACCATGTTCAGTACATGGACGTTGCAACCAACCAGGTTGTATCGGTGGCGGCATCTCTGATCCCGTTCCTAGAGCACGATGATGCAAACCGTGCCCTTATGGGTGCGAACATGCAGCGTCAGGCTGTTCCGACACTGCGCGCTGACAAGCCGCTAGTTGGTACAGGTATCGAGCGTAACGTAGCCGTTGACTCCGGTGTAACTGCCGTTGCCAAACGTGGCGGACAAGTACAGTCAGTAGATGCTTCTCGTATCGTTATCAAAGTTAACGAAGACGAGCTGGTACCAGGCGAAGCGGGTATCGACATCTACAACCTGACTAAGTACACCCGTTCTAACCAGAACACATGTATCAACCAGCGTCCGACTGTGATGCCGGGTGAGCCTGTGGCTCGTGGCGATGTGCTTGCTGATGGTCCTTCAACCGACCTGGGTGAGCTGGCGCTTGGTCAGAACATGCGTATCGCGTTCATGCCTTGGAACGGTTACAACTTCGAGGATTCCATCCTAGTTTCTGAGCGTGTTGTACAGGAAGATCGCCTGACAACTATCCACATCCAAGAGCTATCTTGTGTGGCGCGTGATACTAAGCTGGGTGCTGAAGAAATCACTGCTGATATCCCTAACGTGGGTGAAGCGGCGCTTTCTAAGCTGGATGAATCAGGTATCGTTTACATTGGTGCTGAAGTGAAGGGTGGCGACATCCTGGTTGGTAAAGTGACGCCTAAGGGCGAAACTCAGCTAACACCTGAAGAGAAGCTACTACGTGCTATCTTCGGCGAAAAAGCATCTGATGTGAAAGACTCTTCACTACGTGTACCGAACTCTGTGTCTGGTACGATCATCGACGTTCAGGTATTTACCCGCGATGGTGTAGAAAAAGACAAGCGTGCGCTTGAAATTGAAGAGATGCAGCTGAAAGAAGCGAAGAAAGATATCACGGAAGAATTCCAGATCCTTGAGGGTGGTCTTCTTGCACGTGTTCGTACGCTTCTGCTTTCTGCTGGTTACAGTGAAGACAAGATTGCTTCAATGGACCGCGAGAGACTGTTTGCACAGACACTTGATGACGAAGCACAGCAAAACCAGCTGGAGCAGCTTGCAGAGCAGTATGATGAACTGAAAGCTGAGTTCGATAAGAAGTTTGAAACCAAGCGTCGTAAGATCACACAGGGTGATGACCTAGCGCCGGGCGTACTTAAGATTGTTAAAGTATACCTAGCGGTTAAGCGTCGTATCCAGCCTGGTGATAAGATGGCGGGTCGTCACGGTAACAAGGGTGTAATCTCTAAGATCAACCCTGTTGAAGACATGCCGTACGATGAGAAAGGTCAGACAGTCGATATCGTACTGAACCCACTGGGTGTACCATCTCGTATGAACATCGGTCAGATCCTCGAGACTCACCTGGGTCTTGCAGCGAAAGGTATCGGTGACAAGATCAACGAGATGCTGAAGCAGCAGCAAGAACTTCACAAGTTCCGTGAATTCCTGCAAAAAGTCTACGATCTGGGCGATACGCGCCAGAAAGTTGATATCGCTGCTCTATCTGACGACGAAGTACGTACGTTGATTAAGAACCTACGTAACGGTCTACCGATTGCAACGCCTGTATTTGATGGTGCACCTGAAGCATCAATCAAAGAGCTGTTGAAACTGGGTGATCTGCCTGAGTCTGGTCAGCTGAAACTGTTTGACGGTCGTACCGGTGACATGTTTGAGCGTCCTGTAACCGTTGGTTACATGTACATGCTGAAACTGAACCACTTGGTTGATGACAAGATGCATGCCCGTTCTACCGGTTCTTATAGCCTTGTTACTCAGCAGCCGCTGGGTGGTAAAGCACAGTTCGGTGGTCAGCGTTTCGGTGAGATGGAAGTATGGGCGCTGGAAGCATACGGCGCAGCTTACACTCTACAGGAAATGCTAACTGTTAAGTCGGATGACGTTAACGGCCGTACGAAGATGTATAAGAACATCGTCGATGGCGACCATCGTATGGAACCTGGTATGCCGGAATCCTTCAACGTATTGTTGAAAGAAATCCGCTCGTTGGGTATCAACATCGAGCTGGAAGACGAATAAGCCTAGGCTAGTTACCTATACTTATTTAGTTACTCCGGTATAAATATGAAGGCGCCAGTAGACTGGCGCCTTTATGGGTCAACTCCTCACAGGAGCCGAATGTGAAAGACTTACTTAAGTTTCTGAAAGCACAACACAAGACTGAAGAATTTGATGCAATCAAAATCGGTCTTGCTTCACCTGACATGATCCGTTCATGGTCTTTCGGTGAAGTTAAAAAGCCAGAAACCATCAACTACCGTACTTTTAAGCCTGAGCGTGACGGTCTTTTCTGTGCACGTATCTTTGGCCCGGTAAAAGACTACGAGTGTCTTTGTGGCAAATATAAGCGCCTGAAGCACCGTGGTGTTATCTGTGAAAAATGTGGTGTTGAAGTTACTCAGACCAAAGTACGTCGTGAGCGTATGGGTCACATCGAGCTAGCTTCACCTGTAGCCCACATCTGGTTCCTTAAGTCACTGCCATCTCGTATCGGTCTGTTAATGGACATGCCGCTACGTGACATCGAGCGTGTACTTTACTTCGAATCTTACGTAGTGATCGAACCGGGTATGACCAACCTTGAGCGTAGCCAGCTGCTGTCTGAAGAACAGTACCTGGATGCACTTGAAGAGTGGGGCGACGAATTCGACGCGAAAATGGGTGCAGAAGCGGTTAAAGCATTGCTGGCCAACATGGACCTGAATGCCGAAATCGAGCTGATGCGCGAAGAGCTAGATGAAACTAACTCTGAAACCAAGCGTAAGAAACTAACCAAGCGTCTTAAGCTTGTAGAAGCATTCCTGCAGTCAGGTAACAACCCAGAGTGGATGATCCTGTCTGTACTGCCAGTTCTGCCGCCGGATCTACGTCCGCTGGTACCGCTGGACGGTGGTCGTTTCGCAACTTCGGATCTGAACGATCTGTACCGTCGCGTTATCAACCGTAACAACCGTCTGAAGCGCCTTCTAGACCTGGCTGCTCCTGATATCATCGTACGTAACGAAAAACGTATG
Source organism: Photobacterium kasasachensis (assembly GCF_050336885.1). NCBI lineage: Bacteria > Pseudomonadati > Pseudomonadota > Gammaproteobacteria > Vibrionales > Vibrionaceae > Photobacterium > Photobacterium kasasachensis. The sequence continues at coordinate 17,908 of NZ_JAKJSH010000019.1, forward strand.
CTTCAGGAGTCTGTTGATGCATTGCTAGATAACGGTCGCCGTGGCCGCGCTATCACAGGTTCAAACAAGCGTCCTCTGAAATCTTTGGCTGACATGATCAAAGGTAAGCAGGGTCGTTTCCGTCAGAACCTACTTGGTAAGCGTGTTGACTACTCAGGTCGTTCTGTTATCACCGTAGGTCCATACCTGCGTTTGCATCAGTGTGGTCTTCCTAAGAAGATGGCACTTGAGCTATTTAAGCCATTCATCTACGGCAAGCTAGAGACTCGTGGTCTGGCGACAACGATCAAAGCTGCCAAGAAGATGGTAGAACGCGAAGAAGCGGTTGTTTGGGATATCCTGGACGAAGTGATTCGCGAACACCCAGTAATGCTTAACCGTGCACCAACACTGCACCGTCTAGGTATTCAGGCATTCGAACCAGTACTTATCGAAGGTAAAGCGATCCAGCTTCACCCACTAGTGTGTGCGGCCTATAACGCCGACTTCGATGGTGACCAGATGGCGGTACACGTACCTCTGACTCTGGAAGCACAGCTTGAAGCACGTGCACTGATGATGTCTACCAACAACATCCTGTCGCCAGCGTCTGGTGATCCGATCATCGTACCTTCTCAGGACGTTGTATTGGGTCTTTACTACATGACGCGTGAGAAAATCAACGCGAAGGGTGAAGGCATGTACCTTGCTGGACCTGCCGAGGCAGAGAAAGCATACCGTACTAAGAGCGCAGAGCTTCATGCTCGCGTTAAAGTACGCATCACAGAGCATCGCTATGACGAGCAAGGTAACCTGGTTGCTGATACTAAGCTTGTTGATACGACTGTGGGCCGTGCAATGCTATGGACGATCGTACCAAAAGGTCTTCCATACAGCCTGGTGAACACTGAAGCTCTGGGTAAGAAACAAATATCTAAACTGCTTAACACTTGTTACCGTGAACTGGGCATGAAAGATACCGTTATCTTTGCTGACCAGATCATGTACACAGGTTTTGCTTACGCGGCACTGTCTGGTGTTTCTGTTGGTATCGACGATATGGTTGTACCAGAAGCGAAATACACCAAGATCGCAGAAGCTGAAGCAGAAGTTGCTGAAATCCAGGAACAGTTCCAGTCTGGTCTTGTAACTGCCGGCGAACGATACAACAAAGTTATCGATATCTGGGCAACTGCCAACGAGCAGGTTGCTAAAGCGATGATGGATAACCTGTCTTTCGATACTGTTATTAACCGTGACGGTGAAGAAGAGCAGCAGAAATCGTTCAACAGCGTATACATGATGGCCGACTCAGGTGCTCGTGGTTCCGCAGCACAGATTCGTCAGCTAGCGGGTATGCGTGGTCTGATGGCTAAGCCGGATGGCTCAATCATCGAAACGCCGATCACTGCGAACTTCCGTGAAGGTCTGAACGTACTACAGTACTTCATCTCTACTCACGGTGCTCGTAAGGGTCTTGCGGATACCGCACTTAAGACAGCGAACTCCGGTTACCTGACTCGTCGTCTGGTAGACGTTGCACAGGATGTAGTTATCACAGCAGACGATTGTGGTACGCATGCTGGTATCACCATGATGCCTCTGATCGAGGGTGGTGATGTTAAAGAGCAACTGGGTGATCGTGTTCTTGGCCGTGTTGTTGCTGAAGACGTTATCAAGCCGGGTACAGACGAAGTACTTGCTCCACGTAACACGCTACTTGATGAGAAGTGGTGTGAGATCCTGGAAGCAAACTCTGTTGACCAGGTGAAAGTACGTTCGGTAGTAACCTGTGAGAACGACTTCGGTTGTTGTAAGAACTGTTACGGTCGTGATCTGGCTCGTGGTCACTTGGTTAACCAGGGTGAGGCAGTGGGTGTTGTTGCTGCTCAGTCAATCGGTGAACCGGGTACACAGCTTACGATGCGTACGTTCCACATCGGTGGTGCGGCATCTGCGGCAGCTGCAGAAAACAGCATTCAGGTTAAGAACAATGGTTCGATGAAACTACATAATGCCAAGTTTGTTACTAACAACGAAGGCAAGCTAGTTATCACTTCTCGTGCGTCAGAAATGAGCGTTATCGATGAGTTCGGTCGTACCAAAGAGAACTACAAACTGCCATACGGCTCACACCTGACTAAAGGTGATGCTGCGGAAGTTAAAGCTGGCGAAGTTATCGCTAACTGGGACCCGCACACAATGCCAATCATCACTGAAGTGGCAGGTCGTGCTCAGTTTGTTGACCTGATTGATGGCGTAACGGTTTCTCGTCAGACTGATGAGCTAACAGGCCTGTCTATGATCACTGTACTTGACGCTGCAGAGCGTACCGGTGCAGGTAAAGACATGCGTCCGACAGTTAAGCTAGTTGATGAAAACGGTAACGACGTAATGATCGCCGGCACTGAAATGCCAGCTCAGTACTTCCTGCCGGGCAAAGCAATCATCCAGCTTGAAGACGGTGCCATGGTTGGTATCGGTGATACGCTAGCACGTATCCCTCAGGCTTCTGGCGGTACGAAAGATATCACCGGTGGTCTGCCACGAGTTGCTGACCTGTTCGAAGCACGTAAGCCGAAAGAGCCAGCAATTCTTGCTGAAATCACGGGTACGGTTTCGTTCGGTAAAGAGACGAAAGGTAAGCGTCGTCTGATCATCACACCTGCCGAAGGCAATGCATACGAAGAAATGGTTCCTAAGTGGCGCCAGCTGAACGTATTCGAAGGTGAGAAGGTCGAGAAAGGTGATGTAATCGCCGATGGTCCAGAGGCTCCGCACGATATTCTACGTCTACGTGGTGTACACGCAGTTGCAGAATACATCGTGAACGAAGTTCAGGAAGTTTACCGTCTACAGGGCGTTAAGATTAACGATAAGCACATTGAAACTATCGTTCGTCAGATGCTTCGTAAGGTAACGATCACTGTTTCTGGTGACTCTGAGTTCCTACCGGGTGAGCAGTTAGAGTACTCTCGCGTAACTATCGCAAACCGTAAGCTTGAAGCTGAAGGTAAGCTACCGGCTACGTACGAGCGTGATCTGCTTGGTATCACCAAAGCGTCTCTGGCAACTGAGTCGTTTATCTCGGCAGCATCGTTCCAGGAAACGACTCGCGTACTAACAGAAGCTGCGGTTTCTGGTAAGCGTGATGAGCTACGTGGCCTGAAAGAGAACGTAATCGTTGGTCGTCTGATCCCTGCGGGTACTGGCTTCGCCTACCACCAGGAGCGTCAGCGTCAACGTGATGCAGAGCTAGAGCCTGTAGCACCTCAGGTTGATGCAGAGCAAGCGTCTCAGGATCTTGCAGCACTGCTAAATGCTGGCCTGACTGACGAAAACTAATAGGTTTCGTCTCTTGAGCTAAGCAATAAAAAGGCACCCAATAGGGTGCCTTTTTGTTTATGGGGCTAATTCGCTTGAGATAAGTTGATAAGAGCCGCTATGTTATTGATATAAAAATCCCCAGTGTCAGCGAACACTGGGGATAGCAAGAGTTTCAGGGCAAGTGAGCGTGCAGGTGACTAGGGCATAGACACTCATAATCACGCATAGGCCGAAGAGAGCTGTGGGCGAGACAGCGAGAATTAGCCGGACTGAACAGGCTTCGTTGCTGTCTAGGTCATTTCTGCGTTCATGCCTAGTGGGGCTTTACGCTCCCGGCGGACACGCTAAGCTTTCGCTGATTAGCTCAATCAGGTTATCTTCTAATGCAAATCGGAGTTCGATCAATTCGCCGACAGAAGACAGATCGTTGTCAAAGTCGGGAATATCACCCCCTTCATCGACAGAGCAGTAGCGGTCGGTAAAATTCAGCAAAGGGTCGGTTGTCTGGGTGATTTGTGAATATAGCCGCGAGATATCTTCAGTAGGCGAATAGCCAGTTGCATTCCAGCGTTCCATCACCATGTCATAGATTTTGAAATGGCCTTCGGAGATATAGTCGACAAGCTGTTGGCTGAAAAGTTGGAGTTGTGAAGCGGTTGGAAGCTGGCGTGTATTGTGTTCAAACGGGGGGAGCCCCGCTAACTTGCAATAGTCGATCAGTAATTGCTGACGGGACATCAGCCAGTGATCGATGACATCGCTGGTGCCGCCCCACTGTTTCTGTACTTGCTCGAATTTACTTAACATGACCATGCCCTCATGATCGATCAGTACCGACACAAGGGCACTGATTTCGATACCTGTGAAACTCTTAAAAAAGAGAACCTTGTATGACGGATCAATAATCCGTTACTAGGTTTAGATTGCCAGTAAAAAGCAAACCCTGCAAGGATGGATGTGACATTGATGTTAAAAAAACAAGAATTAGCGTATTGGTGTATAGTTAAAAATCGTAAGTTATATTTGATTAATCATACACTTCCCCTGATGACTCCGGCCCAGGCAGGGGGAAATAGCGAACAGGCGCGCCATATTGGCGAGTATCACAAAAAGCCGGTTTATTGGCTGGAAGCCACTGAAAATTATAAGGAAGAAGATTTTTATTCTCAAAGGGAATTGTTGAACCTAGATAGTACTCTCTTCAATTTGGCAGGCAAAGCGACGCAACTCTCCCACATGCTGCACACTCAGGCTTATTGTTCTGCCTGCGGTGCGCGTTGCGAGCTGGTATCAACGGAGTTGGCGATGGTGTGCCAGGGTTGTCTAGCGCATCATTATCCGCGCTTATCTCCCTGCGTGATCGTTGCGGTGCGTAACCGGGACAAAATCCTGCTGGCTCAGCACCCGCGGCATAAGACAGGCATGTACACGGTGATCGCCGGGTTTGTCGAGGCCGGAGAAACGCTGGAGCAGTGTGTGGCCAGGGAAGTCGAAGAGGAAACAGGGATCACCGTCAAAAACATTCGTTATTTTGGCAGCCAGCCCTGGGCCTTTCCGTCTAACCTGATGATGGGTTTTCTGGCGGACTATGACAGCGGTGAGCTGAAGCCCGACTATGAAGAGCTGAGCGATGCTATCTGGGCGACGAAAGATCAACTGCCGGCACTGGCTCCGGAAGGAACGATTGCCAGAGCATTGATTAACCATACTTTATCGTTGATGGCTGAACGGTAGGATAAAAAAACCCTCCTAAGTGGAGGGGTAAGGTGCAGTTATTTGCTCTCGACGAGCAAAATCATTGTTATTATTGCTAGCGCGCAGATTTTGTACCATGGGAGCCCTGTGAGTCGCAAACCTAGTGAACAGATTGTTGCCGTAAACATGATCTGCTTAACAATTGGGCTCTTTTGTTGCTGTCATGGAGTGATACAATACGCCGCAGAATTAACCCATGGAGTCCAGAATGAGCGAATTAAAGAATGACCGCTACCTACGTGCGCTGTTGAAGCAACCGGTAGATTGCACACCGGTATGGATGATGCGTCAGGCAGGCCGCTATCTGCCAGAGTATCGTGCTACACGTAGTGTTGCTGGTGACTTCATGTCGCTATGTAAAAATGCCGAGCTGGCGAGTGAGGTAACCCTTCAGCCACTGCGCCGTTTTCCGCTGGATGCTGCAATTCTGTTCTCAGATATTCTGACTATCCCGGATGCGATGGGGCTGGGGCTGTACTTCGAAACGGGTGAAGGCCCTAAGTTCGAGCGTCCGATCACTTGCAAGGCCGATGTCGATAAAATTGGCTTACCGGATCCGGAAGGTGAGCTGCAGTACGTAATGAATGCCGTTCGTCAAATCCGTAAGGATCTTCAGGGCGAGGTGCCGCTCATTGGCTTCTCTGGCAGTCCGTGGACACTGGCCACCTATATGGTTGAAGGTGGAAGCTCTAAAGCCTTCACCAAGATCAAAAAGATGATGTATGCTGAGCCGGCGACACTGCACCTGTTGCTGGATAAGCTGGCTGACAGTGTTGTCGAGTATCTGAATGCCCAGATCAAAGCTGGTGCGCAGTCAGTGATGGTATTTGATACCTGGGGTGGTGTTCTGACGCCGCGCGACTACAACGAGTTCTCGCTGCGCTACATGCACAAGATCGTCGATGGCCTGATCCGTGAAAATGACGGCCGCCGTGTTCCTGTGACGCTGTTTACCAAGAACGGTGGCATGTGGCTGGAGCAGATCGCAGCAACGGGCTGTGATGCAGTAGGTCTTGATTGGACCATCAATATTGCTGATGCCAAACGTCGTGTCGGTGACAAAGTGGCCCTGCAGGGGAATATGGACCCATCTATCCTGTATGCTCAGCCAGAACGTATCCGTCAGGAAGTCGCGACAATTCTGGAAGGCTACGGCGACGAGGGAACCGGTCACGTGTTCAACCTTGGCCACGGTATTCACCTGGATGTGCCGCCTGAAAATGCAGGTGTGTTTGTGGAAGCGGTACACGAGCTGTCCAAGCCATATCATAAATAAGAGTGGGTTCCTGGGTACTAGGTTACTAGGCCCGAGGAAGAGGATTAAGAGCCCATGCAGTCTTACTGTGTGGGCTCTTTGTTTTCTCGCTTCTCGAAACTAGTCTCTCTACACTCCCAAATGCTGGTGGACGTAGTCGCGGATGTACGGTACCACCTCTTCCTCGAACCATGGGTTGCGCTTGAGCCACAGGGTATTGCGGGGGGAAGGGTGAGGCATCGGAATGTACCGGGGAGCCCACTGGCGCCATGCCTTCACCGTCTCGGTCAGTGTTTTGGGTTTGTTGGTCAGATAGCGCTGCTGGGCATATTGGCCGACCAATAACGTCATGCCGACATTAGGCAGTAATGGCCAGACTTGCGGGTGCCATTGCGGGGCACACTCTGGTCTTGGCGGGAGATCTCCCGACTTTCCTTTGCCCGGGTAGCAGAGCCCCATCGGCATGATGGCGATTTGGCCCGGATCGTAAAAGGTGTCGCGGTCGAGCTCGAGCCATGTCCTTAGACGGTTGCCGCTCGGATCGTTCCACGGGATCCCGGTCTCATGGACGCGCGTTCCCGGTGCCTGACCAACAATCATAAGCTTCGCTGTCGAGGCTGCCTGGATGACCGGACGTGGCCCGAGGGGAAGATGATCCTTGCAGATCTCGCACTGGCGGATTTGATCCAGCAGGTTATCAAGTTGTTGAACTGCCATAACGGTTGCCTGTAGTGACTAGTAGCCACGTTTAAAATCAACTTGGTACATCATCGGTTGTTGTTGGATATACCGTCGATAGTTTGCCGCAAATATCTCGAACACCTGCTCAGGAAAGCTCTCTGCAGCAATATGGGGAGTTATCGTAACGTTAGGGTGTTGCCAGAAAGCGTGGCTCTCGTCGAGCGGCTCCTGCTTGAATACATCAAGGTAGGCATGGGTTACACAGCCTTGCGCGATGGCGTTCAGCAACCCCTGCGCGCATACCGCATTACCTCGTCCTACGTTAAACAGTAGTGTACTTCTGCAATGGCTCAAGGTCTTGGCATTGAGGAGATTATTGGTGTCAGCCGTCGCGGGAAGGGTCGAGACGAGAATATCAGCCAACGCCAGCCCTTCAGTCAGCCGGGAGAGCGGATAGACGTGGTCGAAGCTCGTTTCTTGCGAACGACCCGAGCGATTGATACCGATGACTTCAAGGCCAAGAGCCTTGGCAACCCGGGCCAGATGTGAGCCGATAGATCCGGTGCCCAGAATGACCAGGGTTCTTTGGGCCAGTGAAGAATATGGAAGCGGCCGCCATTGGTGTCTGGATTGTTGTTGACGGTACTGGCTGAGATGGCGGGTATGATCCAGGGTATACCCCATCACATACTCGGCAATCAACTGGCCGAAGTGGCCCCGGATATTGGTTAGGGTGTAGTCCTGCCGGATGTCCGGCCGGGTCAGCGCATCAATGCCCGCAAAGGTCGACTGCAGCCATATCAGCGCCGGGTAATCGTCGAGCTTGTCGGCAATGCGGGGTGGATCGGCCAAAATGACGGTGGCGTGTTCAGGGTTTTCGGTTATTTCGAGATCCGGTAGCTGAGCCCGGGCGAGCATTTGTCGGTAAGCCTTCTCCTGCCGTGCCACAATCAATAACTGGTTCATTCCTTTATCCTTGTTTGCTGACAATATCTACCTGCCGTGTCGCAGTGGGCGGTATGCCTATATTGGTGTCGCTTGATGTTGAAGTGGTCTGGCTATACAAGTACACTTCGGGACAAATCACAATCGCAGATTATCCCATGCTAAAGAATCCTGTTCAGCTTCGCCTAGAAAAATTAGAACCATGGCAACACATCACCTTTATGGTCTCCCTGTGTGAGCGTATGTACCCCAACTATGTATTGTTCTGCCGAGAAACTGAATTTGCCGATGAGCAGAAATATCGCTCAATTCTTGACAGTATCTGGGAAATTCTAACGGTCAAAACGGCGAAGATTAATTTCGAGAAGCAGCTAGAGAAGCTAGAAGAGCTAGTTCCTAGTGCCGATGAGCATGATCTTTACGCGGTTAATCCTGCAATTGATGCCTGTGTTGCGTTGGCAGATCTGCTTCATGCCATGCTGGATCGTGATTTGATGCTGGAAACCCTGACGAAGCTAAGCTCGCTGTCAGCGGAAACGGTGGCAGATTTGGAATTTGCCCAGAGCGGCATTGAGATCACCAACGAGAACCAGAAAGAGAATGAAGCGGTCTGTGCCGAGTGGGATATGCAGTGGGCGATTTTCCGTGCGCTGAAGGAAGCCGAGCGTCGCGACATTGAGTTGATTAAAGACTTGCGACAAGAATTACGCGATGAGCCTGTCAGCAATATCGGCATTGAGCTATAAGCGATTATACTTAATTGAGAAAGGGCCCGTCAGGGCCCTTTTTTGTATTTTCCTGCCGAGCAGTGAAAAGGCACAGTGCGGCCTGCTGGGAGATGTAACCGTGATGTAAAGTTATAAAGCCCAAAAGTCGATTTCGTTTGTGGTTGTTTGTGCTTTTAATTGGAGGAATATTGGTCAATATCACTTATTTTGTTTTTTAGCTTGTATTGTCTGACTGCTGCCGTTTATAAAAAAGGTGTCGCGGAAAACGCTTTGGTTTTCCTATTTTTTTACCTGTCAGCTAGGACGAGTTATGCCTGTATCAGCTATCAATAGTGCTGTTTACTGCAATGGTTTCAAGGCCGTTGCGGCTAGCCTGCTCCTCCTGCTCTCTCTGGGTCTTATCCGGGGCTGACAGGCCGTATCTCATTTTTCCTGTCAGCTTGAAGCGAAGCTGACAGGTCCATATTCTCGCCCGAATTCACCTTAGTTTCCTTCAAGCGACTGCTGAAGAGGATAACTATGTTAAGTGCACGTAATATCGCCGCCTTGGGTTTTATGACTTTCGCCATGTACCTTGGCGCCGGCAACCTGATCTTCCCTCCGTTTCTTGGCTTGCAGGCTGGAGAGCATTTTGCTGCCGGTATGGCCGGGTTCTTGCTGACCGGGGTCGGTCTGCCAGCACTAGCCTTGGTGATAGTGGCACTGGTAAAAGGTTCAGACAACCTGACCGCTGCACTGCCAAAGCCTGCAGCAACCAGTTTTTGGGTGATGGTCTTTATCGTAATAGGGCCGGCATTCGTGATCCCGAGGGCGATCACCGTGGCCTATCAGTTTAGCTTTGCGCCTTTTATCGGCGAAGCCGCCCTTTTGCCATTCACCGCTTTCTTCTGCCTTGCAGTTATCATGTTTGCCCTGTATCCCGGCAAATTAGTCGATACGCTAGGTAAGTGGCTGACCCCTGTGCTGGTGGTGATTTTGACCGTGTTGGCAGCCACCGCCTTATTGTCTCCCGGTGGTGATGTCCTAGCGGCATCTGGTCCTTATCAAGACAAAGCTTTTGCTGAAGGCCTGACTCAGGGTTACATGACAATGGATGCACTGGGCTCGATTGGCTTTGGTTGGATTATCTTCCGCGCTATTCGTGAAATGGGCGTGGAATGTCCGAAGGCTACTGCCAAATACACCCTGATGGCTGCAGTCATGTACGCGGTAGCTATGGCATTGGTGTATTTGTCGCTGGCCTATATCGGCTCGACCAGTGCTGATTTGGGTACGTCTTTTGGTAACGGTGGCGAGATCCTAACGGCGTTCACCCTGGTCAACTACGGTGCCTTGGGCAGTGTCTTGCTGGGCGCGGTGATGATTCTGGCTTGCCTGACTACTGCAATCGGGGTGACAACCGCAGGCAGTGAGTTCTATAGCAGGACGTTCCAGCCAGTCACCTACCAGCGCAGCGTGTGGGTGACAATGCTGGTCGCCGGGCTGGTGGCTAATCTTGGCTTGGAGCAGTTACTGGCTATTACTTTGCCGGTTGTGGTTGCCTTGCACCCGGTTGCGATAGCACTGTTATTGATTGCGCCACTTCGCCGCCGTTTGACGACATCGGCTGTGATGGCTGCAGTGGTCACTGCGTTGGGTTTTGGCTGTGTGGATGCCTTGCATATCCTCGGCAAGATGCCGGCAGGGATTGATGCCTGGTTAGTACAATACTTGCCGCTTTATAGCGATTATGCCGGATGGGTGATACCAAGCTTGGTGGTGATTGCTTTAGGTGTGATGAGAAATCGGTTTCCACGCTCAGAGCTAGCGTTGCAACCGTAAACTAAGCGACCGACAGCTTTTCAGAAAAACAAAGGGGCCATTGGCCCCCTTGTTTATGATGGCGTGTGATCACTCATCATCCTTGCTTTCAATTACACCGTGGGTCTTTTTCCAGGCCTCCCAGCGCTGATACGCCAGCTGCTGCATGTCGGTGTTCTTGTCGGCTTCATCGACAATCTCCTCGCCGACGAGGTGCTCAAAAATATCTTCCATGGTCACAATACCCTGTACGGTCCCGTATTCATCGACGACCAGAACCAGCTGCGAGCGCTCTTTCATTAGCTGCTCAAAAGCTTTTGGCACACTGGCGTTGTTCATGATCACCGGGATTGGGCGCATCAGGGTGCCCAGCTCGCGATGGCCGCGGCCGGCCTGACTTTCAGCAAACAGCTCAAGGCGATGAGCGAAGCCGATAATATTGTCTTTTTGCTCACTGAAGACCAGCGGACGGGAGAACGGGCTGTCCTTGTGCTCGGACAGGAACTCGTTGATCGGCTGTTCGGCATCGACCCTGAACAGCACCGGGCGTGGTGTCATGATCTTGGTCACGCTGACATCACGGAACTGGAGCAGGTTGTTCATGATCTTAGACTCGCCTTCCGCCAGTTCGCCCGATTCCTTGGCCAGCATCGCCATGGCAGACAGCTCATCACGCAGCTTGGGTGCTTCATGGCCGCGGGAAAGGCGACGGGTTATTTGCTCCGACACCCAGACAAACGGAGTCAGCGCCCATACCATCCAGCGGAGCATGCTGGCAGAGGCCGGCGCCAGCTGGCGCCAATAGGTCGCACCGATGGTTTTCGGAATGATTTCTGAAAATAGCAGGATACCGATAGTCAGAACGCCGGAAAATACGCCCAGCCACTGGCTGCCGAATACGACCGCTGCCTGAGCACCGGCGGTTGCTGCCCCGATGGTGTGGGCAATGGTATTTAAGGTCAGGATCGAGGCGAGCGGGCGATCGATATTGTCTTTTAGGGCAGCAAGTCGAGGAGCTGCCGGGTGGTTCTGCTGGCGCAGAGTACCGATATAACTTGGCGAAATACTAAGGAGCACGGCTTCGAGCACCGAGCAAATAAACGAAACACCTATCGCAATTGCGATGTAAATCGTAAGGAGTAGCATGCTTACCTTGTCAGCTAATAAGGAAATTACGCCTATATTAATTGGTGCTCTAGGGAATAAATACAACTATTTCATTTTTCGGATTGGTAACATTTTGTGAACTTGCGCTCAGTTTATGGTTAAAGAGCCCGCACCTAACCACATGATAGCCGACAAACCTTTGCCACACGGGCTTCTTTTGAATTAGAGTTGATGCGTCTGAAGAAAAACCTTAGAAGGGAAACCTAATGAACAAGACCCAACTTATTGACCTGATCGCTGAAAAAGCAGATCTTTCTAAAGCTCAAGCGAAAGTAGCACTAGAGTCAACTCTAGACGGTATCACTGACGCGCTTAAGGAAGGTGACCAGGTTCAACTAATTGGCTTTGGTACATTTAAAGTAAACCACCGCGCAGCACGCACTGGCCGCAACCCGCAAACTGGTCAGGAAATCCAGATTGCAGCTGCGAACGTTCCTGCATTCGTAGCGGGTAAAGCACTGAAAGACTCAGTGAAATAATCTATACTCCGCCAGGTGATTCACCTGGCGGAGCTATTGTTATGAAACGTCTTCTTCCTTTTTTTCTTATCTCGCTCCTGGCTGGATGTGAAACTACCTCTGTTCCCGAAAATACCATCACCCCTATTCTGACCCATACTGGCGGCCAGACGATGGGCGATGCGACGTCACTGTACTGGTACACCTCGCAGCAAAACCGTCCGGTGAAGCTGGCCGAAGTGGTGACAGCCGGAGACTACGGCCAATACCAATCTGATTATCGCTGGCGTGACGGCAAGTTACGCGAGATCAAGCGTGAGGGAACTCGGTTGTACGAGAATACCCTTAAGCCCTTTACCCTTCATGTTCGCTATGACACCCAGGGAAGCGCGGTCTTTCAGCGCTACTCCGTAGACGGGGCTGTGCTGCCATTGTCTGACTCTCAGCTCTACCAGCTAACCCAGCAGGCCAAGAATGCCATCCGTGTTGTCAGAGAGCAGCGCAAAGACGGCCTGTCTCTGATACAGGGGCACTGGCAGGGGAATCGTCTGACACGTTGTGGAACGGACAAGCCGATGGTGATGAGTTTTGACCCGGCCTTGCCCGAATTTACCGCCCGGCAGCTTAGCCAGCAGGGGCAGAACCGCTTCATCGCGGTATCCGGCAAGGTGCGCCGCGAGAGTATCGAGGCAAGCCAGCTGCTGATGCTGACTGGTGACGGTAAGCAATGCATCGCTCCTCCTGTCTTGCTCGGCAATTAAGCCCTGATTCTTGTTTGTTCTCCTACGGGAGGCGAAACAAAAAACGCGCTGAGTCAGCGCGTTTTTTATTTCTGGGTATCGAAGGGGGGCGTTATGCCTGTTGCTCGCGCTCTATCGCACGGTAACCGATGTCATTGCGATGGAACATACCATTCCAGCTTACCTGTTTGGTCAACGCATAGGCGCGTTGCTGGGCTTCTGAGACCGTATTACCAAGAGCCGTGGCACAAAGCACTCGGCCGCCGTTTGTCACAAGCTCACCTTCTGGGTTATTCGCCGTGCCGGCATGGAAGATTTTTTGACCGTCAGCCTGTTCTGCAGGTAGGGTGATCACGTCGCCCTTGTCATAGTCAGCCGGGTAGCCACCGGCAGCCAGTACTACGCCGATTGAGGCGCGCGGGTCCCACTTAGATTCAGCCTGATCAAGCTTCTCGTCAATCGCCATGAGGCAAAGGTCGACCAGATCCGACTCCATACGCATCATGATTGGCTGGGTTTCCGGATCGCCGAAGCGACAGTTGTACTCGATGACCTTCGGGGTACCGTCAGCGGCAATCATCAGGCCGGCATAAAGGAAACCGGTATACGGGTGGCCTTCTGCATCCATACCACGTACCGTTGGATAGATAACCTCTTCCAGAATACGCTCATGAATCTCAGGCGTGACGACAGGGGCTGGTGAGTAGGCACCCATCCCCCCGGTATTCGGGCCTGTATCTTTATCACCCACACGCTTGTGATCCTGGCTGGTGGCCATTGGCAGCACGCTTGAACCGTCGACCATCACGATGAAGCTGGCCTCTTCGCCCTCCAGGAACTCTTCGATAACTACACGGCTGCCGGCTTCACCGAAGACGTTACCTGCCAGCATGTCTTTAATCGCATCTTCCGCTTCTTCAAGGGTCATCGCGACAATGACGCCTTTACCAGCGGCTAAACCATCGGCTTTCACCACGATAGGCGCACCTTGCTCACGTACATAAGCCAGGGCAGGTTCGATGTCGGTGAAATTAGCGTATGAACCTGTTGGGATTTTATGGCGAGCCAAAAAGTCCTTGGTAAATGCTTTGGAGCCTTCCAGTTGGGCGGCAGCCTGTGTCGGACCGAAGATTGGCAGGCCGGCCTCGCGGAAAGCATCGACAACGCCGATGACCAGTGGAGCTTCAGGGCCAACGATGGTCAGCTCGATGGCTTTCTCCTTGGCAAAGGCAACCAGGCCGGCAATATCCTCAACGCCGATGGCTACGTTTTCCAGCTTTGGCTCCAGTGCCGTACCGGCGTTGCCCGGCGCCACATATACAGTCTCAACATTTGGGTTTTGCGCTGCTTTCCAGCCCAAAGCATGTTCACGGCCGCCGGCGCCTATGATTAATACGTTCATAATATTTCCTTTGATTACTCCTCCCCTTTTTAAGGGGAGGTTGGGAGGGGTTTAGGTAGCTAGCGCTTCAAACCCCCTCTAACTCCCCCTTGAAAAGGGGGAGAACCAAAAAATTAGTGGCGGAAGTGGCGCATCCCGGTAAAGATCATCGCCATGCCGTGCTCGTCGGCGGCGTCAATGACTTCCTGATCGCGCATAGAGCCGCCCGGTTGGATAACGCACTTGATACCGGCTTCGGCGGCGGCATCAATACCGTCGCGGAACGGGAAGAAGGCATCGGATGCCATTACGCTGTCTGCCACTTCCAGGTTCTCGTCGGCGGCTTTGATACCGGCAATTTTCGCCGAATACACGCGGCTCATCTGGCCGGCACCGACGCCGATAGTCATATTGCCCTTGGCATAGACAATGGCGTTCGACTTAACGTACTTGGCAACCTTCCAGCAGAACAGGGCATCACGTAGCTCTTCGTCGCTTGGCTGGCGCTTGGAGACTACTTTCAGGTCGTCCTGGCTAACCATTCCCTGGTCACGGTCCTGAACCAGCAGGCCGCCGTTAACACGCTTGACGTCAAAGCCTGTGGTCTTGGTTGACCATTCGCCACACTCTAGCAGGCGAACGTTTTTCTTCGCCGCAACAACGTCGATAGCAGCTTCAGATACAGACGGGGCGATGATCACTTCCACGAACTGGCGCTCGACAATCGCCTGCGCGGTTTCGGCATCCAGCTCATGGTTGAAGGCAATGATGCCGCCAAAGGCTGATGTCGGGTCCGTCTGGTAAGCACGGTTGTAGGCTTCAAGAATGTTGTCGCCCAGTGCGACGCCACAAGGGTTGGCGTGTTTGGCGATGACACAGGCTGGTTGGTCGAATTCTTTTACACACTCAAGCGCAGCATCGGTATCAGCGATGTTGTTGTAGGACAGGGCTTTGCCCTGGATTTGGCGCGCTGTAGACACAGAGGCTTCTTCCGGGTTTGCTTCTACATAGAAAGCTGCTGCCTGGTGACTGTTCTCACCATAGCGCATGTCCTGCTTCTTCTCGAACTGCTGATTGAAGGTACGTGGGAACTTACTTTTGTTTTCAGGAGAAGGTTTGTCACCTTCCTTGTTGTCGCCGTAAGACGGCACCATAGTGCCGAAATAGTTGGCGATCATGCCGTCATAGGCGGCGGTGTGTTCAAAAGCGGCGATAGCTAAATCAAAGCGGGTAGCATGGGCCAAAGAGCCGCTGTTGGCTTCCAGTTCGGCCAGAACGCGGTCATAGTCATGGGCGTTTACCACAATCGTCACGTCTTTGTGGTTTTTCGCCGCCGAGCGAACCATCGTCGGACCGCCGATATCAATATTTTCAACCGCGTCTTCCAGCGTACAGCCTGCCTTGGCGACTGTCTGGGCAAATGGATACAGGTTCACCACCACCATATCGATCGGGTCGATACCGTGTTGAGCCATGATCTCATCGTCCTGGCCGCGGCGGCCCAATACGCCACCGTGTACTTTCGGGTGAAGTGTCTTGACCCGGCCGTCCATCATTTCCGGGAAGCCGGTATAATCTGATACTTCGGTGACCTTGATACCTTGCTCGGCAAGCAGGCGAGCTGTACCGCCAGTAGAAAGGATGTCAACACCACGGTTGGCAAGAGCTTGTGCGAACTCAACAATACCAGTTTTGTCAGATACGCTGATCAGCGCACGGCGAATAGGACGAGCGTTTTCCATTGCTACCATCTCTTTTATACACGGGGAATATTTGCCAAAATCTAACACAAGGATGGTGCTGGATTTTGGTAAATACCCTCATTAGAATCGAAGAGTGCCAGCTCTCGGGTAAGGGCTGCGATTTTTTGTCGCTGGCGCATATATTACATGAAATCCGACGTTGCGCAAACGTTTGCGTGGTGTGTTTTACGATGTTTACCGCAGGTGTTGGTATTTATAGAGAAATGGGTTGGGTATGTATTTGATAGGACAGCTGGCAAAGCTGTGTGACGTCAGTAGCGACACATTAAGGTTTTATGAGAAAAATGGCCTGCTCAAGCCTGCGGGCCGCAGCGACAGCGGATATCGCCTTTACAGCGAGGCTGATTTGTCACGGGTGAAGTTTATTATGCGCTCCAAGGCCATTGGCCTGAGCCTGGATGAAATTCGGGAACTACTGGATATTCGGCTCGAAGCCTGCCAGCACAGCTGTGCAGAGGTCAAAGCTATTACTCAGGCGAAACTGGATGAAGTCGACAAGAAAATGGCGGAGCTCAAGCGCATTCGGTTAGCCCTGAAGAAAATCAATGATGCCTGCTGTGGCCATGTCGATGACAATGCCAGCCACTGCTCTATTCTGGAAGCGCTGGGGGATCATGATGACGAGCCGGATAAATCTGATTCTAGTACTCAGTGCTGCTCAGGGCGTTGTAAAGGGGAGTGACGAGCCCGGATATATCTGGTTGGGAAAGCAGAGAAACTGTGATAGTTTCGAATTATCACGTCGTTATTGATAGGGAATGTCATGTTAAAGGTAAATGAATACTTTGATGGTCAGGTCAAGTCGATTGGCTTTGAAACCCAGGGCGAGCATACCAGCGTCGGGGTAATGGTACCGGGCGAATATACCTTCGGGACGGCTGCGCCGGAGCGTATGACGGTCGTCAAAGGTGCGCTAACAGTGAAGCTGCCGGGTCATATCGAATGGGAAACCTATAATGCCGGTGATGATTTCGAGGTGCCGGGTGACTCCTCCTTCCAGGTGAAAGTCACGGACACGACGGCCTACCTGTGCGACTACTTATAAGTTGTTATACCTGTTATTGAGATAAAAAAGCTTCGCCTCGGCGAAGCTTTTTTGATGGGCTATTGTTTCGGGATCAGCACGGTATCGATGATATGGATAATACCGTTGCTGGCCTCTATTCCTCCGGCAATGACCTTGGCACCGTTGACGGTAACGCTATCCTCGCCATTTTCGATGGTCACCGTTCCCCCTTGCAGGGTCTTGGGCAGTTTCAGCATGCCGACTTCTTTAGAGGAAATGGCACCTGGCAGGACGTGATATTTGAGCAGGGCCTGAAGCTGTTCTTTGTTTTCCGGCTTGAGCAGCTCGGCCAGCGCCCCTTCCGGCAGTTTGTTGAAGGCATCGTCAGTCGGTGCCAGAACGGTAAACGGTCCTTTCCCTTCCAGCGTGCCGCTCAGACCTGATGCCCGTATTGCCATCACCAGAGTTTGAAAGTCACTATTGGTGGCAGCAACCTCGACCAGGTTGATCTTTGGTTTTTCGTGATGAGTGGCGATGGCCAGACCTGATAGGGTGAGCAGGAATAAAGCACTCAGTGAATAGGAAAGAAAGCGTTGTACTGTCTTCATTGGTTAACCCTCGTTGTTATTGCTTGGTTGTTATCAGAGCTTTGTACGTACAAAGAGGGAGTATGGTTCACAGAAGAAGGTGCGTTGTCTTAAAAACAGAAAAGGCCTGACATGTGGTCAGGCCTTTGGTAGTTCGGGGTGAACCTAAATTAGTTCATGCCGTATTTTTTCAGCTTCTTGCGAAGTGTACCGCGGTTGATACCCATCATAGTAGCTGCGCGCGTTTGGTTACCGCGGGTGTACTGCATGATGGTGTCTAGTAGCGGCTGTTCAACTTCAGCAAGTACTAGCTCGTACAGATCATCGACTTCCTGACCGTTTAACTGAGCAAGGTAGTTTTTAAGCGACGCTTTGACAGAGTCACGTAGTGGCTTCTGTGTGATTTGGTCCTGTGAAGTAACAGTTGTCACTGTTAGTGCTTCGGAAGTCAGATTTTGTTCGAACATATTCTGTAAGCTCTTCTAGTATTTATGCAACGTTTTCGAAGTAGCCTTGCAGCGCATCGAGTTGCTGTTGGGCATCTTCGATAGCGTTGAAGGTCCGGCGAAAATCACCAGCAGGGGCATGTTCCTTTAGGTACCAAGACACGTGTTTACGTGCGATGCGTAATCCTAAATACTCCCCGTAGAAACGGTGAAGTTCCTGAACATGACCCAGCATAATGCCACCCACTTCATCCATGGACGGAGCAGGCAGGTGTTCGCCAGTTGTTAAGTAATGGTGGATTTCCTGGAAAATCCACGGCCGCCCCTGTGCAGGTCGGCCAATCATCAAAGCATCGGCACCGGTATAATCCAGTACGAAGCGCGCCTTTTCCGGAGAGTCGATATCACCGTTAGCGATCACCGGGATAGACACTGCTTTTTTCGCTGCTTTGATGTAGTCGTATTCTGCCTCGCCTTTGTACATGCAAGCCTTGGTGCGGCCGTGAAGGGCCAGCGCCTGAATGCCACACTGCTCGGCAAGCTGTGCGATAGAGACACAGTTACGGTTATCAAGATCCCAGCCCGTACGCGTTTTCAGCGTTACAGGAACGTCAACGGCATCCACCACGGTCCGAAGAATCTCTTCGATCAGATCGGGATATTGCAGCAGTGCCGAACCGGCAAGCCGCTTGTTGACCTTCTTGGCCGGACAGCCCATGTTGATATCGATGATTTGCGCACCGTTCTCAACACTGAATTGTGCCGCTTCAGCCATTAGCTTCGGATCGGCACCGGCAATCTGAACCGAGCGGATGCCCGATTCGCCTTCGTGAACCATCCGGTTCTGGGACTTAGACGTTTTCCATAGATCTGGATTTGAAGACATCATCTCGCTTACAGCCATTCCTGCCCCGTAGCGCAGGCATAGTTCACGAAATGGCCGATCGGTCACACCCGCCATTGGCGCGACTATCAGCTGGTTTTTAAGTTGATATGGACCGATCTTCAAACGTCTGTTCCTGACTGTGCCAGTAAGGGCGCGCATTTTACGCATTTTTTCCCTTTCTGAAAAGGCCAATAATTGAGCATTTAGTTTTTGATTTGCAAAACTGCATATTTTTCAATCGATTGGCTATTTATTGCACAGTAAATTTGTCTTGAGTATTCGTCGATTAGGCCTTGCGACCTGCAATACGGCACCATTCCTCGCGGGCGGTGATCGGGTCCAGGTTCAGCTCGTCACTGTAGTAGGAAGCAACGTCTTCCGCCTGGCTTTCCAGTACGCCCGAGATGGCAAGATCGCCGCCGGTTTTCACCAGGCTCTTAATCACAGGCGACAGCTCGCGTAGCGGGCCGGCCAGGATGTTGGCAACGACGACATCGGCCTGGATGCCTTCCGGCTGATCTTTCGGCAGGTACAGCTCCAGCTGGTCGGAAACGCCGTTGCGCTCTGCGTTGTCACGCGAGGCAAGAATAGCCTGCGGGTCAATATCGATACCGATCACTTTGGCCGCACCTAGCTTGATAGCGGCAATTGCCAAGATACCCGAGCCACAGCCGAAGTCGATGACGGTTTTGCCTGTGAGATCCTGGCCGTCGAGCCACTCCAGACACAGAGAGGTGGTCGGGTGGGTACCGGTACCAAAGGCCAGGCCCGGATCCAGCAAGACATTCACGGCATCCGGCTCCGGGGCTTCACGCCAGCTCGGGCAGATCCACAGGCGACGGCCGAAACGCATTGGGTGGAAGTTTTCCATCCACTCACGCTCCCAGTCCTTGTCTTCCAGCTGTTCAACTTTATAGGCGAAGTCTTCGGCAATCAGCGGGCTGTTGTTCAGCATGCTGAGCACGAAATCCATGTCAGCTTCGGCATCATACAAACCAATCACATCGGTATCACCCCAGAGGCGGGTTTCACCGGGTAGCGGCTCGAATACCGGTGTGTCTTGCGCATCGAGGAATGTCACGGACAGGGCGCCAGTTTCTTCCATCAGCATATCGCCAATAGCTTCAGCATTCTCAGCTGTTGCGTTCAGTTTAATTTGAATCCAAGGCATGGGTTAATTCGCTTTAATGTTTGGCTACGGTTCAAGGACGCGGAGTCTAGCATAAAATTTAGTCAGCCCGCATCTACTTCGTCGGTCTGCGGCTGCGTGTCCGGCGGGTTTGAACAAGGAAAAGATAGCACCAAATGGTGCTATCTTGCGGGTAAAGCGTAAGGTTTAGAGCTGATGTTGCGGGCTAGGTGCCGAAACGGGTTTGACCAGGCTGCCGAGCACAAAGGTGACCAGGCTAAGGGCCAGCGTCGGGACGATAGCGTGCATCCCCCCCAGATCCGGCTTGACCAGCGACAGACCGATGTAGCAACCAAGGCCAGTCACCATAGAGGCGAATGCCCCGGTGGCAGACGCTTTTTTCCAGTACAGCCCGAGAACCAGTGGCCACAGGAACACGGCCTGCATACCGCCGAAGGCCAGCAGGTTGAGCCAGATAATCATGTCCGGCGGGTTGGTGGCGGCGACAAAGACCAGGGCCGAGAAAATACCGGTTACCCATAGCGATAGTTTCGGCAGGCGGGACTCGGCTTCCGGCCCCTCGGCGGCTTTGGGGTTGATGTAGTTGAGGTACAGATCCTTGAGCAACGTTGCCGAGGCCTGGATAAGCTGCGAGTCGATGGTCGACATAATCGCGGCCATCGGTCCGGCCAGAAAGACCCCGGCGACGACAGGAGGCAGCACGGTCACCATCAGAGTCGGCATGATCTGATCCGGGGTGGCAATATCGGGCACGATGGCGCGGCCAAGCGCGCCGGCCAGGTGCATGCCCAGCATCAGGAACGCGACCATGGCCGTGCTGATCACCATGCCCTTGTGCAGCGAGCTGCTGTCTTTGTACGACATACAGCGCACCGCGGCGTGCGGCAGGCCGATCACCCCGAAACAGACCAGAACCCAGAAACTGAGCATAAAGGGCTGGGAGAGGAAATTATCCGGCCCAAACGGCGTGACCAGCTCGGGATCGATATGATGCAGCTCGGTCACCAGCTCGCCGATACTGCCACCGGCATGCACAATGCCGACCAGCAGGGCGATGGTACCGATGATCATCATGACGCCCTGAACGGTGTCAGTCATTACTACGGCACGAAAGCCGCCGATAGTGGTATACAGGCCGACCGTCACGGCAAACAGCATCAGGCCGTGAGAATAAGACAGCCCGGTGACGGTTTGCAGCAGGCGGGCTCCGCCGACAAACTGCACCACCATGGTGCCAAAGAAGGCCAGCAGCAGGGCCAGCGAGGCGAAGATAACGACGGCCCGGTTTTTGTAGCGGGCATAGAGAATGTCATTGAGGGTCAGGGCATTGTGGCGGCGTGCCTCGATAGCAAATTTTTTGCCGAGTACCCCTAGCGTGAGCCAGGCGGCAGGCAGCTGGATCATGGCCAGCAAGACCCAGCCCAATCCCATCTTGTAGGCTGCGCCCGGGCCACCGATAAAGGAGCTGGCGCTGGCATAGGTGGCTGCCAGTGTCATGGCCAGCACGAAGCCGCCCATGCTGCGGTTGCCGACCAGATATTCATTGAGGAAGCCCTTGCCGTGCTTGTGGTGTCGGCGGGTAAACAGGGCCAGGCCGAAGACGGCTGCCAAATAGAGGATAAGTGGAATTAGTAGCTGACTATTCATCCGGGGTGTCCTTGTCAAAATCCAGAGACATATCCCGGTAGACGTACTTCACCATCAGGCCACATAGCAGGGTAAAGATCACCGGGCCGATAATGCAGGCCAGCAGGAACCAGAGCGGAAAGCCCCAATACAGCTGCGGTAAGGTCTCGTGTACGTTGCTTGGTGCGAACGCGTAGGCCGAGCAGTACCACCAGAGGAAGTAGGCCAGAGCGAGGCCGATTGCCCATTTGGCTTCCTTATGGGCCTGGCGGTAGCGAGCAGAGAGCGTCTTCATGCCGAAGTCTCCAGTCAATTAGCAACACTACTCAGAAAAGAGGTTGATAATACTGAGAGTGAGCATTGTTCATACAAATAAAGGTGGGGTATTGTGGCAAAAGAAAAGCAGCAGTGCCAGAAAGCAGATCAAATTGGTGCTGGTGGGAATGACGCGGGCATAAAAAGGGCTGCCAGTCTGGCAGCCTTTGTATTATACAGTGAGCAATTACTGTAGACCGAGTTTCTTCTCGAGATAGTGGATGTTGGCGCCACCATGCTGGAAGTTTTCGTCTGCCATAATTTCTTGCTGCAGAGGAATGTTGGTCTTGATACCGTCGATGATTGCTTCACCCAGCGCGTTGCGCATGCGCGAGATCGCCACGTCACGGTTTTCGCCGAAGGCAATCAGCTTGCCAATCATTGAATCGTAGTGTGGTGGTACCGAGTAGCCGGTGTAGATGTGAGATTCCCAACGGATCCCCATACCGCCCGGTGCGTGGAAACGCTCAATCTTACCCGGACATGGCAGGAAGCGCTCTGGATCTTCGGCGTTGATACGACATTCAACAGCATGGCCACGAACCTGGATGTCACTCTGGCTGAACGACAGCGGCTGACCGGCAGCAATACGAAGCTGCTCTTTGATCAGGTCAACGCCGGTAACCATCTCGGTTACTGGGTGCTCTACCTGGATACGGGTGTTCATTTCAATGAAATAGAACTCGCCATTCTCGTACAGGAACTCGAAGGTGCCCGCGCCGCGGTAGTCGATCTCGATACATGCACGCGTACAGCGCTCGCCGATGTACTTACGCATCTCTTCGGTGATACCCGGTGCCGGTGCCTCTTCCACCACTTTCTGGTGGCGACGCTGCATAGAACAGTCACGCTCTCCCAGGTGGATAGCGTTGCCCTGGCCGTCAGCCAGAACCTGGACTTCGATATGACGAGGGTTTTCTAGGAATTTCTCCATATAAACCATGTCATTGTTGAAACACGCTTTGGCTTCGGCACGGGTCATGGCAATCGCTTCGGATAGCTCGGCTTCGGTGCGTACGACACGCATACCACGACCGCCGCCGCCACCTGATGCCTTGATGATCACCGGGTAGCCGATGCGCTTGGCAAAAGACTTGTTCTTGATGGCATCATCATCCAGAGGACCATCAGAGCCTGGTACACAAGGAACCCCGGCTTTTTTCATCGCAGTGATTGCTGATACTTTGTCACCCATCATGCGGATAGTTTCCGCTTTCGGGCCAACGAAGATAAAGCCGGAACGCTCAACCTGCTCGGCAAAGTCAGCATTTTCAGATAGGAAACCGTATCCCGGGTGGATAGCCACTGCACCGGTGATTTCAGCTGCACTGATAATACGTGGAATATTCAGGTAGCTGTCGGTGCCTTTTGCCGGACCGATACAGATAGACTCGTCAGCAAGAAGAACGTGCTTCAGATCGCGGTCAGCTGTGGAGTGAACCGCAACGGTTTTGATCCCTAGCTCTTTACACGCACGTAGTATACGTAACGCAATTTCGCCTCGGTTGGCGATAACTAATTTATCTAACATAGGGTGCCCCGGTTACTCGATGATAACTAGCGGCTGGTCGAACTCGATCGCGTCGCCGTCTTCAGCCAGAATAGCAACCACAGTACCCGCCTTGTCAGCTTCGATTTGGTTCATCATCTTCATTGCTTCAACGATACATAGCGTATCGCCGACATTGACGCTCTGACCGACTTCAACAAATGTTTTTGCTTCAGGGCTAGGGGCGCGGTAGAAAGTACCTACCATTGGAGAAAGAACCTGGTGGCCAGCAGGTGCCGCTGGTGCCGCAGGCGCTTCGGCTACTGCAGGAGCGGCTGCCGGTGCGGCAACAGGTGCAGCTGGTGCTGCGGCAACAACTTGAGCTGGCGCGGCAACAGTGGCTACTGGAGAGTTACGGCTGATGCGTACAGACTCTTCGCCTTCAGAAATCTCAAGCTCCGAGATACCAGACTCTTCTACCAGTTCGATTAGCTTCTTGATCTTACGAATATCCATTTATCTTTCTCTTTATGTTGTTCATTTAGCTGTCTGAATGCAGGCGTCGAACTGCTGCATTCAGGGCGAATTCATATCCGTCCGGGCCGAGACCACAAATTACCCCGACTGCCTTATCGGACAGGTAGGAATGGTGGCGGAACGGCTCTCGGGCATGGACGTTAGACAGATGCACTTCAATAAACGGGATCTGGACCCCGAGCAGGGCATCGCGGATCGCTACGCTGGTGTGCGTGAAAGCGGCCGGGTTGATAATGATAAAGTCCACCGTGCCGTGGGCATTATGGATAGCATCAATCAACTCATGCTCGGCGTTAGATTGAATGTGGTCTAGCTCTACGCCCAGTTCGGTTGCTTTGGCAGTTAAACTCGTAACGATTTGAGCCAGTGCCTGCTGGCCGTAGTGGCCGGGCTCTCTGAGACCTAATAAGTTCAGGTTAGGTCCATTGATAAGTAAAATTCGTTGAACGGTCGACATCTTGACGTTATATCACTTGTTTTTTGAGGTTTTACTCTAACAACGTGCAGGTAACTGCAACCTTGCTTCCCGTGTATCTCAATTCTGCTGCCAAAACATGCTTGGTGAGCAATTATAGTGAATTCAACGCAAATCGCAGCAAAATACTGGTCTAATCACCACAATTTTATGTGGACACGTGTACGCTGTATTCTTGAGATTGTTGAATTAGACGGCAGTTTGTTCGCAGAGTTCAGCCCGGTGCATCTAAGTTGTGGCGGAGTCCACGCTTTTGGTTGCAGACTTGTTTCATTTATCACATTCCTGAATACCGACGTGGAGAGTGATAGGGATTGGATGCCAGGTAGTGTAGCTGGCTTGGCAGTATAAGCTAGTTATCTGGCTGGAAATTTTGACATTTGACGAGAAAACCGCCCGAAGGCGGTTTTCTCATGTTGTCGAGGAAAGATTAGAGGACTTTTTGCTTCTCGGCGATAAGTTTGTCGACCACGCTCGGATCGGCCAGGGTCGAGGTATCCCCCAGGGTGCCGGTGTCGCCGGTGGCGATCTTGCGCAGAATACGTCGCATAATCTTGCCGGAGCGGGTTTTCGGCAGGGCATCGGTCCAGTGGAGGAAGTCCGGTGTGGCAATCGGGCCGATTTCCTTGCGTACCCATTCCTTTACTTCTTTGTGTAGCTCGGCGCTTGGTACTTCGCCGTTGTTGAGGGTGATGTAGGCATAAATGGCCTGGCCCTTGATGTCATGCGGTACGCCGACGATGGCGGCTTCGGCAATCTTGTCGAAGGCCACCAGGGCTGATTCGATTTCTGCGGTGCCCATCCGGTGGCCGGAGATATTCAGCACATCATCGACACGCCCTGTGATCCAGTAGTAACCGTCTTCGTCACGACGGGCACCGTCACCGGTGAAGTACATTCCCTGGAAGGTGGAGAAATAGGTCTGTTCGAAGCGGTCATGGTCGCCCCACAGCGTGCGCATCTGGCCCGGCCACGAATCAATCATCACCAGGTTGCCTTCGGTTGCCCCCTCAAGGATGTTGCCCATGTTATCGACGATGGCAGGCTGGACACCGAAGAAAGGTCGGGTTGCCGATCCCGGTTTAAGCTCGGTCGCTCCCGGTAATGGGGTAATAAGGATCCCGCCGGTTTCGGTTTGCCACCAGGTATCGACAATCGGACAGCGGCTGTCGCCGATGGTGCGGTGATACCATTCCCAGGCTTCCGGGTTGATCGGCTCACCGACCGATCCCATGATACGCAGCGATGAACGGTGGGTGCCTTCAATGGCCTGGTTGCCTTTGGCCATCAGGGCACGGATTGCCGTCGGCGCGGTATAGAGGATGTTGACGTTGTGCTTGTCGACCACTTCGCTCATACGGCTGGTGGACGGATAGTTCGGCACGCCTTCAAATAGCAGGGTGGTTGCGCCGTTGGCCAGCGGCCCGTATACCAAATAGCTATGACCGGTGATCCAGCCGACATCAGCCGTACACCAGTAAACATCGCCTTCCTGATAGTCGAAGACATACTTGAAGGTCATTGTCGCATAGACCAGATAGCCACCGGTGGTATGCAGCACGCCTTTCGGTTTGCCGGTCGAGCCTGAGGTATAAAGGATGAACAATGGATCTTCGGCGTTCATTTCTTCCGGTTCGCAGTTCGCCGAGGCAACGGCTGTCGCGTCGTGCCACCACACATCGCGGGTGTCATTCCACTCGACTTCGCCGCCGGTACGCTTGAGTACTAATACCTTTTCAACAGTGGTCACGTCGTCATTGGCCAGCGCGTCATCGACATTTTTCTTTAGCGGCACGGCACGGCCGCCACGGACACCCTCATCAGCCGTCACGACGACCTTGGCGTTGGAATCAATAATACGCCCGGCCAGTGCCTCCGGCGAGAAACCGCCAAAGACGATAGTGTGGACGGCACCGATACGGGTACAGGCCAGCATGGCAATAGCAGCTTCGGCTACCATCGGCATGTAGAGGCAGACAACGTCGCCCTTGCGCACGCCCTGGCTCTTCAGGGCATTGGAAAACTTACAGACTTCCTCGTACAACTCGTTGTAGGTCAGGGTGGCATCGTCAGACGGGTCATCGCCTTCCCAGATAATCGCGGCCTGGTCACCGCGGGTTGCCAGATGGCGGTCGAGGCAGTTGGCGGACACGTTCAGGGTTCCGTCTTCAAACCATTTGACACTGACATGGCCGGTGTCAAAGGAGGTGTTCTTGACCTGGGAAAAAGGCTTAATCCAGTCAACAATCTGGCCGTGTTCACGCCAGAAGCCAGCCGGGTTGATCACCGACTGCTGATACATTTCACGGTATTGCTCGTCAGTCACATGGGCGTTAGCAGCAATATCCTTGTGTACTGGATATATATGAACCTCACTCATCCTATTCTCCTTGTGTTCCGTCAATGTCCGTACCGGACCGGATTATTTTTTTCATTTTGTAATTACTAACTTGTGACAGATCGCAGCTAGCCACAATTAGACTTTAGGATGAGAGTTGGGAAATTATTGTGGCAAGGTATAAGTTACATAACGTTTGCATTAAAAACCTTGCACCGCGCAAGGTGTTGGCGGGCGTTTTGGGATCAGGCGGAACGCAGGGTCGGGATGTCGCCATGCTTGAGCCGGACATAAATCAGGGCGGCAGTAATGGCATCCTGCAGCGCATCATGACGATCCGTGACCGGCAGATCCAGGTGGCGGCTGATGGCTTCCAGGCTGAGGTCGTAATAGGCATTGGGCAGCAGCCGTTCGAGCCTTTCATGATAGAGGTGGCTGACCTCGACCATTTTGTTGGGCAGGGAGAAGTCGAACAGGCGCTGGTAGTAGCGGTCGAGGATCGTTTTATCATAGCGGATATGGTAGCCGACCAGAGGCCGGTTGCCGATGAACTCCAACAGCGTAACGAGCGCCTGGCGTTCTTCGAGCCCTTCCTGAAGGTCCTGGTGGCGAATCCGGTGGATGGCGATTGAATCGGCATCGAGGCTGACCGGTGCGCGCAGGGTCAGGTGAATCGACTGGCTGGTGAGGATCCGGTTGGCCTTGATTCGGGTGGCGGCAATGGTGACTAGCTCGGCACTGTGGGGATCCAGGCTGGTGGTCTCGCAGTCCAGCGAGACCAGTTCATCGCCCAGATAGTTCTCGAACAGTGCCTGATAGGGACTGGCCTTGAGTTTATGTTGGTACCACCAGCGTCGTAAAATATTCATACTGTGTTCGAGTGCCACGGCGTTAGTTTCTAGGTCATAGATTCTAGCGTCTTGGCGCTCGCTCCTTAGTCTCTGATCTGATAGTGATAGCCCAGCCACTCTTTGAATTTCTTGACCACGTGAAGGCTGTGGCGAAGCAGGTCGCGCTCGGCGCGGCTGAGATAGCTGATATTGAGGTGTTGCTGCAGCCCGTTGGCCTGATGGTCGAGCTGCTGCCTGAGGCGAAGCTTGATAAATAGCTTTAGCGCCTCGCTCAGGTTCGAGGCGGTGGAGGGCTCCAGTACCTTGTGTTGTTCCAGTTGGCTCAGGCGCAGGAAGGTATTGTTGTCTTCGATGTTGTGCTCCAGTGCCAGGGCCCGAATACCGTGAACAATCGGGAAAATACCGCCGCGTTTGATATCCAGCCCTTCCTTGCCGGCCTTCAGTTTGCCAAACAGCGTTAGCGGAACGCTGAACTTCAGTGCTGGGCGGGTGAAGGTAGCCAGTAGCAGCTCCTGATCGGCCAGCTGCCGGTGGAGATGGGTTTGCAGGGGCTCGAGCAGGGCACGGTTGCCGGCAACCGCGTGGCTGTCGGCCAATATAGCCAGGTCCATCATGGTGGCTTCGGTGCCGGCCTTGGCAAGCTCGCTGATAGTATGTAACCACTCACTTTGATGCCTGACCCACTTGGGGTTGTTGACCATCACCTTGCCGGGACAGAGCGGGTAGCCGAGCTGGTGCAGGGTATGGGTCAGTTGCTCCATGACCTGCGGGCACTCCGGCCAGTCGACGCCGTCCTGGATGATCAGTGCATTGTCCTGATCGGTTTTCAGCACTTGCTCACCGCGACCCTCTGAGCCCATGACCATAAAACAGCAGCGGCCATGCATATGCTCTGGCACTACCAGCCTGAACGCTTTCTCGATGATTTGCTCGTTGACCGTGGCGATAAGCTCCATCACAAACAGGGTGTGGATCCCGTTGTTAAACAGGGTTTCGACCAGCCGGTGCTGGCTGCCGGCTGCCATGGCCAGTTCCTCGATGGTTTCTGCCCGGGCAATGCGCAGGGTCAGGACATGCGAGTGGGTCGAGAACAGGCTGAGCACCTGGGTGAGATCCAGCATACCGGTCACCTGATTGCCATCAAGCACCTGGACCCGTTTCACCTTGTTGCGGGTCATGGCCAGCATGGCATTGAACAGGAAGTCGCCTTTGTTGACGCTGATAACCGGTGTTGTTGCTATCTGGCTGACCGGTGTCGTGGCTGGCAGATTGTCCAGCATCACGGCATGAAGCAGGTTGGTTCGGGTCACGATACCGTATTGCGGCTGTGGGTTGAGTTCGACCAGGGCGGCATCCATGCCTTTGCTGCGCATTTGCTCCGTCACCGATTTGAGATCGGTATCGCAGGGCACAATCATGCAGGGCTGGATGTTGTCGTCACTGACCTTGGTAAGGATAAACTCGGCCAGGTTTTGCTGTTTCTGGGCTTCATCCAGCAACTGCTGGCGCCGAGCGAGGTTGCCGTCGAAGTAGGCCGCAAACTGATCGCAGGAACGGTAAAGATCGACAAAAATGGACCTGGGAAGCAAATAGCACAGGGTGTCTTCCAGTGCCGTGTAGCGGTGGCGGCTGTGATGTTCGAGCTGCGAGCGAACATCAAACATATCGTCGCCGGTATAGTGGGCGAAGATTTCCTTGCCGTCTGCCGATGTTTCTTCCACGCTGCCCTTGATGATGATGTAGAGCTGGGAGCATGGCTCCTCGGCATCAATGATGATGTCCCCGGCCCGGTAATAGGCAACATCCAGGGCCTCTGTCAGCAGGCTTTGCTGCTCGTTGCTGAGGCGGTCAAAGGGGGGCAGTGAGGTATCAAACTTATCAGGCATGGCAACCATCCGACTAATTGGGTGCAGCGCACACAGGAAAATGGGTTTGGCATTGATGCAATCAGTGTCGCCCAGGATAGGAGATGGCTCCAGACGACTTTAGTCTAGAGTGGGAAAAGAGGAAGTAAAATTGTCTGATAATTTCATTGGGAGACGGTAGCGAATTCGGCATAATGGCCAACCGTTATACTTATCTCTGCATATAGGACTTGGCATGTTTCGTAGTAGCCCCTATGGATGGACCTCGCAATACCTGCTTGGTTTTTTCTTTAATTATGGTGTGTACCTCCCTTTTTGGGCGTTGTGGCTTGCGCATTTGGAGGTGAGCGCCTCGAATATAGGGCTGTTGCTGGGGTTGGGTTTTGGCGTGCGTTGTCTGGCCAACCTGGTGATCACCCCGCGGATCCATAAGGCAGAGCATTTGATCCCGGCACTTCGCTGGCTGGCACTGGCTGCTTTGATAAGCTGCGTCGTGTATATCTATTGTGGTGGTAGTTTGTGGGCACTTACTATAGTCACAATCATCTATAACATGCTGGTCGGGCCGATCGTGCCGCTGTCTGATGCATTGGCTAACCACTATGCCAAAGACGGCCATTTAGACTATGGTCGTACCCGGCTATGGGGCTCCATCGCCTTTATCGCCGGCTCAACGGTCGTGGGCCTGCTGGCGGCGGAATATAGCCCTGATGTGATCCCTTGGGTAGCCGCGGCGGGTCTGGTGGCGGCATTGGTGCTATCGATGCGTCAGCCGACAGTGTTGCCTGTTTCGGAAGACGGCCATGATCAGGCTCGTCCTGCCTTGATGGCGCTGATGCGTGATAGCCAGGTTGTCCGTTTTCTTGGCGCGGTTGCCTTGCTACAGGGCAGTCATGCGGCCTATTACAGTTTTAGTGCGATTTACTGGAAAGAAGTCGGCTACAGCGAAGCGGTCATTGGATACCTCTGGAGTTTCAGTGTGGTTGCCGAAGTCGCTGTCTTTGCCCTGAGCAAGCGTATATTTGCCGGCTGGAGTATCTCGGCCATGTTCCGCCTTGCGGCATTGGGCGTGTTGTTGCGCTGGGGAGTGACTGCCAGCATGACCGAACTGCCTGTCTTGGTGATGGCGCAGGCGCTGCACGGTGTTACTTTTGCGGCCTGCCACCTGGCAACGATTCGCTATATTCAGCAAGCCAAGAGCAACCAGATGGTGGCGTTGCAGGCACTGTATAATGCGCTGCCGATGGGGGCCTTCATGGCTATGATGACGGCCCTGAGCGGTTGGTTGTACGGGATCTGGGGCGCGGATCTGTTCTGGCTGATGGCTGTGATGGGGGCGCCGGTACTGCTGATGAAGATTGAAACCCAGCCACGGTCGCGTTATGTGACCAATAGCTAGTCGAAAGTGATTGATTTTGGCCGGAAAGGGACGTTTCGGCCAAAGCTGTGATCGTCTTGATTGAGTCAATGGGTGTGAATTCGTTACCATGGGCTTACATCTTTTTTACAATCAGGACGTATCATGGCACAGGGATGGATTGTCGTGCCGGTCTCGCTGGCATATCTCGGGCTGCTCTTTTTTATCGCCTGGTATGGCGATAAAAGGCCGCAATGGCTGGCAGGCTGGCGGGCATGGATTTATAGCCTTTCAATTGCGGTCTACTGTACCTCTTGGACCTTCTATGGCACGGTCGGACAGGCCAGCCAGGATATCTGGTCATTCTTGCCTATCTACCTTGCGCCGATTGTGGTTTTCACCTTTGGCTGGCGCATTCTTGCCCGGCTGATCTTAATTGCCAAGCGCGAGCATATTACCTCCATTGCCGACTTTATCGCTGCCCGTTACGGAAAATCCCAGGGGCTGGCCGTTCTGGTGACGATCATTGCGGTGATCGGGATTTTGCCGTATATCGCCTTGCAGCTTCGCGGCATTACCATGGGGCTGGAGCAAATTGCGCCGGATCTGGGCCAGCAGAGCGGAGTCGATGATGCCGACATTGCCTGGATGGTAACGCTGGCACTGGCGGTGTTTACCGTTCTGTTCGGCACCCGGCACATCGATACCACCGAGCACCACCGTGGGATGATGATGGCCGTGGCGTTCGAGTCAATCGTTAAGCTGGTGGCTTTTCTGGTGGTGGGGGTTTTTGCTGTAGGGTTATTGTTCGAGCTGCCCGATCTGCAGGCTGTAAGACAGGAATATCTGCAGCCGAGCACGCCGAATATCGGTAGCCTGCTGATCCATACCATCCTTACCATGGCGGCGATAATTTGTTTGCCGCGCCAGTTTCATACCATTGTGGTGGAGAATAGCCGGGCGCAGGACCTGCACATGGCCCGTTGGGTTTTTCCGATTTATCTGCTGCTGATGGGGCTGTTTGTGGTGCCGCTGGCGTTGGCCGGCCAGTCGCTGCTGCCGCACATTTCTGCCGATACTTATGTCATCAACCTGCCGCTGCAGCAGGGAGTAGAGAGTATTGCGCTGCTGGCGTTTTTGGGCGGGACATCGGCGGCGACAGGTATGGTCATCGTCTCGACCATTGCCCTGGCCATCATGGTCTCCAACGACTTGGTTCTTCCGCTGCTGTTGCGGCGACTGCGGGTATCCGGCCGCAATTTCAACGCCTTCTCCGGCATGCTGCTCAATATTCGGCGCGCATTGATCCTGCTGCTACTCATGGCCGCCTGGGGATTCCATCAGGTTCTGGATGAAATTCAGTCACTGTCCGGTATCGGGCTATTGTCTTTTGCGGCCATTGCCCAGTTTGCACCGGCTTTGCTGGGGGGAATTTACTGGCGTGAGGGCAACCGTAACGGTGTGTATGCGGGTTTGCTGGGCGGCTCGGCGGTATGGGTGATCACCATGATGGGCCAGACCAATATGCTGGCCGGTGATGCCGAAACCAACTTACTGCTGTGGTTGCTTACTCCGCCGCAATGGCCGGTACTGCACCAGCTATCGGCCGTTGACTGGGGCATGTTGCTCAGTGTTGTTGTGAACATTTCTTTGTATTTTTCGGTATCGATGCTGACCCGGACATCGCTGACCGAGCGAATGCAGGCAGCCACTTTTGTCGGCGCGCCGTTGCCTGAGTCGGATAATGGCAGCCTGTACCAGGCCCGGGTAACCGTGGCCGAGCTTGAGATGCTGGCTGCCCGCTTTGTCGGGCGCAAGCGGGTGCGACTTGCCTTCAGGCAGTTCGCCGATCAGCACCAGGCTGATTTGCTGCCCCAGCAGCAGGCAACGGCACCGCTGATCCGCCATACCGAGCGGGTGCTGGCCGGGGTGTTCGGGGCCTCCTCGGCGCGTCTGGTTCTGACCTCTGCCCTTCAGGGGCGCAATATGCAGCTGGAAGAGGTGGCAACCATTGTTGATGAAGCCTCCGAGCTGTTTGATTTCAGCCGTGGTTTGCTGCAGGGAGCGATTGAGCACATCAGCCAGGGAATAACGGTGGTGGACAAGCAGCTAAGGCTGGTGGCCTGGAACCAGCGCTATCTGGAAATGTTTACTTTTCCGCCGGGGTTGATCCAAGTCGGTCGTCCCATTGCGGATGTGATTCGCCACAACGCCCAGCTGGGGCTGTGTGGCCCCGGCGATCCGGAGGCGCATGTCGCCAAGCGTGTCGAACACCTCAAGCGGGGCACTGCCCATACCTCATCACGGATCAGGCCGGATGGCCAGGTTATCGAGGTACAGGGCAATCCGATGCCCGGTGGCGGGTTTGTGATGAGCTTTACCGATATCACCGCGTTCCGGCAAGCGGAGCTGGCGTTGAAAGAGGCCAACGAAAACCTTGAAGAACGGGTGAGGCTGCGTACCCAGGAGCTGGAGCAGCTGAACCGCCAGTTGGTTTCTGCCACGCAGCAGGCTGAACAGCAGGCCCACTCGAAAGGGCGCTTTCTGGCCGCGGTCAGCCACGACCTTATGCAACCGCTGAATGCCGCGCGGTTGTTTTCGTCGTCTCTGACAGAAGTGGCCAAAGAAGAGGAAACCACCAAGCTTGCCCACCATATCGAGAGTGCGCTGGGAGCGGCGGAGGACTTAATTGGTGATCTGCTGGATGTCTCCCGTCTGGAAGCGGGCAAGCTGCAGGTCAATGTGCATCCGTTTCTGGTTAGTGATGTGTTCAGTACACTCAGTGCAGAGTTTGGCGCCTTGGCGCAGCAGCAGGGGATCCGCTTTGAGGTGGTCAACAGCAATGCGGTGATTGTTTCCGATCCTAAGTTGCTGCGCCGGGCGTTGCAGAACTTTCTGACCAATGCCTTTCGCTATAATCCGAACGGCAAGGTGGTGCTGGGGGCGCGAAGGAAGCAAGGGCAATTGACGATCGAGGTCTGGGACAACGGTCCGGGGATCCCGAAAGAGAAGCAGGCCCATATTTTTGATGAATTTACCCGTATTGAGCGAAGCGGAGTCGATCATGGCCTTGGCCTCGGTCTGGCGATTGCACGCGGGATCAGCCGGGTTCTGGATCATCAGCTGTCATTGCGATCCTGGCCCGGCCAGGGAACGGTCTTCGGGCTCGATGTCCGCCGTGGCGAGCTTGCCCGCCGGGTGGAAAAGGCGATTCCTGTCGAGGAGAAAACCGCACCGCTGGCGGGTATCAAAGTGCTTTGTGTCGACAATGAGCCGGACATTCTGCTGGGGATGGAAACCTTGCTGGCCCGCTGGGGATGCGATGTCCGACTGGCCGAGACCGTGGCGGGTGCCATGCAGCAGATTGATGATGACTGGCAGCCAGACTTCGTACTGAGCGACTATCACCTGGCCAACGAGCAAACAGGCTTGCAGGTGCTGCAGCAGTGCAGCCTGCGACTGGGCAAAACGTTCCGAGGCGCGGTTATCAGTGCCGACCGGACGGCAGAAACCCAGCAGGTGATCCGTGGTCATGGTTTCAGTTTTATTAGCAAGCCGGTGAAACCGCTGAAGCTGAGGGCGTTATTAAACCAACATGTACGGGAGTTAGGTTAATGGGGATTTGAAGGGAGCACGCCAGCAGGTGCTGGCGTGTTTCTTGTTTCTGAATAACGAGCTATCGACCGGGGCAAATGGGCTAGCCCATATTGCCAACCACCGACACGTTCTTGTCATCCGGAATTTCATTGAAAGACAATACATGCAGGCCACGGGCGCATACCCGGGCATAGCGTGCAAGCAGCGGACGTAGTTGCGGCAGGACCAGCAGGATTGGGCTGTGGCCGTGAAGTCGCATATTGTCCAGGACTTCAGGCAGGCTGCGTTGGAGCTTTTCGATGACAGTCGGCTCCAGGGCAAAGCCGTCAAGCTGAACGTGTCCGCCTGACTGCGCTTGACTGAGCGCGCCCAGCAGGATGTTTTCCAGCTCGCCGGACAGGGTGACTGCCGGGACATCGGCGCGCATGCCGATCAGGCTGCCGAGAACCACCCGGCGCAAGACGCAGCGGACATCGGCAGCCAGTAGGATCGGGTCCTGCGACAGTTCTGCCGATTCGACCAGCGAATTGGCAATCGTCACGATATCGGCCAGCGATACGCCGTCGATTGTCAGCTGGCGAAACACCCGTAGTAGCTGCTGCGGGTTGAGTTTCTGCTGCAAGTCATCAGCCAGCTTGCTGTTCAGGCTGGCCAGCCGTTCTATGACTCCCGAGACTTCTTCCGGGCTCAGGATATCGTCGATATGGTCGTTGATCACCTTGCTGACATGGGTCGAGATGATGGTGGCGTGGTCGACAACGGTATAGCCGAGATTGACGGCCTTGTCTTTTTCGGTCGGCATAATCCACAGCGCTTCCATGCCATAGGCCGGATCTTTGGTGATGATGCCGTCGACATTACCGTAAACCTGCCCCGGATTAATCGCCAGCAGACGATCGGCCTCAAGCTCGGCCTCAACGATAGTCGCGCCCCGGACGGCAATCTTGTATTGGCTGGCCTCGAGCGCCAGATCATCTTTGACATGGATCTGCGGGATCACAAACCCGCGCTGTTCGGTCAGGGTCTTGCGGATCCCTATCAGCCGGCTGAGCAGCTCGGCACCCTGGCGGCGGTCGATCAGGTTGACCAGCCGGAAACCGACATTCAGGCTCAGTGCATGAACCAGAGGAATATCACCGGCAGCCAGCTCCTTGTTCTCTGGCTGGTCATGCTGTTCGACAATCTCCTCGGCCCGGGCCAGGTCCTCGTCATCGACTTCTGTCGTGTCAATATTGCGCATCCGCCAGCCGGCAAGGCCGATCACGGCGGCAAAACACAGGAAGGCCAGATGCGGCATACCCGGGATCAGGCCAAGTATCAGCATAATGCCGGACACGACAAACATAATGACTGGTGACGCCAGCATCTGTTTGCCGATTTGCTTTGACAGGTCGTTGCTGTCGGCAACTCGGGTCACAATAATCGCTGCGGCCGTCGCCAGTAGCAGTGACGGGATCTGGGCAACCAGACCATCACCGATAGTCAGCAGGGCATAGGTTTCAAAGGCTTCGGAAAACGACAGGCCGTACTGGAATACCCCGATGCTGATCCCGCCGATGATGTTGATAAACAGGATCAGCATCCCGGCAATCGCATCACCGCGGACAAATTTTGAGGCACCGTCCATCGAACCGTAGAAGTCGGCTTCCTGGGCGACGTCCTCACGGCGGCGTTTGGCCTGGTTGTGATCGATAATACCGGCATTCAGGTCGGCATCGATGGCCATCTGCTTACCCGGCATGGCATCAAGGGTAAAGCGGGCACTTACTTCCGAGATACGCTCGCCACCTTTGGTGACAACCACGAAGTTAATGATCATCAGGATCACGAACACCACCATACCGACGACGTAGTTGCCGCCGATCACTACATCACCAAATGCCTGAATGACCTTACCGGCCGATTCGCCCCCTTCATGGCCGTTGAGCAGCACCACCCGGGTCGAGGCGACATTCAGCATCAGGCGGAGCAGGGTTGCTACCAGCAGGATGCTCGGGAATACCGAGAAATCAAGCGGCCGTTTGCTATAGACACTGACCAGCATTACCAGCAGGGCCAGAACGATGTTGAAGGTAAACAGCATATCCAGCACGAACGGCGGGATAGGCAGGATCACCATCGCCAGTATCGTCATCAGGAGCAGCGGGATCCCCAGTTGCCCTTTGGCTAGTAGCTGTATTAACGGGGTGAGTTTTTGTTTCATTTCAGCTCAGATCCGGTTAGCGACGCAATTCCTTGGGAATTGAGACTTGTGGGAATTCAGGTTTATGGGACTGGCGTCCCTGTTTGTATTGCTCCATCTGGAACACAAAGGTCAGCACATGGGCAACGGCAACGTACAACGGGGCAGGGATTTCCTGCCATTCGTTGGTGGAGTAATAAACGGCTCGTGTGAGGGCCGGTATTTCGACAATCGGGCGTTCGTGTTGGCGCGCGATCTGCTGCATCTGCAGGGCTAGCTGATCAACCCCTTTGGCGAGGACAAAGGGAGCACCTGCCTTGTCCAGATCGTATTTCAGGGCAATGGCGTAGTGGGTCGGGTTGGTGATCACCACGTCGGCCTGCGGGACGGTTTTCATCATCTGGCGCTGGGACATCTGGCGCTGCAGCTGGCGGATTTTCGCCTTGACCTCAGGTTTACCCTCGCTGTTCTTGTGTTCTTCCTTGACCTCTTGCTTGGTCATCTTGAGCTGTTTGGTATACTCCCAGCCAGCATACGGCATTTCTAGAACGGCAATCAGCAACAGGGCGAGGCCAAAGCTGAACAGGCCCTGCCACAGTAAGTCGACGGTTTGCAGAATTGCTTCGGTGAGTGGCAGGCGCTGGAGCATGGCTATCTGGGTCAGGTTGTTGCTCAGCATCAGGTACAGGGTGGCACTGATCAAGGTGACTTTAAGAATACTTTTGATCAGTTCGGCCAGCGACTTGGTCGAAAACATCCGCTTGATTCCCGATAACGGATTCAGCTTGGAAAGCTTCGGCTGGGCAGCCTTGCCCGAGACGTTCCAGCCACCTCGAACGATATTGGCAAGTATGGTGATAAGCACCAGTAGCCCGAGCATCGGCGCGACGGCCAGCAGCATGGATTTGAGGCTGATACCGAGATGCTTGAGCATGTACTCGGGCTCGAAGGCGGCACTTTTCGGCAGCTTCATATTCAGGGTGGTGATCACCTGAAACATTTCAGCCAGTGCGCCCGAGAAGGCATTGAGCAGCAGGGCGGCTCCGAGCGTCATCAGTGCGGTGACCAGCTCTTTCGAACGCGGAAGGTTACCTTCCTCCCTGGCTTTTCGCAGTTTCTGTTCACTGGGCTGTTCCGTTTTGTCCTGGCTGCTGTTGTCACTCATTAGCGACTCGCCTCCAGATCAGCCATCATCTGCAGTGTTTCGCTGCAAAGACGGGTAAAGTTCTCCGGAATACCGGACGTGGTGATAAGCAGGCACATCATGCCGAGCAGCATGGTCATCGGGAAACCCAGTGCAAAAACGTTGAGCTGCGGCGCGGCGCGGTTCATCATGCCGAAGGCACCGTTCACCAGTAGCATCGCGCATACCGCGGGCAGTGCCAGCAAGAAGGCCGCGGCAATCATCCAGCCCAGGCGCATGATCACGCTATACAGCGCATCCTGGCTCGGCATCTCGCCCACCGGCCAGACGTCAAAGCTTTGCACCACTACATCAAGGGCGACCAAATGGCCATCGAGGGCGAGAAATAGCAGCAGGGTGTAAAACTGGTAGTACTTACCAAGGGTCGGAATACTGACGCCGTTTACCGGATCGTTGCTCATGGCCATACCGAGGCCCATTTGCATCGACAGGATTTGCCCCATGGTGGTGAATACTGCAAACAGCAGCTCGAGCATCAATCCCATGATGCCGCCGATCACCATTTGCTGGGCACCGAACAGCAGGGCATCGAGCGAGAAGGGGTCGATGCTGGGCATCGACGGCATCAGCGGTGCCGCCAGCATACTGAGCATCAGCGCCAGCCCGATCCGGATTTGGGTCGGGATTGCCGTGCCGCCAAAAATCGGCATCACCAGCATCGCGGCGCTGAGGCGAAAAAAAGGCCACCAGATCTGTCCTAGCCAGGCGGTCAGTTGGGCTGCTGAGATATCAAGCATGGGTTAGCCGATCAGGTGCGGAATATCGAGGAACAGGCGATTGAACAAGTCCCCCAGGGTCCGCAGCAGCCAAGGGCCGGCAAAGCCCAGCATGGCAAACGTCATCAGCAGGCGAGGCAAAAAGCTCAGTGTCTGTTCGTTAATCTGGGTCGCGGCCTGAAAGATACTCACGACCAGCCCGACCAGCAAACTGGGGACAATCATGACACAGACCATACTGACGATGATCAGCAGCGCTTCACCAAAAAACGAGGCGATAAATTCAGTACCCATATCTATCCAAAGCTCGCACTGAGTGTGCCGACGGTCATCGACCAGCCGTCGACCATAACGAATACCATCAATTTGAACGGCAGCGAAATAATGAGCGGCGACAGCATCATCATCCCCATCGCCATCAGTACGCTGGCCACCACAATATCGATGATAAGAAACGGAATGAACAGCATGAATCCGATTTGGAAGGCCGTCTTCAGCTCACTGAGAATGAAGGCGGGCATCACAATCAGGAAATCCAGCTCGTCCATATTCTGCGGTGTCGGTTCATTGGCAATGCGCAAAATCTGCTCGAGATCGGTCTCGCGGGTCTGCTGCAACATAAACTGACGCAGGGGCTTTTCTGCGGTGTGGAAGGCATCGACCATGGTCAGCTCGCCGCTCTGGTAGGGAACTACGGCATTGTCGTAGATGTCATAGAGCACCGGGCGCATGATAAACAGAGACAGTGTCAGGGCGATACCGACCAGAACCCGGTTCGGCGGGCTTTGTTGCAAGCCCATTGCCTGGCGCAAAATGCCCAATACGATGATGATCCGGGTAAAGCTGGTCACCATCAACAGCATGGCCGGCAGAAAGGCCAGTGCCGTCATTAACAGGAATATTTGCAGCTTGACGCTGTATTCTTCCGGGCCGTCCGGGCCGTTGATAGTCAGCAGCGACAGATCCTGTGCCAGCGACGGAAAGCTAAGCAGCAGGAGCGCCAGCAGTAGCCCGAACTTACGCATTATTTGGTTAGCCCTTTTAACATGTCGTTGTCGTCGACAACATTGACCAGACGCAGGCCATATTTGTTGTTGACGATCACCACTTCTGCGTGGCCGAGTAAGGTGCCGTTGACTTTGACATCCATGGCCTCGCCGCTGAGCTTGTCCAGCTCGATGACGGTGCCGAGTGAAACATTCATCAAATCGCCAACCATCAGTTCGGTACTGGCGACTTCAAGCGTCAGGTTGACCGGGATATTGCGGATAAACGACATATCCTTGGCAGCTGATGCTGTGCCGGGTATCGGATCCTGGCCCAGGCTACCCAAGTCCAGTTCATCAAGGTCAATATTCAGGTCATTGGTTTGTTCAGACATGGTCGTTCCTGTTACTGTTTAATAACATCTTGAACTTGAAGTACAAGACTGGCGTTGTTTTCTGCAATTCGGGCGGTAAATAGCGGCGTTTTGCCTGCTCGGACCGTCACCTCGCCCGGGAGCTCGACAGGGATAACATCGCCCTGTTTCAGATCCATAACATCACCCAGAGACAGGCGACGCTCGCACAGGGTGGTCATCAGACGCATCGGTGCTTGGCACAGCTTGGCCTGAATGCGGGCCTGGAGTTCGGGATCAGTTTCCACATCTGTCGGCTTGCACTGCTGCTCCCGGAGAAAATCCAGACCGGCAAAAGGCAAGGCAATGTCAAACCAGCCCTGATGGCCGCAGACATCGATGGTAAATCGGCACACCTGGTAGAGCTGGTTATTTTGAATTGGGTTGCCGAGACGCAGGGTGTTTTTTTCGGTCAGCTGGCTGTTCCAGCTGGTAATGCTGTGCCAGCCGTTGGCAAACTGTTCCAGTGCCAGGTTGAAAAAACGTTCAACCAGGCGTAACTCGGTATCACTCATGTCACTGTGGCGTCTGACATTGTTGCCGCTACCGCCAAAAAACAGATCGACCATAAAAAACAGCAGATCCCCGTCGATAGAGACGGCACCGTGCAAATCGTGCGGGCTCACGGTGAACTCGCGATACAGGCTGGGTTTCTGTAGTTGCTGTAGGTAATCCTGCAGTTTCAGCGTATCTTGCTGCTCAAAGCGAAATTCAACCGGGTGGCGCAACAGGTGATGGAATGACTGGCGAGCCGAACGTTCGAACTGTTTGCAGACATTATCAATAATGGCTTGCAAGGCACCTATGCGGTGTTCAGGGCTTGCGAGATCAAAAGCACGAACTTCAACCTGGTCAAGTTCTGAGATTATTTTGCTCTTTTTCGTCATAACCTTAGGCAACCAATGGGTTTCATTAAACGTAACAGTACGTTGAATATGCTTATTAAAAAAATAAAGCGTCGCTTGAATATGAAAACACCGTTGTCATTTATCTTAATAAATAATAAACGCTGTTTCTTTATCTTTGATTTTATTTCAAATCAACATTTAACCTTTAGTCGCACTTTAATTAAACGTTGTTTATTAGAATGCTGGAATCAGGGTCACAAGAATAAATATTAATACTTATGCTCGATTATTAAAGCTTATTAACAAAAGGGTAAATATCACCCTTGCTGTATATAATTTAAGCACCAATTGAAAGCATATTTTTGATCTTGTTTTTTTTAGCTCTCAATCGTGTTGTTTTTAATCAATAAT
The DNA here is from genome assembly GCF_050336885.1 of Photobacterium kasasachensis. NCBI lineage: Bacteria > Pseudomonadati > Pseudomonadota > Gammaproteobacteria > Vibrionales > Vibrionaceae > Photobacterium > Photobacterium kasasachensis. Next base: position 59,172 of record NZ_JAKJSH010000019.1, read on the forward strand.
CTGTATTTACCTGTTCTATTATTGACTACAATGTTAATTAGCATGTCAATTTCAATCGCGGGAGACTACCGTTTGAGCAATAGGTTTGTCAAACGAATATAACAGTTACCAGCTATGTCAAAAAAACATCGCCATATTTTTTTTGTATTCATTATATTGACAGTTGACATATTATTCTTAATGTTTTCTTATTCACACAAAAAATATATTAAAGTAATTGCTCTTAAGTGTTAAAGTGATTATCAATCTATTGCATTTGGATTTTGCGATTTTATCCATCCCCAGGTGCTTTCGATGGTGTCTTTCTGCCTTTGCGTTATTTCATACGCGCCATTCACCACTTAGCAGCATTTTGTTGCATTAAGTGTAAGTGGTTTAGTGCTTGATTGGGTGTTCGATTTTGCCTTTAAGGTGATGAAATTCCTCTTGAATGAGGAGGTTTTCACCTGTTTGTGTTGTCATATATTTACCGCGGATATGTTATTTCTAGGCTCTTTGATGGTTAGACAAAGCAGTTTTATTCTATTGTTACTATTGGCATCCTTCTCGGTTTATAGCCAGGAAAATGTAAAAGTATCTGCATTGGACAATAGCCGATGGGCTTTCTCAGGTGATAATACTTTGTGCTCAATTGAGCATGAAATAAAAGGCTTTGGAATAGCTAAGTTAATAGCTGAAGCTGGAGAAGAATTGCGCCTTGAGCTTAAGTCTAATGAGATAACAAACCTAACAGTACTGCACTCTGTGTATGAGATCTCTCCGGTCTGGAAATCAAAAAATGCCAAGTTTATTGATTCTCTCGGGGATGCTAATAACTCTAATGCTACAGGTGAAATTATTGTTAATAAAGCCGATGCGATTTTTGAACGTCTGAAAAGTGGCTCTTGGATAAAAGTGATTATTAACACTGGTCGTCAATTAAATGACGAGATTGTTTTATCCAATATTAATTTTGAGGCCCCTGCCGAAGCGTTTGTGGCCTGTCGCAACAGCTTAATACCCGTCAACTATCAGCAGATAAGGAATAATGTCTTTTATTTCGATTCAGGCTCATCGGATGTGTCAAAAAACAGTCATCGGACACTGATGGGGATCGCTGAGTTTGTCAGTGCGACGCAGTCGATTAGCAAGATTCTGGTTGATGGCTACTCAGATAGCCAGGGCCGTACAGGCGTGAAGTTGCGCATGTCCAGAGAGCGAGCAGAAGAGGTGGCTTCTCTGCTCATTGAGTATGGTATCCCTCGCTCTATGCTTCAAATCCGCTCCCACGGTGACCGTTATCCTGTCGAGGATAACGCCGAGGCGGCAGGGCGGCAAAAGAATCGCCGGGTAAGCGTCCGTTTAATTAAGAAATCAGTGGTAGGCCGATCATGAAAAAGAACTGGCAAGTTTTGATGTTCCACCCTTACCACCCTGTCCAGGAACAGGTACTGGTAGAGGGGGAGGCTGTTGGGTATCAGTTGACCCAGACCTCCAGCATGGCTGACTGCCTGCACCTATTGTCGCTACAGCAATGGGACCTGCTGCTGCTACCGACCTGCCTGGTGGACGGCACCGAGGCGGCCGACCTGATGAAGCTGGTTCAGCCGCGATACCAGGGGGCTATCGTGGTGCTCTCGGAGCTGCAGCATGCCGCACAGGTTACACGTGCCCTGCAGCAGGGCGCGACAGACTACTTGTTGATCCCGTTTGGACACATGCATCTTGGACAGCTTGTCCAGCGCCTGGTTCAGCCACAGCAGAAGAAGCTACCGATTGTGGCCGAGTCACACCAGAGCAAGCAGATGTTCCAGCTGGCCCAGCGGGTGGCGCAGACAGATGCCTCCGTGCTGATCAACGGCGAGAGTGGGACCGGCAAAGAGGTATTGGCGCGTTTTATCCATGAATCCTCTCCCCGTTCGGCAGGCCCGTTTGTGGCAATCAACTGCGCCGCGATCCCGGAGACGATGATCGAATCCATTTTGTTTGGTCATACCAAGGGGGCGTTTACCGGTGCGACGTCAGCCCAGCCCGGCAAGCTGGAGGTGGCCAATGGCGGTACCCTGCTGCTGGATGAAATCGGCGAGTTGCCGTTGACGCTGCAGACCAAGCTGCTGCGGGTGTTGCAGGAGCGCGAAGTCGAGCGCCTGGGAAGCCACCAGAAGATTAAGCTCGATATCCGGGTACTGGCAGCCACCAATCGTGATCTTGAACAAGCTGTTGCCGAGGGACGTTTCCGTGCCGATCTCTACTATCGGCTGAATGTGTTTCCTTTGCACTGCGCCACGCTGAAAGAGCGTAAGGATGACATCGTGCCACTGGCTAGCTATCTGATGATGCGTTATATGCCGAATGCCCAGACGACCATTGAATTTACCCCTGAAGCCCAGGATGCCCTGCGCCACTATGATTGGCCAGGCAATGTCCGCGAACTTGAAAACGTGATTCAGCGGGCGCTGGTGATGAGCCGGGGCTGCCTGATCCGGGCTGAAGACTTAATGCTGCCTACTCAGCTGGCAAACAAAGAGTCGGCGTTATCGCCTTCGCCAGAGACATGTTCAGCCTTGGTCAGCCCGCGCAAGCCAAGCGAGAGGCTGTCGAAGCCGAGCTTGCAGAAAAGCCGCAAGCTGGCCGAGTTCGACACCATTATCGAAACGCTGCGCCGCTTTAACGGCCACCGGAGCAAAACGGCCGAAGAGCTGGGTGTCTCGACCCGTGCCCTGCGGTACAAGATTCAGACGATGCGCGAGCAGGGACTGGATATCGACCAGATCCTAACCGGGCAAAATTCAGATTTTACTGTCGCCAATACTAACTATTCCTAACCGACTCTACACGAGAGCCTGACATGCAAGACAAAGTAATGAGCATGGAATTGCCATTGAGCCAGATGAGTGAGGTTCGAGCACAGATGAATGTGCTGGAGACTACTCAGATTGCACCTAACCCATTAACGGCTAACCAAGTGAACTCGGTTAGTTTTACCGAGGTGATCTCCCAGACCCTCAACAATGTTGATCAGCAAGGCAAAGAGGCCTCGGCGCTGATGACGGCAGTGGATACCGGCAAGAGTGACGATCTGGTCGGGGCGATGGTGGCAAGCCAGAAGGCTAGCCTGTCGTTCGCCGCTCTGGTGCAAGTGCGTAACAAGCTCCTGACCGCCTATGACGATGTCATGAAGATGCCTGTGTGATGGGAAAAACTAAGTGAGTGAATTAATTAAACAGAGGCTGGCCAATATGGCCGGCCCTTCTAGTATGGGCCGGGTTTTATCCGGTGCCCGTCTTGTCGCATTGCTTGGGGTGATTGCCGCGTTGGTTACCGTGGTGGTGGTGATTGGCCTCTGGCAGGGTGGCAGTCAGTACCGTCCGTTATATGGCGAGAGTGAACAGTTCGATCGCACGCAGGTGCTGTCGGTGCTTGAGCAGAGCGGGATGGACTTTTATATCGAGCCCCAGCAAGGCAATGTCATGGTAGAGCGCAATAGCTTGGGCAAGGCTCGCCTGGCCCTGGCGGCGGCGGGTGTCGAGGCGCAGCTGCCGACCGGGCTTGAGATCCTGTCGCAGGACTCCAGCCTGGGGACCAGCCAGTTCATCGAGAATGCCCGCTACCGACACGGCCTGGAAGGGGAGCTGGCCCGTAGCATCATGACGCTGGAAGCCGTGAGTAACGTACGGGTGCATTTGGCCATTCCTAAGCAAACCTTGTTTGTCCGCCGTGAGAAGGAGCAGTCATCGGCCTCTGTCGTGTTGTCACTGCGCCCCGGTCAGAATCTGGGTGCCGAGCAGGTGACCGCGATTGTCAATCTGGTGGCAGGCAGTGTACCGGATCTGACTGCAGATCGCGTCAATGTGATTGACCAGCAAGGCAACCTGCTGTCGGCGGCGATCGGCGATCGTGATCAGCACGGCAGAAGCAGTAGCCGCTACCTGGAGTATGTCCAGCAGCTCGAGCGCAGCCACATTGAGCGCGCCTCGCGCATGCTTCGTCCGTTGGTAGGAATGAATAACTTCCAGGTCGAGGTAGCTGCAGACATCAACTTCGACCGTACTGAGGCGACCGAAGAAAGCTATTCGCCTGAGGGAACGGTACGTAATGAATTTAGTACCTATGACCGACGCCTGTCCAAGCCGGCCGAAGGGGTGCCCGGCGCCCTGAGCAACCGCCCGCCGGAAGAAGGCGAGGAAGAGGGAGAGAACAAAGCGGGCAATGAACGCAGCGAGTCTTCGCGCGATTACGCATTGGATCGCACCCTGAAGCATACCCTCTATCAGCAGGGACAGCTCAAGCGCCTGAGTGTTTCTGTGTTGCTTAATGGTCAGCCTGATACCTTCAGTGCCCAGCAGCTGACCGACATCAAACAGATGCTGGCAGATTCCATCGGGATCGACGAGGCACGCGGTGACAAATTTACCGTTCTTGTTTATCCGTTTACCCAAGCTGAAGCTAATTTGCTGGGTGACGAACCGGCCTGGTGGACCCAGCTGGTGTGGCTGGATTACCTCCGCTATATCCTGTCGGCAGTGGTTGCCCTGGTGATCCTGCTGGTGGTGGTTCGCCCTGCGATCCGCCAGCTGGCTGGCGGGACGAAATCGACGGACGTCATGGTGCCGGAGCAGGCACTTTCACCAGTCAATGAAGCGCCGGCTGCAGCTACGCCGGTAGCGTCTGTCGAGGCGCTTGGCACTGAGCCGGAAGCTGTCGCATCGGCCATGACGGTATCGGCTGACAATGCAGGAGCCGGACTCAGCTCTGTGGTGGCAAGCAGCGACTTGCCTGAGCTGCCGAGCCCTGAAACCGGGCTGGAAGCACAGTCTTCTTACTTGCAGATGCTCTCCGAGAAAGAGCCCGAGCGCGTTGCCCATGTCGTTAAACAATGGATCACACCGAAAGATGACAACTGAGAATAACCCTGGCATTGAACAAGCCGCGATTCTGTTGCTGAGTATGGGTGAAGAAGCGGCGGCGAACGTATTGAAACAGCTTGACCGCGAGCAGGTTCGCCAGCTCTCGATTGCGATGGCCGGGATCCCGGCGGTCAAAAAGGATCAGGCAGAAAAAGTCTTTCAGCGTTTTTTTAATGACTTCAAGAGCGAGTCGGGGATATCCGGTGCTTCTCGCAGCTATCTGGAGCGAACCCTGAACAAGGCGCTGGGGCTGTCTTTGTCGCAGCCGTTGCTGGATTCAATCTACGGCGACTCGCTCAAGCACAACCTGCAGCGCCTGCAGTGGCTCGAGCCGGCCAAGCTGGCCGAGCTGATCTCCGGTGAGCACCCGCAGATGCAGGCGGTATTTCTGGCGTACCTGGAGCCTGAGGTGGCTACCCAGCTACTGGCGCGCCTGCCGGCCGAAGGCTTGGATGATCTGCTGTACCGTCTGGCCAACCTGACTGAAATTCACCCTGATATGATTGACGAGGTGCATGTCCTGCTGGAGAAGTTCCTGGCTCAGGTCGGCCAGCAGAACAGTACGTTGGTTGACGGCACCGAGAAAGCCAGCGAAATCATTAACCGCCTGAAAGGCGAGCAGAGCCAGAAAGTGATGACTGGTTTGAAAGCCTTGGATCCGGTACTGGTCGCGACACTGGAAAGCAAGATGTACAACTTCGACATTCTGGTACGCCAGAGTGAAGATACTCTGGAGCGTCTGGTGGAGGAAGTCGATCAGGAGCTGTTGGCGACAGCGCTCAAGGGCTGCGATCAAGTATTGCTGGACAAGATTTTCGCCACCATGCCGAAGCGTGCTGCCCAGTACCTTCGTGAAGCAATGGAAGGCAAGGGCCGCGTTCGTCTAAGTGCAGTGGAAGAAGCGCGCGAGCAGTTGATCGCGACTCTGCGCCAGCTGGCCGATGAGGGTGAAATCGAGCTGCAGCTCTTTAGCGAACCGGTAGTGGAGTGATGATGAAGAAGCAGGCAGTAACCGTTCTTCACCCCCAGCCGGGGCAGTATCGGAACTATCATTTTCCGCCGCTGGTTCAGCCTGAGGAGGACTTGTTCGGTGATGAACCCACGGGTTCGTACCAGGACGAATTTAACAACGGATTTCAGGACGGCCAGCAAAAGGGCCACGAACAGGGTTACCAGGAAGGACTGGCCCAGGGGCAGCAGTTCGGTCAGCAGCAGGGGCTGGAACAAGGCCGTCAGCAGGGGATCCGCGAAGGCGTTGCCCAGGTGCAGCAGCAGATGGGCGGTACTGTGGCCTCGGTTGATCACCTGATGCAGCAGATCCAACAGGTGTTTCACCAGCACGTGCGCCAGCAAAGCGAGATGATTTGCGATCTGGTCCAAAAGGTTGCCCGCCAGGTGATCCGTGCCGAGCTGACACTCAAGCCGAGCCAGATGGTGAACCTGATTGAGGAGACCCTGGCACAGATGCCCGAGCAGAAACCGGAGCTGGTCACCTATCTCAATCCGCAGGACTGCCAGCGGTTGCTGGAACTGGTGCCTGAGCAGGTCAGCGGCTGGAACCTCAAGCCGGATGACTCGCTGGCAATCGGAAGCTGCCGTATTGTGACCAGTGATTCGGAATCGTTCGCCGATAGCGAAGAGCGCCTTGAGGCTTGCATGGAATCAATTCGGGATAGTTTGCTGACCGATGCGTGATTTATTCCAGGAGCTGAATGCGCGTTTATCCTCGGCGGTCGAGCAGGTTCCTGACGTCCCGGTGGCCCGTACCTATGGGCGGCTGACCCGTATGGCCGGGTTGACGCTGGAAGCGGTAGGCTGCCGCCTGAGTACCGGCCAGCGCTGTATGATAGAAACCGATCTCGGCACTCTGGTCGAGGCCGAGGTGGTCGGCTTTGACCGCAACGCATCGGTACTGATGCCGATCCGTCATACAACCGGATTGCGTCCTGGCAGCCGGGTACTACCGCTACAGGGCGATAGCAAAATCAATGTTGGCTATAGCATGCTGGGTCGGGTACTTAACGGACTCGGTGAGCCGTTGGATAGCCGCGGCGCTATTACAGCCGAGCAACGAATTAACCTTCACGGCGACACCATCAACCCGTTGCAGCGCCTGCCGATTTCTACCCAGCTGGATGTCGGCGTCAGGGTCATTAACGGCATGTTGAGTGTGGGCAAGGGACAGCGGATGGGCCTGTTTGCCGGTAGTGGTGTCGGTAAGAGTGTGCTGCTTGGGATGATGACCCGCAATACCACCGCGGAAATTACCGTGGTGGGACTGATTGGCGAACGTGGCCGTGAGGTGCGTGAGTTTATCGAGCACTCGTTGGGCCCCGAAGGCATGAAGAATGCGGTGGTGATCGCCTCGCCGGCGGATGATCCGCCGCTGATGCGTTTGCGGGCCTCGATGCTGTGTCACCGTATTGCTGAGTTTTTTCGCGATCAGGGCCATGATGTCCTGTTACTGATGGACTCGCTAACCCGTTATGCTCAAGCGCAGCGTGAAATCGCGCTGGCTGTGGGCGAGCCTCCGGCGACCAAGGGCTATCCGCCGTCGGTATTTAGCCTGCTGCCGCAGCTGGTCGAGCGTGCCGGTAACGGTGCGACGGAGCACGGGTCGATCACGGCTTTCTACACCGTGTTGTCGGAAGGGGATGATCAGCAGGATCCGATTGCGGATGCCGCGCGTGCCATTCTCGATGGCCATATTGTTCTTAACCGTGAACTGGCCGAGCAGGGACATTACCCGGCGATTGATATCGAGCAGTCAATCAGCCGTGCCATGCCTCAGGTAGTGGCACCGGAGCAGCTGAAAAAAGCCCAGAAGGTGAAGCAGCTTTATGCCCGTTACCGTCAGGTACAGGATTTGATCTCCCTCGGCGGCTATCAGCCGGGACAAGACCAGAATCTGGACATGGCTGTGCATTATTACCCGGAAATTTGTGGTTTTCTTCAGCAGGGGATGCAGGAGCAGGTCCCCCTTGCCGACAGTCAGCAGCAGTTGATGCAGCTGGTGGGAGGACAGTAAAGCGTGCACAAGCGAGTGAAGGTGGTCCAGGGCTGGCGGGATCAGCAGCAGAAGAAATTTGATGAGCTGCAGCAACAGTATGCCGCGCTTAACCAGCAGGCACAGGCTCACCAGCAGCGACTGGAGTTACTGGAGAGTTTGTCCGGACAGTATGCAGTGGCCAGCGGCAGCGAGGCCTCGGCTCTGATGCTCAAGGGCATTGGTCGTTTTCGTCATCAGTTGGATAATCTAACTAACCTGCAGCGTCAGGAGCTGGCGCTGTCGCAGGTGGAACTGCGCAGTATGAATAGCCGTTTGGTCGAGCAGCATTGTCAGGTCAAGATGGGCGATAAGATCATTGATAAGCGGCTGGCCCAGATCCAGCGCAAGCAGGAGCGGCAGGAGCAAAAAGTGATGGACGAGCTGTCGATGAACCGCTTTTTCCACCGTCGCTAGTCAATACGCTCAGCTGCCGAAGAATCAGCAGCCGGGGCTGTAGCAATACTGTTGTTCCGGCTTCAACAGTTTATCAATCATTTGCTTTTGCTGGGCTAACAGGCGGCCGTTGCTGTTGTTGCGGGCCTGGCACTGCAATGTCAGTTCATAGAGTTGTTGCCACAGGGCACTGCCTTGCTGGCGGTACTGGGCAGGCAGGGCTGAAAGCAGACGCTTCATGCCGGTATCATCGGCGCTGACACCCAACGACTCGAGATATTCGCAGCGGCGCTGTGCACGCTCACCGAGTTGCTGCATCAGTTGCTGTAGCTCGGCGTTATGCGTCAGCAATGCCTGGCTGTCACGGTTGACCAGTAATGTTTCCTGTTGCTGAAGTTGTCGTTCCAGCTGTTGGTAGCTCTTTACATCCAGGGCCAGTTCGCTGAGCAGGGCCTTGATCAGTTCGGCTTGGGAGGCCATCAGTCTTGCCCTTGGTAAAAGTCGACCATACTGCCGGCCAGCGAATCCAGGTTGACCGAAACCTTGCCGGCATTCAGCATCGCTTTCATTTGCGCCACTTTGTCCATATCGACATCGCTGGTGGTCTCCATCGCCTGCTTGGCAGATTGCAGTGACTTCATCTCATGGCTGAGTTCGACTTGTGCGACAGGCGCTGTTTTTGCCCCGGCAGTTTTACTGGCAGCCTCTGCGGGTAGAACGACGGGCTGCGAGTGAGATATTTTTCCAATCATAGTCTTCACAAAAAAACAGATGTGCGGTTATTGATCTAAAGCGACCAATCGGCGGAATGCTTAAATAATTTTATTTCGGCTGTTAATAATACCATTAAAAGGTGGTCTGTACCCTTTGTCGCCCGATCACGGTGGCATAAATTTCTTTGCCTGATGACAGGTTCCGAACCCGGATAGATTCTCCCTCAGCGCCTGACTCGAGTGCCATGCCTTTCATTTTTGCCGTCATCCCGCCCATCCGGGCTTCGATAATCACTTCCTCATTGCGCTTGACCAGCTCGGGGGCTTCGACCATTCGCGGGCTGATCACCTTGCCTGCCGGAATTTTACGTCGGCTAGTCAGTCCGGCGACGGCATCGATGCGGCTGAAATAGCCATAGCGCATATGGGCCAGATCACTGCGTTTGAGACTGAGATCTGCACGGGTGATGGTTTGTCGTCGACTGAGAGGCTGTTTGGCAACTACCAGCGGAAGAAAAATAGCCACTTCGGCCCGGACCCTGGCTTTCCAGTAGTTGGGCTGGTGGCATTCGAGGGTGACAGATAACCGGCCGAGAGGTTTTGTCGGCTCGCTCAGGGTTTGTCGCAATGGTTGGTTGCAAGGCGGTAATTTTGCAGGTGGCTGCAGGCTGATCTGATAGTCATCGCTGCCGATGCTGGCGGCGTAGCGCCGGACTTGCTTGTCCAGGTAGCAGGTGATCTCCTTTTGCACCGAGACAGGCTCTGGTGAGGAGGGGGATACATTTTTTGCCTGGCTGCTCGCCGGGACGACACTGCCGAGCAGACAGGCGATTAACACCGTTTCCGCTCGGAAGCGGTACTTCCGCATTTGCTTAAGATGCACGCTGATACAACCGTAAATACCTGAATATATTGATATATAACTATTGGCATGTTTCGTGCTTGTTGCCGTTCTGGTTTGACCATCTTTATGGTGTGCCTCGAGGCACGATTGCGACAATTAATGGCGGCAGATAATGGCAATTAACTTTGAACAAGCACTGGGGGTACACCCTAATACATTGGCGTTTCGAACACAACGCGCAAAGGTATTGGCCAGTAATTTGGCCAACGTTGATACCCCGAACTATAAGGCGCGGGATATCAGTTTCGAAGACGCGATGAGCCAGGTTGCCAACGAGGCCAGGGCGAAACATCTCGCTCGTCGCCGGCCGCAAGATTATGAGTTGCTTTATCGTGCTCCGCAGCAGCCGGCACGGGATGGTAATACGGTCGAGCTGGGGGTTGAGCAGGCACAGTTTGCCGCCAACGCAATGGCTTTTCAGACCAGCACGACTTTTTTGAACATGAAACTCAGCGGCTTGAAAAAAGCCATTAACGGACAGTAACAACTATGGCTTTTTCTACGATTTATGACATTGCCGGCTCCGCAATGACGGCACAGACAGTACGCCTGAATACGGTGGCCAGCAACCTGGCCAACGCCGATGTGGTATCGGGTTCTGAGCAGGGCGGTTACCGCGCCAAGCGGCCGGTATTCTCGACCGTAATGATTGATCTCAACAGCCCGGCGGCTGGTGCCAAGGTGAAAATTGAAGATGTCATTGACAGTGACGAACCGCTGCGTCGCCGCTATGAGCCAAATCATCCGAAGGCCAATAAAGACGGGTATGTGTTTCATTCTACCGTGAATGCCGTGGAAGAGATGGCGGACATGATGGCGGCATCCCGCAGTTTTGAAACCAGTGTGGATGTCATGAGCCGGGCTCGCAGTATGCAGCAGAGTATTTTGCGTCTCGGTAAGACAAGTTAGGAGGCTTAAGTGAGTTTGCCACAAATTACGACCACCAGTCAGTACAGCCCGAAGGCGGCCTCATCTGAGCCTCAGGTGGCCGGTAACGGAATGAACCCGTCCAGTAATGATTTCCTGACCATGATGGTTGCCCAGGTGCAGAACCAGGATCCGCTGAACCCGACCGACGGTACCGAGTACTTGACCCAGCTGGGCATGATGTCGGCGGTCGAGAGTCTGGAAGGGGTCAAGTCAGGCCTGACGAACCTCAATATCGGCATGACTAATGTGGAAATGCTGCAGGCTACCAGCCTGGTCGGCAAGAAAGTGCTGATGGAGGCCAACCAGGAAATTGATATTGCCAAAGGTCAGGTGGTTGAAGGCCGTGTGCAGTTTGATCAGCCGGTCGACAGCGCCAAGGTCATGGTCTACGACGAAGACGGCAAGGTGGTGGATGAAATCAAGCTGGGCCCGCAGGGGACGGGGATGGCGGAATTTCAGATCGATGGTGACGAGCTGGGCACCGGTTCCTATACCTTCGAGGTGCTGGCGGAAAAAGGCGACGATGCCTGGAGCCAGAAAATGATGATTGCTGCCGAGGTGGAGTCGGTCAACATCCCGTCTGACGGTGGAACGATTCTGCTGAGCCTCAAGGGGCTGGGCAAGATGTCTATGTACGATATGCGTGAAATAACGGCATAAGCCGACGAATAAGAAGCAGAGTAGGAAAGGTAATGTCAATTAATATTGGTATGAGTGGCCTGAAGTCCACCACCGAACAAATGAACACTATTAGCCAGAATATTGCCAACGTGGGCACCATTGGCTACAAGTCATCACGTACTGAGTTTCAGGATATCTACGCGCCGGAGTTTGGCGGTGGCCAGATGAACGGCGTTGAGGTGTCGACTACCCGCCAGAGCTTCATGAGCGGCTCGACCACACCAACCGGTCGCAACAGTGACTTGGCGATCAATGGTGAAGGCTTCTTCATGGTCCAGAGCAACGGCCAGCAGATGTTTACCCGAAACGGGGTCATGAATCTGGATGCCGACGGCTATCTGGTAACGGCGGATGGTTACCGTCTGCAGGGGTATGATGCGACCGATACTGGCCAGATCCAGACAGGTAACATGGGTGATTTGACTGTCAGTACTGGTGATATGGCGGCGAAAACAACCTCAAGAATTAATCAGGGCCTGAACCTGGACGCCAATTCTTCCGCTATCGATCCTAAGGCGACGCCGTTTAACCGTGAGGATCCGAAGACATTTACCTCCAGCACCACCACACCAGTTTACGACTCGATTGGCGGTGAGCACGAGATGACCCAGTACTTTGTCAAAACCGGTGACAACGAGTGGCAGGTTCACTATGTACTGGATGATCAGAAGGCCCCGATACAAACCGAGACACTGCGTTTTGATGCCGATGGCAAGTTGGCTCAGCCTGCCGGTGATATCAGCCTGACCTTTACGCCTGGCAACGGTGCCAACCCGCAAACCGTGGCTTTTGATATGGCAGAAGTCAGCCAGTTCGGCAGTGACTTTTCGATTAACAAGAATGCGCAGGATGGTTATGCGCCGGGTAAGCTGGCTGGTTGGTATTTCGAAACTGACGGCACGGTATACGCACGTTATTCCAACGGCCAGACCAAGGCGCAGGGCCAGGTTGTCCTGGCGCGCTTCCCTAATCAGGAAGGTTTGCAGCAGGCTGGCGGTACCCGCTGGACCCAGAGCTTTGCCTCGGGTGCACCATTGACGGATGTTGCCGGAAGCGGCCAGATGGGCGAACTGCGTACGGGTATGTATGAAGGCTCTAACGTTGATCTGACCAATGAGATGGTTGGCCTGATGTCGGCTCAAAGCAACTACCAGGCCAACGCCAAGACAATTCAGGTGGCGCAGGAGATGACCCAGATCCTGTTCCAGAACCTGTAGTAGGAGCCGGTCATGGATAAGCTGTTATTCACCGCCATGTCGGGTGCCAGCAGGATCATGATGGCACAGCAGGTACACGCTAATAACCTGGCCAATGTGAACACGACTGGCTTTCGCGCCGATATCGAACAGGCCGAAAGTATTGCGGTAAAAGGGGAAGGCTACAAAAGCCGTACCCTGGTAGCGGCACGGGCGGGGGGAACGGACTTTTCCAGCGGTGCCTTGCAAAACACGGATAACCCGTTTGATATCGCCATTCGCGGCGAGGGCTTCTTTGCGGTCCAGGCCGGAGAGAACGATGAAGCCTATACCCGCAGCGGAAACTTTCACCTTGATGCCGACGGCGGACTGATGCTGGGCAACCGACCGGTAATGGGAGAAGGCGGCCCGCTGGTGATTCCGCAATATCAGCAGCTGGATGTCGGTACCGACGGCACTATCTCGATAGTGCCGCAGGGCGGTGGCCTGGTACAGGAAGTCGGCAGGTTAAAACTGGTGAAGCCGGATCTCGACAATGTGCGTAAAGGTGAAGACGGCTTGTTCAGGGTGGCCGGGGCCGGAGCGCAGGCTGATATGGACGAGACGGTTTCGGTCGCTTCGGGTTATCTCGAGAGCAGCAATGTCAATGCTATCGACTCGCTGATCAACAACATGTCACTGTCCCGGAACTTTGAGTTCCAGGTCAAGATGATGAAAACCGCCGAAGATCTGGCTACTGCCGGCAACCGCATTATTCGCGGCAGCTAACACTGGCTTATTTGTTTGAGAGCAGCACCTGCTATGCAGGTCTGCCTGTTTTTTAGGAGCAATACAAGATGCATGCAGCACTTTGGGTCAGTAAAACCGGCCTTGCGGCACAAGATACCCAGATGCAGGTTATTTCGAATAACCTGGCCAACGTCAATACGGTCGGTTTCAAGCAGGACCGGGCGGTATTCGAAGATCTGTTTTATCAGATGAAAAAACAGCCGGGTTCAATGGCTGATCAGCAGAATGAAACCCCGGGCGGCTTGCAGCTGGGTAATGGTGTTCGCACCATTGGCACCCAGAAACTGATGAAAACCGGTGCCTACCAAAACACCGAGCAGGCCACTGATCTGGCGATTCTGGGTTCGGGCTTTTTCCAGGTCGAATTGGCGGATGGCAATACCGCGTATACCCGTAATGGTCAGTTCCATCGCAATTCGGAAGGTACGCTGGTAACCGCGTCCGGTTTGCCTTTGATCCCGAATGTCGAGATCCCGGAAAATGCGACCAGTTTCAACGTCGGCTCCGATGGTGTGGTGACAATATCGACAGCAGAGGATCCGCAGGCGCAGGAAATTGGCCAGATCACGCTGGCAAACTTTACCAATCCGGCAGGACTGGAAGCGCTGGGCGGTAACCTGTTCAAGGAATCAGGTGCTTCAGGTGCCCCGATTGAAGGCGTGGGCGGTGAGGACGGTCTGGGCCAGATCAGCCAGTTCAGCCTTGAAGGTTCAAACGTCAACGTGGTGGAGGAAATGGTCAATATGATCACCACTCAACGCGCCTACGAGATGAACGCCAAGGTCGTCTCCAGTGCCGATCAGATGCTGAAATTCGTCAGCCAGTCAATGTGAGTGCTCAGGCATGCTACGCATAATTTATTTGCTCGGTGCTTTATTGCTTTCCGGTTGTGCCCCGGTCTCTTCCGTTGTCGACGTCCAGCCTAAGGAAAACGTGCCGAATATGGAGTTTCCGGAATACAAGGTTGATCCCGATGGCAGCCTGTTCAGTGCCAACTACGGTTTGGCGCTGTTTCAGGATCGCCGTGCTTTTCGCATTGGCGATATCCTGACAGTGGAACTCGACGAGCAGACCCGCTCAAGCAAGAAGGCCGGCACCAGCTTCGGCAAGGACAGCAATGTCGGTATTGGCGTTCCGCTGATTGCCGGAAAGGCACAACCCAAAGGTCAGTTTACCCTCGAGGGCGAGCGGGATTTCAAAGGCTCGTCGTCAAGCTCGCAGCAAAACTCGCTGTCGGGCAGCATCACCGTGATGGTGGCCGACGTGCTGCCTAACGGCGTATTGCGGATCCGGGGAGAGAAGTGGCTCAAGCTTAACCAGGGGGATGAATATATCCGCCTGTCCGGCTTGGTGCGGGTCGATGATATTGACGGCTCCAACCGGGTGTCCTCGCAGCGTCTGGGTGATGCCCGGATCACTTACTCCGGCCGTGGCGCGCTGGCAGATGCCAATGAGGCCGGCTGGCTATCGCGATTCTTTAACAGTTCCTGGTTCCCGATCTGATGCTGATGAAAAAAATTATTGTGGGCCTGCTTGTGCTGGCCATGCCCTGGCTGGTGCAGGCCCGTCCGTTGTTAAGCCTGGTCGATATTCAGGGGGTGCGTGACAACCAGCTGGTCGGCTATGGCCTGGTGGTTGGTCTGAGCGGTACTGGTGATAAAAGCCAGACCAAGTTCACCTCCCAGTCGGTCAAGAACATGCTGAGCCAGTTTGGGGTGCAGTTGCCGGCCAAGGCCGATCCCAAGCTCAAGAACGTCGCCGCAGTGGCAATCCATGCCACGCTGCCGCCGCTGGCCAGCAAGGGGCAGTTGCTGGATGTGACGGTTTCCTCCATTGGTGATGCCAAAAGCCTGCGGGGCGGCACCTTGCTGCTGACACCGCTGAAAGGGCTGGACGGTCAAATCTATGCGGTGGCCCAGGGTAACCTGGTGGTCGGCGGGGTCAAGGCGGAAGGTAACAGCGGCAGCGGGATCACTATCAATATCCCGACCGCCGGGCTGATCCCCAACGGCGGGATCATCGAACGTGAAATCCCGTCCTCGTTTCTGACTGCCACCGATGTGGTACTGAACCTCAAGCAACCGGGCTTTAATACCGCCCGTAATATCGAAAAAGCCATCAATAAGGTCTTTGGGCCGGACGTTGCCGTTGCCCAGAGCCATGCCCGGATCACCGTGCGTGCCCCGCATGATCAGAGCCAGCGGGTGACGTTTCTGGCGATGCTGGAAAACCTCGATGTCGAGCCCGGTCCGCGCAAGGCCAAGGTGGTGTTCAACGCCCGTACCGGCACTATCGTGGTTGGCAAGGATGTCAGGGTACATACTGCAGCCGTGAGCCACGGTAACCTGACGGTGAGTGTGGCGGAAAGCTATAACGTCAGTCAGCCGAATGCCTTTGGCCGCGGCAATACCGCGGTGACGCCGGAATCCGATGTGTCGATTGACCAGGAGCGCGGCAAGGTCTTTATCTGGCCGGAAAGTGAAGACGGTACGTCGCTGCAAACGATTGTCGATGCGGTAAATAGTTTAGGCGCCACGCCGAACGACTTGATGGCGATTCTGATCGCCCTTGACGAAGCTGGTGCATTGGACGGTGAGCTGGTGGTGCTGTAATGAAAATTCTCGACAACGACAATAGTCCGGCTATGTATAACGATCTGACCAGCCTGCAGAACATCAAAGCCAATGGCGACAAGACCGAAGCTCTCAAGCAGGCCGCCGGTCAGTTCGAGGCGGTCTTTCTCCAGAGCGTACTCAAGCATATGCGTCAGGCATCGGACGCGCTGAATGACGAGGAAGATGCCGTATTCAACAGTCGTCAGCAAAAGTTCTATCGCTCGATGCATGACAGCCAGATTGCGATGGAAATGAGTCAGCAGCAGAGTTTGGGCATTGCCGACATGCTGGTGAGGCAGCTTGGCCAGCACGAAGCATTTAAGCCACAGCACCAACTGGTCGCTGTTAATCATCAGGAGCTGAAAAATGCGTCGGTGGCAGCCAGTCCGTTGCTGGGTGAAGCCGAACTTTCGTACAGCAAAGTTCAACGGCCATGGTGGGGCAATTCCGCCCCCTTGTCGCAGCAACTGAATATCTATCTTGATGACGAAGACTTATGAGCATAATTAATATCGGTTTATCCGGCATGAGTGCCGCCAATGCCGGGCTGTCGGTTACAGCACACAATACCGCCAATGCTATGACGCCCGGCTACAGTCGTCAGCGTATTGGCTTTGGCGCCCAGACGAGCGGGATGGGCAGCGGTGCTGGTGTCGGTGTCAGCAGTGTTGAACGAATGGCTGACAACTACCTGAACCAGCAAATATACAAACAGAAAGGCTCCTGGGGTTTTAACGCAATAAGCTCCCAGTACATGGCGAAAACCGAAACCTTGCTCAACAACGACAGCACCAGTATCAATACCGGGCTGGATCGCTTCAATGCCGCACTGAGCGAGGCATCGACCAATCCGCAGGATATCGCCTATCGCCAGACTATCCTCAGTCAGAGCCAGTCGATGGTTCAGCGCTTCAATAACCTGAGTGCCCAGCTGGACAGCCAGGCACAGCAGGTGGGCGGGCAGCTGAATGCTGCTGTCTCTGAGGCCAATGCGCTGGTGGCCAGTATTGCCGAAATGAATGACAGCCTGCGTGACACCGGTGGTAGCGGCCAGCAGATGACCGATCTGCTTGATGCCCGTGACGAGGCCATCCGCCAGTTGTCGTCGCAGATGGATATCAATACCAACTATAACGATGACGGCACGGTCACTATTACCCTGGATCAGGGCCAGCCGCTGGTCAGTGGGTCGCAGGCCAGTACCCTGCGCCAGACGGCGGACGGCGGATTGGAGCTGCAACGTGGTCAGGGGCGTTTTGCCCTGGATGACAACATGGGCGGAACCATCGGCGGACTGCTGAATTACCGTGATGGTGAACTCAAAGAGCTGCAGAAAGAGCTCGATGTCATGGCATACAGCTTTGCGAGCCAGTTTAACGAGGCGCATAGCCAGGGCTATGACCTGAACGGTGATCAGGGCCAGGCGGTGTTTGGCGGTGTCGATCAGATTGATGGCGCGGCAAAGAACCTGACGTTGCTGATTGATGACCCCAAGCAGTTGGCGTTTGCCGCCAAGCCGGGAGAGCCGGGCAACAGCGAGAACCTGCAGCAGCTGATCGATCTGAAAAATGCCCCGGTAGCGATTGATACCAGCACGCTGGATCCCGCCGAGGCAGAGAAATATAAAAGTGCCATTGCGGTGCTTGACGGCAAAAGCATCTACAACAGTTATACCGGTATGACCGGGGACTGGGCGATCAAAACAGCCCAGCTCGAGGCGGATACCAGTGCCGCGAAGTCACTGGTCGAGCAGGCCGAAGGTGAGCGAGCCAGTGTCAGCGGAGTCAACCTCGATGAAGAAGCGGCCAATATCATGACCTATACCCAGATGTATCAGGCCAACGCTCAGGTGATTTCAACAGCGCAGCAGCTGTTTGATGTCACTTTGTCGATGTTTCGCTAACGGCTCATAACGAGAGGAAAATGCCATGCGTCTAAGTACGTCCCAGCTCAACAGCGTCATGCTCACCAGCATGCAGACCTCGACCACCGGGGTTAACAAGTCGTTTATGCAGATGAGCTCCGGCGAGCGAATGCTCAAGCCGTCGGATGATCCGCTCGGCTCGGTTCAGCTGATGATGCTGGATCGCGAGCAGGCGAACATCAATCAGTTCCAGAAAAACATCTCAAACCTGGAAGCGCAGCTGGGGCAGGCCGAATCCCATCTGGATGCGTCGAACAATGCCGTTCTGCGGGCGCAGGAGCTGGTAACCAGCGTTCTCAACGGCAGTAACAGCACCACGGCTGGCCGGGAAGCGATTGCTACCGAACTTGATGCGATTCTGGAGCAGCTGACTGATATTGCCAACAGCAAAAATCCCAATGGGGATTATATTTTTGCCGGTACGCTAACTGATACCCAGCCGGTGGCAAAAGATCCGGCGACAGGTAAGTACGCATTCATGGGCAATCATGACCAGCGGATGGTGCAGGTGGCAGAATCGATGACAATTCCTGCCAATCAGACAGCGGGCGAGATCTTTTTTGCTGGCGGAAGTGATATATTCAACACTCTCGATCAACTGGTGACCGACTTGCGTGACCCGTCTGTGGTGCAAGATGAGCTGAAAACTAGTGTAACCAGTGCCCAGTCGACGATAGACGACACCATGGGCAGTATCAACCAGGTGTGGACCGAAGTCGGCGGGCAGCGCAATGCCATGACGATGGTCGACGGTTCTCATCAGGACAACAAATTGCTGAATGACAAGTTGATCGGCGAAGTGAAGGATCTGGACTACAGTGAAGCGATTCTGGAAATGAATACCCAGATGGCGGCGCTGCAGGCAACCCAGATGACCTACAGCAAGATACAGAACTTATCCCTGTTTAAATTGATGTAATCGGGGCAGCCCGAAGGGGCCGGTAGCAGAGTATCGGCCCTGTCAGATTGAAATACGAGGCCACATTGGTTAATCAAATTACCTCCAGCCACAATACCCTGCGTAGTAGTGACAGTACCCAGCCTGACCGTATCGCGAAACAGCAGCCTGTTGTCGCAGTGGCAAAGGTGAGTGAGAAACAACCGAAACAGCAGCAACAGTATTCGAGTTTAGGCGGCAAAAATCGCAGCCTGCTGGTGCAGACCAGCGAGGCACATCGACAAGCGGCCCAGGCGCAGAGTGCCCAGAAGGCGCTGAAGGAAGCGAG
Organism: Photobacterium kasasachensis; assembly: GCF_050336885.1. Classification (NCBI taxonomy): domain Bacteria; kingdom Pseudomonadati; phylum Pseudomonadota; class Gammaproteobacteria; order Vibrionales; family Vibrionaceae; genus Photobacterium; species Photobacterium kasasachensis. The sequence continues at coordinate 78,478 of NZ_JAKJSH010000019.1, forward strand.
TGATTTGCTGACCCAGCTGCGCCAGATGGCACGCCGATCGCTCAATGTGCAGGAAAACAAAAAAGACCAGTTGCAGCAGTCACTGCACCAGTTGAAGAACAAGCTGGTTAAGCTGACTCGTGAAGCCAAGTACGAGGGCGAATCGGTGCTGCACCACGACCTGATGCCACGGCTCAGTGATCAGCCGCAGCAGGAAGGTTTTTCGATGAAAGGCCTGCGCCTGAATACCCTGCGTCAGCAAGATGAAATTTTACGCTTTCAGTTTGACTCCGGGATGCCGAACTCGGTACGGGCACGTATTGATAACGACGAGTCGACAGCTGAAATTGCCGAGAAGCTGAATCAGGCGTTTGCGCCGCGCAACATTCAGGTTGATGTCGACAAGTACGGTGACTTGGCCTTCTCGGTGCCGAAAGAGCAGTGGCCGTCTATCAAGAAAGGGATCTGGATGTCGGGTGGCGGTCAGATCCTGCCTGCAGGTAATCCGGTCAAAGCCAAGCTGGAGTCGCATGACAAGCAGGCCGTGGAACCGCAGGAGCTGGAGTTCGGCAAGCCCCAGTCGACCCGCAAGGCCCTGGCTGATATCGAGCGGATGATGCAGAAGATCCAGCAGGCACTGAGCCAGATGAATAAGGTTCAGCGTCAGGTAAGCATGGATCTCGAGCAGCTGATCACGACCAATATGATGAAGTCCGGTGTGATCAATGCTGACGGTGTGATAGAGGCAAGCTGGCTGGAAGCGCCCGACAATGTGTCGCTGCAACTGATAGATAACGCGGTACCGACATTATTGGCGCAGGCCAATGCCTCGCGACATAACGTCGTGGCGCTACTCGAGCCGTAAGCGACTTTCTACATTTTGAAAGTTATACATAAGCAAGATAAAAGCGAGCACCTGCTCGCTTTTTTATTGCGTGTTGTTTAATGGCCTCTTGTACAGGCATTGGGAGCGGTATCACGTCGCTCGTTTTTTTTAAAAAAATACCCAAAAAGGATTTAAGCATTTCACAGGGCAGGTCGCATTAAAAAAGTAACACGACAAGAAGCACTGTCATTCGAGCCTCGACCCAAGCATTTCAACGCTGGTTTTGACATCCGTTTTGACATAGCTCGTTTAATACTGAACTGAGGAATATTCCCATGGCAATGAGCCTTAACACCAACTTCGCATCAATGAATGCACAGCGCAACATGATGGGCACCCAGAACTCTCTGAACACATCACTGAACCGCCTGTCTACCGGTCTTCGTATCAACAGCGCAAAAGATGATGCTGCTGGCCTGCAGATCGCTAACCGCATGGACTCTCAGATCAACGGTCTGGGTGTGGCTCAGCGCAATGCCAACGACGGTATTTCTATGTCTCAGACGGCTGAAGGTTCTCTGCAAGAGTTCACTAACATCCTACAGCGTCAGCGTGACCTGGCGGTTCAGTCTAAAAACGGCACCAACTCTGACTCTGACCGTAAAGCACTGGATAAAGAGTTCCAGGCACTGAGCAAAGAGCTGGAGCGTATCGTTGATACTACGACGTTCGGTAAGGGCGAGAAGCTGTTTGATAAGCTGAGCATGGGCGTTGAGTTCCAGGTGGGTGCTGAAGCTAGCTCAGCAGGTAATGTTGCATCTGCAACACAAGCTGGTGCTGAAGGTATGGTTAATGCTGCGCTTAAATCAGCAGGCCTAAACCTAGATATCACAGATACTAGCGATAAAGCTGAACTAGCTAACATCAAAGATGACCTAAAAGCTATTTCAGATGCTGCTGTTAAGGCACAGGGCGGTACTCCAGCGGCAACAGATGATATTGAACTAAAGTCAAACCTATTTGGTGCTGCTACAACTGATTTCGCTAAAGTAAACAGTACACTACAATCAATGGGTATTGAGGGTATTACATTCGAAGCTGGTGGTACGAAGGGTATCAAACTAGACGCTAGTAATGCGACTACTTCAGGTGCTGGCGATGCTAATCAACTATCTGATGTGCTTACTGCAGCGGAAGCTATCGTAGCTGCCCCTATTACTCCAACAGGTAATGACCTGACTACACTTGATAACGCAATGACAGCAATGGGTAACAAGTACAACCTTGAAGATCCAAACGTTATTACGGTTAAGGTAGACAGCGCATCTCTAAGCACTTCAACGCTGGGCGACATCACTGATGCTGCAAACTCAAGCAAGGCGATGGACGCTATCGATGCAATGATCGACAACGTCGGTTCTATCCGTGCTGACCTGGGTGCAACGCAGAACCGCTTCCAGTCAACTATCAACAACCTGGGCAACATCAAAGAGAACATGTCTGTGGCGAAAGGCCGCATCATGGATGCCGATATCGCGGCAGAATCTGCCAACATGACCAAGCAGAACACTATGATGCAGGCAGGTATCACAGTGCTTTCTCAGGCAAACCAGATGCCAAGCATGGTTTCTCAGCTACTACGTTAATTGTTGTAGTTCTCCCTATTGCAGGCGGCTATTTTATGTCGCTTTATTATTCAGAGCGGAAGTTTTACTTCCGCTTTCTTTTTATCTGGCCCTTTAAAATCACCATTTTAAAGATGGTATGGATTTTGCTAATAGTGCTGCTTCGGAGCGCTGGTGATGACAACAGGTCATTCCGGTTGGCCGGCTCGAGGTACAGGCACTCTTGGCGGAGAATAGAATATGTTAATGACAGGATTAGGCTCGGGTATCGATTATGAAAGTATGATCGGTGCTATTGTCGCTGCCGAACGTGCCCCGAAAGATAACCAACTCAACCGCCAGGAAGGCATGAACAGTGCCGAGATGGATGCGCTGAAGGAAATTCAGAACACCATTAACAGCTTCCGTGACAAAGTTGAGGATCTGAACTCCAGCAGCGATCTTGAAAAGCTCAAGTCGACTCTCAGCAATGATGATGTGTTGTCGGCAACGGTTGACAGCAATGCGGTTGCCGGTGAATACAGTTTTGAGGTGACCCAACTGGCCAAGGCTCAGCGTGATCAGCTGTTCAAGGTATCGGATGGTAGTACCTTTACCAAGGGCAGCATCAGTTTTGGTTCGGTCAACATTGATATCACCACCTTGCAGACGGACTTGATCAGCAAGGAAAACGACAAGAAGCAGGCGCATCAAGATGATACCTACAAAGAGATTGCCGACAAGCATGGCCTGGATGTTACGGCAGACAAGGCCGCAATCGAAGATATTCTGACCAACTCGGCTAATCCGGATTTCGATCAGAGCCGGTTAGATAGCTACAACACCCGGCAGCAGGCCTTCGATGACGAAGTAACCCGACTGACTAACGACGGGGTGACGATTGAGGAGCTGCAGTCGGCGATTAATAATCATGCAGACAACGACGGCGTAAAAGCCACCCTGGTGCGCTCCGGCGACGGGATCAGCATGGTGCTTAACGGTAAGAGTACCGGTCAGGCGAACGCCATCGGTGCCATTAACGTCACGCTTGATGCGGCCGATATCAAGGGTAATACGGTTGATATTACCCAGCCAGATAATGGCAAGAAAAACCTGCAGGCCGCCGAAGATGCCATCGTCAAGTACGGTTCGATGGAGCTGACCTCAGCAACCAACAAAATGGAAAACGTGATCGACGGTATCAGCCTGAACCTGAAAGATACCGGGTCGGTCAATGTGACGGTCGAGCGTGACGAGGCGGCGGTTAACAAGAACATCAAGGCCTTCGTCGATGCTTACAATTCGGTGATCGAGACGGTAAATACCTACACCAAATCGAGTGAGGATTCTGCCGCGGCGCTGTCAGGCGACTCGGCCACCCGTAGCATGATCAGCCGGATGCGCGGAGTGATCGGTGACGAATATACGGCATCGACCTACCAGACGCTATCGCAGCTGGGGATCACCACCACCCGCGAAGGCACGCTGGAAATCGACCAGAAGAAGCTCGACAAGGCACTGGAAGATGACTTCGAGGCGGTCTCGACCCTATTTCTAGGTGATGACATCCAAACCGGCATGATGGATGAAATGCTGGTGATCCTGGATGACTACCACAAAAACGGTGGTGTCTATGACCGTCGTATCGACCAGCTGGAATACAGCAATAAGCAGATCACCGAAGATCGCGAGAAGCTGGACGAGCGAATGGAAGCCAAGACTATCTACCTGCGTAACTACTACGCCAAGATGGATAGCCAAATTGCCCAAATGAACCAAACCCAGAGCATGCTGGTTAGCATGTTGATGTAATTTAGAGCGAAGAATGATGAATAACGAAGGTCTAGGTGCTTACCAACATTCACAGAACCATGCCCAGGCGGCGTCGGCCAGCCCGCACCGTCTGATCCAGATGTTGCTGGAAGGGTTGCTGGAAAATCTGGGCCGTGCCCGTGGTTTTATGGAGCGCGACCAGATTGCCGACAAAGGCATGATGATCTCCAAGTGTCTCGATATTTTGAACGGTCTTAGCACCGTACTGGATGAGGAAAAAGGCGGCGAGGTGACGCAGGAGCTATTTCGTCTCTACGACTACTGCGGTCGCCGTTTGTTCGAGGCCAACATCAACAATGATGTGGAAGCCATTGACGAGGTGAGCCGCTTGATTAGCGACATCCTTGAAGGCTGGGTGGTCCTCAAACCTAATCGTGTGCAGGTCGCCAGTGAAGCTTGAGTTGCAGTTGCAGAGGCTGCACGACAAGTTCGAGCAGGCGCTCGCGGCTGGGGACTGGGATGAGTTGGCCGTGCTGGACGCTAAGTTGCAACAGGCGATTCCGCGTATCAGGCAACAAGTATTGACGGTTGCCGGTAAGCAGCAACTTGAACGGTTAAATACGCTGTATAGCACCATGATCGCTCAAGGCGAGCGAGAAAAGGCACGTACCCAGCAGCAACTAAAGCAGCAGGAGAGCAACCGTGAAGGTATGCACGCCTATATGCAAAATAATCAATAAAGGGTGACATGCAAGTATCAGCCAATGTGGCCGTAAAAACGGCTTCCCAAACATCATCCACAGACTCACGAAAGGTTCAGCCAAACAGCACCGGAGACAGTGAGCCGATGAGCTTTGCTGAGTTCGAACAACGGCTGGATAAATCGGCGGGGACGAAGGATGAGAGCAAAGCCTCTGATGATTCATCTGAAGAGTCGGCACAGCCGTTATCGGCGGATGCGCAGACTCAGAGACAACAGGATAAACCCGCTGAAGCGACAGCCATGAATCAGGCCCAGCAGGGAGCCCAGAATAGCTCGTCTGCGGCGGTAGCGAACAATCAGGCTGGAAATGTAACTGGCACGGCAACGGCGCCTCAGTTCCTTGCCGCTCAGAATCAGGCCCTTCAGTCTCAGATGGCACCTGCCGGTGAGATAGGAGCCGGCGTGGTGTCTGGACGAGAAGCCGGGCCGCAAGCCAACCCGCTTTTGGCGCAGTTGGCCGGACAGAATGCAGGGCAAAGCGTCGCACAAACTGTCCAGCAAAAGATGGTGCCACACACAGGTCAGGCGGCGCAGCAGGCTTCTGCCAGTCCTGAGTTGCTTGAACAAATGCAGCACCTTCTTAAGCAGCAAAAACCGAATACCGGTGACGCCCTGTCGCTGGCTAAAGGGATGACGATGCCGCTTGACGGTGCCTTGAATGACAAGCTGACAGCTGGCGTGATACCGATGTCGGTGCAGAGTGCACATAGCAGCCTTGTGGCCAGCGGTAGCAATCTGAGCGCGCCTGCTTCAGGTTCGCCTGCCAGTGCTGCGCAACAGTTGTATGCCGGGGTTGATGTTACCCAGCCAGAATGGGGACGTGACTTGGTTGAGCAACTGCGATCGCGCATGCAACTGAGCAAAACGGATCAGATCCAGCATGCCCATGTCAGGCTTGACCCGCCTGAGTTGGGGCGGCTGGAAGTTAACCTTCGTCTGGATGGCGACAAAGTCTCGGTACACTTTACCGCAGCCCATCCACAGCTTCGCGAAGCGTTGGCAGCCAATGCTGACAAGTTGCGTTTTGATTTTGACGGTAGCCAGATGCAGTTGGCGGACGTTTCCGTTTCCAGCGGTTTGTACCAGCAGTCACACCAGCACTCGGGTACGGACGATGAGCCGGGCATTATGGCTAACCAGGGTGTGATTCAGTCCGAAGAGACATCGACGGCGGCTCCTGGGTTGGATGGCCGCTACGAGGCCATGGTTTGACGGCGTGGTTTGAAATAAGTAAGAAATTGATATGACTGATGAAGTAAAAGAAACAAAGAGCAAGCTTCCGCTGATCATTGCCGCTGTTGTATTGGTTGTTGCCCTCGCCGGAGGCGGCGGCTGGTGGTACTTCCAGCAACAGGCGAAACAGCAGGCTGTGGCCGAAGTGGCTCAGAATGTCCCTGCGGCAGCGTTGGTGAAGAAGCCGGTGTTTCTGCCTCTGAAAAAGTTTGTAGTCAGCGTACCCGGTGACGACCGTTTGCACTATCTGTTGATGGAGCTCTCACTGATGAGCTACAGCCAGGAACAGCTCGACACGGTAGGGGAATACATGCCAGTTGTTCGCAATGCGGTGATTACTCTGTTGAGCGAGCAGCACTACAACGAGCTGGCTCAGCCGGGCGTGATGAAACCACTGCAGGAGGCATTGCGTGAGTCTATTCAGACTGTCATGAATGACATGGCGAGCAGTAAGGGGATCGACCAGGTACTGATCACCAAGATGGTGATCCAGTAAGGAGTCTGATGTGCACGGTGCAGCAATGTCTTATGAATCTCAGGGGCTTCATGCCTACCAGCAGAGTCGTCAGCTGGGTCAGAAATCGCGGGAACAACGCCTGATCAAACAGTTCGCCGGTCTTGTTAAGCGTGTAGTGAGGCATCTGGCGGGGCAGGTGACGACGGTGATGTCATCGGAAGATATGGAGCAGGTTGGCCTGGTGGCGCTGCTCGATGTTATTCGCCGCTACCCGGATGAAGATGATGCCGCATTGGAACGTCTGGCGGTGCAACGTGTTCGCGGTGCCATTCTTGATGAGCTGCGCCGGATGGATTGGCGTTCCCGCCGCTCTCGCCAGAACGGCCATGAACTTCGGGATGTAGAGCGTCAGCTCAGCCGTGAGCTGGGACGGGTGCCAACCGATCAGGAACTGGCCGCTGAAATGGGTTTGGAGCTGGCGGATATTCAACAGCGCCGGCTTGATACCCAGGCCGAGAATCTCGGTAGCCTGGAAGGGTTGCAGGAGGATGGCGAACAGTTTTTCGGCCTGAGTTTCCAGTGTCACAGTTACGAGCGAGCACGGCTCAAACAGGCTATGGCCAAGGCGCTGTCGCGACTGCCAGAGCGGGAGCAGATCATGCTGAGTTTTTACTACGAGCATGAAATGAACCTGAAAGAAATCGCTCTGGTCTTTGAGCTGACCGAAGCACGAGTTAGCCAGATCCACAAAAAGGCGCTGAAAAGCCTGAACAGTATGTTGACTGACTGGCGTGAGTCAGTTTAACGGAGTAACAAGATGCAAATTATTATCGGTTTTGTCATTGCCTTCGGGTGTATTGTCTACGGTTACACCCATGCCTCCGGGCGTTTGCTAGCGCTTTGGCAACCTGCGGAATTTATTATCATTCTAGGAGCGGGTTTGGGCGCAATGGTGATTTCCAACCCAACCTATGTTCTGAAGAATACCCTAACCCGTCTTAAGATGGCGTTCGGCAAGGGATACGGGGCCGATTTCTATAAATCGACCCTGGAGCTGATGTTTGAGCTGCTGGAAACCATCCGCAAGGACGGGATCAAAAAGCTCGACGACCATATCGAGAACCCAGAGAGCAGTGCGATTTTCAACAAGTACCCGGAGGTGGCCAAGTCCAATGTCCTGGTGAGCTTTATTACTGACAATCTGCGCATGATGGCCATGGGCAAGATGAATCATCACGATTTGGAAGCGGTGCTGGAGCTTGAGCTGCACACATTGGAAGAAGACCTGATGCGCCCCTCGAAAGCGCTGGGCAAAGTCGGTGAGGCGATGCCGGGTTTCGGTATCGTTGCTGCGGTTTTGGGAATTGTGGTCACGATGCAGAGTATTGGTGGCGATCTGGCCCTGATTGGGGTGAAAGTTGCCGCGGCGCTGGTGGGGACCTTCTTCGGTATCTTGATGTGTTATGCGGTATTTGAACCGCTGGCTGCCACCGTTGGCAACCAGGTGAAGAAAGAGATGATGGCGCTGCATATGATCTCGGCCATTCTGGTGGCTCAGGTTCAGGGTAAGCCGACGTTGCTGGCGCTGGATGCCGGACGTAAGGTGTTGCACAGCGAGTATAAGCCGACCTTTGCGGATATGGAAAACTGGATGACAGGGCAGTCGTAAACCATGAGCAAAGACCACCATATTATTGTTGTAAAGAAAAAAGCCCGCGGTCATCACGACGAGCATCATGGCGGCGCCTGGAAAGTGGCGTTTGCTGATTTTGCGGTCGCGATGATGGCTTTTTTCATGGTGCTATGGCTGATGGGGATCACCACCCAGGAAGAGCGGATAGAAATTGAAAAGCGCCTTCAGACAGCGACCGTATTCGACAATATTTTCGAGATCACCAACAGCCCGTTTCCGATTGACTTTGACGGCAACATGTCGCCATTCGAGAAGCCAATGAGTGAGGTGACACCAGGGACGGAGCGTTTCGGTAAGTCGATGTTTGCACCATCATCGGACAACGAGCAGCAAGGCGGCCGGGATCGCAAGCTGAACTCGGCACTGGCAGGCAAGAACTTGTCAATCCCTGAACTAAAGGTGCTGGCAAAGGCGCTGGAGATCATTGCCGAAGAGCTGTCGGCATCAAACAATATCGTGCTGGAAATTGTGCCGCAGGGGCTGCGAATCCTGATCCAGGACGATGATGATCACTTCATGTTTGAGCGTGGCAGCATTCAGATCACGCCGTTTTTTGAAGACATGCTATTTAATATCGCGCCGGTACTGGGACAGATCCAGAACCGACTGGTGATCAGTGGTCACACTGACAGTACCCAGTTCCAGCGCAGAGATTACAGCAACTGGGACCTGTCAGGCGCGCGAGCCCTGAAGGCCCGTGAAGTGCTGGTGGATTCCGGCTTGCCTGCCGACAATGTGCTGCAGGTTGCCGCGATGGCTGAACGGATGCCGGTATACGAAAAGGATACCCGAAGCGGGAAAAACCGCCGGATTGAAATGATGGTCCTTACCAGTGAAGCCGATGAGCAGTTGGCCCTGCTGTTTGGTAAGGGGCTGCCACATGGTAATGAAGGCAAGGCTGTAAATAAGGCACGAGATTATGCCGAGGCGAATCGCCCGGTCTCGCGTCTGGAGATGCTGACGAACTAATTGTTTGTCAGTGAGTTATTTGATTTTGTTTTAGTTGACTGAACCAGGCCAGTATTGACGAGGGTAGCTTTCAATACCAGGCCGGTTACTAAATATTAATAGTTATTGTGAGTGAAAGTTATGACGGTATCTGCGTTTAAAATTGCGGTTGATGATGGTTCAACAAATGTGAAGGTAAGCTGGATTGAGAACAATCAGCTAAAGACCATCGTATCACCAAACTCTTTCCGTAAAGATTGGAAGAGTGCTGCACTACGACGCGATAAGAAGGTTTATAACTACACTATCGGTACCACCAAGTACACCTACGATGCGACATCAGACAAGGCGCTGGAAACCACGCATGTTGACTATCAGTATGATGATCTGAACCTGTTGGCGGTTCACCATGCGTTGTTGCAGACCGGCCTGAAACCTTGCCCGGTTATTCTGGTGGTTACGCTGCCAATTACCGAGTTCTATAACTCTGAAGACTGCCAGCGCAACGAAGACAAAATTGCCAAGAAACGTCAGAACCTGATGCGCGAGATCAGCCTGAACAAGGGTGAGCTGTTCGAGGTGGTGGATGTTGAGGTGATGCCGGAGAGCCTGCCAGCCGTGATGTCGACGCTGATCAACTCCAACTGCAACGAATTCACCCGTTCGCTGGTGGTTGACTGTGGTGGTACGACGCTGGATATGGGCATTGTGGTCGGTGAGTTTGATGATGTATCGGCTATCTACGGTAACAACGAAATTGGTGTGTCGATGGTAACTGATGCGGCACGCAAGGCGCTGGCTTCTGCCGACAGTGACTCAAGCTACCTGGTGGCCAACGAGCTGATCAAGCGTCGTAATGATCTGGAGTTTGTCAAAGATGTGGTGAACGATGAATCCAAGCTCGATAGCATCTTAGATAAAATCGATATTAAGATTGAAGAGCTGGGCAACGCGGTAGCTTATGAGGCGAAGAAATTTGCCAAGAACCCGAACCGCGTTTACCTGGTTGGCGGCGGCGCACCGCTGGTTTACCCGGCAATCATGTCCGCGTATGAAACGCTGGGCGATCGCGTGGTGCTGATCAAAGATGCCCAGTCTGCACTGGCACGCGAGCTGTGCCTGTACAATACCGAAGAAGAAGATATTCACATCGAACGTGAGACCCTCATCGAGGTAGAAGATGAGTAGTAAGCTAAAGCGGGTTAACTACTCGATTTATCTAAATCCGGTTAACTCCCTGTCCGACCGCTATGCGGTCGGCATTATGCAGAAGTGGGTCAACGAGCGTAAGGATATGCTCGATAATCCCGATGATGGTCTCAATCTGCATAACAGCCTGCACATGCACAAAAACATCTACCTGTCGGGGATGTTTCTGCATTTGCTGAGCCCGACACTCAGTGCCGGGCTGGCCAATTCGCTGGGCGATGACTCCATTAAAATGGCGACGCTGAAGCAGCAGTTTGATGCCTGCGGCCTGGTGATTCCGATGGCGCCGGCCCAGGAGCCGGGGATCTCCCGCGAGGATCTGGACAGCCTGAGAGCGGCTGTTGATATGACGCCGCTGCTGGGTGAAATCCAGTCCCTGCGTGGCGAGCTGCAGCAAGCGAGTGAGTACCAGCGTCAGGCCAGCGAGGCGCATCAGCATCAGTTGCTTCAGGCCGCCGAACGTGAACAGGCCCTGTTACAGGGGCAGCACAATACCCAACAGGAACTGGTCGAAACCCGACAGACGTTGATGAGCCTGTGCTCGGAGCTGGCCGAGTCGGTGGCGGCGAATACGGCTCCGGCTGACGAGGCTGTTGCTACTGAGCCTGCCGCTTCCGAAGCTGCTGCCCCAGAAGTTGCTACCCCAGCAGCGGCGGACCCTGAGGTAACAACACCTGATGATGCAGTGGTTACAGCTGATTTCTCCGAGTTGCAGCAGGCACTGACGGAAGAGATCCGCGCCAATAACCACAAGCGTGAGATTGCGGAGCTCAAAGCCTTGATCAAGGCGCAAAGCCAACTGATCAAAACCCTGTCTCTAACAGGAGAACCGGATCAGGCGAAAGCCCAGCCGGAAGAAGAGGCCGACCTGACAACGACCATTGCCAGTATGCAGAAGGTCAAGAAAAAAGGGCTGTGGTAGCCCCTTGGTAAGCAATAGCAATAACAGCGAATCAAGACGAATAAAAAACGGAGCATCACGCTCCGTTTTTGTTCTCTAGCCACTGACTCTTCAGGCAGTATTAGTGATCGTGTGCGGCACCGGCTCCTTTCGGATAACGGATAGACTCAACCATATCCTGTACTTCTGTCGGTACTTCGGCAGTGAACTTGTTCACAACAATCGAGACAACGAAGTTCAGACACATACCCAGCGTACCGATACCTTCCGGGCTGATACCGAAGAACCAGTTGTCAGGCGTATTTGCCGCCGGGTTGATGAACTTGAAGTAGATGATGTAAGACGCGGTAAAGGCAATACCGGCCAACATACCTGCAATCGCACCTTCCTTGTTCATCTTCTTGTAGAAGATACCCAGGATAATGGCAGGGAAGAAGGACGCAGCCGCCAGTCCGAAGGCGAAGGCTACCACCTGTGCCACAAAGCCCGGTGGGTTGATACCCAGATAACCGGCACCGACAATGGCGACAGCAGCACCCACCCTTGCGGCGAGCAGTTCCTGTTTGTCGGTCATATTCGGCTTGAAGCCTTTCTTCAGCAAGTCATGGGAAATCGAGGTCGAGATAACCAGTAGCAGACCGGCGGCTGTCGATAGTGCGGCAGCCAGGCCACCTGCTGCCAGAAGGGCAACTACCCAGTTAGGCAGGTTAGCTAGCTCAGGACTTGCCAGTACGATGATGTCGCGGTTGATCTTCATCTCGTTGCGGTCATCGCCCGAGTAGAACATCTTGCCATCGCCGTTTTTATCTTCCCAGTTAACCAGGCCAGTTTTTTCCCAGTTCTTAACCCAGCCCGGTGCTTCTGCAGCAGCCACACCCTGCATATCCGGACCATTGATAGTTTCAATCATGTTGACGCGGGCAAATGCGGCAACAGCCGGTGCTGTGGTGTATAGCAGAGAGATGAACAGTAGCGCCCAGCCAGCTGAAATACGGGCATCCTTAACACGCGGTACGGTGAAGAAACGGATGATAACGTGTGGCAGACCAGCGGTACCTACCATTAGTGCGGCACAGATAAAGAATACGTCAACCATACTCTTTGAGCCGTCGGTGTAGGCAGTAAAGCCTAATTCTGTGGTCAGCCCGTCAAGTTTATCCAGTACATAGGTTTCCGAACCTGTTAGCGTCGAGCCCATACCGATTTGTGGTAGCGGGTTGCCTGTCATCATGATGGAGGTGAAGATTGCCGGTACCAGGAAGGCGAAAATCAACACGCAGAACTGGGCAACCTGGGTGTAGGTGATCCCTTTCATGCCGCCCAATACCGCGTAGAAGAACACGATACCCATACCGATGATGATACCCATGTTGATATCAACTTCCAGGAAGCGGGCAAATACCACGCCAACCCCACGCATCTGGCCTGCAACATAGGTAAAAGAAACGAAGATGGCACAAAAGACAGCTACCATACGTGCAGTTTTGGAGTAATAACGCTCACCAATGAAGTCTGGCACCGTGAACTGGCCGAACTTACGCAGGTAAGGTGCCAGACAGAGGGCAAGCAGTACATAACCACCGGTCCAACCCATCAGGTATACCCCGCCGTCATAACCGACAAAAGAGATGATACCGGCCATAGAGATGAAGGAGGCTGCCGACATCCAGTCAGCGGCGGTGGCCATACCGTTGGCGACCGGGTGAACGCCGCCGCCGGCAACGTAAAACTCACTGGTTGAGCCGGCGCGGGCCCAGATTGCGATGCCGATATACAGCGCAAAGGTGATACCTACTAAAATAAACGTCCAGGTTTGGATATCCATGCTTAAACCTCTTAGTCTTCTTGTACGTTGAACTTACGATCGAGCGCATTCATACGCACTACGTAGACAAAAATCAGGGCAACAAAGGTGTATATGGAACCTTGCTGCGAGAACCAGAATCCGAGCTTGAAGCCGCCAAGCTGAATACTGTTGAGGGCATCGACAAACAAAATGCCTGCACCGTAAGATACGAGGAACCAGATGGCTAGGAGGGAGCCCATCGTTGCGAGGTTCTCTTTCCAGTAGGCCTGGGCCTGCTCCTTGGATTCAAACGCCATTGTCATCTCCTTTCACGTCGTCATAAATCACGTTAATAAAATGTTACGTAATGACAATAGCAACGAATAGGTAAGGAAACAGTGCAACTTTAGTCGAGACAGAAATGACAAAATCGCCGAAAATGCGGCGATTTTGTGACCAGTGCAGAAAAATGCGGATGTTACGAAAATGTTGAGTTAGCCAAAGGTCTAACTGTCATATTGAAAAAAACAGACCGGATAAGACCCTACTGGGTCAGATCCATCTGTTGCAGCAGAATAACGGCCTGAGTTCGGTTTTTGACTCCGAGCTTGCGGAAGATGGCCGTCATATGGGCCTTGATGGTGGCTTCGGAAACATTGAGATCATAGGCAATCTGCTTGTTGAGCAGGCCGTCAGAGAGCATGCACAATACCTTGTATTGCTGCGGTGTCAGGGTGGCTATGCGCTCGGCCAGTTCGTTGACTTCCTCGTTTTCTTCCCCCAGTCCTTCCGGGAAGTAGGGGTCGCCTTCCAGCACCTGGTTCAGGGCTCCTATCAGGGCCCGCATGTCACTGGATTTCGGAATAAAACCAAATGCGCCGTGGCTACGGACCTGGCGGATAACATTGGTTTCCTCGCTGGCGGAGATCACCACCACGGGAAGATCCGGGTATTGGTTGCGGAGCTGGATCAGCCCCGACATGCCGTTGGCACCGGGCATTTTCAAGTCCAGCAGCAACAGGTCTACGTCCGGCTCTTTTTCAAGTAGGGAGAGCAGGGTATCAAGGGAATCGGCTTCCAGCAGATTGGCCCCGCTTATGGCCATATGCACTGACTGAAACAGAGCATTGCGAAATAGCGGGTGGTCATCGGCAATAACAATAGTGTACTGAGCGTCCATGGCAGTCGTGTCTGATTGTTTTTAATTACGCTATCACTGCTTATAGCGTAGATCAATTTGTTAACACTCAAGATCTGAACTGGATCGGCTCTTATGCGATATGTTGAGCAATGACAGATCGCTTATTAAGGTATTGGTCAAATTGGTCGCTTTATTTCAATGGGATAGCGTTAATTTGGAAATAGGGAATGATCCGACACATCGAGACATGGACGACAGGGCGAGACTACTTTGAACAGCAACAATTCAAGCGTCAGGCACAGGGCTGGAAACTGATCATTGTAACCTCCGGGCTGCTGTTGGGCCTGGTATTTATCGAGCTGTTCTGGCTAGAGCCAACGGTAACAAGTCAGGTGAAGTCGGTATTTAGCGGCGTCCTGGCCTTACTGGGAGGGGCGGCCTTTGTGTTGTGGCTGGTGGTGCAGGTGATGCCGATCAAGGTGAAATGGCAGATAGCCTCGTTGGCACTGGCCGGGTTGCTGGGAAGCTGCTGGGCGGTCTTGTTTCCGCTATTGATCCATTACTCCCACTTCTCCACTCTCTATGTCTACAGTGATCTGTTTATCTTCCTCTCGGTGGTGGCGTTTTTTAGCTACCCGCCGGCTATGTATTTGGCCATTGGCCCTGTACTGGGCTCGTTCTTGTTCTCTGGGGTGTATTTAGAGCTCAACCACGAGGCACTTACTGTTCTGAGTGTTATCAGCCGGCTGGCGATAGTCATCGTTGTTCGCGAATGTCTCTATCACTGGTTTCATTCCTCGGTTTTTCATGAATTTGAAGAGCAGCGCCTGCGTCAGGAGCTTGCCACGGTATCACTGGTCGATCCGATCACCGGGCTGCAAAACAGCCGGCATTTTGAGTTGATGCTGGAGCGGGAGATCATGGCGTCGCGTCGTCACCACAGCGAACTGACGCTGTTGATTGTGAGTGTAGAGCCACTGCGGCTCTATACCATGACATGCGGGCATCAGGCTTATGAAGTGCTGCTAAAGCGTATTGCCAAGGGACTGCGCCGCGGCGTATACCGGCCCCGGGATTTCATTGCCCGGGTTGGCAGCGATGAGTTTGCCGTCTTGTTGCCCGATACGGATACGGAGGGATCAGAAATTGTGGCGGAGCGGATACAGAGACATATTCACCGTTGTTGTGACAATCTGGTCAAAGCGGATCTTGAGCAGCCTGTCTGCGTGAAGACCTCGGTTATCGAATGGACCCCGGGCTGGAATGTCAGGCAGGTTT
This sequence comes from Photobacterium kasasachensis, assembly GCF_050336885.1. Classification (NCBI taxonomy): domain Bacteria; kingdom Pseudomonadati; phylum Pseudomonadota; class Gammaproteobacteria; order Vibrionales; family Vibrionaceae; genus Photobacterium; species Photobacterium kasasachensis. The sequence goes on from NZ_JAKJSH010000019.1 coordinate 94,069, forward strand.
TCAAGCACATGCATGATGCTATCAATGTACTGCGCGACGATGACAAACCTGAGGATATAGATGATTCGGATGATGCAGAAAAGGGGCACGAACCGGTTGATATCATTGCCCGCTATGAGCCACTAAGCCGGTTCGGAAAATAAAAAAGAGCACCCAGGGGTGCTCTTTTTTGTCGTGGGTGCCACGGATTTAGTTGAGAAGTTTGTGGTTGTCCAGATGGCTGAGAAACGGTGAGGCTTCCATAAAGCCTGTCAGGCGTGCATTGCTGATGCGGTTGCCCTTGGCATCCCAGAAATCCAGTGTGGGCAGGCCGAGTACATCCATCTCTTTTAACAACTCGATATCAGCCGGTGAGCTGTTGGTGACGTCAGCTTGCAGCAGGATAAATTGCTGCAGCTTGGGCGCTACGGCCGGATCATGGAACGTGTATTTCTCAAACTCCTTGCAGGCGACACACCAGTCGGCATAGAAATCCAGCATCACCGGTTTACCCTGGGCCTTGGCTTCGGCCAGCGCCAGATTCAGATCGTCAACGGTACTGACACGCTCAAATTCAACGGTGACCGGCTCTTGGCTGACTGACGGTGTGTTGCCTCCGGTTAGTGACTGGTACAGCGGCTGGGCAGAAGCGAACAGGCCGACAATGGCAATCACTGCCAGGGTACTGCTGCGCCACGATACCGCCAGGGTGTTTTTGACATGATACAGCCAGCCGAATGCGGCCAGTCCCAGTAATGACCACAGGTAAGGAACCAGGTTATGCGGCAGGATCCGCTCTAGCAGGAAGACAGGGACGGCCAGCAGTACAAAGCCGAAGAAGACTTTGACATGGTTCATCCAGTTGCCGGCCTTAGGCAGTAGTTTGTTGCCGAACATCGCCGCCAGGATCAGCGGGATCCCCATGCCGATTGCCAGTGCATATAGGGCGATGGCCCCGGTTAGCAAGTCACCGCTCTGGGCGACATAAATCAGGGCGCCTGACAGCGGGGCGGTGGTGCACGGAGAGCAAACCAAGCCGGAAATCGCTCCCATCGCAAATACGCCCCCGGTATTGCCGCCGTGCTGTTTGTTGCTCTGGTTGCTGAGCCAGGTCTGGACACTGCTTGGCAGTTGCAGGGTATAGGCCCCAAACATCGACAGGGCCAGCAGGACAAACATGATACTCAGCCCGATCAGGACATAAGGGTGCTGCAGCGCGGCCTGAAATTGCATACCGGCCGAGGCGACCACCAGACCAAGCAGGGTATAGGTCAGTGCCATGCCCTGGACATAGGTAAATGACAGACGGAAGGTTCGCCCATGGCTGAGCTGGCCGTTCCCCAGCACAATCCCGGTCAGGATCGGATACATCGGCAGTACGCACGGGGTAAAGGCCAGACCGATACCCAGAGCCAGGAACACCAGCGGCGTCCACCATTGCTCGGCCAAATCGCTGGCCAGCCTGTCCTGCTCAGAGGCCGGTGCCGGGATGTTGCGAGTTATGTTAGTGCTTACTTGCGCGGTATCATCTGTCGTACTGGTGCGGTTTGCTACCTTGCTGTCTGCCCCTGTGTCAGCGGGGGGCATCGGGGCGGCCCCGGCGGTTACTGCCGATAACGGAACCTGACGGATTTCCGGCGGATAGCAAAATCCGGCCTTGGCGCAGCCCTGGTAGCGAACGGTCAGTACTGAGTCATTGGAGGCTTTCAGCACCGGTACGCTGACAGTCAGCGGCTCGGTATAAATAAAGACATCCCCGAAGAACTCGTCTCGGTACGGCTGACCGGCGGGAATCTCGACGGTGCCAAGCTCGGCATTGTCGGAGGTGACCGACAGCTGATGCTGGTACAGGTAATAGCCGGGCTTGACTTGCCAGTCGAGGTATACCACCTCGCCTTGCTGGCTGAAGTTGAAAGGAAAGGCCTCGTCGACCGTCACAAACTTGTTGGTACTGCTGGCTGAAAAGCCCGGTAGGGAAAATTCGGCCCGGACGGGCAGGCTGGCGACACTGGCCAGTAGCGTTCCCGCCAGCGCGACAAGCGCAAGATAACGGGAGAATCCGCAATAGTGTTTTAGTTTCATCATTCAGATCAGACTCGTCTGCAGGGGTTTATACCCAAACTCACTGTGAATACTGCATGTTGAGGTAGTTTGGGTTTTTACTATACCCTCTCAGACCGTGTTATTCAGTGTTTGGTTTCATCTACTGCAAAAACAATGGCTTTTAAAATGATGAAAGCGAAAAGATGGTAAGCGGTTACTTACCTAAAGCGTCACGCATAAAATCGGTAAAGCTGCGTACATGCGCAGGCACATACCCCAGTCGCTGATAGAGCATATAAATCGGGCGCGGTGGCGAGTACCAGTTATCCATCATGGTTGCCAGCAAGCCCTGCCCGCAGGCATCGGCCACGACATAGTTCGGCAGACAGGCGATACCCAGCCCGTCAATGGCGGCTTGTTTGATGCTGTTGAGATCCGCGATGGCCATTCTTACCGGCGAGTTTATCCAATAAGTTTCTGTATCGGCGGCACCGTTTCTGTCGGTAAGTGCCCACTCAAATTCTGGTACGCTGGCCAGGCGGGCGTGCTGATTTAAATCCTGCGGATGTGTCGGGGTTCCCTGGCTAGTCAGGTAATGGGGGGAGGCGACCAGGATCCGCTGTGACTCGCCGATTTTGGCCGCGGCGAAACTGGAGTCCGGCTGCTGACCGACCCGAAAGACGACATCATATTGCTCCGGGCTGTAGTCGTGATGCTGGTTTGACAGGTGGGTCAGCGACAACGTGATGTCCGGGTAGCGGGCCAGAAACTGGTTAAAGAGCGGCATCAGCCGGTAGGTGAGCAGGCCGACAGGTGCCGAGATCCTAAGTGCCCCGCGAGGATTGGCGTGGCTGCTGTCGTGCAGCTCGTTGGTGGTGGTTTCGAGCTCGTCAATCAGCGGCTGGCAGCGCTCAACGTAGCTCTGCCCCAACGGCGTCAGGGATACGTTGCGGCTGTCACGGATCACCAGCTGGCTACCCAGGGTGTCTTCCAGCCGTTGTAACCGTCTGCTAAGGGTGGCCGGGGGAATATCTAGCGCACTGGCTGCAGCTCTGAAACTTCCTTGTTGAGCAATTGCAATCAGAGTGCGCAGGTCGTCTAACTTCATACCATTTTTGCATCGCTGCATAACGCTTTTACCTCTATCGCCTGGCTCGCTCAATCACTACTATTGTCTGGCAGGCTTTCCTGTCTTAAGCCTGATCTGTAGCAAATTGAGACATGGTTCCGGGTAGATCGTCGGGATTGACGATATAGCCGGGATGAACCAATACGCCGGAATCCGTATTGGTTCGCTGTCTTCGCCTCGGGATGAGGCGGAGACAACAAATCCTTCATTTTATCTTTCTTATTAATCCGATAAAAAGAAAAGGCCACCCGAAGGCAGCCTTTGTCATTTATCTTCAGTCGATGCTGTTACAGGAAGATACCGCCAACAGCAAAGCCCAGCGCGACAGATGTCGTGATTGTTACCACACCCGGAATAAAGAACGGGTGGTTGAATACCAGGTTACCGATACGGGTTGAACCGGTGTCATCCATCTCAACGGCGGCAAGCAGGGTTGGGTAAGTAGGCAGTACGAACAGCGCACTTACTGCTGCGAATGAAGCGATAGCCGTTAGCGGTGCGACACCGATAGCCAGTGCGGCAGGCATTAGTGCAGTAGTCGTTGCCCCCTGAGAGTAAAGCAGCATAGAAGCAAAGAACAGGGTTACGGCTAGCATCCAAGGGTACTGCTCCAGGATTTCACCCGCCAGTTCTTTGATTTCCGTGATATGGCCAGAAACAAACGTATCACCCAGCCATGCCACACCCAGTACGCACACACAAGCACTCATACCAGACTTGAACGTTGCTGCATTGGCAATCTTAGAGGCATCAATCTTGGTGATAGTGACGATAGCCATAGCTGCTGTCAGCATGAATACCATGATAGCGTCGTTACGACCAAGTGCAGGGTCTTCAATCAGACCAACAGCATTGGAAATCATGGTTGCGTAGGCAACAACAGCGACGATAGCGGCAATAAAGATGTAAGTTGCAGGCTTCGCTGTCGGCAGGATTTCGCGCTTGGTCGCGCCCTGGATTTTGATCAGGCCCTTCGCCAGACGGTCTTTATAGATAGCATCGTCTTTTAGCTCGCAGCCCAGGAAGTTAGAAACAAACGCACCGGCCATACAAGCGACGAACGTTGTCGGGATACAAACGGCCAGTAGCGTTAGGTAGCCTACTCCCAGCGGTTCAAGAATGCCTGAGAAGAAAACAACCGCTGCAGAGATAGGCGATGCGGTGATTGCAATTTGTGAAGCCACAACTGCAATAGAAAGCGGGCGAGAAGGACGGACGCCTTGCTCTTTGGCAACTTCAGCAATAACCGGCAGGGTAGAGAACGCGGTATGACCGGTACCTGCTAGCAATGTCATGAAGTAAGTGACCATCGGCGCATAGAAAGTGATGCGCTTAGGATTTTTTCGAAGAAATTTTTCAGCAAGATCAACCAGCCAGTCCATACCACCGGCAACCTGCATAGCGGCAATGGCAGTAATTACTGACATGATGATCAGGATAACGTCTACAGGAATATTACCTGCATCGACACCCAAAAGAAGAGAAAGTACCAATACGCCGGCACCGCCAGCAAAACCAATACCAATACCGCCGATACGTGCGCCTAAATAGATAAACGCAAGAACGACAAAGAGTTCTACACCAATCATGAGATTGTCCTGTCTTTAAAGTTAAAAAATATAAAAGGGGGAATCTGTAGCAAAAAAATGGCGGACTCTCATCCTGACAATCCGCCGGGTTTTATCGCGTTTGCGTTTTATTAGTTGTAACGCTTCGCTTTATATTCTGGGTGCATCAGGTTTTGAACTGAGAAGATGTCATCTAGCTGAGCTTCAGTCAGCAGACCACGCTCTAGGACAACATCACGGACGCTCTTGCCTGTTTCAGCACAGATCTTACCGACGATGTCACCTTCGTGGTGGCCGATGAACGGGTTCAGGTACGTTACGATACCGATAGAGTTGAACACGAAGCTTTCACATACTTCTTTGTTCACTGTGATACCGTCGATACACTTGTCGCGTAGGTTGATAGAGGCATTTTTCAGCAGGTCGATAGACTCGAACAGTGCCTGGCCGATCACTGGCTCCATTACGTTCAGCTGAAGCTGACCGGCTTCCGCTGCGAAAGTAATGGTGGTGTCGTTACCGATCACTTTGAAGCAAACCTGGTTAACGACTTCTGGGATCACCGGGTTAACTTTCGCTGGCATGATAGAAGAACCTGCCTGCATTTCAGGAAGGTTTAGCTCGTTAAGACCTGAACGAGGACCTGAAGACAGCAGACGCAGGTCGTTACAGATCTTAGATAGCTTAACGGCTGTACGCTTAAGCGCGCCGTGAACCATAACATATGCGCCACAGTCAGACGTTGCTTCAATCAAGTCTTCTGCTGGTGTGCATGGCAGACCAGTGACTTCAGCCAGACGCTGAACGGCGAGTTCCTGGTAGCCTGTTGCTGCGTTCAGACCGGTACCGATTGCCGTTGCACCCAGGTTAACTTCCAGTAGAAGCTGGGCGGTGTGGCGAAGGTTTTTAATTTCTTCTTTGATCAGTACGCCGAATGCGTGGAACTCCTGACCGACAGTCATTGGGACTGCGTCTTGCAGCTGGGTACGGCCCATTTTTAGTACGTCAGCGAATTCTTTGTCTTTCGCGTCGAACGCACCTTTCAGGTACTCCAGTGCTTCAACCATGTTCATGATGCTGTTGTATACAGCGACACGGAAGCCTGTTGGGTAGGCACAGTTAGTTGACTGGCTCTTGTTGACGTGGTCGTTAGGGTTAACGATGTCATACTCACCTTTTTCTTTGCCCATTAGCTCAAGAGCAAGGTTTGCAATTACTTCGTTGGCGTTCATGTTAACTGAAGTACCGGCACCGCCCTGGTAGACGTCAGACGGGAACTGATCCATGCACTTTCCTGTTTCAAGGATCTCGTCACACGCTTTAACGATGTACTCGCCAACATCAGAAGGGATAACACCCAGCTCTTTGTTCGCCATTGCAGCGGCTTTCTTGGTGAAAACCATGCCGCGAACAAACTCTGGTACGTCAGAAATAGTCGTTTTGGAAATGTTGAAGTTTTCAACAGCACGAAGAGTGTGAATACCCCAGTATGCGTCAGCTGGGACGTGGCGATCGCCAAGAAGATCTTCTTCGATGCGGGTTGCAACGTTTAGAGTTGCTTCATTTTTTTCTAGATCAATCATCTGAGACATAGTGTAGCCTTAGTGGAATCTGCTAATGAAATTCAATTATTGAGCCAATTCTGAATGATTAGAATCCGTTCCGCAGAGATTTTGGCTAGATGATCGTACCTGACACCTATTGTCTGAAGCCGATAATACTCCCCTTTAGTGGTAAAAACATAATCCAGATCACTTTTTTAATCTGGCTGAAAACATTTGCACAAAAACACGATCTACATCACATTTAGTGTTAACGGCTCGCCGGTTGTTTATGTCGATTAATGAGCAAATATGACAAAATGTGAAGGTTCTGTTTTGCGTAGTCAGCGTGGGTTCAGGCTGCGTTTTTTGGTACACTCCAGAGGTTGAAAAAGGGCAATTTGTTCCTGATATTATAAGATAGAGCCTGGGGTGATGACTCCGGATGATTTCATCCGTTTCGCGTATACCCGTTTATCACAGACCGCAACCGCAAAGAGGTGAGTCGTGTTTCCTGTTTTACTATTTCTGTTTATTGTTGTTCCGATTATTGAGATCGCCCTGTTTGTTCAGCTAGGGGGATTTCTGGGCCTATGGCCAACGATTACACTGGTGTTGGTAACGGCGGTTGTCGGGGCATCGCTCGTACGGAGCCAGGGGATAGCTACCCTTATGTCGGTACAAAGCCGCCTGCAGCAAGGCGAGTTGCCTGCTCAACAAATTGTCGAAGGGGTGATGCTGGCTGTTGCCGGGGTACTGTTGCTGACACCGGGCTTTATGACTGATGCACTGGGGATGCTGGTATTGCTTCCGGCACCGCGTGCAATGCTGGCCAAGCAGCTGATGAGTCGGGTGAAGGTCCAGAACATGGGCTCGGGCTTTAGTGCCGGTTTCGGTGGCGGTCAGGGCTTCAGCGGCCAGGGACCGTTTGATCACCGTTCGGATTCATTCAATCAGCGTCCGTCCGACGGCGATGTGTTCGATGGTGAGTATGAGCGTAAAGATGAAGACAAGGACAACAATGATCGCCGGTTGCCTTAAATAGACACGGCAAGTATTGTGCAACAACGTGAATGTAGAAAGGCAGCCGAATGGCTGCCTTTTTGTTAATACTGTTCATATTTTTTGTCGGCCCAAAGGTGTGATCTTTAGCTTGGATTGGCCAGACTGCTGTACATGTGCCGCCGCATTTTGACCGCGTAAAGGTATGCTCCGATACCGCTCAGCAAGTTGGCGATGGCAATGCCGACAAATAATCCTTCGGTTCCGTTCATCCAGCTGCCCAGCCATGCTGCCGGCAGCAAGAAGGCAAACAGCCGCAGCAGGTTCCACACCAGGGCATGGACGGACTTGTGCATAGCGTTGAGAGCGCTGATGAGCAGCATGCACACGGCCTGCATGCCGTAGCTGATCGGAACCACAATCAAGTAGTGCCAGAGTTGCTCCTGAACGGCACTGTCCTGACTGAACAATGCCGATAACGGCCAGCTGAGCGGCACCATCATGATGAATATCAGCAGCTGGAACAAAATGGCAAAGCGCATCGCGGTAAACATTGCCTTGAAGGCACGCTGCGGGTTGTTGGCGCCTAGGTTCTGGGCCATGAACGGCATTAGTGCCGAGCCCAGCGCCATCATCACGAGCACCAGCAGGGATTCGATTCGCATCGCGGCACCGTAGGCGGCCACCGAGGTAGTGCCCTGATAGGCAAGCAGCGACATCAATATGGCTCCGGAAAGGGGAGTCAGGGCATTGGACAGGGCCGCCGGGGTGCCGACCTGCATGATTTGTTGCCAGTCCCTGCCGAGCAACCTCAGCTGCGGCATCGCCAGCAGTTTTTCTCTCTTGATTAAAATATAGAGGGAGCAGATCAGGGCGAAGGCCCAGCTGATCCCGCTGGCTATCGCCGCACCTCTTACGCCCAGTTCGGGAAACGGACCATAGCCAAAGATCAGTAAAGGATCGAGTACACCGTTGATCACCCCGGCCAGCATCATGATCTTGGCCGGTGTCTTGGCGTCGCCGGTGGCCCGGATGGCACTGTTGCCCGCCATCGGTATGACCAGCAACGGAATGGCCAGATACCAGATATCCATATATTGCTTGATGATTGGCAATAGCTCCGGTGATGCACCGATGAGCGAAAATAAGGGTTCGAGGGTCAGCAGGCCTATACTGGATGCTGTGATCATCAAAAGTACGGCCAACAACAGGCCGTGGCTGGCGAACCGGGCGGCAGTGTGATTGTCGCCGCTGCCCAGCAGGCGTCCTACCCGGGTTGAGATCCCGACACTGACGCCCATGGTGATACAGTTGAGGGCAAAGGTGACCGGAAAGGTAAAGCTGACCGCGGCCAGTGCCTCGGTGCCCAGCAGCGAGATAAAGAAGGTGTCGACCAGGTTAAACAGCAAGATCGCAACCATCCCGAATACCATCGGAACGGTTAACCGGCGCAGGACGATAGGAATGGGCGCTGATAAAAGCCCATGTTTGTCTGCTTTTCTTTCTGTTGCCATAGCTGTCTCATTATCGGGATGCCCGCCTACCCTAAAGCAAAGAGTGTGATCGGGCAAAAAGTCTGTGAGAATTTTTCTAAAAAAATAGCGTCGGGGGCTTGGGATCCAGAAAAACGTCCCAACATGTTTAGTTATCAGAAAAAGTTAGTGTGAAACCATGCTAGCTTTATTAATCGTATGGATATTACCAAAATCAGGAGAGACGACCGATGAACATTCGTCCTTTACATGACCGAGTTATCGTTGAGCGCCAAGAAGTTGAATCAAAATCTGCCGGCGGCATCGTTCTAACTGGTTCTGCAGCTGAAAAATCTACTCGCGGTACAGTACTGGCAGTAGGCAAAGGCCGCATCCTAGAAAACGGCACGGTACAGCCGCTGGACGTTAAAGTTGGTGATACTGTGATCTTTGCTGAAGGCTACGGCACGAAGTCTGAGAAGATCGACGGTAAAGAAGTCCTGATCATGTCTGAAAATGACATCATGGCAATCGTTGAATAATCCGATCACTACGAATAAAGAATTAAGAAAGGAAGAAAGACATGGCTGCTAAAGACGTTAAATTTGGTAACGATGCACGAGTTAAAATGCTGGAAGGTGTTAACGTTCTAGCTGACGCAGTAAAAGTAACACTGGGTCCTAAGGGTCGTAACGTTGTTCTGGACAAATCTTTCGGTGCACCAACTATCACTAAAGATGGTGTTTCTGTTGCGCGTGAAATCGAGCTGGAAGACAAGTTCCAGAACATGGGCGCACAGATGGTTAAAGAAGTTGCTTCTCAAGCCAACGACGCGGCGGGTGACGGTACGACGACAGCGACTGTACTTGCACAGTCTATCGTTAACGAAGGCCTTAAGGCAGTTGCTGCGGGCATGAACCCGATGGATCTTAAGCGCGGTATCGACAAAGCCGTTATTGCTGCTGTTGAAGAGCTAAAGACACTGTCTGTGCCATGTGCTGATACCAAGGCGATTGCTCAGGTAGGTACTATCTCTGCAAACTCTGACGAGACTGTCGGTAACATCATCGCAGAAGCAATGGATAAAGTAGGCCGTGATGGTGTTATCACGGTTGAAGAAGGTCAGGCTCTTCACGATGAGCTAGACGTTGTTGAAGGTATGCAGTTCGACCGCGGTTACCTGTCTCCTTACTTCATCAACAACCAGGAAGCGGGTTCAGTTGATCTGGAAAACCCATTCATCCTGCTTGTTGACAAGAAAGTCTCTAACATCCGTGAACTACTGCCGACTCTGGAAGCGGTAGCGAAAGCGTCTCGTCCACTGCTTATCATTGCAGAAGACGTAGAAGGCGAAGCTCTGGCGACGCTGGTTGTGAACAACATGCGCGGTATCGTGAAAGTAGCTGCTGTTAAGGCACCTGGTTTCGGTGACCGTCGTAAAGCAATGCTGCAAGATATTGCGGTACTGACAGCGGGTACAGTGATTTCTGAGGAAATCGGTCTGGAGCTTGAGAAAGTTCAGCTTGAAGACCTGGGTCAGGCGAAGCGTGTAACAATCACTAAAGAAAACACCACTATCATCGATGGTATGGGTGAAGAAGCGATGATTGAGGGCCGTGTTGCTCAAATTCGTCAGCAGATTGAAGAAGCAACGTCAGATTACGACAAAGAAAAACTTCAGGAGCGTGTTGCTAAGCTAGCAGGCGGTGTTGCGGTAATTAAAGTTGGCGCAGCCACTGAAGTTGAGATGAAAGAGAAGAAAGACCGTGTTGAAGATGCCCTACACGCCACGCGTGCAGCGGTAGAAGAAGGCGTGGTTGCTGGTGGTGGTGTTGCACTTATCCGTGCTGCTTCAAAAGTTGTAGGCCTTGAAGGCGCAAACGAAGAGCAGAACGTAGGTATCCGTGTTGCACTACGCGCTATGGAGTCTCCAATTCGTCAAATCACCAAGAATGCCGGTGACGAAGAGTCTGTGGTTGCTAACAACGTACGTGCTGGTGAAGGTAACTACGGTTACAACGCGGCAACAGGCGAGTACGGCGACATGATCGAAATGGGTATCCTGGACCCAACAAAAGTAACGCGTTCTGCACTGCAGTTTGCGGCTTCTGTTGCTGGCCTGATGATCACTACCGAAGCGATGGTTACTGACCTACCACAAGATTCTGCTCCTGCAATGCCTGACATGGGCGGCATGGGTGGCATGGGTGGTATGGGCGGCATGATGTAATTGCCGTAATCGCTCATCTCTTTGCAGCATTGGAACAATGCTGCTTTGAGCTGAACCATTACTCCCTTCTGCACTAGCAGATTGATTGAAAGCTGGAGCTCTGTCTCCAGCTTTTTTGTGCCTGTCGTATATTGCAAAGAGGCGGCAGCTTTTTGGGGCAAAATGCTTTCGTACCGACTATCCTCCTTGACGGCTAAGGCTACTTTCTTTCCTCGAATAGTTCATCCGTAAATTTCCTTAAAAAGCTGTACGCTTATTATTATTGTTTTAAAACAATAGTTTATCGTTAATATTGGAGTCTCTGGCTCATGGTGTTACTTTTGTTCTGCTTTTTGCTGAACAAAGCTCTATTTGCTGATCATGTTCGACAATATGAGAAGGGAAAAGCCATAAAAAGGCTGTGCAGGGTTCTCTGGAGAAAAAGCAGGAAAAGCTGCACGCTATTTTTACTGTTTAAATTCAGCTATTTACGAACTTAGTTGGGGTTGTTAGATCTAGGTGACTCATTGGCTCACATAAAAGCTGTTTTTGAGGTAAAAAGCTGTACGCGTGCTCGGCGTTTGCTGCACTTTTATAGTAGTAAGCTTTAAAGTATAAAAGCCAAAAAAGCTGAACAAATTAATTTTCAATAAAAACAATTACTTAAACATTGTGTGGTTGTCTTTGTTTTAAAGTCTATTTTTGCTCAGCTTTAAGTTGTACTTTCCTGGAAAAGGTGTACTGATTATCCCTCGGGTTGCTGCTGAGGCGGATTGCGCTTCATCAGTTTACGCTGACGACGGTCAGACCAATGGGCGTGAACCCCCTTGCGCAGAAAGCGCAGGCTATTTTCCAGCTTGTCGACGCCGAGCAGTACCGCAATCATGACACCCGTCATAATCACCGCGCTCTGACCATAGCCCAGCCCGATGGTGACGCCCAGCGCGGCCAGCATCCAGACCACAGCCGCTGATGTCACGCCGTGTATTTGGCCGTCACGGTTCATCATCACACCGGCACCGAGAAAGCCGATACCGGTGATCACCTGGGCCATGACGCGGGCAATGTCGGCATTGCTGGCAGACAGTGTTCGCCCGAGCGTGATAAAGCAGTAAGTGCCGACAATAATTAAGGTCGATGTACGGATCCCCACCGGCTTGCCTCGTAGCTGGCGCTCCAAACCGATCAGTGCGCCGCAGATCCCGCATTTCACTAGCGCAGGCCACGCAAAGGGGGCAATGTCAGGCCACATTGCATTTTCTCCTGGTTTATTGAAACGGTAGCCGGCGGCGTCCTTTTTTGGCGGCATGCTTTTCGATGTATTCGACAATCAGGCCGGCAATGTCTTTGCCTGTCGCGCTTTCGATCCCTTCCAACCCTGGTGAGGAGTTGACTTCCATCACCAGTGGTCCGCGTTTTGAGCGCAGCAGGTCAACACCGGCGACATTGAGCCCCATCGCCTTGGCGGCAGCAACGGCCGTCTTACGCTCTTCCGGGCTGATCCGGATGATAGCGGCACTGCCGCCACGGTGCAGGTTCGAACGAAACTCTCCGTCGGCAGCCTGGCGTTTCATTGCTGCAATCACCTTGTCGCCAATCACAAAGCAGCGAATATCGGCACCGCCGGCCTCCTCGATAAACTCCTGCACCATGATATTGGCTTTTAGGCCCATAAAGGCTTCAATCACGCTCTCGGCCGCTTTTTGGGTTTCTGCCAGTACGACGCCAATTCCTTGGGTACCCTCAAGCAGCTTGATCACCAACGGCGCACCACCGACCATTTTGATTAGATCGGGCACATCGTCGGGCTTGCTGGCAAACCCGGTGATAGGCATGCCGACGCCTTTGCGACTTAACAGCTGCAGTGAGCGCAGCTTGTCGCGAGAACGAGAAATCGCAATGGACTGATTGACCGAAAATACATCCATCATTTCAAACTGACGCAGTACCGAGCAGCCATAGAACGTAATGTCTGAACCAATACGGGGAATGATGGCATCAAAGCCGGTTAAATCATTACCCTCGAAGTGAATCGACGGCTGTACCGAGTTGATATTCATATAACAACGCAGTGCATTGATGATTACTGCCTCGTGGCCACGCTCTTCGCAGGCTAGGCGCAGGCGACGGGTGGAATACAGGTTTTCGTTCTGGGATAAAATGCCAATTTTCATTGCGTTACTCGTTATCAATAGTCAGAAAGGCTCAGCAAGACAAGTTTGGCTGCCTTCTATCCTGCTGAATGGAGCGCGACTATGCGCCCGAAATGGCTGAAAAGCGAGCGAAATGGCGATGATATTTTTTTATCGTCTGAACAAGGGAATTTGCTTGAACCCGGTGATTTCGAAGGAAGCATTTGGCTTGCGGCAGCCTTTTAGAGGCATGTTGAGTTTGTCAGGAAAAAAGCCAGAAAAGCTGTACGTAAATAAGCCCATAAAAATCAGACGTTTAACTTAATGTTTTGCATTTGTCTTGTGGCGAGGTGAAAGGTGCATCAATTAGCTGTTTTAGACGGGCAAAGCTGTACGTGTGAAATATCGCTATCAAGAAAAAGGCCAGCATGACGCTGGCCTTGAATGTCGATGAGGTCGTCCTTAGCGGTAGATACGTGGGTTGGTTGCTCCCCAAACCGTATAGTGCTCCGGTAGAATGCGACCGCTTTTCTCTTCGGTTTCTTCGCCAGTGATGTGCTCTGCGCCCTGGTGGCCAAAAATAACCACTTCGTCATTGGCCTGTACATCGATGATGTCGGTGACATCGACCATCGTGGTATTCATCGACGCCATTCCCATCACTTTCGCGCGCTGGCCGTTGATCAGTACGTCTGCCTTGTTACTTAAAGAGCGGGCAAAGCCATCAGAGTAACCGATAGGCAGGTTAGCCAGAACAGAGTCGCGCTCTAACACTTTTGTACTGCCGTAGCCGATGGTGCTGCCTGCCGGGAAGTGGTGAAGCGATGCGACGCGAGTTTTGAAAGAGACGATACGCTGATACGGTGCCGTCGCCGGGTAATCACCGTAAAGCATGCCGCCCGGGCGAACCATATCAAGGTGAGCTTCTGGCAAGTTCAGGGTAATGTACGAGTTGGCAACGTGAAGGGTAATGTCTTCACGCTTAAGCCCGGCACTGTCCATCAACCACTGGGTTTCTACCTTGAAGCGATCGACCTTGCGCTTGATTTCCTCAAGGCCTTCGTTCGGGAAGTGGGTCATCATACCGACAATTTCCAGGTTCGGGTTGCCGGCGATCTCGACTCCTTCTACCTGCCCCTCATAAGTTGTCAGATCCAGGCCGTTACGACCCATGCCTGAGGTATTCAATGCTAGGTGAACAGGAATGGTGGTGCCGTGGGCTCGGGCAATATCGATGATTTGGTCGGCTTGTGCCTTGGTGCCGATTAACTCTTCCATCTGGTATTCCAGCCCGACCTCGATCTCGTTCTTGCTTGCTGCACGCACGCGCATGATTTTGCCGGTATAGCCATGCTTACGTACGACGCGAGCTTCTTCGTTGCTGGTGATCCCCACGCACGGTACCTGATTGGCAATGATGCTCGGCACCAGGCCTGCGATGCCATTGCCGTACGCGTCGGCTTTCATGATGGCGCAGATTTTTGTCTCGGCGTTGAGTTGATTCTGGAGTAACTGAATGTTGCCTGAGAAAGCCTGGGTATCGATTTCCAGCCATGCATTGCTTGATTGAATGCGCTCTTCGCGTTCGCTGTTGTCAAAATCAACCAGCAGAGGGGCGGCTTCAACGGCAGTGTGGCCCGTTAGGGCAAGAGCAAGGAGGCTAAGCTTCAGTTTCAAAATGTATTTCCTATTATTTACGGTTAAAAAGGCTGTTAAGTTATAGGGTGAACAGCTGCACCACTTTGCGCAGTTCAGTCGCCCGGCGTTTGAGCTCCTCGACCCCTTGCTGGGCTTCTTGGGTCGAGAGTCGGTTCTCATCAGCGCTGCTGCTGAGTGCGGCGACATTGGATGACAGGTGCTCGGCGGCGAAAGCCTGTTCCTTGACGGATTCGGTGATTTCTTCCATTCCTTCGGTGACCGACGTAATTTCAGTACGGAATCCGTTGAGGGATTCATTGGCCTGATCGGCATGCTGTACGCAGTTGTCGACCTGTCCGACGGCAGATTGCATGGTGTCGGTGGCCCCGCTGGTGTCACTCTGGATGGTATTGATCATGGAGCCGATCTCTACCGTGGCCTTGGCTGTGCGCTCTGACAGCTGGCGAACCTCATCGGCGACGACGGCAAACCCGCGTCCCTGCTCGCCGGCCCGGGCAGCCTCGATGGCGGCATTGAGTGCCAGCAAATTGGTCTGATCGGCGATATCTTTGATCACCTCGACAATGGAGTTAATGTCATTGGCACGGCCATCAAGCTGGTGAAGCTTTTCGGCAACGGTATTCGTTTCGAGTTGGACACTCTGCATGCCTGTCACGGCATGGTTGATGGCCCCGACAGTGTCCTGGGTATGTTGCTCGAAATGGGTCATCTTTTGATTGGCGAGAGTGACCACTTCCGAGATGCTCTGAGAGCTGGTTGCCAGCTCTTCGATGGCGGTTGCACTGTTGCCGACATTCTCGGCCTGTTCGACGGAGCGTTCGGTAACGGCTTGGATCAGAGTGTCGAGCTGGGTGCTAACGGCTGCAACGCTGTCTGTGGACTGGTTGATTTCCAGCAGGCGCTCACGCAAGGCGATCATAAAAGTGTTGAATGACTGCGACATGGTGCCGACTTCGTCTTTGCTGGTTACCGGTACTTGCTGGGTTAGGTTCCAGTCTCCATTGGCAATGTTGAGCAGTACGGCATTGAGGGCATTAATCGGCGCGACAAGACGATTGGCAAAAAGACGGGCGACAATCAGAGCCAGAGCCATAACGATCACTGCAGTGATACAGACCAGCTTAAGTTCACCTTCAATCATGGCATCGACTTCACTCAGGGAGACATCGACACCGATGACATAGGTGTCGCCTGCCTGTGTGCGAAACGGAACGAAAATCGAGCGGTACCTGCCGTATTCACCTTGGTATTCTTCGAATTGAACTTGCTGGGTGGCAAAGGCCTTGTGCAGCATTTTCGGCACGATCTTGTATTCTTCCAGGTACCAGTTTTGGTAGCGACCTGAGCGTGCCTCGTCATCGGTTTGGTTGATATAGGTGTAATACACCCGACCGTTTTTCATTACGGTCGAGTAGGCCCAATCCAAATCTGAGGCCTGGGTAAAGCTGGTCAGGTTGCGGGAAATGTCGTCGTAATTGCTGCCGGCTTTGTCCAGGTGATCATGTCGCCCGTCACCGATTATTTTATTGGTGGCATGGGCTGCCGTTGTCAGCTCTGTATTCAGGCTGCTAATGGTTCTGTTTTGCAAAGCCTGGTAGGAAAAAGTGGATAGCACCAGGATGATGATGAGTGAGAGAGCTGCAAAACATGCCGATAATTTAGTTTTAAGGTTCATTTTGTTAGTTGCTTCTTATCATGTGATATTCGTTCCATAATTGTGTTGCATGGACAATATGCGACATATCACTCAAAGCACTTAAGTAGACGGGCGTCGTTCGCTGTTTTTTTCTACGTTTTGCTGAGAGAAGGGGCGGAGATAAGAGGTGGGTAGATAGGGAGATGCTGAAAATGGGTTTGCGCTACTAATCGTGCAAACCCATCGAGTTAGGTGGGACTAACAGGGAGATTACTCGAGGTGAAGATCAAGCGGGGTTTTGCTGTTTCTTCCCCCAATTTCTCGGGTCAGGCGGGGAACCAGATAGCCCGAAACATTCTCCAGGAGCCCCGCGATGAGTCTGCGCGCCTGCTCGTCATCGACCATGAAGTGCGCTGCTCCCTGTACCTTGTCCAGTACATGGAGGTAGTAGGGCAGGATACCGGCACCAAACAGAGCCTCGCTCAGTTGCGAGAGGGCTCCGACCGAATCATTCACCCCTCTTAGCAGAACACCTTGGTTGAGTAGCGTGACATTGGCCTGCTTGAGTTTGGTCATCGCCTGGCGAAATTCGTCATTGATTTCGTTGGCATGGTTGATGTGAGTCACCAGAACAGTCTGCAATCGGCTTTGCTTAAGCAGCATGCACAGTTGTCCGTTAATACGTGCCGGAAGTACCACGGGCAGGCGAGAGTGGATCCGAAGACGTTTGATATGCGGGATCCGGTCGATCCTTTCGATCAGCCACTGCAGCTCATGATCCTTGGCCATCAGAGGATCACCGCCGGAAAGAATGACCTCGTTGACCTCGGGCTGGGTTGCAATATAGTCGAGTGCGGTCTGCCAGTGGCGCTTGCTGCCCTTGTTGTCCTCGTAGGGGAAATGACGGCGGAAGCAGTAGCGGCAGTTGACCGCGCAGCCTCCTTTTACAATCATCAACACCCTGTTCTTGTATTTGTGCAGTAGGCCGGGAATGGCATTGTCCTGCTCTTCCAGCGGATCGAGGGAATAACCGCTATGTACCTCGAACTCTTCTTCGAGCGGGAGTACTTGCCGCAGTAACGGGTCGTAGGGGTTGCCAACTTCCATTCTTTCGACAAAGCTCATAGGAACACGGAGCGCAAATAATTTCCGGGCAGCGAGGCCTGATTCCCAGGGAGTCGGATCAATTTCCAGGGTTTTGAGCAGCAGAAAGGGATCGGATATCGCATTCGCTAGATCATTGAGCCAGTTTTGCTCAACAGTTGATGCGTTTCGGGTTATTATATGCGGCATTAAATACAACTCGAAGATGTTAAGAGGATAGAAATGGCGTCTTTCAGCACCAATGAATTCCGCGGCGGAATGAAAATTATGCTAGATAATGAACCATGTGTCATTATCGAAAACGAATTTGTTAAGCCTGGTAAAGGCCAGGCGTTCAACCGCGTTAAGATCCGTAAGCTACTTTCAGGCAAGGTGCTTGAAAAGACTTTCAAGTCTGGTGAGTCGGTTGAAGCTGCAGACGTAATCGATATCGATCTTGATTACCTGTACAACGATGGTGAATTCTACCACTTCATGAATAACGAAACATTCGAGCAGCTTGCTGCAGATGTTAAAGCTGTTGGTGATAATGCGAAGTGGCTGGTAGAGAACAATACTTGTACGCTGACGCTGTGGAACGGTAACCCAATCACTGTGACTCCACCTAACTTTGTTGAGCTGGAAGTGGTTGAAACTGATCCAGGTCTGAAAGGCGATACTCAGGGTACAGGTGGTAAGCCTGCAACACTAACTACAGGTGCTGTAGTACGTGTACCACTGTTCATTCAGATTGGCGAAGTAGTCAAAGTTGATACGCGTAGCGCTGAATACGTAGGCCGTGTGAAGTAATCACTGCCTACTGTTGAAAAAAGGTCGCCTCGGCGGCCTTTTTTGTTGCCTGTAACTTAAGCAAAATCAGTAATATTAGTTTGTTGGCATTGTCTTTATGAAGCTGGTTGTATTTGTTGTTAGAATCGTTTCTATTTATTGATTCACAACAACAATATAGCTAGGTAAACGAAGAAATGGATTTTAAGCCGCAAGCAAGCACAACATTAAAGAAGAAAATATCATTGCCAGTCGTGGGGGGAGTTCTCGGCGTATCAGCACTGATTGGTCTCGTTAACAGCTCCGTTCTAATGACTGATGCCGGTTATACCTACGTGCATCAGAACAACGTGACGGGTGAGCTGGACGTGTTTAACGAGCCGGGGATTCACTTCCGGATGCCATTCTTGTCTAAGATCACTAAATATGATCAGGTGATTACCGTCTCTTATGGTAATACGACGGGTGAAGACTTCTACCAGCGCCTGCCTCCGATCCAGGTACGCTTTGCCGATACCTATATTGGCAATATTCCCGTAACTTTCCGTTTCAAGCTGTCGCTTGACCCTGAATCGGTGAAAAAAATGCACCGAGAGTTTCGCAACAACAGCAATTTGATTGATGCCTTGCTGGTTAAAAATGCCCGCAATGTTACAGTGATCACCGCAACCCAATACACCGGGGAAGAGTTTTTCCAGGGCGGGCTTAACCAGTTCAAGTCTAAGCTGGGGGATCAGCTTCGTGACGGTATTTACATGACAGAGCGTCGCCAGGTCGAGGTCGAGCAGATTGACTTGGCACCGGTTGGGGTCAATCAGTCCAACTCTAATCAGCTGCAGCGTACCCAGCAGCTGGTTTGGAAGACAGTACCGGTATTGGATGCGCAGGGTAACCCCGAGCGCCAGAACAACCCGCTACAACAATACGGTATTGCCGTTACCCAGGTGACAATCGGTGATCCGAAGCCGGAAGACCAATTGAACAAGCTGCTAATGGATAAGAAGCGTCTGGTTGCCGATCGTATTCGTGCCATCCAGGAGCAGGAAACCTCAAAGGCGCAGGCCGAAACCGAACAGTTGCGCAAAGAAATCCAGCGTACCCGTGAGGTACAGGATGCCCAGCGTAACAAAGAGCTGGCGATTATTGCCCAGCAAAAAGAAGTCGAAGTTGCCCGCCAGATAGCGGAACGGGAAATTGTCGAGGTCGAGAAAAAGAAACGCCTGGCTGAGGTAGACAAAGAGAAAGAGTTGGCGATCGCTCAGGCAAACCTCGAAATCCAAAAGGCCAATGCGCTTTCTGCAGAGTATGAAGCGAAGGCGATTTTGGCCAAGGGTCGTGCGGAAGCGGAGATCCTGAAAGCGAAATATGATGCCTACGGTGCGAACCGTGATGTGTATCTGGCCGAGCTGAACCGCGATGTCTCGACGGCGCTGTACCAGAACCTGAAGAACTACCAGGTGCAGATGCCTAATAACTATTTTGGCGGCAGTGAAGGCGGAAAGCTAACCACCAACCTTGATGTGATCACAGGTTTCGGGGCGTTAGGTATTTTAGAGCAGAGCCAGAAAATGGCCGAGTCGAACCCGAAGAAATAATGCTGGCTCAAGAGCATGAATAAAAAAAGCACCGCTCGTGCGGTGCTTTTTTGTAACGGTCATTTCTTGTCTTGAGATTAGATCATGAAGACAAAGATAACCGCCAGTGCAGATACCAGGAAGGCAGAAGCGTAACACGCTACCTTACCCGCCACGCCTGTGTGGAATTTCAGGTCGTGCATACCGTGGTGCAGACGGTGCATCGCGTGCCACATTGGAAGTGCCAGTGTCGCAATCGTGAATAGTGCACCGATGATGCTGGTCACGAAGCCTGATACGCGCTCGTAGCTCATTGCTTCGGCATCAAGCATGCCCAGTGGAACCATGATACCCAGTACCAGTACAGTCACAGGTGTCAGCATTGCAAACCAAGTACCGCCAGCACCGAACAGACCCCACCATACTGGCTCGTCAGAACGTTTAGGATTTAGATTAACCACGTGGTTCTCCTTAAACTAGTACTAGAACGAACAGTGAGATTGCAGCAACTGCCGCCCACTGAGCCAGAACAACAACTTTCTTATCCAGCTTCTTGCCTTTGATCTGGATAGGCATCACCTGAGGCATCATGCTGAAGAAAGTTTGCGCGTGGAACAAGCTGCCTGCCAGAGCCAGAATGTTCAGAACCACAACGACTGGGTTAGCCATAAATTCTAGCCAGCCCGCCCATGCTTCAGGGCCCTTCACTAGGCTACCCAGACCGAAAGTCAGGCAGATAGTGAAGAAAATCAACGGTAATACAGTTGCTTCACGTACCATGTAGAAGCGGTAGAAAGGATGATCCTTCCACCAGGTACGCTTCATTTCGCGAACGTAAGGTTTACGATTGCTCATCCTTATGCCTCCTGAGGTTTGATCATCGCAATAACGAAATCTTTAGATGATTCCACTTTGCCCTGGTTTACCGCAGCGGCAGGATCGACGCTCTTCGGACAAACTTCAGAACAGTAACCAACAAATGTACAGCCCCAAGCACCGTTTTCGCCGTTGATTAGCTTCATACGCTCATCAGCACCGTTGTCACGGCTGTCCAGGTTGTAGCGGTGAGCCAGCGTCAGTGCCGCCGGGCCGATGAACTCTGGGTTCAGGCCAAACTGAGGACATGCCGCGTAGCACAGGCCACAGTTGATACAGGCAGAGAACTGCTTGTACTTCGCCATTTGCTCTGGGGTTTGGTTGTTTGGACCATCTTCAGGCTTACGATCGTTACCGATGATGTAAGGCTTGATCGCTTCCAGACGCTCGATGAACGGGGTCATGTCAACAATCAGGTCTTTCTCGATCGCGAAGTTAGACAGCGCTTCGATCTTCAGGCCGTTCGGGTAGTCACGCAGGAAGGTCTTACAGGCCAGTTTTGGCACCTTGTTGACCATCATGCCGCAAGAACCACAGATAGCCATACGGCAAGACCAGCGGTAAGCCAGATCCTTGTCTAGGTTATCTTTGATGTAACCCAGTGCATCAAGCACAGACATGGTTTCGTTAAACGGAACTTCGAACATCTCGAAGTACGGTTCTGCATCTTTCTCTGGGTCATAACGCAGAATTTCAACTTTTTGGATACGGTTGCCTGACATTATGCCTGCTCCTCTTTATTCGCTGCCGCTTCTGCTGCTTCTTTCGCTGCTGCCTCTTCTGCCGCGGCACCGTATAGACGGGCTTTAGGCTGAGACTTGGTGATTGTCACGTCGCTGTATTCGATGCGAGGTGCTTGATCACCGTTGTAGAATGCTAGCGAGTGCTTCAGGAAGTTCACGTCATCACGCTCGGTGCAGTTGTCGTCAAGACGCTGGTGTGCACCACGTGATTCACGACGCAGGATCGCGGAGTGAGCCATTGCCTGAGCAACTTCCAGGCCGTAACCGACTTCAATTGCGTAAAGCAGATCGGTATTGAATACCTTGCCCTTGTCTTTGATGCTGATCTTCTTGTAACGCTCACGAAGTTCGGCAAGCTTGTCGACCGTTGCCTGCATCAAATCTTCCTGGCGATAGATACCACAGCCGGCTTCCATGGAGTGACCCATTTCTGTACGGATATCCGCCCAGTTTTCGTCACCGTCCTGAGAAAGCAGGGTATCGATACGGTCTTGAACCGCCTGTACTTGCTTGGCAATAGACTCTTCGTTCCAGCCTTTGAATTCCGCAGCACGTTTTGCCGCGCCTTCACCCGCCAGGCGGCCGAAGACTACAAGCTCTGCCAGTGAGTTAGAGCCCAGACGGTTTGCACCGTGCAGACCAACAGACGAACATTCACCAACCGCAAACAGGCCAGAGATACGGGTTTCGTTGTTCTTGTCTGTTTCGATACCACCCATGGTGTAGTGCACGGTTGGGCGAATTGGGATCGGCTCTTCTGCCGGATCAACGTTCACGTAGGCTTTGGCAAGTTCACAGATGAACGGCAGACGCTCGTGCAGGTATTCTTTACCCAGGTGACGAAGGTCAAGGTGCACTACATCACCCAGTGGGTGTTTGATAGTGTTGCCTTTTTGCATCTCGTGCCAGAATGCCTGAGAAACTTTGTCTCGTGGACCCAGTTCCATGTATTTGTTCTTAGGCTGACCGATTGGTGTCTCTGGACCCATGCCGTAATCTTGCAGGTAACGGTAGCCATTTTTGTTCAGCATGATACCGCCCTCACCACGACAACCTTCGGTCATCAGGATACCGGTGCCAGGCAGGCCGGTTGGGTGGTACTGAACGAATTCCATATCACGAAGCGGTACACCGTGGCGGAAGGCCATTGCCATACCGTCGCCGGTTACGATACCGCCGTTGGTGTTGCAGTTGTATACACGACCTGCGCCACCGGTTGCCAGTACAACAGACTTGGCTTTGATACAAACCAGCTCGCCTTCAGACATGTGAATAGCAACCAGGCCTTGTACTTCGCCTTCTTCTACCAGAAGATCAACCACGAAGTACTCGTCAAAGCGGTTGATTTGCGTGTATTTGATAGACGTCTGGAATAGGGTGTGCAGCATGTGGAAGCCAGTTTTGTCGGCTGCGAACCAGGTACGCTCAACCTTCATGCCACCAAAACGGCGAACGTTAACGTCACCGTTTTCCTTACGGCTCCAAGGACAACCCCACTGTTCCAGCTGGGTCATCTCGCGAGTCGCGTTTTCTACGAAATATTCAACAACGTCCTGTTCACATAGCCAGTCACCACCACCAACCGTGTCGTTGAAGTGATTATCCAAGCTATCCTCATCCTTGATGACGGCAGCGGAGCCACCCTCTGCAGCTACGGTATGAGAGCGCATTGGGTAAACTTTTGAAATTAGTGCAATTTCTAAGTCTGGGTTTGCTTCTGCAGCAGCAATGGCAGCACGTAGGCCTGCACCACCTGCGCCGATTACAGCGATATCTGTGGTAATAGTCTTCACAGCTATCCTCCGAAGGTAAGACGATAAAATTTAAAAAAGTACGCTTTCGCGTACTTTCCCTTGAAATCCTGACTTCATTCTATGAAACAATATCGATAGAAAATTTGATTTAGACGCAGCTTTTTTATCGAAATAGCCCCAAAGTATAAGGTGATTACAGAAAGTGTGATTATTGTCACAAGTTGTCATGTTTTGTGATTGTTAATTGACCGTTTTATTTTGTGTGAATTGTTTCTGGCTCATTAACGGTGTGTTTCGTGCTTGGTTGTTAACTGACTCATTTAAAAAGGAAACTAAATCATTAGTGGTAGTTGGATGTGACAGAATGTTGTATTTATTTCCATTTGGTGTAGTTGTTGTTGCTGAGTGGTGTTGTTTTGGTGGCGGTTTTGATGTGATTGGCGCGCTGTGATGATGTTTGGCTATTCATAATTCTTCACAACTATGGCTGATGCTCTTGTGGTATGGACAAGGATGGTGGCTGTGGTGAATTAAGGAGTTTGGTAGACTGATGCGCAACTGATTTCTCCCGACTGAAAAGAAGTAGACTATGACCTTTAACTGGCAACCGACAGCCTCAATCGCGCAGCTGAAACAGCGTGCGGCGACTATCGCTACAATTCGTGATTTCTTTGCCCGCCGAGAGGTGCTGGAAGTTGATACGCCAGCGATGAGCCAGGCAACAGTGACGGATATTCATCTTCATACTTTCCAGACTGAGTTTGTCGGGCCGGGTTATGCTAAAGGACAGACGCTGTACCTGATGACCAGTCCTGAATTTCACATGAAGCGGTTATTATCCGCGGG
The DNA here is from genome assembly GCF_050336885.1 of Photobacterium kasasachensis. NCBI lineage: Bacteria > Pseudomonadati > Pseudomonadota > Gammaproteobacteria > Vibrionales > Vibrionaceae > Photobacterium > Photobacterium kasasachensis. The sequence goes on from NZ_JAKJSH010000019.1 coordinate 118,104, forward strand.
CAGTGGCCCTATTTATCAGATCTGTAAGTCATTTCGAAACGAAGAGTCTGGCCGGTTCCACAACCCTGAATTCACGATGCTGGAGTGGTATCGCCCGGGGTTTGACCATCACGCTTTGATGGATGAAATGGATGAGTTACTGCAGTTGGTGCTGGGCTCGGATCAGGCTGTACGAATGACTTACCAGCAGGCGTTTGTCGATATACTGGGGGTTTGTCCGCTGGAGGGCAGTATGGCGGATCTGAAACTGGCGGCATCGGTGTTGGGACTGAACGATATCGCCGAGCCCGAAGATGATCGCGATACCTTGTTGCAATTGCTGTTCAGTGTCGGCGTTGAGCCGAAAATAGGGCAGCAAGTCCCTGCTTTTGTATATGACTTTCCAGCCTCCCAGGCTGCGCTTGCGCAAATTAACCCTACCGATCCGCGCGTGGCTGAGCGTTTCGAGGTGTACTTTAAGGGGGTTGAGCTGGCGAATGGTTTCCATGAGTTGGCTGATGGCGACGAGCAATTGGCCCGTTTTGAAGAAGATAACCGCAAGCGCCTGAAAATGGGTTTGCCACCTCAGCCGATTGATCACTATTTGGTTGAGTCCCTACGTGCAGGTTTTCCTGATTGCGCAGGGGTTGCGCTTGGCGTGGATCGTTTGATCATGCTGGCGCAGCAACTGGATCATATTGATCATGTTACGGCATTTCCGATCAATATTGCCTGATAACAGGTGATGTGTTGCCAGAAATGATCTAGCACAAGAAGCGCGGCCCAGGCCGCGCTTTTTATGTGGGCTATCAACCAGATACCAGAATCGTACAGAGGGTTGCCGACACTGCTGCCTGGTTATACCGTTTCTTCGCCAGTTGAAACGGAGTTTACTCCCTGACTTATTTGCAGGAAGCTGGGGGAAACATCTTTAGGCTAGCGACAGGCGGCAAGTTAGGATTTCAAGGCGTCTTATCGAAGCGGTTCAAACTATAAGCAATCTCGCAACTAAATGCAAACGGTTATCACTTGCAATTGGTGGCATCAGCAAGCGTGCTAACTGCCGACGATTAAACTGGTGCCTATAACAGCCAAAAAGGCTCCCACCCAGGCACTCTTGTTGGGGATGCTGCCGGTGTGCAGCCAGAGCAACGGCAGGACCATGATGGGTGTCGTTGAAGAGAGCAGGGCGACCATGCCAACATCGCCATAGCGCAGTGCATAGAGAATCAAGGTCATACCGACAGCCATCGCGAGAAAGCCATTGGCGGCAACCATGGTCAAAATGGGCAGGGAGATAGGCCTTACCGGCCGAAAAATAGGGACGCCACTCATTCGCAGCAATAAATGGGCACCGAATGCGCTGGCCATTCTGACGGCGGAAGCGGCGACTGGGTCTATATTGGTTTGCATGACCGGCTTGGCGATGACGGCCCCGAGAGACTGGCATAAAGCGGCAACCAATCCCAGTGCGATAGCTATCCAGAGCTTGCCCTGTATTTCTTCCCAGGCATGGCTTTTCTGCTGGCCAAAAAAGATGGCGCTGATGACGCCGAGAAAAACCAGCAGGCCGCCTGCCAGTTTCCAGCCGAGCAAGACTTCGTTAAATAGCCAGATCCCCAGCAGGGCGGAAAATACGGCATGGCAGGAAAAGAGCAACCCGCCTCGTCGTGGCCCGATCCGGTTAAAGCAGGAGAACAGGGCCGTATCGCCGATAAAAATCCCCACCAACCCAGACAGGATCATGATCCAGGCATAGTTCCACTGCATGCTGTCCCAGCCGCCGTTAAACATAGCCATGACAGATAGCATCAGGGTGACGCAGGCCATCCGCCAGCGGCTATAGGCAAAAGCGCCAAGGTGGCGGGCGGGGGCGACAGAGATCAGGCTGCTCAGTGCCCATAGCAAGGCAGCACCGAGCGTAAGCCATTCATACCCAATAATTCCGTGTGGCATCACTATCCCTGTCAGTAAGTCGGTACCGGAAGTGCTCCGGGGCCTGTAGCCGGCTCATCTTACCGCAAGGGAAGGAGGCCTGCTGATAAAGGAACTAGCTATTTTTTCATACTGGGTATGAGAGATTTTCATGTTCTGTTAAGTGTTACCGTATTGGCTCCTACTCAAGCACTAACCGGGCGTTGACTGGCTGAAGTGGGCGGGCGTTGTCCCCCATGACCTGATGCAGTGCCTGTATTTGCTGTTCGGAGCCTGTTAAGTGATCTTTCATGACAAACCAACGGACTCCTTCACTGCAGGGTGGAGTCGTCAGGCTACCGTTGAAGCGATAATACTCCCGTTCTCTGGGTAAGAAATCGGCGGGATTTAGTGCGGTAGAGACCGACTGTGTCTCCCCCTTGGTGGGGATAGTGGAGAGCAGCGTACTGAGCTGATCATTAGCGCGCGGCCCGGTATCGAACATGACTCCGATAACCGCCAGTTGTCCGTCGGGAGTGGCATGAACAAAATGGGCCTCGAGAGGGAACTGCTTGCTCTTCAGGTAGTTTTCGGAAGGTGTGTGAAAGTGAAACTGCTTGAGCTCGAATGTTTTTCCATCAACCTTAAGAAAGCTGCCGGCTGTCACATTGGCCTGAACAGTATGGCCGTTGTTAGTCAGCTCACTGACTTGTCCTTTGTATTCAATATGCAAAGGGACCAGTTCAGCTTGGGTTGTGGCATTAATATCGATAGGCGTCTGATTGACCCCTTCACCACATGTGGTGAACGTTTTTCCCCAGTGTTCGACCCCATGTTCACCGGTATAGCTCCATTCGGCAGCTAAAGAGGTTGTTACCCAGGTTGCCGCGATGGCAAGTACGACTGTTGATAGTGTTTGCTTTTTCACGATACTGTCCTTTTTATACGTTTTAAGTTACCCGATCAATTTAAGCAAAGATTATTCAGGTCAGTTTAAGTAATGGGAAAAACTGTCATCGATATCGAATAGTTCTTATTTCATCGCGTTGTTAATGAAAACAATGGTTACGGATATGCGACAGGTTTAGCACCTCCCAGAAAAAAGCCGCCCAATAAAGGCGGCTTTGAAGAGGCTTACCTGCTGAATGTATTTACACCTTAAAGCGCGAGACATCCTGGCGCATGGTGTCGGCAGAGCTGTTCATTTCGCGACTGCTCTGGCTGACCTCGGCCGTTTGTTCTGCCAGATGATCCGAAACCTCCTTGATGGCCTGGGTATTACGGCTGATATCTTCACTCACGGCCCGCTGTTCTTCGGCGGCGCTGGCAATATGGGTTGCCATGTCCGATATCTCAGTAATGGTGTGAGTGATTTGGTTCAGGCTCTCACTGGCCGCTTCGGCATAACCGACGCTCTGATCGGCCAGCTCGGTACTGGTTTGCATGCTGTCGACAGCCTGCTGGGTGTTTTGTTGCAGGGTCTCAATCATGCTGCGGATTTCTTCGGTTGAGTCATGGGTGCGCTGGCTGAGGACCCGGACCTCATCGGCCACGACGGCAAAACCTCGTCCCTGTTCGCCGGCACGCGCGGCCTCGATCGCTGCATTCAGTGCCAACAGGTTGGTCTGCTCGGCAATGCCCTGAATGGTGGACAGGATTTGGTTGATGCCCTGAGCGTTGTTTTCCAGCTCATGGATCACATTGGCAGCATCCTGAACCTGGTTGGCCAGTGAGGTAATAGCATTCCGGTTTTGGCCGATAACGTCCTGACCCTGCTCGCAGGCCGAGGTTGATGCCTGTGCGGCAGCGGCTGTCATCTCGGCATGGTTGGCCACTTCGCCGGATGTGGCGGACATTTCATGAATGGCAGTGGCAATTTGGTTGACATCATTTTGCTGCTCGCTGACTCGCTGTGAGGCAAGGTTGCTGAGCTGGGCTGAACGCTCGGCATATTGGCCCAGATCCTGAGAGTGATTGACGACACCTTTGATCATGGTCTGCAGCTGGGCGAGAAAGCGATTCATATTATCGGCCAGCTCGCCAATCTCATCCATTCGCTCGATGGCGATGCGTTGTGTCAGATCACCGCTGCCCTGTGCCAGCTGACTGACAGACTGGTTAAGGTTGTTAAGCGGGCGCAGCAGGCTGTTGATGATCATAGTGGCTATCACCGAGATAACCAGGTAAAGCATGACTGAAGCCAGAACAATGAACTTGATCTGCTCGCCGATGGAGGCGAAGGCCAGTGACTTATCTTCGACCAGTGCCAGTGTCCAGTCTGTGCCGGCAATCGGGCTGGCATAAATCAGCTTTTCCTGGCTGTCGCTATCTAGTGTGAAAGTTTGGATGTTCTGTTCACTTTGTAACTGGCGGAACAGCGCCGTCGTCAGCTCGCTGTCTAGCTGCGTGATGGGCTGCTGGCTAAGTGTTTCATCGCGGTAGGCGACAATGTTGTGGTTGCCGTCGATTAGAAAGGCAAAGCCGTTGTGTTCCAGTTTTAGGTTCAGCACCTGATCAATGATATGGCTAACGGTCAGATCGGCGGCGAGAACACCTTGGTGGTTACCCTGAAAAGCTTTGGCAAAGCTGACGACGATACTGCCGTCAAAATCCTGGTACGGTTCTGTGAGTACCAGTTCTCCGGCATTGATTGCATCCTGGTACCAGGGACGAGAGCGAGGATCGTAGTCGGCGGGCCAGTCTTCCGTTTTGTCACCGTACGCAATGCTGCCGTCGCTGAACCCGGCATAGACCGACAGGAACTGACCGGCACGCTTGGTCAGCAGTAGCTCGCGATCAACGTTGTCCTGGTTGGCTATTAAAGGTTCGTTCGCCAGCATCATATCACTGCGGGTATCGAGCCAGTCGGCTATATAGCGGCTGGTGGCCTGGCCGATATCTCGCATCTGGTTGCTAACTTCCGTAGTGGTTTCCTGTTGCAGCTGGCTGATGGATATCCAGGCCTGCACGGCACTGACTGAGGCAATAATTGCGGCTATTGCGACCTGTATTTTTAGCTTGATCGTATATTTCATCTTGGACTCTCACGTGTGGCCAGATTTATAGATATGTGGGTATGACTCAGTGGGAAGAGTTGTTGTTATGGTATCTCTTGGTAGTTATATCGGCCTTTAGAAGATAATCCTCATCAACCTGCTGCGAAAATAATGTGATCGTAGTGGCAAATAAATACTAAAGACGCTGGAAGGCGTAGAAAATGCGAAGGCAGCCAAGCTGCCTTCACTGGTGGATCGAGTGTGGTGCGTGTTTATGGTGCGTGTTTATGGTGCGTGGCTTTAGGTCAGGACCAGGGCTCCGGCATAGACGACGATAAGACCGACCAGGCCGATAATCACCCCGGTTTTGGCCATGTCTTTGCTCTCAATGAGTCCGGTCGAATAGGCCAGTGAGTTCGGTGGTGTAGAGACCGGTAAAATCATCCCAAGAGAAGCCGAGAAGGCAACGACAACCAGCACGCCCTGCAGGCCTCCCATCGAAGCCAGGCTTTCCATAGAGGCAGCAACTGCCGCAGCAATGGGCATCAGCAGGTTGGCGGTGGCTGTGTTGGACATGAAGTTAGCCATTAGCCAACAGATAATCGACAGGGTCAGCACGACGGCAATAGGTGAAAGGGCATCATAGTCGATAGCATGCGCCAGTGCCGCTGCCAATCCGGTTTTGTCCAGACCGAGACCAATAGCAATACCACCGGCGACCAGCCACAGAACATCCCAGTTGATCAGTTTCAGCTCTTCCTTGCCCATGATCCCGGTCAGGGTAAACACCGCCAGTGGAATAATGGAGACAACATAGGTGTTCATGCCGTGCAGCGAGGTGGTCATCCACATGATGATGGTCAGGGCAAACGTGATGTAAACCACAATGGCCTGCCAGCTCTTCTGGAAGCGGCCCTCAAGTTTGAGTTCCATTTGCTGCTGGGTCGACGGAAACAGTTTTTGTAACAGCCACCAGGCAAATGCCAGCTGCAAGATAACAAACGGCAGGCCTATCATCATCCAGCCAAGGAAGCTGATGCTATGCTCACCGGTGAGATACTGCAGGGCAATGGCATTGGGTGGTGTCCCGATTGGGGTGGCGATGCCGCCGGTATTCGCCGCTATCGGGATGCACAATACCAGAGCCTTAATCCCGATATCTCCCTTGGGAACAGAAGCGACAATCGGTGCCAGTAGGGCCAACATCATTACCGTCGTCGCCGTATTAGACATGAACATAGAGAATACGGCAGTAATGAGCATCAGGCCAAGCATGATAAATTTTGGCTGGGTACCGAAAGGTTTGAGCAAAACTCGGGCGAGGTTGTTATCCAGCTCATACTTGGAGGCGGCAATCGCCAGCGCAAAGCCACCCATGAACAGAATAATAATCGGCGATGAAAAGGCGCTGAAGATATCAGTGTATTTCATCATCTCGCCCATTTCGTGTCCGTCTACGCTGGAGCGGAACAAGTGAAGCCCTTTATCGGAGATCATGATCAACTCAAGGGCAATGATGAGTATGGACGTTGCGAAAACCGGTACCGGTTCGAGTACCCAGAGTAGTGCGGCGAGGGCAAAAATGGCCAGCAGTCGATGCTGGATGAGGGTCAGACCGTCTATCGGGATGACGTCGATAGGGAGCATCAATATACCAAGCGGTATCCCGAAGGCGATCAGCAGCTTGACCAGCTGCGCAATGGATATCTTCTTCATAGTATGTTGGTTTGCTTATAGTTATGGACTGCAAATCAGCATACTATTTGAGCGCTTGAGATTTCTACGACAGGGTCTATTTTTCGCACTAAAAAAGGGGCTCATACGGCCCCTTTTATTCAAAAATGTTAAGTGGTTACGCTTCTTCTGTTGCCAACTGCTGAGCATTTACCTTGGCATAGGGTTCACCCATGCGGGTCGGCTGCTCTGGCTGCATCTCTTCGACAAAGCGGATCATGTCTTTCGGGAACAGGTTGATCACTGTCGAGCCCAGTTTGAAGCGGCCCATTTCGTCGCCTTTTTTCAGCACAACAGCTTGATCGCCGGTTGCCGGATAATCCCATCGACGGACATCAGGACCGGTTGGCGGGGTAACGGTACCTGCCCATACGGTTTCGATGCTACCGACAATAGTGGCACCAACCAGGATCTGGACAACCGGACCGTGCTCGGTATCGAAGACACATACGACACGTTCATTGCGGGCAAACAGATTTGGTACATTCTGAGCCGTCAGTGGGTTGACTGAGAACAGGTCGCCCGGGATGTAAATCATCTGGCGCAGGGTTCCGTCGCATGGCATGTGGACACGGTGGTAGTCACGTGGCGACAGGTACAGGGTGGCAAAGTCGCCGTCCTTGAATTCGTCTGCCAGTGTTTCGTCTCCGCCCAGCAGTTCGACGGCATCAAAGTAGTGGCCCTTGGCCTGGAATAGACGCCCTTCTGTGATTGGACCGAACTGGCTTACACAGGCATCTGCCGGATGGGAGATGATATCGGCCTCGTCATTGATTGGACGGGCACCGTCCTTGAGCTCGCGGACAAAGAAGTCGTTGAAGGTCGCGTAAGCCGCCGGATCTGGGTTACGTGCTTCAGACATATCAACCTTGTATCGGCCGATAAACCAGCGAATGACAGCGGTGGTCACCATGCCAGCTTTTAACGAAGCCAGCTTACCCGCTATACGGGTCAGAGCATGTTTGGGCGCGCAGTACTGCAGGCCGATTTTGAGATTATCTTGCACGGTATGTTTTCCAGAAAGTGTCAACCAATCAACAACTTGGTTACTCTTATAACATCTTAAGAATAACTCGAACCAAGAATGATACCTAAAAGACGGCGGAAAGTCAGTTAATTGCAGATTGTGATTGAGGCGAGAGAACTATCCCCTGTTGCCAGGGGATGGGATCTTAATCAGGTTTGTTGCGGGAAAACTGACGGTTGGCTACGTTTTCTGACATGCTATCAATGATTTTGTGGTAGCTGTCGTAGCGCTCTTGGCTGATTTTGCCTGCTTCCATGGCTTCCCGAATGATACAGCCCGGATCGTCGCCGTGTTTGCAGTCGCGGAATTTACATCCGCCCAGGTATTCACGGAACTCGACAAAGGCCTCGGTGACCTGCTCTGGCTCCAGATGCCAAAGGCCAAACTCACGGACTCCCGGTGAGTCGATCAAGTCGCCACCTTCTGGGAAATGGTACAGGCGTGCTGCCGTCGTGGTATGTGTGCCCAGACCGGAGTTTTCGGAAACGTCTCCGATCTCTGCATCGACCTCTGGCATCAGGGCATTGACCATACTTGACTTGCCGACCCCAGACTGGCCGGCAAAGATGCTGACATGGCCTTTCAAGTCTTCTTTCAGCACGTCCATCCCTTCGCCGGTATCGGTACTGACATAGCGAAGCTGGTAACCAATATCTTGGTACAAAGATAGAACTTGCTCAACTTGCTGGCGGTTTTCGGTATCCAGCAAGTCGACCTTATTGAGAACGATCAGCGGCTCGACCCCTACCGTTTCGGCCGCTATCAGATAGCGATCGATAATGTTCAGAGAAAGTTCCGGCAACACGGCTGACACTATGATGATACGGTTCACGTTGGCTGCAACGGCTTTTACCCCATCATAGTAGTCGGGACGGGTTAACATCGATTCACGTTCGTGAACGGCCTCGACGACACCAGCGATCCCCTGAAGTGCTTCGACGCCCGGACGCCAGACGACTCGGTCACCCGATACCAGGCTCTGGATGCTTCGGCGCAGGTTGCAGCGGTGGATTGTCCCGGTTTCAGGGTCTTCGATATCGGCATGCTGGCCAAAGCGAGTGATCACTAGGCCTTCACGTGCAGATTCCAGCAGAGTTTCGTCCCACTGGACGTCATCTTTATCACGACGAAGTCGTTTATTTTGGTTAGAGCGTACGCGACGGCTCTGACCTTTGGTGAGCTTTTTCTTTTTTGCCACAAGAATATCGTTCAGTTGAGTTGGCTTACGGTAAATTACCCTTTGGAGTGATTATCTGGTCCGGTAGGGATTCAGACAGCGCCTCCGTTTGGTATTATCATACATGGTTTACTCACAAAATAGGCAATATCCGATGACGATCAGCGATCAGAACCTTATTTGGATTGATTTGGAAATGACTGGATTGGATCCAGAAACACATCAAATCATTGAAATCGCAACCATAGTGACAGATGCTCAGCTCAATATTTTGGCGGAGGGACCGGTTCTGGCAATTTATCAGCCTGAAGCGGAACTGGCCAAAATGGATGAGTGGTGCACGACAACCCATACCAACAGCGGACTTGTTGAACGGATCCGCCAAAGTAACATTACCGAGGAAGAGGCCGTTCGTCAGACCATTGCATTTCTGGAGCAGTGGGTACCTAAAGGGGCTTCTCCTATCTGTGGTAATAGCATCGGTCAAGATCGTCGTTTCCTGTATAAGCACATGCCTGAGTTGGAACAGTACTTCCATTATCGTTATTTGGACGTTAGCACGTTAAAAGAGCTGGCTCGGCGTTGGAAGCCGGAGCTGCTTAATGGATTTTCCAAGAAGGGTAGTCACTTAGCTCTGGATGACATTCGTGATTCGATCGCTGAATTGCGCTACTATCGTGAGCATATTTTCACTATTTGATGGTAAAATAGTCGCTTGGGGGGAAATCTGCGGATTTTTTTGAAGATCTATTGCATCCGTAAATTTTCCTCGTATAATGCGCAGCCTCGAAAGGCAATTATCAAATGGTTCTTTCGACAGTACGGACGCGGGGTGGAGCAGCTTGGTAGCTCGTCGGGCTCATAACCCGAAGGTCGTTGGTTCAAATCCGGCCCCCGCAACCAATTCTCTTATGAGAATATGCGACACTAGCTCAGCTGGTAGAGCGCAACCTTGCCAAGGTTGAGGTCACGAGTTCGAACCTCGTGTGTCGC
>NZ_JAKJSH010000020.1:0-122439 GCF_050336885.1 Photobacterium kasasachensis
CATCAGCCAGGGCATCAGCCAGGGGGGGGGGGAGAATACCCCTGTTCATAAAAATTACAACGGAAATCGACTATGAAACGTGTTCTGAAAACTCTGACTCTTTGCTCTCTTACAACTGCACTAGCTTTTCCAATGGCAGCGTCTGCCATGGAAGAAGGTGAAATCCTGATTTGGATTAACGGCGATAAAGGTTATGAAGGCCTTGCAGAAGTTGGTCGCAAGTTCGAAGAAGATACCGGTGTCAAAGTTAACGTTCAGTACCCTGAGTCTCTGGAAGCTAAATTCCAGCAGGTAGCAGCAACAGGTGGCGGTCCGGACATCATCTTCTGGGCTCACGATCGTTTTGGCGGATACGCTAAATCAGGTCTATTGGCTGAAGTAAAACCTTCTGCAGAGTTTAAGGACAAGTTTGTCGATTTCAGCTGGGATGCGGTGACGTACGATGGCAAGCTGGTTGGCTACCCAATGGCTGTTGAGTCTCCATCTCTGATTTATAACAAAGACCTGCTTCCTGAACCACCAAAAACATGGGAAGAGCTGTATGCCATTGAGAAGCAAATGCAGGCAAAAGGCAAGAAAGCCATCATGTGGGATGTGAAGAATGCTTACTTCACATGGCCGATGATTTCTGCCAACGGTGGTTATGCGTTTAAGAAAACCGAATCTGGCTTTGATGGCAAGCAGGTGGGTGTGAACAGCGACGCGGGTATTGCCGGTTTGAGCTTCCTGGTTGACCTGGCTAAGAAAGATGTTATTTCACCGGATATGGATTACGCGGTCTCTGAATCTGAATTCAACAAAGGTAATGTCGCGATGACCATCAACGGTCCATGGTCGTGGGGTAACCTTGAAAAATCAAACCTAAACTACGGTGTTGCTGTACTGCCGACGCTTGACGGTGGTGCTTCTAACCCATTTGTTGGCGTACTGAGTGCCGGTATCAACGCCGCTAGCCCGAATCAGGACCTGTCTGTTGAGTTCCTTGAGAACTACCTGCTAACCAACGAAGGCCTGAAGATGGTTAACGATGACAAGCCTCTTGGTGCAGTAACACTGAAATCATTCCAGAATGTTCTGGCTAAAGACAGCCGTATTGCGGCTACGATGACCAATGCCGAAAACGGTGAAATCATGCCTAACATTCCTGAAATGACGGCTTACTGGTTCGCTGAAGGTGCAGCTATCGAAAATGCACTGCTTGGTCGTCAGACAGTTAAAGAAGCGTTGGATACCGCGGCTTCTCAGATTAACAAGTAAGACGATTGTGAGCCTTTAATGGCAATAGCAACGTCATAGCAATCAAATCAATGCGCAGCCTAGTCTGCGCATTGTGCTATCTGAATAAGACATTTTTGCATTTGATATCAAGTAAAAACGATATATCGCTTATTGATAAGGAAGATATGTGAACGGGTTAGAACAAGCTCCGTATAGCGAACAGTTGTATGTAAAGGGCACGTTTAATGGCTGGGGAGATGATACTCCAATGGCCTATATGGGCGAGGGATGCTATCAGGCGGTTATTTGTCTGTCGGCAGATCAGCACAGCTTTAAGGTTTCTGATCAGCAAGGCAGTGAACAGCTGACTTTTTCTGCTGACAAATACAAGGCAGTATCATGTTTTGTCGATCAGTCTCAGCCGTTAATCGCAGCCAAAGGGATCGGCAATGATCTATCATTCCTGGCCCCTGAGACCGGCCTTTATACTGTCTCGTTGATCGTGACAGCAGGTGAGCCTTCTTTGCTGATCGCAAAGGGCGGCGAGAATCGAGATGCCGAGCCGAGTCGTGATTTGGTTCAGGCTGATTTTTCCATCGTGGCAGAATCGGGTTCATTACAGGCTAAGCCCGAGCCAGTATTGGCACCTGATGCGTTGTTCGAGCAACTGGCTATCACTGCAGATAGCAGCGTCCCGTTTGTCTTTGGCGATAATGTTGATGGTTATTTTGAGGGTGTCACCCATGGGTTTGTAGCTGCTGGTAAATACCGACATAAACAAGGCTGGTATCTGGGGACATTTGCGTCTTTTGTCGACGGTAAGATTAATGACAAGAACGTTGCACCCGAAGCGGCGATTTTCCCTTATGGCGTGACTCATCATTACAATAATGAGGTTTCGGACACCTTTATGCTGTTGACTCAGCAGCGAGGAGCGGTAATCAAGGTTTCCTCAGTGCATGCGGCAACGCTGTCGATTGCTCCGCAACTAAACCTTGCTATAAATGCCTCGACGGTTACCCGTTTTGATAATGGCGTGGTATACGCTCTTGATCCGGCGCTGAGACAGGACAACAACCCGTCATTTATTGCTTTGAGTGCCAACCGGGCTTTCCGCTTCAAGGAGTCAACGTTTGCAGATCTTCCGGCCTTGAACGATGTGGTGCACCTAAGCGGCAGCCATGTCAAGCCTGTGATTGAAACTCTTGAAAAAGAAACCAGTATTACGCTTTATCTGGCATTTGCCGAAACGGAAGCGGAGGCGGTCGCACAGGCCAATAAGCTGTTGAAGCAGGACGGTTATACCCGCCACCAGCAAAACACTTATGACATGTTGGCGCAGTCGTACCTTTGGACATCGGATCTCGAGTATAACCGCGCGCTGATGTGGGCCAAGGCATCTGGCAAGGTGTTTGTTTCCAATGAGTTTGGCAAAGGGATCTGGGCCGGTTTACCGTGGTTCAAAGACTGCTGGGGACGCGATTCCTTCATTGCCTTGCCGGGTATTACTCTGGTAAACGGGGATTTTGATGATGCAAAAACCATCATCGATAACTTTGCCTCAATGCAGCTGACAGACGAGCAAAGCATCAACTATGGTCGGATCCCTAATCGGGTGACTAGCCTGACCAATATGATTTACAACACCACGGATGGCACACCCTGGATGGTGAGGGAGGTGTGGGATTATCTGAGGTACAGTGGTGATCTTGAGTATGCCAAATCGATTTATCCGGTAGTCCAAACTTATATCGACGGTATCGAGAAACATTACCTTGATGAGTACGGCCTGATGACCCACCGGGATCCCGATACCTGGATGGATGCCAAACTAGAAGGTAAGCTGCCGTGGTCTGCCCGGGGTAACCGCGCTAACGACATTCAGGCGTTGTGGTATACCAGCCTGAAGGTAGCTGTAGAGCTGGCAAGGTTGAATGATGATCTGGAATCAGCACTGCATTATCGCACGCTTGCCGATAAGGTGCAGTCGAGCTTCCAGGCAATGTTCTGGGATGAGAGCAAAGAGCAACTGGCAGATCGTTTGCGGGAAGATAACAGTCGTGACTTGCAGGTACGCCCTAACCAGCTGATGACACTGACCGTACCGTTTGACGGTGGTCTGGTTGATAAAACAACCGGGGCGAAGGTGGTAAAAAATGCGGTGACTGAACTGTTGTTCCCGTGGGGGATCACGTCACTTTCTCAGTATGATCCCGACTTTCACCCGTATCACGCGAACCGTGAGGAATATCATAAGGATGCTGCCTATCATAACGGCACTATCTGGGGCTGGAATGCGGGCTTTACGGTTTCAAGCCTAATCGCTTACGGCTATGCTGATTTTGCTTACCAGCTGACCAAAGATCTGTCGCGACAGATCTTGTCTATCGGCCATCGAGGAACAATGAGCGAGAACCTGGATGCGTTTCTGGACATCGAAGGTAAAGTGACGACGACAGGTACCTATGCCCAGGCATGGTCTGTTTCCGAGTTTACCCGTAACGGCTATCAGGATTATATGGGCTTTGCTCCGAACTTAATGGCTGATAGGGTGACACTGTCACCTTGCCTGCCGTCGACGTGGTACTCAGCTCATGCGTTATTGCGCTTTGGTACCGATAACGCGCTGAACGTCGCTATTGATCGTACCGAAGGGGGCGTAGAGAGCTACCAGTTGAGTTATACACATGCATCCGGCGAATTGCTTGAGCTGATCCTAACGGCTGATAACAAGGCTAAATACCTGCTTGAACTAGATCTGGGTGAGGAGCTGGTTAGTGTACGTTTTGATCCATTAGCCATTGAAGCTGAAGTAAACGGCAAACGTATGGCGCTGGTTTGTGTTCAGCCTAGCTACCAGGACCAAATTGGCCAGCTGCAGTTTGCCAGCCCAGATCTTACAACCGGGTTCCCTGTGCTAAAAGGGCAGCATGTATTGCAAAAATTCGTAGAGGATAGTGATCTCGTCAAGGCGGGGGACTAGTCATACGCCCTCCTATGAATACAGAGCCCATGGTTACAGAGAATGGCTACTGAGCCATCGTTATTGAACTATTGTTACCGAGCACCGTTCTAGCAGGTGCTTAGTTGGGGAAGTCAAAAAGGCGCAGCTTGATGAGCTGCGCCTTTCGTTTATGGCGTTGATGTTGAGCTAATCATACCGGTAAGGGTATCTAGCTTGGCTATAGGTTACTGGTCGCATAAGGTACTGGGCACCGCTTGAAAGCCGGATATATCATTGTTTACTCATCGATAAATACTTTCCCTTCTATTGAATAGGGCTCGTTATCGTCATAGAGGTGTGAGTTTCCCTTGAGCCTTTTGACTTTTGCTTCAAGCGTTTTTGCCTCCTGGTAATTGCCTTCCTGATAAGCCATATAGATCAGCTGCTCGATATCTTCAATTCTGTCGTGGCTGCTCATGTAATGATCCTCCATCAAAGATAAATCCAGATATCTTTACCGGTATTATTTGGACCGGGTGTAATTTATTCCGGGTCATTATTTGCTCGTGTATGCCTTACGGCGCCAACAACCCCAGACTGTTTAAGTTTAGGTGTGAAGCGGATTCCCCTCCACCAAACTACTGTTGAAAAGCCTCAGTTCTAGCGAGCAGAAAGTTGCCTCACCATATCAGGGAAACGCCGTGCCCAGGCACTTTCACTGTGCACGGCATCTTGTTCAACAGTAAGGCTACAGCTTAGCATGTTGCTTTTGTCCTGAAGCAACTGGTGAATACGCTTGGCACCGTTAAGATAGACAGAGGGAAATGCTGCAATCGAGTGGTCGCTGGTTTCTGCGGTGCCAATATCCATATAGATATTCAGCGGCAATAAGATAGCAGTTTGCTGGATAAAGTCTGTTATCGGTTTGTCGGCGAACCAGAATGCTGGTGAAAATACACCGGCACTGGCAAAGTTTTGTTGATAGCGAAGGGCAATGTATAAGCTGATCAGTCCGCCCATAGAGCTGCCGGCAACCGTCGTATGCTCACGTTCTTTACAGGTTCGGTAATGCTGGTCGATATAGGGTTTGAGGGTTTCAGCGATAAAGGCGCCATAGGCTTCTCCTTCGCCGCCCAGAGTGAGTTTGATGTCGTTCCATCCTTGAAGTTCTGAGTCCAGTTCACAGGCCCATGGCGAGTATTCATTCATCCGTCCGAGGCCGTCATGAAGCGGGCTGTTATCAACAGCGACAATGATTACGCCATCCGTTTCATTGTTTGCCTGCATATGATCGAGTTGCTCGCCGGCCTGCCAGCTCATACCTGAAATACAAAGCTCCGGCTCGAAGACATTCTGCCCGTCATGCATATAGATGACCGGGTATCGCTTGCTGCTGGTTGCGTAATCTTCAGGTAGGTAAATGCGTACAAGTCGGCGGCGGTTGAGCTGAGGCATGTCAAACTCTTTTAGCAAGATCATGCGATTAGGATCATAGTTTTTTATTCGGGCATCGAAAGGGCTGATGTGTAACGTCATCGCGGGCTCCAACAATTGCTTAGTTTGTGTAACTGACAGGTACAAAAAAGCGCTGTTAAAAACTAACAGCGCTTTTGTCTAGGGGGAAAGAGTTGGCTTATACGCCTGGCTCTTTGTATAGACGACGACAAGCTTTACCGTCGCTGTGGAACAGGTGACAGCGGTGGGCAGGGATACCAACCTTAAACTTGTCACCCGCTTCGAGATCTAGGGTATCCGGACGGCGGTAGATAAAGTCAGCATCCATATGCTCAAGGTGCAAGTAAGCTTGAGTCTCGTAGCCTAGTTTTTCGATGACCTGGATCTTACCTTCGACACATACATCACCTTCTTCACAAGATACCAGATGCTCTGGGCGAATACCCAGTGACATACGATCACCCTTGTTTACAGTGCTGCCGTCAACCGGGATCCAGAACGTGTTTCCGTCGCCCATCTGGACCATTACACGTTCATCTTCAACCTGCTCAACGTTCACGCTCATGAAGTTCATTTTCGGTGAGCCGATAAACCCTGCAACAAAACGGTTCTGTGGGTAGTGATAGAGTTCAAGAGGCTTACCAACCTGAGACACATAACCACCATCAAGAACAACGATTTTCTCTGCCATGGTCATGGCTTCGATCTGATCGTGGGTTACGTAGATCATGGTACAGCCAAGTTGTTTGTGTAGCTTGGCAATTTCGATACGCATCTGTACACGAAGGGCGGCATCAAGGTTAGATAGCGGCTCATCAAGCAGGAAGACATTTGGCTGGGAGACAAGCGTACGGCCGATAGCAACACGTTGACGTTGACCGCCAGAAAGCGCTTTAGGCTGGCGATCTAACAGGTGACCAAGTTGAAGAATGTCAGCAGCATGATCAACACGCTTTTTGATTTCTTTCTTGTCAGCCTTTGCCAGTTTCATACCGAACGACATGTTGTCGAACAGGTTAAGGTGTGGATACAAAGCATAAGATTGGAAAACCATGCCTACACCGCGCTCAGAAGGAGGAACATCGTTCATTCGCTCCTCACCGATGTACAGGTCACCTGATGTAATATCTTCCAAACCTGCGATACAACGAAGAAGGGTAGACTTGCCGCAGCCTGATGGCCCTACAAATACAACGAATTCGCCTTCGGCAATATCGAGATCAACATTTTTGGAAATCAGGTTATCTCCATATGCTTTACATACATTTCGTAAAGTGACACTCGTCATCGAGCCTATTCCTCTAAGTTTGTTGTAGCCTGTAAGGCGTGTTAATACGGCATGATATTCATGCCTGGCCTTACGGGTAAAGAATTTTTAGGTGTAGTGAAGAAAAAAATGGGTAGCGTGAGTATCACTCAGGCAGTGGAATGAATTGCTACCCTGACCAAATCCACCTTACTTACTTCCCCAAGAAGTAAGGCGGTGCTGTCGTTTCCAATTAAAGTGGTTACTACTAAAAAGTCAAAACTGCGAAATAGAACAGTAAAAGTCTCTTCATCTACCCCGTTGGGTATGAGGCTATTCTCACCCAGCTGTCACGGTGAAACATCCTCCTTTGTCAGAATAAAAAAGGGGGATGAGGGGGGGAGGAGTGTTTAGATCACACTTTGATATTCCTGTTGCTGATGTGGGTATTTAATCGAAGTACTATGTGCGTTGCATCACATTCAGGTGTCTTTTTTAGATCTGCGTCACTAAGCCGGACGACGCAGATCACGCTTTTAAATCTCAGGGTCAGGGGGCGTAGGGCACAGGATGATGCCGAGTGCTGATTCCTGATAGATGATACAACCTGCAAATTGTGCTGCAGAGTGTCTCTGCGGTACGACATATAACAATCATGAAGGATGTTAAAAATGAAGAAAGTCCTCAGCACTGTAGCTTTTTGTACCCTTGCCGCACTTGGCTCTGTAAATGCACATGCCGCGATTGAAGAAGGTCAACTTACTATCTGGATCAATGGCGACAAAGGTTATAACGGCCTGGCTGAAGTAGGTAAGCAGTTTGAAGAAGACACAGGTGTTAAAGTAACTGTTGCTTTCCCTGATGGCCTGTCTGAGAAGTTCCCTCAGGTTGCTGCAGCAGGTGACGGTCCGGATATCGTATTCTGGGCACACGACCGTTTTGGTGGCTATGCTAAATCTGGTCTGTTGGCTGAAATTAAGCCATCTAAAGAAGTAAAAGACAAAATCATTGACTTCACTTGGGATGCTGTCCAGTACGACGGTAAGTACATCGGCTACCCGGTTGCTGTTGAAGCACTTTCTCTGATTTATAACAAGGATCTTGTTCCAAACCCACCTAAAAACTGGGAAGACGTTGAAGCACTAGACAAGAAGCTTCAGAAAGATGGCAAGAAAGCTATCATGTGGAACCTGAAAGAACCGTACTTCACATGGCCGCTACTATCGGCTGATGGCGGTTACGCGTTCAAGTTCACTGCAAGCGGATACGACGTGAAAGATGTGGGTGTGAATAACGCCGGCGCGAAACATGGTATGAACTTCATCAAGTCTTTGGTAGACAAGAAGGTCATCTCGCCAGATATGGACTACAGCGTATCTGAAGCTGAGTTCAACAAAGGTAATGTGGCAATGACTATCAACGGCCCATGGTCTTGGGGCAACGTTGAGAAGTCTGGTATCAACTACGGTGTAACTGTTCTGCCTAAGCTGAACGGTAGCCCATCTAAGCCGTTCGTCGGTATCCTGACTGCGGGTATCAGCTCTGCATCGCCAAACCAGGATCTAGCGGTTGAGTTCATCGAGAACTACCTACTGACTGACGAAGGTCTGGGTAAAGTAAATGATGACAAGCCTCTTGGTGCGGTAGCTCTGAAATCATTCCAGAAGAAGCTGGACAAAGATGTTCGCATTGCAGCCACTATGGATAACGCAATGAACGGTGAAATCATGCCGAACGTTCCACAGATGGCAGCATTCTGGTACGCCCAGGGTAATGCAATCAAGAACGTTGTTGATGGCCGTCAGGACATTAATGGCGCGCTAGACGAAGCTGCGGGCCACATGCTTAAGTAATACCTTTTTGCGGGGAGGGGTAACTCTCCCCATTTTATTGTCATTTTTTGCTAGCAAGGAGCTGAGATGCAGTCAGTTCAAGGTGCAGGACTTTTGGAACCACAACAGGAAAGTCCTAAATTAAATTATCGCAAGTGGCTGAAATGGTCGCTTCTGGGCATGATCGGCGCAGTTAATGGTTATGCTACCGTATTAATGTATGCACAAGGTGAAATGCCTTTTGCACTTCTTACCGTTGTCCTAACCGCACTTGCTCTTTATATTTTTGGAAGCAACAAAACTTACGCCCACCGTTACATCTTCCCTGGTATTGCAGGGATGCTTATTTTCATTATTTTCCCATTGGTGTATACCGTTGGGCTTGCTTTTACTAACTACAGTGCATCGAACCAGCTATCGCTGGAAAGAACACAGGCTGTTCTGGAGCAAAGAAGCTTCCAGTCTGGCGAGAGTTTCCGCTTTGATTTGTACAAAGTGGATAACGGCCACCAGTTGATAATCAATGCGAACGGTGAACTGCTGGCTTCTGACGTTTTCGACCTTGTCGCTCCGACAGAGGACGCGATGAGCCTGCGCGCTGTTGACAGCGTTCAGGGTGAGAAAGAGAAGATCAAGACGATCGTTCAAAACCGTGCCAGCTTGTCAAAAGTTGAATTGGTTATGCCAAGCGGCCATGAGATCAGAATGAGTGGCTTGCGTAAGTTTGCAGCCGATACTCCTCTGTTTACGCTGCAGGAAGACGGCCTGACCATGCTGAACAATCAAACACAGCAGCTGTATAAGCCGAATATGGAGGTAGGTTTCTACCAGCCTGTCGATGCTGACGGTAACTTTGTTGGTAAGACAATCTCTCCGGGATTTGCTGTCGGTGTTGGTATGGCTAACTTCGAGCGAGTGATGACGGATGATGGTATTAAAGAACCATTTATCGGTATCTTTATCTGGACTGTTGTTTTTGCTTTCCTAGCGGTCGCTTTAACACTGGCTTTAGGTATGGTACTAGCGTGTCTCGTTCAGTGGGAGCCATTGAAAGGCAGCAGTATTTATCGCGTACTTCTAATTCTTCCCTATGCGGTACCGGCGTTCATTTCCATTTTGATATTCAAGGGTTTATTTAACCAGAGCTTTGGTGAGATAAACTTGTTCCTTGAAGCTATATTCGGTATTAAGCCATCGTGGTTCTCTGATCCAATCATGGCAAGGGTCATGGTGGTGCTGGTCAATACCTGGTTGGGTTTCCCTTACATGATGATCTTGTGTATGGGCCTGTTGAAATCTATTCCGTCTGATTTATACGAGGCCTCTGCGATTGATGGTGCGGGTCCGATTCAGAACTTCTTCAACATTACACTACCGATGTTGATCAAGCCGCTGACACCGCTACTTATTGCGAGCTTCGCATTTAACTTCAATAACTTTGTAATGATTCAGCTACTGACTGCTGGTGGTCCGAACATGGTGGGCACCTCGGAGCCTGCTGGATACACGGATCTGCTCGTAAGCTATACCTACCGTATCGCCTTCGAAGGCGGCGGCGGTCAGGACTTTGGTCTTGCTGGTGCAATCGCGACAATTATTTTCTTACTGGTGGGTGGTATGGCACTACTTAATCTTCGATTCACTAAGCTTTCACAGGACTAAGGAGAGACGTTATGGCTATGGTTCCATCAAAGTCATTGAAGTACAGGGTATGGGCAACACATATCGGCTTATGTATTTTCTTATCAATGATTATCTTTCCGTTATTAATGATCATTGCGATTTCCTTCCGTGAAGGTAACTTCGCCGGTGGTGAGATAATTCCAACTCATCCAACATTGGATCACTGGCGTCTGGCATTAGGTTTTGCGGTAACTAACAGTGACGGTACGGTAACACCACCACCATTCCCAGTACTGCTGTGGCTGTGGAATACAGTGAAAGTTGCAGGTATTACCTCAATTATCATTGTTGCACTGTCGACAACCAGTGCTTATGCATTTGCCCGTATGCGTTTTAAAGGTAAAGACACAATCCTTAAAGGGATGATGATTTTCCAGATGTTCCCAGCTGTTCTGGCTCTGGTTGCCCTATACGCATTGTTTGACCGTTTAGGCCAGTACATTCCGTTCATGGGACTGAATACGCATGGTGGTTTGATTTTCTCTTACCTGGGGGGTATCGCTCTTCACGTCTGGACTATCAAGGGCTACTTTGAAACGATTGACGTTTCACTTGAAGAGGCAGCAGCACTTGATGGCGCAACGCCTTGGCAAGCATTCCGTTATGTTCTGCTTCCACTATCAGTGCCAATTCTAGCGGTAGTATTCATTCTGTCGTTCATCGGTCTGGTTGGAGAAGTACCTGTAGCATCGTTGCTACTAACGGATGTGGAGAATTACACCCTGGCAGTAGGTATGCAGCAGTACCTGTATCCTCAGAACTACCTGTGGGGCGATTTCGCGGCAGCTGCGGTACTATCAGCAATTCCTATTACTATCGTGTTCTTGCTGGCTCAGAAGTTCCTTGTAGGTGGCTTGACAGCTGGTGGCGTGAAAGGTTAACTGGTTATCACATAACAACAAAAGGCCTGTCTTCGGACAGGTCTTTTTTTATCTCTTAAGAAAGTCGCTGATTATCTACCCTTCCCGCATTTCAATTGCTCTTGTTCCAGGAAATAAACATCAAATACGATAACGCCGAAGGATAAGAGGATATCTCAATTCACTGCATTTTTAGTTTTAAAGCGCGGCATTGGCTGCTAGTATAATGCGCATAAGGTATTAATTTTCCTCGTGAGCTTATTGTCAGTTATTGGTCTGGGCTCGGGTGATTAGATTTCCACGGGAAGCACTGAGATGAAAGTGCTTTCTGGTAAGTATTAAGAATAACAATAACGCTCATTTGCTTATGGTGAGCGACTCCCAAGTGCAGTTCCTGACAATGGTTTGGCCGCCGATCTGTTAGGGCTCTCTGTACTTAACCTTATATTGGCGTTGCTGCATAGCTGGACTTACTCTTCTGCTAGCAATAGGAAAAGATAAGTTTTATTGGTAACCGATACCCGATGATTTCATCGGGTTTTTTATTTCTGGTGAGAAGGTTGTTACTGACTGACTTTATTGCGGCCTGATTTTTTGGCTTTATACAGTGCCTCATCGGCAGCCTTAAGAACGGCGGCAGGGTTGTGATCGGGAAAGCTGTCGGCAAGGCCGATACTCACTGTGACGGTAACAGTCTCCTGTTTAGACTGCTTTTTCCGCATTTTTACGCCTTTCTGGTTGTTTGAAGGCCGATCATCGTATTGGCGAATGACCATCTCATAGTTGGCAATATCTTGCCTGAGCTGATCGAGATGATCGATACACTCGTTACTTTCCTTCCCTTTAAATAACACCGTAAACTCTTCTCCGCCGTAGCGGAATACCTCGGCGCCGCCTCTTACTCGCTGCATAAACTGGGCAACTAGCCGTAACACATCATCACCTGTTTTGTGTCCGTGTGTGTCATTGAATTTCTTGAAGTGGTCAACATCAAGCATCGCCAGCGTATAGGTTCGGCCTAGGTGCTTGAGCTCAGTTTCTAGTGCTCGGCGGCCGGGGATCCCCGTTAACTGGTCGACATAGGCCAGTTCATGGCTACAGGTGATGAGGTTAAGCAGCAGCAGTACTGCTGCGACCGAGAAGGCCGTTGATGATATGAAGTCCTGGTCAAACGCACTGAATGTAATACCGGCAAACAGCAGGCTGGTAAAGATGGCCTGATCGTAGCCATGATTACGTTTGAGGATTGCCGATGCGCAGGCTAATCCGATACTCAGATACAGCAGGATCAGCAAAACAGGAAGAGGGGAGACATCAGGCAATGCGTAGAGGTAGCTATCCCATAGCCCGCTGAGGTCCTGCTCGGCAAAATGATTGACAACCAATGCCCCCCAGGCAAGCTGGCAGACGAGAAAGATTAGGTAGCCCGTGCCAAAGCGGGAAAATAACCGTCGCTCTGGAAGTAGGTGAAGCTGTAGCAGGTTTAAAGGTAACAGGGTGGCCAACAACACATAGATAATATGTGTCTGATGATCTGAAAGCGGAGACTGCAGGTAGTTCTGGATGATGTAAAAGGCAACCATCATCAGCAAGGCTGTCAGCGCCGTTTTTCCCTGATTGAAGGGTTGGCTGAGAAGAATAACAAGACTTAGCAATATATACGGAAGCACCAGCAACAGGCCGCGATAAGGGGAAAAGCTGGCCAGAACCGGTTCTAATGAGAATATCATTAGAACAGCAAGTATTAACGGCAATCCGAAGCGAACGCCTGCGCTTCTAAATATTGCAAATGAAATCGATGGCATTACAACCTGTTTCTCTAATTAGGGCACATTATCACGAATCGAATAATCATCGTCCTTTGGTTATCTATTTATCGTAACTAAATTGAATTACTTGATAAGAAAAGGAAATAATTTTCGAATCTGTTCCGGGGACAAACCTTCTACGCACTCAATATTTCGCTCCGGTATACCTTCCGGATCCGGGTAGTGTTTCAGCACTTTTTCCATGCTGGCTTCACGGATCAGGTGAAAGATCGGATAAGGAGAACGATTGGTGAGGTTTTCGGCATCGTCCGGCTGGGTTCCATAGAAACAATAATCTGGATGGAAGCTAGCAATTTGGTAGGTCCCTTCTTTTCCGGTCTGGATGATCAGGGCATCGACAAGATTGAGAAACTGATTGTAGTCATCAAAATGTTCAAACAGGTTTGGGGCTACAACGAGCGTGGTTTCAAGTTCTTCGGCCGATGTGTCGTCAAGGGTGACGATCTGCTGGTAGATTTCTTCCAGTAGCTGCTCTTCTGATTTGGTTTCGCAAACATGGATCTTGATCTGCTTGTTGCGGTTTGGCTTGGCGGCAAAAGGGCATAGATTGAGGCCAATGACTACGTCTTCCAGCCATTGTTGAACATGTTGAATAACGTCTGATTTTACTGCTTCTGACATTGCTGACTCGATGTACTGCTTAAAATAATTATGGGCTAAGAGTAACAAGATTGAGCCAGAAAGAAAGCGGTATAGGCGGTCGGCTTGGGTATAGATATAAAAAAGGGCCAGTAACGACTGACCCTTTGCATGATGAAAAAGGAATTAGGCTTTTTCTTCCGACGGCTGAGCGGTGTTCTCGCCTTCGGCAACCGGAGCCGGAAACTCTTTCAGCGGCTTGGCAACCAGCTGGCGGGTTACACTACGCACTTCTGTCAGTTTCACTTCGAAAGAGTCACCGAGCTGATACTCTTTGACCTTATCGATGTTGATGATACCCAGATCACTGTTACATTCGATGCGCTGCTTGTTATCAAGGATAAGCGGAGCCGGGATGAATGCGGCAGCACCGTTCTCCAACAAGCGTACGCGCATACCCGCGCGGTTGATGTCAAAGATTTCGGCAGTAAAGACGGTTTCTTCCTTCACAGCATCTTTAAGCAGGCGTACGTATAGCCAATCTGATACATCACGCTCGGCCATACGATGGTGGCGGCGGTGAGTGGCAATCTCTTCACCAACAGAGTCATCCGGGGTCTGAGTCGGCTCGGTACCCGAAATCACTGCTTTAAGCAGGCGATGGTTAATCATATCACCGTACTTACGGATCGGGGATGTCCATGTCGCGTACACATCGAGTCCCATTGCATAATGAGGAGCAGGCTTGTTGCCTACTTCACTGTATGCCTGGAACTTGCGAAGGCGGTTATCGAGATACGGCGTCTCCTGGGCATTTAACCAGCGACGTAGGGCACTGAAACCTTCCAGCAAAGTCAGTTCTTCTTTCTCGAACGGCGCTTCTGCGTTATTAAGGAAGTCCATTGCGGCATCCAGTTTTTCTGGATTGAAGCCATTGTGGTAGTTGAAGACACCCATGCCGAACTTCTCTTGCAGCACACGACCGGCACAAATATTCGCCGTGATCATCGCTTCTTCGATCATTCGGTTCGCGGTACGACGAGGATCGGTATGAATGGCAACCACGTCGTTATCTTCGCTAAGCTCAAAGCGATAATCCGGACGATCCGGGAATACAACGGCGTTGTTGGCCCGCCACTCGCTGCGCGCGTTGGCAAAGCCATGCAGTGCATTGATCTGCTCCGCGATGATAGCGTTTGGTGCCCAGTCCTCGCACTGACCGTGTTCGATCAGATCTGATACTTTGTCATAAGCCAATCGAGCCTGAGACTTAATCCATGCCGCAAAGAAGGTAATATCGTCTTGGATAACACCATCTGCATTAATGGTCACACGGCAGCAGATCGCCGGGCGTTTCTCGTTTTCGATCAGTGAGCAGAGTTCGTCACTCAGCTCTCTTGGAAGCATCGGGATGTTTCTACCCGGCAGGTAGATGGTAAAGCCGCGCTGGCGTGCTTCGTCATCCATTTTATCGCCAACGGAGATGTAAGATGTCGGATCGGCAATAGCAATCGTGATCTCAAAGCTGCCATTATCTTTGGCGACAGTATAGAGAGCATCATCCATATCTTTGGTGGATTCACCGTCGATAGTAATGAAAGGCAGATCAGTAAGATCCTGGCGTTCCAGCTCTTCGTCGAGCATGCTCCAGCTGTCTTGAGGGGCTGGTTCGGCGTTCGGTAGCTCATGACGGGCCAGTGTTACCCACCATGGCGCAATTTTGTCGTTGCTGTCAGTGATCTTTTCTTTGATTTCACAAAAGAAGGTTTTGTTGTCGCCGACCAATGGATGTCGGGTCAAGTTAGCGACAACCCAGTCGCCTTCTTTCAATAGTTCCGGATTGAGGCCTTTGATGGTGCGTGCTTTGATCGCATCTTTTAGTTGCGGGTGATCCGGTACTACATTCAGGCGGTCGCGGATCAGTTTTACACGGCCAATAAAGCGAGTCATGAACTGTTCAACCAGCTCCTGAGGCTCAGCAACTTCCCGCTCTTTTTCAGTACGGATTACTGCCACAACACGGTCGCCGTGCATGACATTTTTCATATAAGTTGGCGGAATGAAGAAGCTTTCTTTGTTGTCTGTTTCCAGGAAGCCAAAGCCACGGTCTGTTGCTTTGATATTGCCTTCTTTTTTAGGAAGGGTTTCCTGAATTTGTTTTTTAAGCTGTGCTAATAATGGATTGTCTTGAAACATTATGCCCGGTCTCAGATTGTGAACGAACACACTATAAGGCCTTCATGCGCTAAAACCAAGCGCTATACCCGCCACGCTCCTGCCAAAAACTGTATTTCGGGAAAGTTTTAACGAGCTTGAGGCTGCAAGACCATTCACTTTGCCTACTCTCTACTGAGAGTCAGGAGATTTCTGGAAATGTATGACTAATAAACCGAAATTTGGGGTAAAACTGACTGTTTTGATATAAGCCGAAGGATAATTGGCCTAATGGGCTGATATTCGGTTGGTTCTAAGTGTATCGAGTCACAGTCTTGGAAATAATGGTTACACCATTGATGACTTTCTGGTAATTAAGGTACTTGTTATAAAGAAAAGATGTGTTCAGCACACCAGTCACCCGAGGAAGGTTCGCGTAGTTATGGTTGTAAAAGTGAAAAAGACGTTTGATCAGCTCGTGGATGTGCTGGCTCGTGAGGCAGACATGGAGCAGTGGTGCCGATGTTTGTTATCGACCTTAAGCCGTGAGCTTAAATTTAGCTATCTTACACTGATGGTCGAGCAAAATTACCAGACAAAAGTGCTGTCGAGCCTAGTGGATGAAGACTTTAAGTACTACCTCACCACGCTTTCCCTTGATGACTACAATGGTGTACCGAAAAAGCTGCTGAAACAGGCCAAAGACCAAGGGCGGTTTGTCAGCGCGTATGTTGATAAGCCGTATAAAGCGATCTGGCGAGAGAGTAATAGTGAATGGTTTCAGCTGCTATTGCCGATCACGATGCATGGCAGCAACATTGGGTTTATTTATGCAGAAACTCAGGAACCCCACTTTTTCGAAGCGAGAGAAGACTACCTCAATAACCTGTTGCTAATACTCGCATCTGATATCAGTGCCCGTGTGCTGCGAAAGGAGTCGCTCGATCACCACCTGACCCGGCGTAGTGTTGAAGCCGAGCTGGAGGTTCGGAAACACTCAATCAGTGAATACTTGTCATTATTGAGACGTCTGCAGGAGCTGACACTGGCCTTGTCGAAAGCGAGCGATCTCGACCAGCTCTATCACGATGCCATTTTGCTGGGAAGGAAGAACCTGTCCATTGACCGGATGGCTATCTTCCTGACTGACTTTAGCAAGAACACGATGCAGGGAACGTATGGCACGGATCCGGACGGTAACCTTGTGCAGCGTTTTGATTTTACCAGCCCCATTCCGGATCACCCTTTGGTGAATGAAGCGCTGAGCCGTAAAGATCATGTCGTCGTAAAAGAAAATGCGCCCCTCTATTTTGGTACCCAGCAGGTTGGTACGGGCTGGAATGCGATGATTGCGATGTGGAACGGCGATGAATGTATCGGCTGGCTGGCGGCAGACAACCTGATAAACCAGCGTGGGTTAACCGAGCACCAGAAAGAGATACTCAAGTTGTTTGGTGTTGCATTGGGACAGCAAATAGTTATTAAACGCAACCATGAGCAACTCACCAGCTTAAATGCTCAGCTGGAAGAGCGGGTGTTAAAGCGAACAACCGAGCTACGGGAAACCAACCGGGCACTTGGCGATGTCAACCGGCGCTTGGAACAATGGTCAATGCAGGATGGATTGACAGGCGTCGCCAACCGGCGCTTGTTTGATTTGACGCTTGCTCGCGACTGGAAAAAAGCCCTTAAGAATCAAGAGCCACTCAGTTTGATCATGATAGATGTCGATCATTTTAAGCTATTTAATGATACTTATGGACACCTGGAAGGGGATCATTGCTTAAGAAAAATCGCCATTTCTTTGGAAAAGCTGATGGAAGCGTATAAAGAATCACTCTTTACTCGCTATGGTGGTGAGGAGTTCGCTTGTTTGTTGCCAAATACGGATACACAAAGAGCGAGGGCTGTCGCGGCTGAGCTGCAGGCGGCTGTCGGTCAGTTGGCACTTACCCACGAAGGCGTTGCTAAAGGGAAGGTCACAATCAGTCTTGGCTACCATACGCTCACTCCCGATGGTCTATCCGAGGCTGATAGATTGATTGAAGGAGCTGATCGCGCCTTATATATGGCCAAGAAATGCGGCAGAGATCAGTTTTATCAATGGGATGAACAAAATGTAGACCCTAAATAATGTGAAACATGTTTAACTGACAAGCTTATTGTTCAATAAATAGGTTTTTGAAAGTTAATTTGTGACAACGCTCAATTTTTTCTGGCATTTTATCGAGTAATAGCGCACAATGCGCGCCTCAAATCGTCGAGGCCCATGCTTGTGGTTGCTGTTGCAGAACCGTTTAAAGTTAAAGGGGCCCCGCTTAAAGTTAGATTACAAATTGGGATCCCAATGCAAGAATCTGTTACAGAATTTCGCCAGTTAGAACTGGCCGACACACTACTATCCGCACTTGACTCAATGGGCTTCGTTGCGCCGACCCCTATTCAGGCGGCGTCAATTCCTCTTCTACTAACTGGTACCGATGCGCTAGGTAAAGCTCAGACAGGTACTGGTAAAACAGCAGCGTTCTCTCTACCGCTACTGAACAAACTTGACCTAGGCCAGCACAAGCCACAGGCAATCGTTATGGCTCCGACCCGTGAGCTTGCGATTCAGGTTGCTGCAGAAATTAAAACGCTAGGCCAGAACATCAAGGGTCTTAAGGTACTGGAAATCTACGGTGGTGCATCTATCGTTGATCAGATGCGTGCGCTTAAATCTGGTGCTCACATCGTTGTTGGTACTCCAGGTCGTGTAAAAGATCTAATTACTCGTGATCGTCTGCACCTTGATGAAGTACACACTTTTGTACTTGATGAAGCTGACGAAATGCTAAAAATGGGTTTCGTTGACGACGTTACCTGGATCATGGAGCAAGCACCAGAGTCAGCACAGCGCGTACTGTTCTCTGCAACTATGCCTCCAATGGTTAAAGAGATCGTTGACCGTTTCCTTCGCAGCCCGGCTCGTATCGACGTTGCAGGTGAAAACCGTACTGTTTCTCAGGTAGAGCAGCAGTTCTGGGTAGTGAAAGGTGTCGAGAAAGACGAAGCAATGAGCCGTCTTCTTGAAACTCAAGAAACTGATGCGTCAATCGTATTCGTACGTACTCGTCAAGATACCGAGCGCCTGGCTGACTGGCTATCTGCACGCGGCTTTAAAGCAGCGGCACTACACGGTGATATCCCTCAGTCTCTACGTGAACGTACAGTTGATCATATCAAGAAAGGTGTTATCGACATCCTTGTTGCAACTGACGTTGTAGCTCGTGGTCTTGATGTGCCTCGTATTACCCATGTGTTTAACTACGACATCCCATTCGATGTTGAGTCATACATTCACCGTATTGGCCGTACTGGCCGTGCTGGTCGTGCTGGTAAAGCGATCCTTCTAGTTCGCACTAACCAGATTCGCATGCTACGTACTATCGAGCGTGTTACTAAGTCCCGTATGGAAGAAATTCAACTTCCAAACCGTGATCTTGTTGCAGCTTCACGTTTGAACCGCCTTGGTGAAGAATTAGCGACGCAAAAAGAGCAGGTAAATGTTGAAGCATTCGTCGAGCTTGTAGAAAAACTACAAGAATCTATCGAAGTAGATGCAACAACACTTGCAGCAATGCTTCTTCAGCGCCAGCAGGGTAACCGTCCTCTGTTCTACAAAGGTCCAGACCCGATGATTGCTGCTATCGAGCGTGACAAGCAGCGTCGTGAGCGTCGTCGTGATGACCGAGGTGGCGAGCGCGGTGAGCGTCGTGAACGTCGTTCATACAACAATGCTGACTGGGATACTTACCAGCTTCAGGTTGGCCGTGAGCAAGGTGTTCAGGTTAAAGATATCGTTGGTGCAATTGCAAACGAGCTTGGCCTAAGTAAAGAGTTTATCGGTGCGATTAAACTTGCCCCTGCACACACTTTTGTTCAGCTTCCTAAGAAGATGACAGCAGAAGTAGCAGCACAGCTTAAGAAACTACGCATACGTCAAAACGATGTGAAAGCTGTCGTGGTTGAAGGTGAAGTTCTTCGTGAGCACCGTGGTGGTGGTCGTGATGGTAACCGTGGTGGCTACCGTGGCAACCGTGATGGAAACCGCGAAGGTGGTCGTGGTCGTCGTGAAGGCGAGCGTCGCTTTGACCGCAACCGTGGTGGCGATAATCGTGGCAGCTTCCGTGGTGAACGCAATCATGGTTCAGCAGACCGTCCACGCCGTGACCGTAAGCCTCGTTACGAAGCTTAATCACTAGCGTATTAAAGAAAACCGGGCTTTTGCCCGGTTTTTTTGTATTTGTAGTAAATGAAAGTGGCAGTTCTCCCTTTGCCAATGCTTGGGTATAAATATATTTCAGACGACCCTCTCAACGCTTTAATTCTCTGATTGTTACAAACTGATGAAAATAACAGTGAAATATTGTTGTTTTGATTGTTTGCTAAATGTATGCAGTTAATTAGCAATAATTTTAGCTTATCAACAAGTTTCATTGTTTGCATGAAATGACTCGCAAATACATAAAACTGTCAAATCAATCGATAGTGAATTGTGCATAATTGAATGCTCATACGGATTATATTTAACGTTGGGGGAGCCATGAAAGTTAAAGAATTCATTCAGACATTATTAGGCATGAGAGGTTTTCAACCGGAACAAACAACGTGGGAAGAACAATATAAAAATAACCAGTGGAATCACCTTCATCAATTAGATGAGTTAGCGCACTATAATGTTATTCGTGGTTATATAAGTTTCTTTAAACCTAACGCTGATATTTTAGATGTAGGTTGCGGCGAAGGTGTCCTTAATCGTGAACTGAGCTCGTCGGACTATAACTATTATAAAGGTATTGATTTTTCTGATACGGCAATAGAGAACGCCAGGTCTAACAGGGAGAATGAGAAAACCTTCTTTGAGCAAGCCGATGCGCATGCCTACCAGCCGGATAGGAAGTACGACTGTATTGTTTTTTGTGAGAGCCTAAACTGCATAAATAATCCAGAAAAGCTGGTTGAACGCTTGAAAGAACACTTAAAACCAGATGGTATTGTAATCATATCATTGTTTAAGCAACTTTGGATTGACAAAATAATGTGGAACAAGGTTCAAACCAGTTTTGAAATTATCGATAAAACCACAGTTAAAAATGGGAAGGGAAGTGCTTGGCAATGCAAAGTGTTAAGGCCTATTAATAATAGCTAAAGCGTTATGGCTTCGTGCTTATCTTATATTCGTATTGGATATCGGCGTTTAAGTTTATCTGTTGCGAGGCCATTATATTCTTTTTAATAATAACTATTAATTGCTTGATGGTATTTCTTAAGTAGTGGTGTTGGCGTTAATAGTTAATTTCCGGTAAAGGTAATAAAGGGAGTTAACGTGAGTAAGTCGGAATTATCCAATATCAATGAACATCACCTTGATGGTGATGTCTTTCTTTTGCATCCAGCTCAAGAGACGGTTTATTTTGATCAGCAACTTCACCCTGATAACCCAATGTACAACATCGGTGGATATCAGGTCATAGAAAACGCCTATGACCTTAAAACAATGCGTCAGGCATGGCAGTATCTCTATGAGAAAGTAGATGCGCTGAGGTATTCATTGGCTTCAGGCGATGATCACTTACCCCGCCAATATATCCTGGACTCTTCGTCAAACCGTGTTGCTGTGGAGTACTATGATTTTTCGGAATCATTATCACCGCATGATTGTGCCGTACACTGGGTCCGTGAGCAGTTCGACACGCCTATGGATGTTATTCATGGTGAAAGACATCAAGTTGCCTTATTGAAAGTTGAAGAAAAGAGATACTACTTAGTGTTGCGGTTTCATCACCTTTTTATCGACGGGCTAGGCGTCTACCGCCTGTTTGAGCGGTTCCATCAGGTATACGATTGTCTTCGTCACGATAAGTCGCTTTTATGGCTGGATTATCTGCCTCAATATCGTGAGCAAGTCAGCAGTATGCGGGAGTTTCTGGGTTCTTCACGCTATCAAAGGAGCAAGGAATACTGGCAGCGATTGTTAGATAGCAACGAAGTGACTCGCCTTCCCCGGTATTATCAAGAAGCGGGTAGCGGCGAGTCTCGCTGTGAATTGGCCGCCTGTCTGTCCCGTCAACTGGAACACTATTGTGATGATCAGGGCATTAGCCTGCTGGCTTTGTTAACCGGGGTTGTGAGTATTTATTTCGGGCGAACACTCGGAAAAGAAGATGTCGTGTTGGGCACTGCAGTCCATGGCCGTACCAATAAAAAGAGCCAGCAAGTGATTGGGATGTTTTCGAATATTATTCCGATGGTTTGCAATATTTTGCCGGGAGAGCGCTTTAATGACTATGCCCGTCAGGTCGCCGGACAACTGACCAAAAGTTTTCGCCACAGCCGTTTCCCGGCTAGCCATATAGCCCGTCTTTCAGATAATGAAGGCGGACACCTGTCAGACATTCATGTGCTATATGAAAAGTTTGAAAATAGCCCTCAGGGCAGCAGTGTCCCTCGCGGCGCGGTTCTCATCCCTGATACTGACCACGCGATGGATATTATTTCGATAAGTAGCCGGTATGATATTCAGCCACTGCAAATTCGGCTAATAGATTTCCAGAGTAATCATAAGCTTGCCTTAAGAGTTAATTACCTCAACCAATGTTTTGATCATCAGGAGATAGCCCAGTTAATCTCCAGAGTGATCAACATGCTTAAAGTCGTCGTGGCTGACGAAAATGTCAGGGTTGATGATATACCCTTGCTACTCAATTCTGATACTGAGTTTGAGCTTAACAAACAGCCGCTGGTAACGGGGGCATTACATCAGTATTACTGTCTGCATCAGCTTGTCGAGTGTCATGCGAAGGCGACACCAATGAATACAGCCTTGATTGTTGAGGGGGAGCGCCTTTCATATGATGAGCTGAATAAAAAAGCCAATCAGTTGGCAAGACGGATCCGAGATACGTATCAAGCAGCAGGCGAACCACTATCACCCGATACCTTGATAGGCCTCTGCATCGAGCGCAGTATCGACATGGTAGTGAGTATACTGGCTGTGCTCAAGGCCGGCGGTGCCTATTTGCCAATCGACCCCAAAGCGCCGGTTGAGCGTACCCAGTTCATGCTCGAAGATGCCCGGACCGCCCTGGTGCTAACCCAACGAAGCCAGTTTGGCAGACTGGATGATATCATTTCTTCGCTTAATCGCCCGCCGCTGCTGATTGCGGTTGATGACGGCACTGGCTGTGAATTTTCCGATGATAATTTATCATCTAAGGTCAACAGCTCTCATCTTGCTTACGTTATTTATACCTCTGGGACTACAGGGCAGCCAAAAGGCGTGCTGCAGACCCATCAGAATGTTCTGCGCTTGTTTGAGGCAACAAGGAATGACTACCAGTTCAACGCAGATGATGTCTGGGTTTTATATCATGCCTATACGTTTGACTTCAGCGTTTGGGAGCTATGGGGGGCGTTATTAAACGGCGGGGCCCTGTTCATTCCGACGGCAGATATGGTCCGCGATTTACCGGCTTTTATTGAGGCCTGTGCGCAGTATCAGGTGTCGGTTCTTAACCAGACGCCAGCTGCTTTTTACTCGTTTGCCGGGCAGGTAACGCGGTCTAGTCTACTATGGCCACAACTGCGGTATGTGATTTTTGGCGGAGATAAGCTCAACCTTGCACAGTTAGTCCCGTGGTGGCGACAATACGGCGACAAGCACCCCCAGCTCGTCAATATGTATGGCATTACCGAAACGACCGTTCATGTCACCCATAAACCATTGCGTTTAAGCGATGTTCACGGGGTATCACATATTGGCCGCCCGCTCCTGGACATGCGTTGTTATGTCCTTGACGACAACTTGCAGCCCGTCCCGCCGGGTACGCCGGGTGAGCTCTATGTCGGCGGAGCCGGTTTGGCCAGAGGCTACCTGAACCGACCGGCGTTAACGGCCGAGCGGTTTGTCGAGAATCCATACGCAACCGAGCATGACCGTCGTTTGGGCTATGATCGGCTCTATAAATCAGGCGATCTGGTTCGCAGGCTGTCTGACGGCAATCTTGCGTATCTGGGGCGAAATGATTTTCAGGTGAAGATCCGAGGATACCGCATTGAGCTGGGAGAAGTTGAGGCGGCTCTGGTCTCCTTGCCTGAGATCACGCAGGCGGTGGTTATCGACCGTGAACGTGACGGGCACAAATATCTGGCGGCCTATTTGGTCTTTGAGCCTTCGTGTTCACAGAACGCTGTTGAGCTGCAAGATACGTTGGCCACTGTACTTCCCGATTATATGATACCGGCCTCTTTCTCTGTTATTGATGCAATTCCGCTCACTCAAAACGGTAAGCTTGATCGGCAACGTTTACCAGAGCCTGAGTTTATCGATAAGGACAGTTATCTGGCTCCCCGTTCTATGCTGGAAGATCAGCTATGCAGAATCTTCCAGCAAGTGTTAGGTATGGAAAAAATAGGTATACGGGACAATTTCTTTCATATCGGCGGAGATTCTATTATCGCTATCGAGCTGGTTTCGGTGATCCGCCGGGAAGGATTGCGCGTAAGCACGAAGGATATTTTTGACGCACCAACTATTGCCCAGCTCGCCGTGAGGATCTGTCGAAGCGATGTTGAGAGAGAGGTGAACACGGAGCAGGGTGAGCTTGTGGGCGAATTTGGCCTGCTGCCTATTCAGCAGCAGTTTTTTGACAAATCGCTTGCCCGACCACATCACTGGAATCAGGCATTTATCGTTGATATTCCGACTGCGATTGAGGTGACAGTTCTCGCTCAAGTGATCGAGAGGTTAATTGCCCAGCATGATGTGTTGCGATGCCGCTTTAATCCAGGTACCGATGGAACCTATCGGCAAGTCTTTTTGTCGGTGTCCGAGGTGGCGGTGACGCCTTTCGAAATAGATACATCATCGCTGAGTGATGATGAGCTAGAAGATAAGCTAACTTCTATTCAAAGCAAGCTGAATTACTCGACAGGGCCGTTATGGCAGGTTGCTCATTTAACCGGATACAGTGATGGAGTAAACCGGTTATGGTTTGCCTTCCACCATCTCATCATTGATGCGGTGTCCTGGCGTATTCTGGTTGATGATATTCGGTATATGTTCAACGGTGGGGAGCTAGGAAATAAAACAAGTAGTTATCGCCAGTGGGTTGCAGGGATAGCCGATTACGCGACTTGTCATAAGGATGAGGTTAAGTATTGGCAGTCAGTGTTGGATGATCTGGTGGTCAGAACAGCCTCCAATGAACTCAACCAATACAGGTTGTCATTGTCTGAAGGTATGACGGCATCGCTGCTGAGAGAGTCAAACTCCGGCTATAAGACAGAAATCAATGATCTCTTATTGAGTGCATTGGCGATAGCGCTGAACCATATTTTCAATACTCCTGTCTGTCACATTGTCCTTGAAGCTCATGGTCGAGAAGGGGCTGATACCTCTTTTGATGTGAGTAGAACGGTAGGGTGGTTTACGACCCTCTATCCTGTACGCCTGAAGGACGAAGGCGATATAGGGGCCACGATTATTGGGATCAAGCAGATGCTAAGAGCGATCCCGAATAAAGGCGTTGGCTACGGGGCATTGTGGCAGAGTGGCAATAATCTCGGCGGCCCACTGCCTGACATCAGCTTTAATTACTTTGGCCAGTTCAATAATCGTCAGAGTGATACCGGTAACACCGGATGGACTATCCGCTCGGAAGGCTGCGGCCAGACGATTGCCAAAGTGAATCGTAAACCAGCCTTGCTGGATATCAACAGTGTGATAAGTGATGGTGTTCTAGAGTTCAGGATAGAGTCTGGCTTGGCTGATGGGCAGGGAAAGATTTTTGTTCAAGCCCTAGAGAAGGCATTGATTGATGTTATCGAGCATGCGAAGTCAGTCGATTCGTCTCTGTCTGCTGATGATGAAGCGAATACATGGTTGAGTGATGGCTATCGGTTGCCCGGTAATCGTCAGTGGTATTTTCAGCGGACGAAAGCGTTAGAACGCTGGGGGCCATGTGTGCTCTTTGAGTTTGGTACAAAGGATAGCTATCGACAACAGATGCAACAGGCAGTCGAGGCTGTTGTGAATCATCATCAAGGGCTGAGGATCAATATCATCGATGATGGTGATAATCGTCTCGAAAGGGTAAGACTAAGTGCTCGCTTTGATTGTTTCGATTATTTAGATTGCGCGGCTATGCCAGAGGAAGAATTTGAAAGCGTGTTAGCGCAATGTCGGCATAGCCTCGATTTATCTCAGTCATTGCTTCGCTTTCTATATTGCGACCGCGGAGCGGACAGGCAGGATCAGCTTTATGTTGTTATTCATCATCTGACGATGGATCGCTATTCATTGGGCATTTTCTTCCGTGACCTGATAACTACCCTTGAGCTCATTACACAAGGCCAAGCGCCCGCCTTAAGTCGGGCTGGTTCAAGCTTCGGTGATTGGGTGGAAGAAAGTTCTCGCTGGTTAAGCAGCAATGAAGCCAGTGATAGTCTGCAATTTTGGCAGGCAAAGCTTGAGCAGCAGGTTATACCATTGCCAACTGACTACCCATTTAGCCATCAGGCAAACAATATAGGTACCCGCAGGGAGCTTGAGTATGTGCTGTCCAGAGAGGAAAGCAGGAGACTCAAAAAACTGGCGACCTCTAACGGGCTGAATGAGTATTTTTTTGCGATTACGGCAATTACCAAGGGACTTTCCGAGTGGTGTGGCGGAGGGCAAGTCTGTTTTGAGGAAGTGCTGATCGGGAGAGAACACTTTGACAGCTTGGATTTATCGGACACGGTAGGCTGGTTAAATGATTATCTGCCAATTTTTGTCACGCCAGAACCGGCTAAAACGGGTGTGGAATTTGTACAATCGGTTCGTGAGCAGGTAATGGCATGTAAACAATTCGGCAAAGGGTTCAGCGAGCTTAAGTATAATCGATACACGCAGTCCGAGGGCAGCATTGTAGGGCTGATTCAACCTGAGATTGATATTAACTTTATTCCGGAAACCTTATCGATTGATCAAGGTGTATTGGATCATCGTCTTATTAAGCTTGTCCGTTACGATGAAATGATTGGCCAGGAAAGGGAGGCAATGCACAAACTGTCTTGTACTGTTTCTTTTGTCGATGGAAAACTCGTATTTACCTGGGAGTATGGGGAATTGATATATAACTCAGCAACGGTTGAAAAGTTAGCAGCATCTTGCGCCGAGCATTTGCTGGCGCTAGTGGCGTCAAGTTGTACCTAACGCGTTAGGGAGTGTTTATTATCCTACCTCTATTCAGTTACCAAAGTGGGTTGCTGGGTATGTCTATAAGCACTCCATTTTTTTTCCTTTTCAATTTCACCGACTCGTTGGATAAGGTAATCCTTAAAGTTCGCACAGCGTGCTGGCATATATTTTCTTGGTTTGAAGTAAAGGTTCAGTTCAAACTCACTACTGACATAGTTTTTTAATACGGGAACCAAATTGCCTTTCGCTATTTCTGAACCTATCAGGCTATAGGGCAAATAGGCGATACCACCATGGGCCAGGGCAATATTTCTTAATACTTCGCTATCATCGGCTTCAACGGTCTGAGATATTTCGACTGAGTTATATTCACCGTCTTGTTCAAAGATCCACTTGTTACCCCCAACCAGAGTAGTCGCGTACAGGCACAAGTGCTGGGTAAGATCATTGGGTATAGTCGGCTCGCCAAATTGCTTGATATATTCCGGCGAGCAGCAGGCCGTCAATGGCTCACGCAATAAGGAACGCTTAACCAGCAAACTGTCCTTGTCCTGAAAGCCGCGATAGGTCGCATTGGCTCGTATTGCAAAGTCGACATCATGGACGTGATCAACTTCAAAAGCGGTTTCGAGCACAACAAAGTTAACGGACGGATGTTCCTGCAGGTATTCACCGATGATTTGGCTCAGATAGTGCTTGGCAAACAAAGGAGTACTTGCAATTTTGATCGTCCCCTTATCGCCGTTGCTCAAGTTTTGGACTTCATTGAAAACATCATCAATTTCAGTATGAATAAGACTGAAGCGATCATAAAGACGCTGACCTGCCTGTGTCGGGCTTATTTTTCTTGTCGTGCGCTTTAATAAGCTTACTCCCATATTCTCTTCAAGTTCGTTTAGCCAGCGACTGGCAGCAGATGCCGAGATTCCATTTTTTTTGGCCGCTTCGCTGATGGAGCCTGAACGTATGACATGAAGAAAAAAGACAACCTTGTCTAACATTTCCTTTCCTGATTAATAATTAGCCACATACAATTTATAGCAAACTACGCCATTGGAAACCAATGAAATAGAGATGACACAAAAATTACAGGGTTATTTCCTTTATTCGCAAATGTGAATTGCAACAATGTTGGTAATAATTTTTCATCATTCATCTAAGATATGTAGACATGAAGTGAATTAGTGATGATTGTGTTTCCCAGCACGCTAATTGGAGCCATTTTTTGTATTCATACCTGTTATTGGTATTAAGGATGAGGGAAATGATGTTAAAAGATAAGATCTGCGTTGTTACCGGTGGTGCGCAAGGAATTGGGCGTTGTATTGTTGAAGCCTTTGCGTCTAACGATGCAAAGATGGTATTCGCCTGCGATATGAATGCTGCGGTTATGGCAGAACTTGAGTCTCAGTACACTAATGTACGTGCTGTTGAGCTAAATGTGTGTGACCGTTCGAGCATTGCCAATTTTGTCGAGAAGGTGAAAGCAGAATTTGGTCATATAGATGTATTGGTAAATAACGCGGGTATTACTCGTGATAATTTGATTGATAAAATGACTGAGGATGACTGGGATCTCGTATCGGATGTTAACCTCAAAGGCGTTTTCAATATGACTCAGGCTATCGCGCCTGTGATGATGGAGTATGGGGCCGGTTCGATTATTAGCATGTCTTCTGTTGTGGGAACAGACGGTAATGTCGGACAGAGTAACTATGCGGCCACCAAAGGCGGCGTGATAGCGATGACTAAAGGCTGGTCGAAAGAATTTGCCCGCAAAGGGGCAAAGGTTCGTGCCAACTGTATCGCTCCAGGCTTTATCGAAACCCCGATGACTGTTGATTTACCTGAAAAAGTCTTGGATTACATGAAGAAGAAAACGCCGTTGCAGCGCATGGGGACGCCTGAAGATATTGCCGAAGGTGCTTTGTTCCTAGCTAGCGATCGTTCCTCGTTTATCACGGGCCAGACATTGAAGATTGATGGCGGGTTGGTAATTTAATTCTCGTGCTGTTAACAATAGCCACTGGGTAAATACCCGGTGGCTTTTTGGTTATGAGCCACAGTTTAATCGCTTTACGCATATCGATTACCATTTCATCATTGGGGCTGGCTATAAGAGGGGGCTTCTCTACAACTAATACTGACAATTAAGCGAGTAAAACAGACAGAGAGCCTCGGGTGTTGGGGTAGTTATCTGATTTGCGCTAAGTGATTGAACAGGAGCTAAACAAAGCATGAAATAAATGATAAAAACACTATACAAAGCGTTAAATGCTGGTAGTATAAACCCCGGCCTGTAATCAGACCTATTTATATGAAATACAAATTATGCTTTTAGAACGCTTCTCTACACCTGCTTACCAGCTAGTTTCATGAAGTTTCCATTCATAATTATTCCTCACATAAGTAATTCTTTTCCCGGCTATACACGCATTATGCGAATTATTTGTTAAAAAATTAGGATATAATCATGTCTAAATCTACTGGTACTGTTAAGTGGTTTAACGAAGAAAAAGGTTTCGGTTTCATCACTCAGGACAACGGCGGCGCTGACGTATTCGTTCACTTCCGTGCTATCGCATCTGAAGGTTTCAAGACTCTTGCTGAAGGTCAGAAAGTTTCTTTCGAAACTGAGCAAGGCCAGAAAGGTCTTCAGGCAGCTAACGTAGTTAAGCTGTAATTTAAAGATTATTCTTTAAATGACAAAATGCTGGCCAAGGCCAGCATTTTTTGTATCTGGTGAGTCAAATTCGCTCTTCATTTACTCACTACAGCTTTCAATAGCCTCTCTTCGTAAGTCTTTTGTACCTGGCATCTATCGCCACCCAGTCTCCCACCCCCACCTCAAGATCTGATTTACGTACTGTAGCTGTCTTTTTCACCATCCCTGACTGTCTAATTGAAGTCACCCGTCGTTTTATACCTATGTTCACTGTTATCTTGTGCTGAAAACTGTTTTGGTCCGATTGGTCTAAAATATGTTGATGTTGTTGTGGCGGGGTGATAGTTTAATAGTCCGTGTGGTCTATTAAAGTGTTTTGGCGAGGGTGTAGGGGGGGGGAAGAATGAAAAAGGTACTTGTAGCAGGAGCAACGGGCTATCTGGGGCGCTATATCGCCCACGAGCTGCAGAGCAGAGGTTATCGGGTCACTGTAGTCGTTAGAAATTCAGCAAAGCTTACCGCTTTCGAGAAAGCACATTTCGAGGTCATAGAGGCTGAGGTGACAAACCCAGACTCATTGGTGGGCTGTTGTAATGGTGTAGATACTGTTATCTCAACTGTCGGTATCACCAGGCAAAAAGACGGCCTGACCTATATGGATGTTGACTATCAGGTCAATAAGAATTTATTACAGCAGGCTAGGCAGAGCGGGGTAGGGAAGTTTATTTATGTTTCCGCCCTGAATGGTGAAAAACTGAAACACCTGAAGATTTTTCAGGCCAAAGAAGCTTTCGTCGATGAGCTTAAAGCTTCTGGGCTTGAGTATTGTGTTATTCGTCCGAATGGCTTTTTCTCTGATATGGCTGAGATCTTTCATATGGCGGAAAAAGGGTGCGTGTACCTGTTTGGTGACGGCTCGCTGAAAGGAAACCCGATACATGGCGAGGACTTGGCGGAGTATTGCGTTAATGCGATTTCAGGAACCAAACAGGAGCTTAATGTTGGTGGGCCGCAGACGCTGACACAAAATGAGATAGCGAGTATAGCTTTTGAGGCTTTGGGGACGCCCCCCCAGATAACCCATATTCCAGACTGGTGCCGTGTTGCTATTTGTAAACTACTTACTACGTTTACCAGCAGCAAGTTTTACGGGCCGTTTGAGTTTTTCCTGACGGTAATGGGGCGCGAGATGGTAGCACCGCAGTACGGCAATCGTACGTTGAAAGAATACTATCAGGGCTTAAATGATAAGACGCCAGAGAGTACTTCTTAGCCGCTATTTTCAGGTAGGTTCAATACCGTTGGGAACGAAAATTCCGGACAGCCGTCCGGAATGTATCGTCTTGTTGCCGTAGATTACGCGTTCGTGAGTTATTGCAGCTGTTTGACGCTGTCGCGTTCTACCAGGGTTGGCTCAAGTTGAATGACCTGGTTGCTCTCACGTTTACTCTGGATCTTATCCAGCAACGTATCAACGGCTTGCTGACCAAGTCGGTGCTTGGGCTGGTGGATAGTGGTCAGAGACGGCGTGATGTATTTGGCCAGCTTGATATCATCGTACCCAACGATGGAGAGATCCTCAGGGACAGAGAAGCCTTTTTTGTGTGCCGTGTTGATCACTCCCATTGCCATCATGTCATTACAGACAAATAGCGCAGTGGGAAGCGGGCCACGCTCGTAGAGTTTGTTAAAGGCTATTTCTCCGCCTTCACACTCAAAGCTACCGCTAACAATCCAGTCTTTGTTGATTTCAAGCCCGGCTTCTTCCATCGCCTGTACAAAACCAGACAGTCGCTGCTGGGCGGGAAGTTTATCCAATGGGCCGGTCAGGCAGCCAATCTTCTTGTGACCCTGTTCGATTAGGTGTCGGGTGGCCAGGTAGCCTCCATGGTGGGAGTTATCCTGAATTTTATCGCTTGGAAAATCAATTGGTCCCCAGTCCATCACCACTGTCGGTACAGGTTGGTGGCGAGTAAACAGATCGAACTCTTTGCCTTCGACTTCACTGCACATCAACAGCAGGCCGTCGACCCGCTTTTGCAGCAAGGTATCCAGGTTGGAATGCATACGTTCGACATCACCTTCGGTATTGCAAAGGATCAGGTTATAGCCCTGCTGATAGCAGCGGCGCTCGACGCCTTTGACCACTTCACCGAAAAACGGGTTGGTCGAGGTCGTGACAAGCATGCCAAACGTTCGAGTATGGTTGACTTTCAGGCTGCGGGCGAGGGCTGACGGGGCGTAATTAAGCTCTTTAACAGCAGCCTGCACCCGTACGGAAATATCTTCGCTGACAAAACGGGTCTTATTCAGGACGTGGCTGACTGTGGAGGTGGATACCCCGGCATGCTTTGCAACATCTTTGATTGTCGCCATTGAGTTCTCCTGATAATACCAGATATCTGGTACAGCCTATATAGCCGCCCCGGTCAGTGACATGGGAAGCTATACAGGCGATTGACTAAATTAGTGCTCAATCAGAAAGCGTTCCACTTCTCTACGGTGTGGAATGGAAGTCTGAGCACCCATACGTGTAACTGAAATTGCAGCGGCTGCATGTGCAAATCGAATTGCCGGCTCTAATGCTCGCCCTTCCTGCAAAGCAGTAAGCAGTGCGCCATTAAATGTATCACCGGCAGCGGTCGTATCTTTTGCCTCAACACGGAAGCCCAGAACTTGTTGCCCTTCACCATTCTGGCTTAGCCACACGCCCTGACTGCCGAGAGTGATCATTACCTGCTTGATACCTTTAGTATGCAATACATCCGCGGCCTTTTGTGCCGATGCCATATCTTCGACTTTTACACCGGTCAGCAGTTCTGCTTCAGTTTCATTTGGTGTAATCATATCAACAAGTTGCAATAAGTCATCTGATAATGGCTGTGCAGGGGCTGGATTGAGAACCACGCGCGTACCAGACTGCTTGGCAACCTTGGCGGCTGCTTCAATAGTTTCGATAGGTGTTTCCAGCTGCATTAACAGGGTATCGGCATTTTCGATCAGGTGATGGTGCGGCTGAATACGGGCCGGGCTAAGGCATCCATTGGCCTCGGCTGAGATACAGATACTGTTTTCGCCGGTTGCGGCAACCTGGATCATGGCGATACCTGTCGGTACACCTTCTTCGATCATTACTGCTTCGGTGTTCATGCCTTCTTTGGCAAATGCCTCACACATCTCGCGACCGAAGCTGTCATCGCCAACGCTGGCGATAAATGCGATGTCTGCGCCAAGGCGCGCTGCAGCAACTGCCTGATTAGCCCCTTTGCCGCCGGGAATAACACAATAGCTGTGGCCATGCAGAGTTTCTCCCGGACGCGGGAAAGAGGCTACTTGCAATACATGGTCGGCATTGACGCTACCAAGAACAACTAATTTATTCATATCGGGACCTTTTATCACTAACTGCCGTTTTTATCTGGCCAAAATGTATGGGTTAGCATTGCGGGATAGAGGCTGCTAAACGATAAATTCTGGTGTTGAGAGGGGAGTCACGGGTTTTAATAAACCCGTGACTCGTTACCGAAGATTACTTAGTAATGACTTTTAGAGGAACAGGAATGTTTGCCTCTACAGATTCACCTTTAAGCATCTTGTCAGCTGTTTCTACACCCAAAGCACCAATCATATCAGGCTGTTGGGCAATTGTAGCGCCTAGTTTGCCGCGCTTAACTGCTGCAATACCGTCATCTGTACCATCAAAGCCAACGATAAGAACGTCTTTGCCTGATGCCTGTACCGCGCGCAGGGCACCCAGTGCCATTTCGTCGTTCTGGGCAAATACCGCCTGAACATCTGGGTTAGCCGCTAGCATGTTTTCCATAACGTTCAGACCTTTGGTGCGGTCGAAGTCAGCCGGCTGGCTGGCAAGCAGGTTCATACCGTTTGCTTTAACCGCATTCATGAAGCCTTGGCCACGCTCACGTGCAGCTGATGTACCAGCGATACCTTCTAGCTGGATAACGCGAGCTTTTTCACCCACTTTTTCCATGATGTATTTACCGGCCATTTCACCACCGGCAACGTTGTCGGAAGCAATGTGGCTAACAACTTCACCACGGCTTGCACCACGGTCTAGTGTCAGGACAGGGATCTTAGAGCGGTTAGCCATGCGAATGGCGTTAGAAACTGCGTCGGAATCGGTTGGGTTGATAAGGATGGCCTTCACACCGCGAACGGTAAGGTCTTCGATGTTAGAAAGCTCTTTGCTTGGGTCGTTCTGAGAATCAAGAACAATCAGCTTGTAGCCTAACTCTTGTGCTTTCGCCTCTGCACCTTCCTTCATGGTGACGAAGAATGGGTTATTTAGCGTTGAAACAACCATTGCCATAGTGTCTTGTGCAGCAGCAGTTGTGCTGAATGAAGCGGACAATACAGCGGCAGAGATTAGAGTTGCTAACTTTTTCATTCTGTTTTCCTTTCTACATATGTCGGGTTGGTTGCGGGCAGGGGAAGCCGCCCGCGTTACTAGTTTTACCTAGCTACAGAGGTTACTTATTTTTGTTATCTACCAAGACGGCCAGCAAGATGACGACTGCTTTGGCAATCATTTGGTAGTAGGA
Source organism: Photobacterium kasasachensis (assembly GCF_050336885.1). Classification (NCBI taxonomy): domain Bacteria; kingdom Pseudomonadati; phylum Pseudomonadota; class Gammaproteobacteria; order Vibrionales; family Vibrionaceae; genus Photobacterium; species Photobacterium kasasachensis. Next base: position 34,249 of record NZ_JAKJSH010000020.1, read on the forward strand.
CGATACGTCCAGTAGGTTTAGCGCGTTATTTAGGAAGCCGATGATAAGAGCACCAATCAGGGTGCCCATAATACGGCCCTTACCACCTGCCAGGCTGGTGCCACCCAGTACGACGGCAGCAATTGCGTCCAGTTCGTATCCCATACCGGCCGTTGGTTGCGCCGAAGAAAGGCGAGAGGTGACGATGATGCCAGCCAAGGCTGCTAACAGGCCGCAGATTGCGTAGACGCCAATCTTGACGCGATCTACATTGATGCCCGAAAGACGAGTTGCTGATTCGTTACCGCCTAGTGCGTAGACATAGCGACCGAAGCGAGTGTGGTTCAGTACGTACCAGACTGCTGCGAATACGATAACCATCAGCCAGATTGGCACCGGAATACCCATAGCATAGCCAGTACCGAACCAGGCAAAGCTGTCTGCTACGTCAGTAAAACCGGTAGAAATTGGACGCCCGTCAGTGTAGACCATAGTGACACCGCGAAGCAGGGTCATGGTCACCAAGGTCGCAATAAAGGCCTGGACTTTACCCTTGGCAATGATCACGCCACTGATTGCTCCCAGTGCCGCACCAGCCAGCAAGGCGGTTGGTACTGCAATGATCACCGGAATCTCCAAGCCGATCATGGTTGCGGCAAAAGCGCCACAAAGGGCCAGTACCGAGCCGACACTGAGGTCAATTCCGGCTGTCAGGATAACCAGTGTCATACCTACTGCGATAATCGCGTTCACCGAGGTCTGGCGCAGGATATTGAGGATGTTATCGACGGTAAAGAAGTTAGGGTTAAGGAAAGACACTACCACGATAAGGAAAACCAACGCGATCAGTGATTTCTGTTCAATTAACCATTCTTTGCTAAATAGCTTGTTCCTACCGGTTTCTTGTGTTTTGGCCATAGCGTTGGTGCTCATGCTGCTACCTCGTTGATTTGTTTACCCACAGCGCAGGCAAGTAATTTTTCTTGATCGGCATCAGTGGCCATAAACTCACCGCTGATTTTACCTTCATGCATAACCATAATGCGGTCACTCATACCGAGAACTTCTGGCATTTCTGAAGAAACAAGGATGATGCTCATTCCTTCTGATTTGAATTGGTTAATTAGCTGATATATTTCTTTCTTGGCACCGACATCGACACCTCGGGTAGGTTCATCGAGGATCAGAACCTTAGGCCGGGTCATTAAGCCTTTGGCAATAGCCACTTTTTGCTGGTTACCACCAGAGAGGTTGCCAATGATCTGGTTACGGCTTGGAGTCTTGATGTTGAACAGGCGAATAAAGTCTTCGACAGCCGTGACTTCATCATAGTGATTGATCTGTACGCCTTTCGTCAGGTGATCGAGCGAACAGATAGACATATTTTCTTTGACTGAAAGCCCCAAAATCAGGCCGTCGCCCTTACGGTCTTCGGAAATGTAGGCGATGCCGTTGGCAAGACCGTCCTGCGGACTGATTGGGTTGATGGTTTTGCCATCAAGAATGATGTCGCCGGACTCGCGGGTTAGGGCACCGTAGATGACTTTCATCAGCTCGGTACGACCGGCACCCATCAGGCCTGAGACACCCAGGATTTCACCGCGATCCAACGTGAAGCTCACATTGTTGACGCCGGAGCCTGTCAGGTTTTTAACCTCTAGGCAGGTGGTACCATGCTTAACATCGATGCGAGGGTATTGCTCGTCCAGGCGGCGGCCTACCATCATTTCAATCATGGTATCTTCATCGATATCGGCAACCTGGCGTTCGCCAATGAACTTTCCGTCACGCAGTACGGTGATGTCATCGCAGATCTCGAAGATTTCTTTCAGGCGGTGTGAGATATAGACAATACCGCAGCCTTCTTCGCGCAATTCATTAATCACCTTGAACAGTGATTCTGTCTCGGTATCTGTCAGGGCATCTGTCGGTTCATCCATGATGATAACCTGCGACTTGAATGACAGCGCTTTGGCAATCTCGACCATTTGCTGTTCACCCAGGCTCAATTCACCCAGCAACTGGCGTGAGCTGTGCTTGACGTTCAGGCGCTTGAGCAGAGTATCGGCTTCGCGGTACATCTCGGACCACTTGATACCACCGAAGGCATTGGTTTTCTCACGGCCAAGAAAGATGTTTTCGGCAATCGTCAGCTCGGGGATCAGGTTGAGTTCCTGGTGGATGATGCTAATACCTGCTTCCTGAGAGTGGCGCGGGCCGTTAAAGTTCACTTGTTCGCCCTGGTAGCGGATTTCACCGGCATCCATGGCGTAAATACCGGTAAGTGCCTTCATTAGGGTCGACTTACCTGCGCCGTTTTCACCCATCAAAGCCATTACTTTGCCTGGGTAGACATTCAGGCAAGCGTTGTCGAGTGCCTTTACACCCGGAAACGCTTTATCAATGCCTTTTAATTCTAAGATTGGCTGTTTCATGTCAGTTCCTTGCAACTAAGCAGAAGAGTGAGGTTTAGAACACTACGCCGGACTGAAAAATCACATTGGCATATGGGGTACATTCACCGGTACGGATCACTGCTTTGCTGTTTTGGGTATGGACCTTGAATTCTTCGTGGCTGACATAGGAGATGTTGATTGACTTACCGCACAGCTCTTCTTCGTTACGGATAAGCTCGATCAGAGCATGGTGATGGTCCGGGCTTACGTGGAGGAATTCTTCTGCCAACACAATCCCTTCAATCTGCATTTCGCCAAGAACGGCTTTCACTGTATCAATGAAAGCAGGTACACCAGGAATAAGTGCGAGGTCGATACGTTGGGTTTCATCAGGAATAGGAAGTCCGGCATCACAGATAGTGATCTCGTCGGTATGACCTAGGGTCGCGACGATGTAAGACAATTCAGCATTGATGAGTGCGCTTTTTTTCATGGGTTGCACCTTATTAATTCATGGTGGTGATGCGTTGTGTCAGCCAGCCTTGGCTATTTTTCCTTGCTGTTTTTTTGTACATCGAAACGGTTACGCAATCGTTTCGATGGCTGTAAATGTAAAAGCAAACGTTTCGATGCGCACCTGTAAAGATAGCAAAGTGTGACTTGGCTCAGAACAAATATGCTTTTTCTGAATAAATGGCGGAGTGGATCACATTAAAAAGTATGAGAGTTCATATTCTTGATATATGGTATCTGTACAATGTTTCATATAATGAATGGTTAGCGTCAAGTTTATGTAATTTTATGCAAATTACGCCTGAATGCTTTGAATTAGGAGCAGAATCAGGCTTATCATTTGCTTCTGCTCTTATTCAATGAGGTATGGTGCTTGATATGTCACTTTCGGCAGTGAACTTCTTACCGTTTTCCCTACTGCTTGCGCCGGTATCGGCATTGTTGCTGTGGTTTGCGCTGAAAAAGAAAAAAGTCTGGTTGATAAGGCTGGCGATGGTTGGTCTGGTATTCGCCGCCTTGCTTTTGGTTGTTTTCCAGTATCTGGATTTCAAGCAGTTCGAGAATTGCCTGTCACAAGGGGCAAATTACGGTGTTTTCCGCGGTTCTTGTATTCAGTTTAACTAGCATAGTGTCGCGATGATAACCTGAGAGGAAGAAAAACAGGCGAGGGCCTTACTGCCTGGTTTCAACTGTTCAAGGCCATTCTCGTTCTTGTTGATAAGTGCACATACCTCCTCCCCGCCATCGAGTCTTACAGATATTTCCGCGGTGCTGTCTCCGTTCTGAATATCGCCGATAGTACCGGACAGCCGGTTATCCAGCAGCGGATCATCAGGTTGCTCGCGACAAACTTGAATGGACGGCCCTTTTACCAATGCCACAACATCCTTGCCGGCACTTAGCTGTAAGCGCGTCGTACTGCCGTGGGTAACGGTTGCGATAACCTGTTGTTTATTTTGCAATGAGATAAATACGCGATCATACAAGGCGTGGTTTTCGATGCTGCTGATGGTACCGAAAAACTGGTTTCGAGCACTGGTCTGCAACGAGAATTTTGCCATTACACCAAGCAGGCTATGAAGCGGTGCGTCTTTATCATTCAGAGCCTGGAGCCCCATGTTCTGAATCGTATCCAACAAGTCATACATTTGGAGGATACGCTGACCAAAATTGGTCAGGGATGCACCACCGCCGCCTTTTCCGCCTTTTTCGCTGGTGATCAAGGGGGTTTCAGAACGTGTATTCATATCCTTGATGGCATCATAGGCGGCTTTATAACTGATCCCTGCCTGCTTGGCTCCCTTGCTAATAGAGCCCGTTTGCTGGACGGCCTTGAGCAAAGCTACACGGCGGGGATTGGCAAAGACCTTTCCATTTTCCGATAGGGTGAGCAGGGCGTCGAAATCCATAATTGAAGGGCCTGTGTAAGCGAAAAGTAGAGCTAAATCATGAGTGTAATAGCATATTTGGCGTAGAGTATAGCGGATTATTCTTTCAGGCATAAGGTTGCCTCAGCATTCATCAGGACATAGCGATGCTAGATATGGCTAAACAAACGTTACTTTTTATTCTCAATGATGCCCCTTATGGCTCAGAGCGATCGTTCAACGCGCTGAGACTGGCAATTAATCTTAATGAACATGAGAAGACAGAGACCAGCATCAAGATTTTCTTGATGTCTGATTCGGTTTCCTGTGCCCTTGTGAAGCAGGCTCCTTCAGAGGGCTACAACATTCAGCAAATGATTGAAATCCTGCTTGCCCAGGGGGCAGAGGTAAAGCTGTGCAAGACCTGTACAGATGCTCGCGGGTTAACGGCGCTGCCGCTGATTGAAGGCGCAGAGATAGGAACGCTGGATGATTTGGCGACATGGACGCTCGCATCAGATAAAGTTGTTAGTTTTTAGCACAAGATTTAGGTTCACCTTCTTACATTGTAATTTGAGGCAAAATGGCAATATTAGACATACTGACTGTTCCAAATGAGAAATTGAAGCGCAAAGCATCACAAGTGGAAGACATTACTGCCGTGCAACCACTCATTGATGACATGCTTGAGACTATGTACAGCACGGATAATGGTATCGGCCTTGCAGCCACTCAAGTAGGGCGAACAGAAGCTATTGTTGTAATAGACATTTCTGAATCCCGCAATGAACCACTAGTGTTGGTTAACCCGCGTGTTGAAGGTGGCGAGAATATCGCTGCTGGTCAGGAGGGCTGTCTGTCAGTGCCTGGCTATTACGCCGATGTTGAGCGCTATACCAAGGTCAAGGTGTCAGCGCTCGATCGTCATGGTAATGCGATCACGATTGAACGTGATGATTTCCTGGCGATTGCGATGCAGCATGAGATTGATCACCTCCATGGACAGCTGTTTATTGACTACCTGTCGCCGCTTAAGAAGCAAATGGCGCTCAAGAAAGTGAAAAAACATTTGAAGGTACACGCCTAGATAAAGCGCAAGATAGTAAAAAGCGAGAACCCTTGGGTTCTCGCTTTAATTATAAGTAAAGGTTATGCGTGTAAATTACGCTGTTTGTAGCTCTTCTTTGGCTTCCTGCTCGGGATCGGCCTCAATCAGCTTGTTCAGGCGAGGAGCCAGGATAACGCAGACCACACCGACAATAGCGGATGCAACGGCTAGGGCGTAGAAGTAGTTACCGTAAGATACCAAGCTTTCTACTGGTGTCATCTCAGCTTCGCCAGATGAAGACAGGCCTGCCACCCAAGCACCTGCTACGGATGCCAATGCCAGTGTCATGTTCCACGCGCCGTAGATAAAGCCACGGATACGGCTTGGGAACAGCTTGGCGATGGCAGAGAGGCCCAGCGCCGAAATCAGTAGCTCACCAATGGCAAATAGGAAGTGAGGAGCGGCAATCCAGAATGGATTGAGCATGCCTTTCTCGTCGCCAAAGTACTGGGAAAAACCTGCACAGGCAAACGCCGCCGCACAAATCAACATACCCAGCGCGAACTTACCCGGCATCGACAAGTCTTTGCCTTTCTCGCCCAGCGTCGTATAAATGTGAGCAAGAATCGGACTGAGGAAGATAACCCACATCGGGTTCAGGGACTGGTAGGAAACAGGATTGACAGCAATACCGAATACTTCAGGGACAATATTGTTGATTGCAAAGAAGTTAAGCGATGTCGGCATCTGATTGTAGAGCACAAAGAACGCCAGTGCCTGACCCATTAAGACAAGTCCAACAATCATACGCTTACGGCTGGTTGGTTTTTCTCTCTTCATTTCTTTGGTAATAAGGAAAAGAATAACCAGAGCAGCGACTGCCAGAACAAACTGCGCCAATGGCAGGTTAGTTAGCAGATAGCTAGCCGCGGCAACGGCGAGCAATGCACCTGACAGGAACAGGCTGTTGGTCTTGAATGGAACAGCGCGTTTGTCGGCTTCGGTTGCTTGCTTGATTTTCTTGTTTAACAGCAAGTAGGTCACCACGTTCACTGTCATACCAACGGCTGACAGGATGAAAGCAGATGTCCAGCCAATGCTGTAGGCCATAATTGGAGCACCTAGCTGCGCAAGGAAGGCACCAATATTGTTGACCATGTAGAACAAGGTATAGGCCCCATCAAGGCGTGGATCGTTTTTATCGTAGGACGCGGCAATAATAGTGGGAGGAGCTACACTACCAATACCACGACCGACAGCGACCGTACCCAAACCGATAAATACGAAGTGCGGCTGCGCCGTTATCGCGGAATAGGCAATGATAAAATAACCCAGTCCCTGGAAGAAAAAGCCCCAGGCAAGCGTTCGCTTTGCGCCAAGGATTTTATCGGCAAGCCAGCCACCGACAAATAGCATAGCTGCGCCCAACGCTGCAAAGGCACCGAAGGTTGCAAACGAGGTTTTCTGGTCGATTCCCAGCTCTTCACCCAGAAAAACCGGCAAGATAGCCCATAGGCTATAAAAAGACAGCGCCCACCAGAACTGGCATGAACATAGGATATAAAAGGTCAACGGATGACGTTTTTTCATTGTTTATTCTCCATCACAGCAGAGGACGCTACAGAGCTTCTGTATAGAATGTCTTGTAGGCACGGTACAATTCGTAAATATCGAACTTGGAGGCCAGTTCGAATGGCGAGTGCATAGAAAGTAAGGCTGCACCGGCATCAATGGTATTAATGCCATAGTGCGCGAGGTATTTAGCAACAGTACCGCCGCCGCCTTCGTCCACCTTGCCAAGCAAACCGGTTTGCCAGGTGATTTCGTGGTCGTCGAAAATACGGCGAAGAGCCGCGACATACTCGGCATCGGCATCATTCGATCCGGCTTTGCCGCCATGGCCAGTATATTTGGTCAGCACAAGCCCGTAGCCCAACTTGGAGGCGTTTTGTGCATCATGCACAGATTCAAATAACGGGTTAAGCCCGGCATTGACATCTGAGGACAGGGCATAGGATTTCCACAGACAGCGACGCAGCATCTGGTCGTTATACTGTGTGCCTGCCTGACGGATTAATAACTCGCCAGTGAAAAATTCAAGATAGCGGGACTCTAGACCTGTTGCACCAGACGAGCCAATTTCCTCTTTATCTACCAGGAAGCAGACAGCTGTTTGTTCCGGAGTCGGAATTTCCAGGATGGCTTCGAGTGATGTATAGGCGCAGATACGGTCGTCCTGGCCATAGGCACCAACGATACCCTGATCAATACCAACATCACGTGCATCACCGGCAGGGACTAGCATTAGCTCGGCAGAGATGAAGTCAGGCTCTGTGATTTCATACTTCTCGTGCAGCTTGATAAGAATGTGCTGTTTGACCTTGTCTTTGATCTTTTCGTCATCGAAGGACATAGGTACAGAGCCGACGATGATTTGCAGTTCTTCACCTTTCAGGACTTCTGCAGCATTACGTTCGCGCTGAACTTTCTTGTCCAGGTGCGGAAGTAAGTCCGGGATAGTGAAAACAGGGTCTTGAGGATCTTCACCGATAACAATATCTACGGTACGGCCCGACTTGGTTACCACAACACCGTGCAAGGCCAACGGGCGGGAAGCCCATTGATACTTCTTGATGCCGCCGTAATAATGAGTACGCATTAGCGCCAGCTCATTCTTCTCGTACATCGGGTTAGGCTTTAGATCCAGGCGAGGGGAATCGATATGGGAAACGACAAATCGAATACCTTCACAAATAGGACGTTTGCCGACAACAGTTAACACAACGTTCTTATTGCGGTTGATGAAATATACTTTATCCCCAGCGACTAATTGCTCAAATTCTTCAATAGGGCGGAAGCCATGCTGCTTGGCTTCTGCAATAGCTGCTTTCACGCATTGGCGTTCTGTTTTTCCTGCATTGAGAAAATGTTTGTAGTCTTCACAGAAATGATTGATCTCATCGATTCGGTTATTTTCAAGATTGAGCCAACCATTAGTGTATTGCAGTGTATCCATTGCGTAACTCCAAATGTCTATATGAACTTCGGAGCGGAGATTATCATTCTATCAAACAGGGGTTTTGTGAGCATTATCCTCTTATCGTTCAAAATTAACGTGGAAGATTCTGCTGGTATCGACTGTGTGTGTAGCTACTGCTATGTGTTATTGCTGTTTTTGATGATAGGTGCTTTAAATTTAAATGAAATGATTGTTTAACTAAGTTGTTTGCTTGCAGGTAGTGAATTTACTGAATTTTAATCTTACTATTTATAGCCATAATAAATAAAAATAAAACATATTTCATTGGGTAATCATAATAATTTGCGGTGGAAAATTAATCTCTCGTGCTACTGATTTTTGATGTGCAACTGGTTCACTATATTTTTTTAACTTAAGCATTAGTTATTCTAATGGTAAATGTTATTTGTCAGCTTTGTTAAAATTTATAAAATATTGGTAATTAAAGTGTCAGATCGTAGAAAAGAGAGAGAAAATGACACTATAGGGGTATGTTATTTCTTATAGTGTAACGGTTTTTCTGATTTTAATTACCTTTTGAGCCTAAAAAGACACCTGTTATGCATAATGCTTATAGTTGAATATGATCTATGTATCATTAGCAGTTCTATTTCAGTGTTTTATCCTGTAATTGGGCATTGCTCACAAAAAAATAAACATTACTAATTATAATCGCCTACAAGTTGTTAAGGATGAGAGCCAATCATCTATATATAGGTGAAACTAATAAAATTAATTACTTGCTTATATAGAGAATACAATACCTTTTACTATCTGATTTTAAATGATGAGAGTGGCGATTAGTTATCTCGCATTGTTCGTATAAACCGTAGGGCTTATAAAGCTTGCGTCGAAGACTGATTTATTTTGAAGTGCCATAGATATTCGTAACACTTATTAAAAGTGAATAAGTGCTAGGTGTAGATGGCATGTGGTAGTGAAAATAAAAATCGGTGATAAATATGTCAGAACTATACGATGTCATCATTATTGGTGGCGGCTCGGGCGGTATGTCAGCAGGTGTTTATGCAGCCCGCGGCAAAATGAAAACGCTAATTCTTGAAGATAAGCGTAATACCGGTGGCCAGGCAGCAACAACCAGCGAAATGGAAAACTATCCGGGAATTCTTGAAGCAACCGGCCCGCAGCTCATGGATATGTTCCGTGACCACTGCAATAAGTTTGGTGTCGAGTTTGCCCGCGGTTTGGTTACGGATATCAGTATTGCAGAAGATGGTTTCATCAAAACACTGAAAACCAATAAAGGCGAAGAGTTCCAGACCAAGAGCATCATTATTGCAACCGGAGCAACGCCTCGCATCCTGGGTATCAAGGGTGAAGCAGAATTCCGTGGCAAAGGTGTTTCTTACTGTGCAACCTGCGATGCAGATTTCTATGAAGAGCTGGATGTTGTGGTTGTTGGTTCAGGTAATACGGCAGTTGAAGAGTCCGTCTTCCTGACCAAGTTCGTGAATAAAGTGACCATGATTGTCTTGCACGATCAGGGCATTCTGGATGCGGACCGTACGGCACAGGAACAGGCTTTCGCCAACGACAAAATCGAGTTTGTATGGAACTCAGTGGTGGAAGAAATCTGTGGTGACGAGCTGGTTGACGGCGTGAAGCTGAAGAACCTGAAAACAGGTGAGATCACTGAAATGTCGACCGACGGTGTGTTCATGTTCGTTGGTACCGTGCCGAAGACTGAATTCGTCAAGGAGCTGATTGAGCTGACACCGCAGGGCTACGTGATCACCAACGAGAAGCAGGAAACGAGCGTTCCGGGCATTTTCGCAGCTGGCGACGTAACCGACAAGTTCTTACGCCAGGTAGTAACAGCGGCAGGGGATGGCGCAGTTGCAGCAGTAGCAGCCGACCGCTATATCGAAGAAGAAGAGAGTTGGCGTAAGTCTGTTGCCGAGTTTGACGGCACAGCAATGGTGGCATTCTGGAATCCGCTAAGTAAAGAAAGCCTGGATGTTATCAACGAACTTGAAGTGCACTGTAAAGATCAGCCGGATCAGCGTGTCGTGACTATCGATACCTACAAGAGCCAGAACATTGCCAACCGCTTCAATGTGAAAGAAGTGCCCGTAGTAATCAGATTTGACGCTGGGCAGGAAGCCAAGCGAGTTGATGTGAAGGATATCGCTGAGTTAGAAACTCTGTATTAAGGGAAACGCAATGATCGAATTGAACAAAGAAAATTTCGATACTGAAGTTAACGTCGACGGTGTTGTCTTGGTTGATTTCTGGAGCGAAAACTGCGGCCGATGCATTGAGCTAATGCCTGATGTCATCAAACTGGCTGAGCAATACGGCGAAGAGATCAAATTCTGCAAGCTAAACATCCAGGGTAACCGTCGTTTGGCAATGGCGCAGAAAGTGATGGGTCTACCTTCAATTGTGTTCTACAAGAACGGCGAAAAAGTGAAGCACCTGTCTGGTGAAGAGCTTGAAATTGAAGAAATTGCACAAGAAGTCGAAAGCTTCATCGCTGAAAAAGCGTAAGGCTGACTGAAAAGAATTTGTATTGAATAGGTTATCTAACCTATTGAACAAATAGAAAAACAACGTTTCACACTGAAACTGCGTTTTTAGAAAACATGTTGTACCGGGTAACTGGCAACAACATAACCTTAGTAATCTGTACCCTTGGAGTGAACAATGCTCAAAGATAAGAAAGTTATTATCTTGGGAGACAGAGACGGTGTACCAGGACAGGCTATCGAAGCTTGTATCAAAACTGCTGGCGCACATGTTCTTTTCTCTACAACTGAGTGTTTCGTCTGAACCAGCGCAGGTGCTATGGATCTGGAAAACCAAAAGAGGATTAAAGGTTTTGCTGACGAGTTCGGCCCAGAGAATCTGGTTATCGTACTTGGCGGTGCCGAAGCAGAAGCTTCGGGCCTAGCATGTGAAACCGTGACAAACGGCGATCCTACTTTTGCCGGACCATTAGCCGGAGTCCAGTTAGGACTCTCTTGTTATCATGTGGTTGAGCCGGAAATTAAAGACAATGTGGATTCTGACGTCTATGACGAGCAGATAAGCATGATGGAAATGGTACTTGATGTCGATGCCATCGTGGCAGAGGTCAAAGAGTATCGTGAGCAATTCGGAAAGTATGTTTAATCGGGAGAAAGATTGTGTTCGCTAATAAAACAGTGATCATTCTTGGAGACCGCGATGGCGTACCTGGTCAGGCAATTGAAGCTTGCATGAAGACCACAGGTGCTCACGTTGCTTTCTCTACTACAGAATGTTTCGTTTGAACAAGCGCAGGCGCAATGGATCTTGAGAACCAAAAGCGGATTAAAACCCTTGCCGAGGAAAAAGGCGCAGAGAATCTCGTTGTGATTCTTGGCGGCGCAGAAGCAGAAGCTTCTGGCCTGGCATGTGAAACCGTCACCACCGGCGATCCGACTTTTGCAGGACCATTGGCGGGAGTCCAGTTAGGACTTTCTTGTTATCACGTGGTTGAAGACGAAATTAAAGAAGCCGTCGATCCGGCAGTCTATGACGAGCAGGTCGGAATGATGGAAATGGTACTTGATGTCGATGCGATTAAAGCGGAAATGCAACAATACCGCAGCGAAACTGCATTAGCATAAGTATATCTCAATGCTGGTTCGGGTCAGGCCTCTGGCTCGAACCTACTATCCGGCTCGGATGCAGGAGTAACAATGGGATACGCAGTAATTAAAGGTGTGAGCTATGTGCTCGCCCATACCCCAGATGTATTGATTCAACATGGTTCGGTACAGGTGCAGTCTCGGGCTAAAGACCCGGCAGACAGCTATTTACAGCAGCTAAAAGACCACCTTCGTCCATACGAAGACGTGGTTTCTTACCCGGCCAACCAGTGTTATATCGGTAACCTTACCCCACAACAGTTGGCAGATATTCCCCAGCCATGGTTTGAGAACAAAGAACATACTTCTCACGAAGGCAAGTTCGGCGAAATTTATAGCCAGGAAAGTTTCTATGCCATGTTGAACCACGTAGACGTGTTCAACCTGGTTCATTTTACTCAAGAATTTATTGACACCTATCAGCCAAAGGCTGGACAGCATGCCCTATACGGCGATGTTGACCTGTTTGCCGGCCATCAGCTTATCACTACCGATGAGATCCTGGCGCTGGTTGAAAATCATCAGGCGGAAGTGCTGATGATGAACGGTGAGTTGGTCGGCTGTGTGAAAGCTGCCCACGATGAGGATGAAAACCTCTCTGCCCATATCATGCTAGAAAACTTGTGTACCAAGGCTTCTGGCGTGATGGCGGCGATGCACCTGAAACAGCAGGGCATTGAGCTAGACAAGGTTGATTACCTCATCGAATGTTCGGAAGAAGCATGCGGTGACATCAATCAGCGTGGTGGTGGTAACTTTGCCAAGGCAATCGGTGAGGTCATCGGTTGTAACTCCGCGACAGGCTCTGATGTTCGTGGCTTCTGTGCTGCACCAGCACATGCGATGACACTGGCTGCAGCCTTGGTTAAATCAGGCATATTCAAGAACGTTATGGTTGTAGCAGGTGGCGCCGTTGCCAAACTGGGCATGAACGGTCGCGACCATGTTAAAAATGACATGCCGGTACTGGAAGATTGTCTGGCTGGCTTTGCTTGTATGGTGACAGAAAACGACGGTATCAGCCCTGAAATCAATACTGATATTGTTGGTCGCCATCAGATCGGTACCGGCTCCTCTCCGCAGGCTGTAATGACAGCACTGATTGCCAACCCGCTGAAAAATGCCGGTATGGCGATGACAGACATCGACAAGTACTCTGTCGAAATGCAAAACCCAGAAATTACCAAGCCAGCAGGCGCAGGTAATGTTCCGGAGTCAAACTACAAAATGATTGCGGCGCTAGCGGTCAAAGAAGGCCAGCTAGAACGTACTCAGCTCCCTCAGTTTGTTGCTGAGCATGGTATGACAGGCTTTGCACCGACTCAGGGCCACATCCCGTCAGGCGTTCCTTTCCTAGGCTTCGGTCGCGAAATGATTGTCAGCGGTGAAATCAACAACTTCATGATGGTCGGCAAGGGCAGCTTGTTCCTGGGCCGTATGACCAATCTGTTTGATGGTCTGAGCTTTGTGGTTCAGAAAAACAGCGGCAAGCAGGAAGAAGTGTTTGATGAGGCTCAGGTCAAGCAGGTTGTTGCCCAGGCAATGCGTGATGTGGCTGAGAACTTGTTAAATCGCGAACAGTAATCGGAGGTTGCTATGAGTAACATCAATCAACAACTGTCCGATACCTTCAACGCCATGGCTGATGGCCTGCTTAGCGGCCAGTTTGGCAAGAAGACCCGCATCGCCCTGACATTAGTTGGCAGCGAGCATGGTCCTCAGGAGTTACTTCGCGGCGCTCAGTTGGTCGCTCGCCAGTATAGCGATATCGAACCGGTACTGATTGGCTGTGACGATCCTGAGTGCGGATTCGAATGCTATCCGGCAGCCGATCTTCACGAGTGCCACAAGGTGATGGAAGGGCTGTTCGTTGACAAAAAGATCGATGGTTGTGTGACCTTGCATTACGCATTCCCGCTGGGTGTGAGCACCATGGGCAAAGTGGTAACCCCGGGAGCAGGTCGTGAAATGATCATTGCCTCGACAACGGGTACCACAGATACCAACCGCCAGGCAGCGCTGCTGAAAAATACGATTTACGGTATTGCACTGGCCAAGGCGAGCGGTATCAAAAAACCATCAGTCGGTGTTTTGAATATCGACGGTGCGGCACTGTGCGAGCGTAGTTTGCGTGAGCTTGCCGAAGGCGGCTATGACATCCACTTTGCGGAGTCTGGTCGTGCTGATGGCGGTATCGCAATGCGGGGCAATGACCTGCTACAAGGCACACCGGATGTCATGGTGACAGATAGCCTGACCGGTAACCTACTTATGAAGATGTTCTCTTCGTTCACCACTGGCGGCAGCTATGAAGCATCAGGCTTCGGCTACGGTCCGGGGTTGGGTGAAGGCGCTTCCGACAAGCTGATAAATATCATTTCAAGAGCCTCAGGCGCCCCTGTTGTAGCCGGCGCGATGAGACTGTGTGCAGATGCTGCAAAAGGAAGTGTTATGAAGCGAGTCGATGAAGAGTGGGAAGCGGCGTCGTTGGCCGGGTTGAACAGCGTGCTGGCCAAGTATCGCCAGCCCAAGCAACCGGTAGAGGCCAAGGCAGAAGTGACTGCGCCACCGGAGAAGGTTACTGACGCAGAAATTGGCGGTATTGATATCCTCGAGATTGAAGATGCCTGCCAGGCGCTGTGGAAGGCTAACATTTTTGCCCGCACAGGCATGGGCTGTACCGGCCCGATAGTGTTAGTGGCGAGAGACGATTTGGAGCAGGCACGGGCACAGTTAACCGAAACTAAGTTTATCGGCTAATGGTGACAGTCGCCAAAACCTCCAGCCAATCTACTTTGATGGCAAGAGAAGTCACACACTAGGAAATTCGCGAGCGCGAAATCGGCAGCAATGAGAGTAGCGCTATTACCGTCCGTTATTAAGGATATAGAGATGACAGAAACAGTAGTGCGTCTTACGCAGATGACCAAAAAAGCTGGGTGAGCGGCGAAAATTGGCCCTAAGGCCATGGCGCAGGTTCTGCAGTCCATTTCACCCCTATTTCCCGAACAAGCGTATCCCGATCTGATGGTTGGGTTGACGGTAAGTGATGATGCTGCCGTCTACAAAATCACTGATGATGTTGCCGTCATCCAGACATTGGATTTCTTTACTCCAATCGTCGATGACCCGTATGACTTTGGCGCCATAGCTGCTGCAAATGCACTCAGCGATGTTTACGCCATGGGCGGCCAGGTAACATTGGCAATGAACATATTTTGTGTTCCGAGTGATCTTCCCCAGGAGATCGTTGGCCAAATCCTCAAAGGCGGTGCGGAGAAAGTCCGTGAGGCCGGAGCGGTATTGGTCGGTGGTCATACCGTCGAAGACGATGAGCCGAAATTCGGTTTGTCGGTAATGGGTACGATCCATCCCTCTAAAGTGCAAACCAAAGCTGCTGTCGACAGCGGCGATATTCTGGTACTCACTAAGCCGATTGGTACAGGCTTAATTTCAACCGCAGCAAAACGGGGTAAGGCGAGTCAGAAGGCTATTGCAGCCTCAACCGACAGCATGAAAAAGCTTAACCGTAAAGCTGCTGAAATTTTTGCCCGCTATCCGGTGAAAGCTTGTACCGACGTTACAGGTTACTCGCTTCTTGGCCATGCCTTGGAAATGGCCGAAAAGAGCGATGTATGTATGCACTTTAACGCAACCCAGGTGCCGTTTCTGATCGAAGCCGAAGACTACGCAGCCCAGGGGCTATTCCCCGGTGGTGCCAAGCGTAATCTGGATGCTTACCGAGACGAGATTGAGTTCGCACCGGATCTTGATGAAAGCTGGCAGCGCAAGCTGTGTTGTCCGGAAACCTCCGGCGGCTTGCTGGCAGCGGTACCCAAAGATTGTCTGGACGCTTTATTAACTGAATTTAGCAATAGTGAAGAACCATGTTGGGTTGTCGGGTACGCCGAGGCAGGAGCCGGCATCAAAGTAAGCCATTAGTACGGATATTGAAGGCTACCCATCCCAATTGACGCTTGTTTGGAGATATAAATGAAACTCGAACTAGGCAATATTCATGTTCGTGATTTGGCTTTCGGGCCAGTGAGCGAAGTAAAAGAAAATACTGTGGTGATTGAACAGCAAGCACTTTTGAACCACCTGTGCGAACTGGATCACCGTATCCGCTCGATTGAACTATCAATCGCAAAACCAGGCGATAGCATCCGTATCATGCCGGTCAAAGATGCTATTGAACCTCGAGTGAAAGTCAGCGGTGGTGGCGACATCTTCCCTGGCCGTCACTTAGGTGAAGAAGCTATGGTGGGTGAAGGTCGTACGCATGTGCTGAAAGGCATGGCGGTGATCACTACCGGTGAGGTTGTTGGTTTCCAGGAAGGTATCTTGGATATGAGCGGCCCAGGTGCGGAATATACACCATTCTCTTCAACCATGAACCTGGTTATTCAGTGTGAAGTGGATGACTCATGCAACCAGTACGACCACGAAAGTGTCCTTCGCCTGGTAGGCCTGGAAGCAGGTCGCTGGATTGGTCAACTGGCTGCTAATGTTGAGCCGGATGAGATCCACACTTATGAAACGAAACCGCTACTAGAGCAGGCGGCTGAGTATCCTAACCTGCCAAAAGTCGGTTATGTTTACATGCTGCAAAGCCAGGGCCTATTACACGATAGCTACTATTACGGCGTTGATGTGAAAGGCATGCTTCCTACACTGATGTACCCAACAGAAGTGATGGATGGCGCAATTATCAGTGGTAACTGTGTATCTGCCTGTGACAAGAACACCAGCTATGTTCACCAGAACAGCCCGGTAATCTACGACCTTTATCGTCACCATGGTACGAAGTACAACTTCATGGGCGTAATCGTCACTAACGAAAACGTTACTCTGCGTGACAAAGAACGCTCATCTAACTTCGTAACTAAGCTTGCCAAGCAAATGGGTTGGGATGCAGCGATTGTCAGCGAAGAAGGCTTTGGTAACCCTGATGCCGACCTGATGATGAACTGTGCCAAGCTAGAAGCTGCCGGTATCCAGACTGTCTTGCTGACAGATGAATATGCCGGTCAAAACGGTGAAAGCCAGTCATTGGCGGATTCTCACGAAAGTGCGAACGCTGTTGTAACTAACGGTAACGCCAACCAGCTAGTGACACTACCTGCAATGGACAAAGTGATCGGTCACGACCGTTATGCAGATATGGTTGCAGGTGGCTTCCAAGGTAGCTTGCATGAAGATGGCTCTATCACTGTTGAAATTCAAGCAATTCTTAGCGCAACCAGTGAACTTGGCTACCATCACCTCACCACTAAAGCAAGCTAAGCGAGGATACTCACATGACATTGAAAGTAGTTTATTACTTGAACCAGTTCTTCGCCCAGAAAGGTGGTGAAGAGATGGCCCACATTCCGATGGAAGTGGTAGAAGGTACAGTTGGTGTTGGTTCACAAGTGAACACAATGCTGCAGGACAAGGCAGAAATCACACATACTATTATCTGTGGTGACTCCTACTTCAACGAAAACGAAAGCCAGTGCTGCCACGGACTGCAAGAAATCCTAGCTCAGCTGAAGCCGGATCTCATCATCGCAGGTCCTGCTTTCAACGCCGGTCGTTACGGCATGGCTTGTGGTACGGTTGCCAAGGTTGCTCACGAAATGGGCATCACTACAATTTCGGGTATGTATCCTGAAAACCCTGGCTATGAACTGTTCCGTCAGTATGCGTACATGGTTGAAACAGGCAACAGTGCAGCGAGCATGCGTAAAGCCGTTCCTGCAATGGTTAAGCTGATTAATCGTTATGTAGAAACTGATGGCGAAGTAGGTTCTCCAGAAGAAGCTGGTTATATGCCTCGTGGTATCCGCGTGAATTTCTTTGCAGAAAAACGTGGTTCTGAGCGTGCCGTTGACTTGCTGATTTCCAAAATTGGTGGTCAGGAGTTCACAACTGAATATCCAATGCCAGTGTTTGACCGCGTTGAGCCTCAGCCTCCGGTTGAAATGATGAGCACAGCTAAGATTGCGCTTGTTACTTCAGGTGGTGTGGTACCTAAGGGCAACCCAGACCATATCGAATCTTCAAGTGCATCTAAGTATGGCGAATACAGTATTCGTGGTTTGGAAACCTTGACGGAAGAGACTCATGAAACAGCGCACGGCGGATATGACCCAGTTGCTTGCAACCAGGACCCTAACCGAGTTCTTCCAGTCGACGTGTTGCGAGACATGGAACGAGAAGGTGTTATCGGAAGCCTGCATGACATGTTCTACACCACGGTCGGTAACGGTACGGCGGTCGCGAAGGCGAAAGAATACGGCGCAGAGATTGCGATGAAGCTACAGAAGGCAGGGGTGACAGCGGCTATATTCACCTCCACTTGAGGCACTTGTACTCGTTGCGGCGCAACGATGCTCAAAGAAATCGAAAGAGTAATGCCTGTAGTTCACGTTCTAACTGTCGTGCCTATTTCTAAAACGGTTGGTGCAAACCGTATCGTTCCTGCTATTGCAATCCCTCACCCACTGGGTGATCCAACAATGCAGCCGAAAGAAGAGAAATACGCTCGTCGTCAACTAGTCGAAAAAGCACTAAGTGCACTTCAGACTAAGATTGATGAGCAAACAGTGTTCTAAGCATTAGAAAACGATAGAACAAGAAGCACTCAAGCCAGCCGGTTTACCGGCTGGCTTTTTTAGTGTCAGAGTGCAGTATAAAGATAGATTTCCTTTTATTCGGGATGAGAGTGTATTGTGTTTTAGTATTGAGTTTTCAACCCCATCTAGCTTCCCCTTCTATCAACTCTCTCGATCTCGTTACCTTTTCGTACAAGGGGAAGAATATTCTCTGATGTTGAACAACCACGCTCATCTACAATCATTTCTGTTAGCGGAATAAGACTAACTTCCTATTGATGAAAAATGTACAGGTACAGAGAATAACTCTCCCCCTTGACTGAAATAGTAACTTGGCAACGGTTGTCACTAGAAGGGGGAGTTGGAGGGGGTTGCTTAGATTAGGCTCAACTATATAACCTGAAGCCGGAGATAGTCGGCTGGTGAAAGGATCCCCGCCATGGCGGGGATAATGGTTTGGAGAAAGGGGAGGGCTAGTAAATACCCTTGAAGCCAAGAGAATCGAGACAGGATTTGATCAGCTGCAGATCGATGAAACGAAAATCAGTTTGTTGTTTTTCGGGGAACCGGGTATCAATCTCTTCATCGGTAAGAGTCAGGTGTGTTGGGTTAGCTTTGCATAGGGCTTGGTAACGTTCGATGGTCTGCTCGATAAGGTTTAATGATTCTATATCCAGCTCATCATGGTTATTAAGCACGATGATACTGCGATAGGGTGTTTCATGCGGTTTAACACTTCCTGCGAGAGGGTGGGAGATAATTTTCCCGCCAAGATGTACTTTGTCTCTGGTAAGCATCAATACATCTTCAATATGATTTCTGGATGTGCATTGTATTTTGGTGTTTAGCTCAGCAATGCTTGGGTTGTTAGTAATTATTTCGAGTCTATCGTATCTCATGTTTATCTCCCTAAATAACCAAGCCAATGAAAAAATAAAGCTTTATTGGTTATAAATTGTTCTGTTGGTAGTGGTTATTATAATAAAAAGATCAATTCTAATAGCAGGCAAATATCTTGTTTTTGTTATTTGTTAATCAATATTAGGATATCTAATGACACTCATTAATTTGTTAAAGGCTAATGTGAACGGTTTGTGATTCTGCTGTTTTATTTCTGGGTGAATAAATGTGTTACTAGCGGGATATGACTGCAAAAAATGTTAGCTAGTTAACCAAAATAGAAATAAGTTTCATATAAAATCATCTTTGCCGGAAAGGTCACAGAATGATTGTTAAACACTTTCAAATCATAATCTTATTAGGTACATTACACCCATCGAAACGCGGAAGTGGATGGGGTCTGGTGGCCCTCCCGGTCTTCAAAACCGACGTGAGCTGAATAGGCTTTGGCAGGTTCGATTCCTGCTCCTTCCGCCAACTCTTTTTAACGTTACAGTCAGTTGATTGTCCATTCAAAACGTTATAGAGACTAATTTTTTAGAGCGAGTATATATAAGATTCTTATACTTGTTTACTCAGGGTTAGAAGAATGACGGTGACAACGTTACTCGCCAACTAATAATAGAAAATTAGTTTTTATCATTATACTTGTCCCTGAAATCTTCCTTGTTTGCCCCCTGAAATAATCAAAACATTTTCTTTAATGGTTTCTTAGTTAATTATCAAAAGTTTATCAGTGTGGTCTGCTTTTATTATTAGTTAAGTTTCTGTTTTTATTAATTTCCAATCGGAGCTTGATTATGACAGTAAGCACCTTATCTTCCATTCCACAAGTTGAAAAAATACTTCAGCAGGCTTTTTTGTCACCCTATATCGAGCGGTTAAGCCGTCCGGTCGTGACGGATATCGTTCGTGAGCAGGTGCAAACCTACAAAAAGAAGCATTTAAGCGATCCTGAAGGTGTTCCTTTTTCAGTAGACCAGCTGTACCACTATATAGAGCAGGGCTGTTGGGTTATGAACCAGCAGCGATTGCAGCGGGTTGTCAACGGCACCGGCGTGATCGTTCATACCAACCTTGGGCGTTCGCCGCTAGATGCCGAGATCTGGCAGAGTGTTGGCGAGGTCAATACGCACTATAACAACCTTGAAATCGATCTTCATACCGGTAAGCGAGGAAAACGCAAGGGGATGTTGCAGCAGCTAATGCAGCACCTGGTGAAAGGAGAGGATACGCTGGTCGTCAATAATAATGCGTCGTCAATCTATTTGATGCTGCATGAGTTGGCGAAAGGCAAAGAGGTGATTGTCTCCCGCGGTGAGCAAATTCAGATTGGTGGCGGCTTCCGTATTCCCGATATTCTGGCGCTCTCCGGGGCCAAGTTGGTGGAAGTCGGCACGACGAACATCACAACGGCACAGGATTATCTTGATGCTGTTACCGAAAATACGGCGATGGTGCTGATTGTCCATACCTCCAATTTCAAGATCCGCGGCTTTACGGAATCGGCTGATATTAAAGAGCTAGCAAGGGATCTCCCGGATCATGTCGTACTTGCTGTCGATCAGGGTTCGGGCACGACGACCGAAGATATGCCGGATGAACCTACCGTTGCCAGCTATATCCAGGCCGGTGCTGATATCGTTTGTTTTTCTGGTGATAAGATCCTCGGCGGCCCGCAGGCCGGGCTGGTTACCGGTAAGCAAACGTTGATCAGCCAGCTTGAAAAAAATCCGATGATGCGTGCGTTCAGACCGAGCCGTATTGTGTATTCATTGCTTGAAGAGCAGGTGGTTCGCAAGCTAAACCAACTGGAAAGCGGTCGTGGTGTTGCTGAAAGCAAGCGCTCGATTGGCGAGGCGGAGCTTGAACAAAGAGCCTGTCTACTAGCGGAAGGTTTTGGCGACCAGATCCGGGTTGTTAACTCGGAACTAACCGTGGGCGGTGGTTCGTTGCCGGATCAAAGTGATCCTTCTTGGTCGATTGAGATCGTCACAGATAACGGACGAAACAAGCGCTCTGCGGAAAAACTGCTGAAAATTATGCGTAGCTGGCCGCTACCAGTGATCGGCGTTATCAAGCATGACAGGGTACAGCTCAATCTCGCCACTATAGAAGAATCTGAAATTCCGTATCTACGTAGCCAGCTGGCGGAGGTGTTGTTATGAGTTATGTCGTTGGAACCGCCGGTCATGTCGATCATGGTAAATCGGCGTTAATCAAAGCGCTGACAGGAATCGATACTGCGCACTTGCCGCAGGAAAAGAAGCGGGGAATGACGATCGATCTCGGTTTTGCCTACTTCAAGCATCAAGACGGCACGCCAGTAGGGGTTATCGATGTACCGGGTCACGAGCGGTTTATCCGAAACATGGTGGCCGGGGTGTGGAGCCTCGACATGGTGTTGTTTGTGGTAGCAGCCGATGAAGGCTGGATGCAGATGTCGACTGACCACCTTAAGGTGATTGCATCTATGGGGATCGACAATGTGACCCTGGTTATCTCCAAATCTGATTTGGTCGACGATGACATGCTTGCGTTGGTCGAGGAAGAAGCGCTGGAGCAGTTCCTTGAGATTGCAGGCTTTATTCCGGACTCTGTGGTGGTATCGGCCCATCAGCAAAAAGGGATCGACGAGCTTCGCCAGCATATCTGCCGCAAACTGGATAATCATTCGAATGATGCACGTCAGCAGACAGCCGTTCAGCGTCAGGCTCATTTGTATATTGACCGCGTATTTACGGTCAACGGTGTGGGGACGACAGTAACGGGAAGTCTGTGTGGCGGTGAATTTCATGTTGGCCAGAAGCTGATTCTTCAGCCATCCGGCAGGGAAGTGCAGGTGAAGAGCCTGCAGTCTTATCACCAGAATATCGAAACAGCCCAGCCGGTTTCCCGCGTTGCGATCGCACTGAAAGGTGTGAAGAAAAAAGAAGTCGAACGTGGTTTTTGCCTTATGGCCTCGAAGGAGTCCGGCTTCATTGTTGATGAAGTGATTGTTCGCCTGGATGGCATGTTGTTTGAGAACAAGTGTCGTAATAACAGCGAAGTCGAAGTGGCGTTCGGTACGTTTAATACCCTTGCCAAGATATTTGTCTTCAAGGGGACTAACTTGGCTCGCTTAAGGTTGAAAGAGCCGGCCTGCTGTTTTTGGAATCAGCGCGCGCTGCTTATCCAGCATGGTGGTAGTAGCATCATAAACTGCGGGGCAGTTGTCTGGGGAGGCGAGGTAGCTAAGCAGCACCGCAATAAATTGTATGATTTGTTAATGGCAATGCCAGATCAGCCAGCATGGGAAGACTATGTCACCATTAACATGTCCCTGTATGGCTACGCCAAGCGTGGCGATCACCAGCTTGATGAATCCGGCTATAAAGCCTGTGGTGATTGGCTCTTCACCGAGGAGTGCTATAACAACTCTCATCAGATGCTCGAATCAATCCTCAAGCAAGAGCAGATTGACTTGTCTGTCAACGAGCTAAGCGGCAAGATCCAGTTGCCGATGAATGTATTGTCAGCCTTGCTACAGCAGCTTGTTGAAGAGGGCAAACTAAAGCAGAGCGGCGAACTCTTCTCACTTGGCAGTGGTCGTAGTGAAGCCCAGCTTTCTCCAACGGCAAAGCAGATCCTTGAACGTATGAGTCAGGCTGAGAAGCAGGGCTATGAAGCGGATAAGGAAAAGATCCCGGGGGCGCAAAAAGAGTTGCGAAACTTGGTGCGTCTTGGCTTCGCTGTACCGCTTGAAGGTAAGATTTACTATGAGAAAGCGCTTTACGATGATCTGGTCAACGACATTATCGAAGGACGGGAAGTCAATGAGCGTTTTAAGATCTCCGATGCCAGGGAGCGAACCGGTTTATCGCGGAAGTATATGATCCCGGTATTGAACCGAATGGAATCCGACGGTTGGATCAAGCGAGTCGAGAATGATCGTCAGGTACTTCGGGCTGCTGAAACGGCGTTAGCCTAATCTGCTCCATCTAGTACATTACAAATAGCTTTATCAAGAAGCCTCACAACAGTGAGGCTTCTTTTTTTGCAATCACTAAGTAGTTTATTGGAAAGCGCATTTTTGCTTATTTACTCCATTATGAGCCCGTTATGTAAAATCTCTGTAAGACTTGCTTTAGATGGGAACTCTTGGTTTTGAATACTGCATGAGGCTGGGTATTCTT
Source organism: Photobacterium kasasachensis (assembly GCF_050336885.1). NCBI lineage: Bacteria > Pseudomonadati > Pseudomonadota > Gammaproteobacteria > Vibrionales > Vibrionaceae > Photobacterium > Photobacterium kasasachensis. Next base: position 57,880 of record NZ_JAKJSH010000020.1, read on the forward strand.
CGGGCAGAATTATTAATTGAGAGTTTTATCAATGCGCAAGTTGATTGTTGCCAGCGTAGTGAGTCTGGCGTTAGTGGGGTGTGGTTCTGGTTCATCTGGTGGTAGTAGCAATACTGGCCAGTTCAACTTGGCGTTTTCAGATGCGCCAGTCGACGGCTTGAGCAAAGTCTGTGTCGCATTCGATAAGATCACTGTTCATCACACAAACGGCGGTGAGTCTAGCTGGGGGACAACGTCTTTTGCCTCAGATCAAAGCTCGGCGGAGTGTATTCCTGATGGCCTTGCAATACCGCAAGATAGCAATGGAAACCCGGCGTTTATGGTTATCAACTTGATGGCTTATCAGGGCGAGCAGTCGTTACAGGTGCTAAGTGATGAGCAGATGGAAGCCGGCCAGTATACTCAGATGCGTCTGTCAGTGCTTGAAAAAGGGAATTACACTGATGGGACTCCATACTCACATGTCGTAACAGACACAAGTGCCACAGAGGGAATTCGAGTACCTAGTGGCGAGCTGAAACTTGATGGTTTTGATGTACAGGCAAATGCAACTCAGGCCTATACACTGGAATTCGATTTGCGCAAGAGCATGGTCGAAAATGCTAATGGTTATCAACTGAAGCCGCGAGGCGTACGCTTGGTCAACAATCAGGATGTTGCAACGATCTCTGGCGAAGTTGCATTGGGAGGCGGAGCGTGCGGCAACAACATTAATGATGCATTCGTTTATGTTTACACAGCGCCTACCGGTGGTGTTCATGGCGATCTGGGATCGGCCAATGAACCTTACACATCTGTTGGAGTTGATTCTGTGTCCGGTAAGTTTGAAATTGGATATGTGCCTTTAGGTAGCTATGACGTTGTCTTGGTATGTAACGGCAGTGAAGATGACCCTGAAAATGCAGGGGACCAGTTAACAATCGATTCTAGCTTTGTCGATGAAGCATTGACGGCCAGCGGCCGAACGTTCACTTTCTAGTCACTGATAACCCGCTATTACAGCGGGTTTTCTTTTAAATTATCACTATAAAATCAACTAATTATTCTCCGAATATCACATTTTTCATCCAGTTTAGGGCGTAGAATCTTTCGTTATCTCCTAAAGGAGTCAATGTCAGCCCTCTTATTGTCTGTCATCGCCGCAGGACATATTTGAGGACTGATTGTCGAAAAGAAGACTGGAGGGATACCATGACGATAGGCAAATACCTGCGTTGGAAAGATGAAAATGGCAATGAATTCAGACCTGTTTCTCTAACCGGAACAGAGCTGCTTAATGACCGGACACTCAACAAAAGTACTGCATTTACCTACGAGGAAAGAGAAGCTTTTCAGCTGAGTGGCTTGTTACCCCCGCGTGTTCAGACCTTTGATGACCAGCTTAACCGCGTTTATGACGGTTTCAGAAATGCATCGACGGATATCGAGAAGTATCTGTTCCTGCGTGCCCTCCAGGATCGAAACGAGACATTGTTCTACGCCTTGCTGTCTCGCCACATCGAGGAGATGACGCCGATCATCTACACCCCGACAGTGGGCAAGGCTTGTCAGGAGTTTAGTCACCGCTACCAGAAGGCACGTGGTTTATATATTACAGAAGACAACGTCGATAATATGGGCGAGCAGGCCCGTCACTTTACCGGTAAAGACATCAAAATTATCGTGGTAACAGACAGTCAGGGGATTTTGGGATTGGGTGACCAAGGGGTTGGCGGCATGGGGATCCCAATCGGTAAGTTGTCGCTCTATACCTTGGGGGCGGGGATCCATCCGGCTCATTGTTTGCCGATTGCACTGGATGTGGGTACAGACAATCAGGATCTGCTAGACGATCCTATGTATCTGGGTGTACCTCGCAAGCGTATGCGCGGTGAAGAATACAAAACCTTTATCAAGAAGTTTGTCCGTCAGGTGAAGCAGCATTTCCCGAAAGCCGTGTTGCAGTGGGAAGATTTCAGCAAGTCGAATGCGTTTGATAATCTGGCTGATTACGAAGACTTCCTGCCTTCGTTTAATGATGATATTCAGGGCACGGGCTCGGTGGTACTTGCTGGTATTCTGGGCGCAGTCAAAATCAAGGATGAATCGCTCGTTGATCAATCGTATGTGGTTTACGGGGCCGGAGCCGGCGGGGTTGGGGTAGCCGATCAGATTTATGCCGGTTTGTTGAAAGAAGGCTGTTCTCATGCGGCAGCGCGAGACAAAATCTTCATTCTCGATTCTCAGGGGTTGGTCTTTGATGACCGTGAAGGGCTGGATGAGTATAAGAAGCGTTATGCCAAGCCGCGCTCGATTGCAGAGAGTTGGCATACCGAAGTGCTCGGTAAAGTATCACTGACAGAGTTGATCGACAATCACCCGGTCACGGTACTGTTGGGAACCAGTGGCATTGGTGGTGCGTTCAAAGAAGAGCATGTCCAGAAGATGATGGAGTATACCAAGCGTCCAATGGTATTCCCGCTATCCAACCCGACAGCCAATTGCGAGGCGCTTCCGGAAGATATTTATAAGTGGAGTGACGGGCAAGCGATTGTGGCGACAGGTAGTCCGTTTGATAATGTCAGCTACAACGGCTATGAATACCGGATTGGGCAGGGTAACAATGTGTTTATCTTCCCGGGTGTTGGCTTGGCAGCCATTGTTTCTCGTACCAGGAAGATTAATTTGGATATGTTCACCATGGCTTCTTATGCACTAGCTGAATGCGTATCCGAGGAAGATCTCGCAGCGGGTTGCGTTTATCCGCGGATCAGTGAGCTGAAAGATGTCTCGTTGCGTGTTGCGACTAGCATACTATCCAATATGCAGGCGACGGATCCTAACAGCATTTTGCGAGGCAAAGATGTCGAACAGGAACTGGCCGAACATATGTGGGAGCCGGCTTACTTGCCATATCGCAGGGTGTGATCGTTGATTGTTAAGATATAACCCAAACCCGGCATCAATGCCGGGTTTTGTTTTATCTGCGGATTAGAAGCTAGGTGTACTATACCTGTCTGTTACGCTGCGCCCACGAACCGACAAAGATAAAAATAGAGACAACAAGGCAGATTAACCATTGGCTGGGTATATGGCTAAGCTGCTTGGCCAGCCAGGGAGAGACGGAAACAATCAAAAAGCCATACCCGAAGGCGTTGACCAGGATAAAGACTAGGGTGCGGATGATAAAGTTGGTACCGGAAAGTTGCCGTCTCAGTGCTCGGTTAATATCGGCACCGAAAACAACGAGCAGACAAGCGACCATGGCCGTGGAAATTTCGCTTAGCCAGGGGCGAATAAACTGGCCTGAGTCTGTCAGAAGTTCAATCAGTAAGTTCATGGATATAATAGCAATAACGTTAGATTTGCAAAGAATACTGGTTCTTCATTGATGACCATACTGTCTTGGGGCGAGCCTGTAAGCATGATCACATTTGGCTTGCTGACAACTGATTACAGAATCAGTGATATAATCGAGGTTTGAATACCTTTTCGTTACAGGTTTGTATTTCTTTTCATGTTAACAATCTCCAACTCCGTTCAGCTTGCTGAATGGGAAATCGAAATGTCAGCAATTCGCGCTCAGGGGGCGGGAGGCCAGAATGTCAACAAGGTTTCCAGCGCGATTCATCTTCGGTTTGATATCAAACGCTCATCCCTACCGGCTTTCTATAAAGAGCGCTTGCTGAAACTCTCTGACCACCGTATTACAAAAGATGGAATTATTATCATCAAGGCCCAGCAATATCGGACTCAGGAACAAAATAGGGAAGATGCATTATTACGGCTCAAGGAGCTGATCCAGGCATCAGTTGTCCAGCAAAAAGCACGACGGGCAACCAAGCCGACTAAAGGCTCCCAGAAACGCAGAATGGATAAAAAAACTCAGCGCGGCCAGACAAAGACCCTCAGAGGTAAGGTTAAGTTTTGAGCAGGTTAACAGTTTGATTCTTTAGTCCGTGAAAGATAGCCAAATAGGGTTTAATTTCGTTCCTAACATAATGATATGTAAAGGTGATATGGATGTCAGAGAAGAAAACATGCCAGTTGCTTCAACTGTATTTGCGTGAATCAGAACGGGTCAGGCTACTGGATTTAGATGCCTTGCCAGAGCTTGATTCAGACGAACAGGCCAATATGCATGAGTGGCTGTCCAATAAGCGAAATTTCTCACTTGAAGAGATAGCGTCCCAGCAGTGGCTGAAAACCTGTAGCGCCGGGTTTGTTACCGAGCTGACGTTCCTTCCGGACGGTTCGCTTAACGAATACACGCTATTTAACCGCCAGCAACATTCGGGCTGGTGGGAGCTGGTAGACGGTGTGATAGAAATGGTCATCCATAAAGGTGAAGATCTGTTCCGTTGTGCAGTAATAGCCAATCGAACTGTCAACATTCACTCGGCGATCGAGTATAAAAATGACGAGTTGCATTCTTATTTAAAACTGGCACAAACCCGACCTGTCGAAAATTAGTCAGTTTCACTGGCAAAACGTGAGTGAAACTGGTATTCATTTCAGTAGATTATGACGAGTGAGAGCCAGGCCTGTGAATACAAGGACGAATACAATTAATTCGGTTGCTGTTGTCGGCGGCACACATGGAAATGAATTCAGCGGGATTTACCTGCTTCGCAAATGGCAGCAAGATCCACAACTGATCGCCCGAGACTCCTTTGCGACCCAGACTGTTTTTGCCAATCCGAAAGCGTTTGAAGAAAACAAGCGTTATCTTGATTGCGATCTGAACCGACAATTCAGCTTTGAAGATTTGAACAACCCTGAACTGGCTAATTACGAGCAGAGTCGGGCGAAGGCTATCAACCTTCAGATCGGTCCGAAAGGAAACGCCAAAACAGACTTCATCATCGACCTGCACAATACCACCAGTAATATGGGGCCGACACTGATCCTGCTGCAGTCCGATGCGTTTAACCGCAATATGGGTGCCTACGTTAAGGCAAAAATGCCTGAAGCCGTCGTGGTGCTGGAAGATCAGACATCGGTTGATGAGCATTACTTCCTAAGTTCAATTACCAAGCAAGGCGTGATTGTTGAAGTCGGCCCGCAGTCTCAGTCAGTGATCCGCCAGGATGTGCTCGACTGGATGGAAGAGATGACCCAGCACATTCTTGATTATGTCGAACTGTACAATTCAGATTCTCTGCCGTCATTGCCTGCAAGCTATGAAGCATTCAAATATGAAGAAACGCTGAAGTTGCCCGAAGATGACAATGGCGAGCGTATCGGTATGGTTCACCGAAATGTCCAGGATGCTGACTTTAAGCCGATTCGTTCGGGTGACCCGATATTTACCCTATTTGATGGTAAAGAGATTTGCTGGATTGGTGACTATGAAGCTTACCCGCACTTTATCAACGAGGCGGCGTATTACGATAATAATTTAGCGATGTCATTGGCCAAGAAGGTCATTGTCGAGCTGTAGCAGTCGAACTGTAACGCGTAGCGGGTGAAACACAGCCATACTATAGAGCAGTTCCCAACATTGGTGGGGGCTGCTTTTTTATTCTTTTGCCCCCCTGTGAAGCAGATTACGAAGGTGTTGGTTAGATAAATGACACAGGATGAAAAGCCATTCTCAAGAGTGATGGCGGTGACTACGCTCGCAATGCTGGCATTTGCCGGAAACTCATTACTAAACAGGGTGGCGTTGCTGGAAACAGACATCGATGCTGCCACTTTTACCACTATCCGTCTGGTTTCGGGAGCTGCGGTATTGTGGCTGATTTCCATTCACAGAAGTAGTGCTCAGCCAGCCGAAGGGAACTGGCTCTCTGCTCTTGCCTTGTTTACTTACGCGGCAGGGTTTTCCTTTGCCTACATCAGTTTGCCGGCTGCAACCGGTGCATTACTGCTTTTTGCTGCTGTGCAGACAACCATGTTGGGGTATGGACTGTGGCAGGGGGAAAGACTAACAGCCATTCAATGGTTGGGCTTTGGCTTTGCCATAGGTGGGTTGTTGGGATTGCTGCTACCCGGTTTATCAGCCCCGCCTCTGCTGGGCTCGATATTGATGCTCGCCGCAGGTATAGCCTGGGGAGTTTACTCTATCAGGGGAAAAACAGCCGGTGATCCGGTTCTGGCTACGACGGGTAATTTCCTCCGGGCAGTCCCTTTTACTTTGGTGTTGAGTATCATCATGCTCGGCAGTTTTTCTCTGGACTGGTCTGGGGTGGGGTATGCGGTCTTGTCTGGTGCTATTGCGTCGGGTCTTGGTTATGTGATGTGGTATAGCGTTCTCCCTGCATTGCAGGCAACAACCGCTGCTACCGTTCAGTTGAGCGTGCCAGTAATAGCCGCAATTGGTGGTGTGTTATTTCTTGGGGAGTCGATTTCACTACGTTTGTTTCTGGCATCGATTGCAATCCTTGGTGGTATCACACTGGTACTTCGCCATAAAGGGAAATAGTAAAACTAGTGTTTCTGTAATATGCCGTATTGTGAGTTAACTCATTAAATGTATAGGGCTTTCTTTGCTAACTTGTTTCGAATATTACTGGCTACAGTGTGGCTAAACAAGAATAGACAAAGGATACGCAATGGATATTACGGATGCGGTTGGGTGTGACATAGCCACCAGCATGGGAAAGCTTGAGTTATTGAAGTTGCTCGGTAAGGGGAAGTCAGGTTACTCATATCTCGCCCAACGAGGTGAAAACCAATATGTAGTCAAGTTAATGCATTATGAGCCTTGCCTGTACTATTCGTTTGGTGATGCCAATAAGGTGGAACTTGAAGTTGCAGCCTATGAAAAGTTGCAGGAAGTCGGAATAAACGTACCGACTTTATTAGAGGTGAATGCTAAAGAAAACTATCTGGTAAAAGAGTTCATTGATGGAAGCCTTGTAACTGATCTTATCGTTGGCGAAACCCTACCGGAAACCTGTGTTGAGCAAGTCTGTAATATGGCCTCTACGCTCCAAAATGAAGGGTTAAATATCGACTATTTCCCCGATAATTTTGTATTGTGCGAAGGCACTCTCTATTACGTTGATTACGAACACAACCCCTATGATGAAAACTGGAATCTTATAAACTGGGGACTGTATTACTGGGCAAACTCACAAGGAATGAAAGCGTACAGGGAAACGAAAGATCCTGCTCAAATCAATATACATGAAAGTTCTGGGATTCCGATAAAAGCGCCATTCAAAGAAAAGATAAAACAGTGGGTTAACTGCTACGTCTAGGAAGCCTTTTATAGTAATAATCTTTTAATGTTGCCCGAATATTTCTGTGCGAACACTTAGCCTTTCGCCAAGCCAGATGGCATCGCGGGTATGATCGGCGAGATGATTCCCGGTAACCGGGTGGATCAATACAGAAAGCCCAGCACGATGTTGTTCGAGCCATTCGATGAAACCAAATTGGTTATCGTTGAACTGTACTTCGAACATGGGCTTCACATGAGGACCAACTTTCTTTTTCACCAACGGGAAGATTGCGGTGGTATCTGCTCTGCTTAGTCGGATTTGCTGATGGATTTGTTCAGCAAGTGACTGTTGGGAAAGGTCAAAATAAATATGAGCATGGTACATTGCTGTTTCTCCTGCAGTTATATCAAACCGAGCATTTATCTGTTTGATATAACCAATTGTAGAGAAACTGATAGTGACCTCCATAACCCCAGATAGAAGAAGATGTTCAGATATTTCGAATAATCTATTTGGACCAGCTCTAGACACTTAGTCAGTGAGAGAAGTTCAGGTGTCGTAGCTTGATAAAGTTAATGATCCACTGGGTGACGACTAAATGATCTGTGGGTTGGCTCTGTGAAAGTAAGGCGTGTTCAGATGTCTGTAAAGGATAGCTATCACGTCTTAATTTGATCAGATCGTGGCTGTATTCCGGAGTAAACTCCGGATGCCCCTGGACGCCGAGAAAGTGACTGCCAACTTGAATCATTGCATAGGGGCAAAATGCACTACCAGCCAGTACCCGTGTATGCTTGGGTGGTTCGATGACTTGGTCCTGATGGCTGACCAGCAGTGAGTAGCCTTTCATTGCTGGTGTGAGCCAGCTATGTTTGCTGACTTCGTCAAGTTGAAGCTCCACCTCGGCAACGCCGAGCCCCCAGCCTTTGTCTGAACGTGAAACTTCTCCTCCGAGTGCTCTTGCAATCATTTGATGGCCGAAACAAATTCCGATGAAAGGAATGTGTTGTCGGTACAGCTGGTGGATGAAGGCTTCAAAAGTGCGGATCCATCTTATGTCATCGTAGACGCTGTACTTGCTGCCCGAACTGACATACGCCTCGCACTCATCCAATGACTCTGGATACTGGCCGTCAATAACGCGATAGAAGTGGAGCTCGATGTCAGAGCCGACCTGGCGAAACAGCTCGCTAAACATTGCCGGATAGTTGCCGTGCTTTTCTTGCAACTCGGGCCTAACATCGTCACAGAGTAAAATGCCCAGTCTCATAGTGCCTCAGTCAGTTAGCTTGCCGCTAACGGCGCGACAAAAGATATCGGCATATTGCGCGGCGTCAAACGAAATAGGATTACCCGGTGCGGCCGCATCTGATGCCGCCATTTCACCTATGCGCTGTGCTTGTTGGTCATCAATACCAATTTCAGCCAGAGTATGAGGAATGCCCAGCTCTTTTCGGAGTGAGAGCACCCAAGCCATAATACCGTCAAAGTCAGGTTCGGACAGTGCAAGGTATCGGCCTAGCCTGGCCATTTTCTCATTAATTCTGGGTCGGTTGGCTGCGAGAACATATGGCATCAGTACAGCGTTGAGCAGCCCGTGGTGCTGGTTATATACAGCGCCTAATGAGTGAGCGAGGGCATGCATTGCGCCGAGCCCTCTCTGGAAGGCGGTAGCCCCCATTGTTGATGCCACGAGCATCTGGGTGCGGGCCTGAATATTGCTCCCGTCGAGATAGGCGACGGGAAGGTAGTGCATGATCATCCGCATGGCTTCGAGGGAAATGGCCTCGGCCATCGGGTGATAGGACGGGGAGCAGAAGGCCTCCAGATTATGTGACAGGGCATCCATTCCTGTCGCAGCTGTCAAGGGTTGTGGCAGGGTGGTGGAAAGAGAAGGATCAAGCAAAACGTGAACAGGTATCATTTTAGGGTGAAAAATGATTTTTTTTACCTGTTGGCTTTCATCGGTGATCACTGAGGCTCGGCCAACTTCTGAGCCGGTACCTGCAGTGGTCGGTATGGCGATCACCGGCGCAATAACATTGGCATCGGCTTTCTGCCAGTTATCTCCCTTATCTTCAAACTCCCAAAGCGGGAGAGACTGATTCGCCGCCAGTGCAATCGCCTTGGCGGCGTCTATACTGGAACCTCCGCCAAAAGCAATAATGCCGTCATGTTTTCCTTCCAGATAATGGTGGATCCCGGCTTCGACATTCTGTCCGGTTGGATTTCCCTGAATGCCGTGAAATATCTGAATCTCCAGATCAGCAAGACGACATTGAGCAAGGGCATTTCGAACCATTTTACTGTCAGCCAGGACAGGATCTGTCACCATCAGCGGCTTATGAATGTCGGCATCTTTACAGTATTGGGCAAGTTGGTCAGAACAATGTTCACCAACGGTAATTGCGGTGGGATAGTGCCAATGTGCCTCGAGCATGACGGTTACTCCTGAGGGTGCTTGATGTGAAATGATTTAGGCCGGGTCAGGGTTTCAAACCCCAGTTTTGACAGGGCGCACCCGCGCCCAGAGTGCTTAACGCCCGCCCAGGCAAGCGCCGGATCAAGGTAGTCACATCGGTTGACAAAAAACGTACCGACGTCCAATTGTTCCCCTAGCTTTATGGCCTGCTTGGTATCGCGGGTAAAAATGCTGGCGGTAAGCCCGAATTCGCTGTCATTCATCAGGGCGACGGCTTCATGATCGGAATGCACTTTCTGTACGGCAACGACAGGGCCGAATGTCTCTTCGGTCATGACTCGCATCTGATGAGTCACATCAGTCAGCAACTGAGGGGCTAAATAGGGCGTACCCGGTTTGCTGGCCGGAAAGTCGGATTCATTGATGTGGGCGGTTGCGCCCATCTCGATGGCCTGCTGGATATGAGCCCGAACAAAGTCGGCTGCGGCGGTTCGCACCAGGGGACCGAGGGTCGTCTCGTATTCGAGCGGCGAGCCAAGTTGGTACGTATGAATTTCCTCTTTGGCACGACTGACAAACTCATCATGAACTGTGGCGTCGACGTAAACACGCTCGATACCGCAGCATGATTGTCCACCATTGAACAGAGCGCCATCGATAACAGTGGCTACCGCATGGTCCAGATCGGCATCGCCACGGATATAGGCAGGATCTTTGCCGCCAAGCTCCAGACCAATGTTGTGGAAGTGGCCGGCCGCTGCTTTCTCGACCATCCGCCCTCCAGAGACCGAACCGGTAAAGACCACATGTTGTATTTGTTCGCTGGCAATAAGCTGTTCGGTATCAGTATGGTTAAGAAAGAGGTGCTGGAACACGCCTTTGGGCAGCCCGGCCTCATCAAAGGCCTGCTGCAGTCGCTCAGAGCATAGCGGCGTTTGTGACGAGTGCTTGAGAATCACACTGTTTCCTGCCAGCAGAGCCGGTATGATCGAGTTGATAGCGGTGAGGTAAGGGTAGTTCCAGGGGGCGATGACAAAGACAGTGCCGAGGGGCTCATGCTTGATATAACGGGTAAACCCCGGTTTTTCGTTCAGGGTGATTGGTTCAAGTGCCTCGTCGCAGATGGAGATCATATAGCGAGCACGCTCTTCAACGCCTCTTAGCTCGCTGTTGCTGTAGCGAATCGGGCGTCCCATCATCCAGCTGATCTCGCAGGCAATCATCTCTTTGTGGGTCAGCAGGGCGTCAATGGCTTTGGTGCAATAGGCTTTCCGCTGTGAGAGCGGTGTTTGTCGCCAGTGACTTTGCGAGATGTTTGCCCGTTCCAGCGTAGCTATGATGTCTTCCTGGCTGGCTAACGGCTGGGTGACAACAATGCTATTATCCGCCGGGGAGACAGTTTGTAAGACTGTGTTTTCATCAGGTTGATGTGTCATGCCTGCTTGCCTCAGATGATTTCGAAGTAGCGGTTGAGTTCCCAATCAGTAACATGCTTTCTGAATTCTCTGTCTTCCCATTCTCGTGATGCTGCGAAATGTTCTACGAAGGCATCACCAAACAGCTCGCGTGCTGCCTGTGATGCTTTGAAGCGCTGGGTGGCATCCCATAGGGTACGAGGTAATTCCAGCTCTTCAGGGTGGGGCTGCTCATAGGCATTGCCGGTAACAGCGTCATAGGGCTCCCATTCCCTTGCGATACCATACAGGCCGGATCCCAGGGCAGCGGCTAGGGCAAGGTAGGGGTTGGCATCTGCGGCGCCAATTCGGTATTCGATTCGCTGGCTTTTGGTAGAGCCTGAAATTACTCTCAGGGCCGTGGTTCGGTTCTCGATCCCCCAGGTGGCATCTGTGGGTGCCCAGAATCCAGGGATCATCCGGCTGTAGCTGTTGACGGAGGGGGCAATCATACACAACAGCTCGGGCATCAGCCGTTGCTGCCCGGCGAGAAAATGCCGCTGTGCCTTACTCATGGTATGGGGTTGGCTTGAGTCAAAAAATGCTGACGAACCGTCTTTGTTCATTAATGAAAGGTGAATATGGCCGCTCTGACCGGGATAATCATTGCTCCACTTCGCCATGAAGGTCGCCAGTAAATTCTGCTTTTGAGCCAGCACTTTCATGTAAGTCTTAAATAGCGCAGCCTTGTCTCCTGCGGCTTCGGCGTGGTCAACGGCAATAGCAGCTTCGATCACACCGGGCCCCGTTTCCGAGTGGATCCCCTCTATCGGAAAGTCCATGGTTTCGGCCATGGCAAGAATGCTTTTGTATAAATCCGAGTAGGTAGAGTTGCGGATCATGGAATAGCCAAACCAGTCGGGTGTGACGGTTTCTAAGTTTCTGAAGCCTTTCTCTCTGGCGGAGTGCGGGGTTTCATTGAAGAGAAAAAACTCATACTCCAGGGCAGCCATGGCATCAAACCCCATCTCGTCGGCTTTGTCGATCACCTTTCTTAGCGTGGCCCTGGGGCAAATCGATTCAGCCTTTCCGGCAAACTCGGCAATAAACAACAACATTCCGTCTTCATCGAGGACGTCTCGACAGCTGTCTGGAATAATACGAACGGGGGCATCGGGGTAGCCGGTATGCCAGCCGGTGTATTGGGTATTGTCATAAAGCTGATCTTTGACATCCCATCCAAGGACGACGTCACAAAAGGCGAACCCATGCTCGAGAGAAGAGAAGAATTTGCTTTTGGACATGTATTTGCCGCGCATGACACCGTCATTGTCAAATAACCCGACTTTGACGTGTGTGAGGCCGCGGTCGTTAATAATGGCTTTGGCGTCGTCGATCGTCTTGACGTCTCTTGGTTCCATATTGCTGGCATCCCTGTTAACTGTAAGAGCAGCCGGATAATGTTGTTGGTGCCTTATGAGTTCCCTAAGTCGTCTTTAGCTCAGCTTGGCTCAATAAGGTTTTATAGGTGGCTGATATATTTAACGTAGGAAGGCGAAGGGTATTCGTCAACTTAAGGAAGGCAGGGATTTGCCTTACGCTATAGTTAGCGGTGAGGATGAGGAGGCGCCGATGAAACGTATTCCTGAGCCCTTTCGGATAAAAATGGTAGAGCCTATTCGGATGACGACGTTGGCGGATAGGCAAGAAGCTCTCAAGCTGGCGGGTTATAATCCCTTTGCGCTGAGAAGCGAAGATGTCTACATCGATCTGCTGACCGACTCCGGTACCGGTGCGATGAGCGAGTGGCAGTGGGCGGGGCTGATGCTGGGTGATGAGGCTTATGCGGGTTGCCGTAATTACTTCCACCTTCAGGCTGCTGTTGACGATATTTTTGGCTACCATGACTTTGTTCCGACACATCAGGGACGTGGTGCCGAGCAGATACTGTTTCCGTGCCTGGTTGAGAAAATGCGGCAGGAACGCGGTGGCACGCAACCAGTATTTCTTTCTAATTTCCATTTCGATACCACGGCTGCCCATGTGGAGTTGTCTGGGGCCGTGGCCATTAATTTAGTGGATGATAGGGCATTTGATACTGAGCTTGCCTATAACTGGAAGGGCAATATTGATCTGCAGAAGCTCAACGCCTGTATTAGCCATTATCACGCCGAGAATATTGCGGGGATCATTGTCACCATAACCTGCAACAGTACAGGAGGGCAGCCGGTTTCGATGGCAAACCTGAAAGCGGTCTACCAGGTAGCCAGGCAATATCATATACCGGTGATCATCGATTCGGCCAGGTTCTGTGAAAATGCTTGGTTTATCAAGCAGAGAGAGGCCGGTTATCAAGACCGTTCGATTAAGCAGATTATAGCCGAGATGTATCAGTACGCCGATATGCTAACGCTATCGGCAAAGAAAGATCCCTTGGTCAATATCGGCGGTGTATGTGCTATTCGCAATGACCGAGCGTTATTGCAGGCTGTGCAAACCCGCTGTGTACCCATGGAAGGTTTCATTACCTACGGCGGTATGGCAGGCAGGGATATGGAGGCGCTTGCTCGTGGTCTCTATGAAGGGTTGGATGAAGATTATCTGACCTACAGAATCAAGCAGGTTGAGTACCTCGCTTATCGATTACAGCAAGCAGACGTTCCGATCCAGTTGCCTGCCGGTGGTCATGCTGTTTTTGTTGATGCAAAAAAGATACTGCCGCATATCCCGGCAGAACAATTTCCTGCTCAGGTATTATGTAATGCGTTGTATCTGGAGGCAGGGATCCGCGCGGTTGAAATTGGATCACTGCTTGCTGGTCGTGACCCTGTCACAAAAAGGCAAAAACCATCACCAGTGGAGTTTTTGCGTCTTACCATTCCCCGTCGCGTATATACCAATGATCATATGGATTATGTAGCTGACGCGTTGATCAATGTAGTCCACCAGGCGAATAACTTATCCGGACTGGAGTTTGAGTACGAAGCGCCGGTACTTAGGCATTTTACCTCGACATTTAAACCAGTAAGCGGATAGCTCAAAAATCGCGAACAAATCAGCACAATCCGTGATATTGCTTCCAATAAGCGCAAGGTTTAGCTTTCCTTAGTTGCTACTGACTATATTCAAAGTAAATCAAGTAATTAGTAAGCATTCTAACCAATAATTGCGATGGAGAAGGGGGCACGACAATGATGCGTTCAACTTTATGGATGAAGTGCTTTTCAGTGTTATGTTTGTTGTGTGTATGGTCGGCAAGTGCCTATTCAGCGAAGCTTGTTTTTTTGGAAGAAGGGAAAACCGTTAATGCGTTGACGCTGGGGGCAATGAAAAAACAATTACTGACACATCAGATAGATATTTATGATCCCCAATACAAGAAAGATAAGCGATATCTGGCCTTTGCCCTGCATGATGTTATGGCATTGGCTTACGGAAAATCGTGGGAAAGTAAGCTGAGTACCGACGTTAAGTTTGTTGCGCTTGATGGCTACCAGGCAGTTTCGCCTTTCGATAAACTGTTAGAACAAGGTGGCTATATCGTATACCGAGATGCGGAGCAGCCTGACTGGGAACTCATTGGTCACAACCAGTCAAACCCCGGGCCTTTCTACATGGTCTGGACTAGCGACAAGCAGACACCTAAGCAAGCCTACCCATGGCCTTATCAGTTGGCGGTAATTGATACGGTTGAGTTTAAGAATCAATACCCGGCATTGTACCCTCAGCAAGTTAAAGAAACGACGAACGTATTTGCCGGATTCAAATTATTCAAAGACAGGTGCATGAAGTGCCACGCATTAGATCAGCAAGGGGGAAAGGTTGGTCCTGATTTGAATGCCCCAATGAATATCCTCGTCTATCGAAGTCCCGAGATATTGCGGGAGTACATTCGTCAACCATCGAAATTCCGCTATACCCAAATGCCTGATCATACCGATCTTAGCTTCCAGCAAATTGATAGTATTCTGGAATATTTGGCCTACCAGGGCAAAGCCGCCAAACGTTGAATACCATTTTAAATGGGGAGACTCAACGTCCAGTAAGCTCAGCAGGATTGCTGAGCTTATCGATTGAAACTGCGTGATAAAAAGTAGTTTTCCGCTATTCCTAACTGTGTTCCAATACAAAAATAATAATAGTTAGTTGTAAAGGAAGTACTTATGTCTCTGATCATTCCCATGGTGATCTTTATGCAGCAGCGCATGGCTGAAGCAGGCAATGCCGAGGATGCAAAGGCGATGCAGGCATATATGAAGACGGACCAGCCGTTTTATGGTGTAAAGGCACCGGAACGTCAGGCCATTTTTAAACAGGCTCGCGAGCACACTAAAGTCGGCACATTTACAGATTATAGCCGCCTGGTTCTCTGGCTTTGGTCAGGAGAGAATCGGGAGGAACAGTATTTGGCGATGGATGTTGCCGAATACTATAAAGCCTTTCGCACTAAGGAAGCATTTGAAATCTACGAGGAGATGCTTCTAGAGGCTGACCATTGGGATACCGTAGATAAAATTGCATCTAACCTTATCGGAGGCCTGGTTAAAGAACACAGAGAGCTGGAGGAAAAGCTCAGAGAGTGGCGTGTATCCGATAACATGTGGTTGCGCCGAACTGCGTTGCTGGCCCATCTCAAGCATAAGTCTGAGACGAATGTCCCTTTACTGGAAGAGACTATCTTGATGCTGGCAGATGAAGAAGAGTTCTTTATTCGAAAAGCGATTGGCTGGGTGCTGAGAGAATATTCCAAAACCGATCCTGATTATGTCTCAGGGTTTGTAGCTCGCAATGAAGGTAAGCTATCTGCACTAAGCAAGAAAGAAGCATTAAAAGTGATTGAAAAAGTGTAGCGACCAGATACAGATATTGAAAAAGGCCATCTTGAGATGGCCTTTTAACGTTTGGGTGGTACAGTCTGGCTTCGTTTAGAAGTGCAGGCGGATCACAGATTCAGCGACACAGCCCGGACGGCGCACGCCCTCAATCTCAACGGTTAGTTCCTGAACGATTTCAAGTCCACGCTTGATAGGTGTAACAGACTGAATTTTAGTGCTGGCACGAACACGGTTACCTGCTTTTACCGGATAAGGGAAGCGTACCTGATTCAACCCGACATTAACGGTCATCTTCGCCGTCGGGAACTTCTGGTTGTCTGGATCAACACTATCAGTCAGCACAGAAAGTAGCGACAGAGTTAAAAAGCCATGGGCAATCGTGGTTTTAAAAGGTGACTCTTCGGCCGCACGCTCTGGATCGGTGTGGATCCACTGATGGTCCTCAGTAACATCTGCGAAGCTGTTAATACGGTTTTGATCGACTGTCAGCCATTGACCGACATGAATGACTTCACCAAGGGTGTCATTCAACTCATTGAACAGTTTTTCTGCTTCAGGCTTCATTACGATTGGCGCAGGCTGGGCAACAGGCTCAGCAGGTGCTGCTATATCGTCATTGGATGCCAGTTTATGATCTTTTATTAAAAGACCGATTTGGCTATTGTTTGCCTTATTTCTAAGCTCAAGCCAGTAGTCACGCAGGGAAGGTGATAGGAAATCTTTAAGTTCGAACGGATGTACTGAAAGAACATCACGCTTCTGTTTAAAAAAATCGACTACATTCATGACTATGTGACCTTATTAATATGTGTCTTGAAGTGGCTGAGGCTGTGTATTGTAGCGGTTATGGCCAACAATAAAAGTCATTTTGTGCCCTGGATCTCACTTTCAAGCTCATCCGATGAGTGTTTCTTTTTATTTATCAAGTATATATGAACAGCGCAAGGATAGTGCAAATAATCTAAAAATTGACATAACTATCACGTAAACGGTATGAGTTCTCAATAAAACACTATTTTCAGCGAACACTTGTACACAATAAATATTAATTTCAGCGAACACCTGTACACAGTTTGGCTATTTTGAGCGCACACTTGTAAGCAGTAATTATTAATTCTGTTGAATTAATAGCAAATAAATGCGTCATGTTAAAAAAGAACAATAAAATAATCATAGAGGAAAAATAAGTATATTTCTTGAACTATTTTCTAATAAATGATTTTTTTTGTTCTATTTTTTGACACTTTATTGTTATCGAGTTTAATTCTCAATTCAGAGAAGATAATGTGCTGCTTTTAGGCGCTAACCTTAGTGAAAATTCGATAAGGTTGGTGTATCTGTGATGTGCAGATTGTGGTCTGTCTTCCTTCTCTTGCTGCCTTTGGGGGCTGGCAACGCTGCCCCCAAAGACGAGATTGTTTTCGCACTCGATAGCTATGTGAAAAAGTCAGTGAAGAAAGGGATTCCCGGTGCATCACTGGCTGTCATTATCAATGGCAATATTCGCCTGCTGCGTGGCTACGGGGTGACAAAAGCCGGTGGCAATAAGCGGATAAACTCAGCCACGGTTTTTCCGCTGGCATCGATATCGAAAACATTTGCATCGGCAGCAACATCGATATTGGTTTCCAAGGGGTTAATTGAATGGGATACCCATGTCATACCTTATCTCGACAATATTGAGTTCAGTGATCCTAATCTGGGTAAGAGCGTCACATTAAGACACTTGCTGTCACATACTACCGGATTGGTGCCTCAGGCCTATTCCGATCTGCTGGAAGACAACGTGCGCTATACCCGCATACTCCGGGCGTTAAAGCGAGTTAAGTTCGTGTGCGATCCCGGAAAGTGCTATGGCTACCAAAACGTGGTGTATAACCTCAGTGCCGACATGCTGGCTCAGGCCGCGGGGATGGATTTTCCCACCTTGGTCAAAGAGCAGGTCTTTATTCCGCTAAAAATGAATCATGCATCGTACGGGCTGGATGAGTTCGAGCAGAGTTCAAATCGCGTTGTTCCGCATGTCAAAGTTAAGTCTGGCTGTGCCGCTGTGAAACCCGCGCCTTATTACTACAAGGTGCCGGCTGCGGCAGGGGTTAATGCCAGCGCACAAGATTTGGCAAAATGGATGCTGGCCCAATTTGGCCATAACCCGTCGGTACTGCGATCTTCGGCCCTGGAGGTGATGCATAAGCCCCACATACGGGCAAATCAGTACCGTTATCGTGCCAAGCTGAGCAATGTTTATTACGGGCTGGGCTGGCGGACTTTTGATTACAAGGGGATCACTGGCTTTGTTCACCACGGCGGGTGGGTGAAGGGGATACGAACTGAAATGGTATTTAATCGGCACACCCAAACCGGCATGGTCTTTCTGACCAACTGCGAAACCAAAGTTGCCAGAGAGATTGTGCTGGAGTTTCTCGACCTTTATAAAGAGTATCTGGAGTGAATACAGGATCAGGCGTTATGCGTTTTTTTGCTTCCAGTCATTGATGGCGGTAATATTTACCCCTGAGGTAGAATGTGTATTTCTATCTCGTCAAAGATTCTTATCAGAGGAAAGATATCATGGGCAAGAAAAAGAAGTTACAGCTGGTGGAGAATATCCGGCTAGCTGAGCAGAATGAGCAACAGACCGAGCTAGGTCGCGGTACGATTCAGGACAACGCCCTGAAGGCGGCTGTGACAAGCAAATTATTTCGTACCCGTGTCGTGAAGGCGAAAAAAGGGAAGGGTAGCTTTCAGCGCAAGGGTAAGCACGGAGGGCGAGAGTCCTATTCAATAGCAGCATAGTTGTTGTTATCGCATAGGGTTTTTCCCCTGTACTATAATTATTCATTTTAGCCATCTCAGATGCGCTAACCGTATGGATTGCAGGTAGTTAATCACAATGATAGACTCCTCAGCCAACTTGCTTCGTATAATCCCAATGATATGGTTTGGGAGTTTCTACCAAGAGCCTTAAACTCTTGATTATGAAGTCTGTAACTTTATGTACCATTTGAATAAAGGTAGAGACTCATGAACTACTTCGACCTGCCCAAAATAGATCTTCACTGCCACCTAGACGGTAGTGTTCGTCCGCAAACGATTATTGAACTGGCTCACCAGCAAAACCTGACTCTGCCAAGTGAGGATATCAGTGAAATCAAAACACTGATGGTTGCTCCAGAAACATGCCAGAATCTTGATGAGTATCTGATGCGCTTTGAATTGCCACTTTCAGTGATGCAAACAGAAGAAGGGCTAGAGCGTATTTCGTTTGAAGTGTTTGAAGATGCTGCCAAAGAGAACGTCAAGTATTTGGAAGTTCGCTTTGGTCCTATGCTTCATCTGCAAAATGGCCTGACCTTTGACCAGATCATCGGCAGCGTTGTTAAAGGCATGAAGAGAGCAGAAGAGCAGTACGATATTCATGGCAATTATATTTTGTCGATTCTGCGTACCATGCCGAAGGATCGTATTAACGAAGTCATTGATGCCGGTGCCAAGTACCTAAATAACGGTGTTGTCGCTTTCGATTTGGCGGGAAGTGAAGTGTCTGGCTTCTGCCATGAGTTCATTCCATATGCTCAGTATGCCATCGAGAAGGGATATCGAGTGACCATCCACGCTGGTGAGCAGGGCGACGGCCAGAATGTTCATGATGCTGTATCGCTATTGGGCGCAGAACGTGTTGGCCACGGTATTCATATCAAAGGCCACCCGGAAGCTTATGAGCTGGTAAAGAGTGAGTCTGTGGCGCTGGAAACATGTCCTAGCAGTAACATCCAGACTAAGGCCGTTGATAACCTCAGCAGCCACCCGATCAAAGCTTTCCACAAAGACGGTGTATTAATCACCATCAACACCGATAACCGTACTGTGTCTAACACGACGATGACTGATGAAGTGCGTAAGGTAGTGGAAGAGTTCGATCTAACCCGTGAAGATTACTTTGCTATCTATAAGGTCAGTGTTGAGCACTCCTTTGCGGCAGATGCAGTGAAGCAGCATCTGATGCAGTACGCAGAATAACGATCTGTTTATTCGAAAAGGGCCAGACATGATGTCTGGCCCTTTTTGTATCTAAAGCTGCTTTGGAATTAGAGAGCAAGCATTCGTGCAGTTCGAGCTGGTACAGAGAGCGTGTGATAGCGTGAGCTGATGGTTTCGCTATGGTTGCTCAGCTTATCTTTGTATGGCAAGTACCAGTTGAATTCGAACTGATTGGTATCAATGGTATAGGAGCGCTCCTCGCCACACTTGTTGATAGCGACAAGCCCTTGTTTCTCGCGTTTGAATACAAGCAGGCACTGATCGCTGTACAGCGTTTGCATTGTTTTGCCTTGCATCTGATTATGGAAACTGATCATGGCGGTCATATCACTTCTGTTCCATACACCTTTCCAGCGGCCATTGTCCTTGTCTTCGTTGGCTGGTAGTGCATCGCTATAAATTAGTGGTGTGCCACCGTCTTTACCCAGAATATACGCATAGGCGAGCTTTTCGTCAGCTGGATCCATGATTTGATAGCGGAAGCCGTCATTGGTCGGAATATCGTGGGTAATGGTAAAGGTAACGGCTCGATCATTGGATAGTGCCTGACCGTAAGCTTGAGGGTCGTGGAGTACTGACATACTTCCGTTAAACGAGAAGGCCGAGCGGATTGAGGCAAACAGAGGGAAGTCGTAGGCACTGTGGTTGGTGTCGTTCAAGTACGGTTCCAGGAACGCATGGTAATCGTTGCTGCCCTTGCCACCGCTGGTGATCACTTCGCCAAAGACATGCATACCAGAGGTGATCTCTGGGGTGAAGACTTGAGTGATCTGGTAGTTGCTCATGTGCTTGACGGCATCCACTCGAAAACCAGATATTCCCATATCTTTAAGCGCCTGAAGATAGAGTCGTTGCTGCCCGACAACCCAGTTGTTTGGATCAAGATCCGGCAAGCCGACATCGCCGTTGCCACCGCACAGGCGCCAGTATTGCACGTGCCCCGGATTGCTCCAGTCGGTGATACACCCGGCCGGGTGAAAGTCGTTGGCAGAGAACTGACCAAGGCTGAGATCACCAAACAATTTCTGCCGATTCACGTAGTCTGCGTTTTGGCTATATTGGGCAAGCAGTTCGCTGCCAGGGTAATTCAGATCGCTGCGTTTCCAGCTCTCGTTAGCCATGTGGTTGAGAACAACATCGGCATAGACACCGACACCTTCTGCTTTTAGTGCGGCAATCAGTGCCTGCAAGTCCTCTTTGTTACCAACAGGTGAGTCAATCAGGCGAATGTCCTGAGGCTGGTAACGGGCCCACCATTGATCACCGGTCGATTTTAACGGCGGGGAGATGAGTACTGTCTTGTAGCCGGCTTGTGCGATTTCTTTTGCCTGACTGGTGATGTCACTGTATTTCCAGTTAAAGGCATGAAGAATGGTATCGGCATGTGCCTGGGAAGCAAACATGCCTGCGCCTAGCAGTGCGCTTGCGCTTAACAGGCTCGCTTTCGTCAGCTTGTTAATCCCCGATGTTTTTTTCGATGTTGTGGTTGCTAATGTAGAGTTGAATTTTGTCATTGTTGTGCTCTGCTTTGTTATTGGAATAGGTTGGAGATTATTTATTAAACTGGTCAATAATTAGCGCTTTTTTATAAAGGTGAGAGCGGTATCTCGAACGGTAGTGATGAACTTGTCAGTAGTGTGAGTGGATGAACATTTTGTAGGGGTGGAAAATAAGGTTTGTCATGCTGGTTGAGCGTCAGTATAGCACTGCTATTAGATGAATATATTGAGCTGGCTCTATAATGTTGAAAAAGCAAAAAATAATTTGGGTGAAGTAATATCTGAGATTATTCGGAAATTGCTTTCGGTTGGTTGATATGTCCCGAAGCCAACGCTTATTCGATTTGCTTCAATTGTTGCGCTGTCATAAATACCCAGTTTCAGGTGACTACCTAGCCCAAGAACTAGGTGTCAGTCTTCGTACCATCTACCGTTAGCCGCTTGTATGTAGTTAATCATGTAGTAGAGCTGTTTCTAACGTGATTAAGCTTTAAAGCGGCTCGTTTTATATTTTTTTAATCAAGTCAAATAGTTGTTCAACTTCATCTTTTGTTAGCCCTTCAACATTCATATCTAGTAGTTGCTTATCTGCATCAACATGCGCCTGAGCACCTTCGGCAGTAAGGTGGATATGAACAATACGCTGGTCTTGCGTACTACGCTGTTTTTCGATTAATCCGGCATCCATCAGCTTGTTTAAGGCTCGGGAGACATTCGGGCTGTCATCAATCATTGCCTGCTTGATTTGATTGACGGTTAGGCAATGGTCTGGTGCAAATGACAGTGCATGCAAAATATTCAATTGCGTCATCGACAGGTTCATCGGGGCCAAGCGACGTGCCATCTCGCTTTTGTATTCTTGACCAATACAGGTGATTAAGCCTATCACCTTACTTTCTATGCTCATATCGGCATCAATAATTGCTTTTTTGTTGGCCAACTGTCATCTCCTCCGCCAGAAACGGCTAGTTTACCCCACATCGTAGCCCATCTCATCTCTTGCTATATGTTAAAATAATCCTTGTATTTATAATCCATGGATCATAATATTCAAATCGTTCAAAACATGATCAGCGAGGTTTGAAAGTGATCACCGTTCACCATCTGGAAAATTCGCAGTCGATCCGTATTCTCTGGCTGCTTGAAGAGTTAGGCGTGGAATACAAGATTCAGCATTACAAGCGTGTAGGACCGCAAACGTTGGCACCTGAACAATATAAAAAACTACATCCTATCGGCACATCGCCGACTATCTCTGATGGCGACCTAGTGTTGCCTGAAACTGGCGCTATCGTTGATTACATTCTCGATAAATATCCGAATACTGCTTTAAGGCCAGAGCCCGGCAGCTCTCAACGTACTCGATACCTTTACTGGATGCATGCAACTCAGGCGAGTTTTATGCCTTTGCTTCTCGAAGCGCTGATATTCAAACGGATGGTGTCGAAAGTGCCGTTTTTCATTCGTCCGGTAATCAAAGCGGTCGTGGATAAAGTACGTGAAGGCTACCTGTGGGTAAGGTATCGCCGCCATTTGGCATTTATGGACCAAGAACTGTCGCAATCGACATGGCTTTCTGGTGAAGAGCTTACAGCTGCTGACATCGTGATGGGTTATTGCCTGGAAGTGGCAGAAGTACGCACTGGAATAGGTTCACAATATCCGCATGTTGAAGGTTTCTTGACGCGGATGCGTGCTCGTCCAGCCTACCTGGCTGCATTGAAGAAGAACGGCGAATTCAAGCCATTGGCAGAGTAGGGGAAACGATTATGACTGATCAGCAAACCTTCATATTTCACCATAAATCGGTCTCTCCATATTCCGAGAAAATTCGTCTAATGCTGGGCTACACCAATTTGTTCTGGCTTTCTGTTGAAGCGCCATTAACCCCGCCAAGACCATCGATTGACCCGCTTCTCGATGGTTATCGCCGAATTCCGGTGGCTCAGCTGGGCGCAGATATTTTTTGTGATACGCGGATCATAGCAGCTGAAATTGCTGAACTATCAGGAAATGAAAAACTGAACCCGTTCTTTCAGTCACAGGAAGAGTGGCAATGGTCTGAGTATATAGAGAATGATGTTTTTCATTTCTCCCTTAATTCGTTACACCCTCTGGGGTTGATACGGGCCTTGCTGTCTCAGGTTCCATTGCGCCAGTTACCTAATTACCTGGCAGATAAAAAGCATCTATTCAGAAATAGTAATCCTGAGCTCACAGCGGCGGCACCTGACAGGGCAAGAAGTAAAGCGTTGTGGCAACGGTATCTTGATAAGCTAGAAACGCGATTGCTGAAGGACTTTCTGAATGGGTCAGCACCGACCTATGCGGATTTTTGCGCTGTTCATCTGATTTGGTTTCGAATGGGAATGGAAGGGCGCGTACTGTTTAAAGGCCGGCCTCAATTGGAAAAGTGGTATCAGAAAATGATCAGCTTTTCTCATGGCAGATCGGCTGACATTACACCATTCAATGCAATTACTTCAGCTAAGAATAACCAGCCACGTTCAATAGACACTTCGATGACTCAAGGCTCATTAATAGGCAAGCGTGTATCAGTGGCAACGACGGATATTCTTCTGGGCGATACACAGGGTTGCCTGGTGGGCGAAGATAATGAACGTTGGATACTGGCGAGAGACACAGAGGTTGCGGGTAGGGTTCATGTTCATTTCCCCAAAGCCACCTATCAGATAACAACACTGTAGAGGTAATAAGATGCATACATTGAACCCAGAACAAATGACAGGATTACACCTTTTCTATCATCCGCTCTCGAATTGTGCCGGGCGCGTTTTACTGGCTATCGAAGAAAAAGGGCTCAAAGTAGAAAAACACCTGATTGATTTGCTAAAAAGCAAGCAGCTGACGGAGGAGTACATTGCTATCAATCCCAAGGGAGAGGTACCCGCTATCGTACATGACGGTATGGCTATGCATGAGTCAGTTACCATTCTGCGTTATCTAGAAGAAACCTTTCCTGAGGTGAGTCTGAGCCCAAAAGAAGATTCTCTTAGAGAGCAAATGAATGACTGGTTGGACGCCGCCGGACGTTCTCACGAACCCGGTGTCGTTAACTATGTATATGCCAAGGGGTATGGTCGGCTTCCGACCCCACGAGACTGGGTGTTTTATCAAGCGCATATTCCTCACCGTACTCGTTTTCACGAAGAGAGAAGGAAGGGATTGATTGGTTGCGATCTCAAACAGGCTGAAGCTGTGCTGCATGATCAGTTCAGTAAGCTGGAGCAGGCATTGCAAGACAGGGAATATCTGGTCGGCAATACGTATTCGCTTGCTGATATTGCCTGGTTTCCCAATGCGTTTGTGTTGCAGGTTCTGGGTTACTCACTTCAACCTTTTCCTAATGTTAAGCGCTGGATGAAACGCATTGAATCTCGTCCAGCGTTTAAGAATGGTTACCGAAAAGAACTGCCGCCAGTACCTATGTCTTTGCTGGGGGTAATTGCAAGGGCAGTGACTAAGATTGTGCGCAAAACAGGCGATCGTTTTTAGAAACGATGGTTACTCCATTATCTCAACATTTTCTTTTTGAAGGATATCCTCAAGCTGGTGGAATCGTGTATTTTTGTTGCTTGACTTTAATAGCAACTAGTAGAGCTTGGTCGCTAGAAACATTTAGTCTTTTAGGGCTGTGGTTTTCAATGTATATAAGATTTTTTGGCATACGCATTTTGTAAGCCATGATTTTCGTATAATAATGAGTAACGGCTTAACGGAATTTGCAGTATGAGTAACAAAGAACGAATTTGGCAGGCTTTCTCTCCTTACGCGAAACGTATAGAGCTAAGGAAAAAAGAGGTTGTGATTGAAGAAGGTTCAATGAGTGACACACTTTATTATGTTGAAAGTGGTTGCCTGAGATCATGGTTTAACCACGATGGTAAAGATGTATCGTTTCAGTTTTTTCTCGAGGGGCAATTTGTCTCTTCTTTTGAAAGCTTTATGTATGATGAAGTTAGCCCTTATACCGTTGAGAGTATTCTCCCGTCGACGGTATATGCTATTTCAAAGCAATGTGTCAATGAGCAGATCGTGCAGTCTCAAGAACTTAAAGATGCTATTTTTCAAATGCTTTGTGAAAGGTTAAAGCATTATCAGAGGCTGTTTCTGTCGCGAATCAAAGATACACCACAACAAAGATACCAAGAATTAACCAATGAACACCCAGAGCTTATTAGATTAATACCGCAGCACTATATTGCATCCTATCTTGGGATCACTTCTGTTTCACTGAGTCGAATTCGATGTCGGAAGTAGCTACATTGATAACATATGTTATCGTTTGATTTCTTTCCTCTGCTCTAAGATAAAGCTTTCTAATTGAGACATAGAGAAAGCTATGCGTGTACTGATTGTGTTTAATCACCCTTATGAGATGAGCTTTTGTAACGCCATTCTGAAAGCGGTCAAAAGAGGGCTGGATGAAGGAAATCATGACATTGATCTTATCCATCTCGATAACGACAATTTTGACCCTGTGATGAGAGGAAAAGATCTTCAGGCATTTGCCCTGGCTCGAACCGATCCTGAACGTTCCCAGCAGCTTCTTGATGAGCAAGTTCTCGACTACAAACAGCGAATTGAAAGAGCAGATCATATTGTATTTATTTTCCCTATTTGGTGGGAGCTTATGCCTGCACTGACAAAAGGATTTATCGATAAACTGATATTTCCTGGGATTGCTTATGACTACAACTGCAAAGGGACTCGCATGTTTTCCAAACTGGATAAATTGAAAGGCGTAACCATGATCACGACGATGAATACACCGTCTATCGCCTATAGGCTGTTGTTTGGTAATGCAATTAAAAAAGCTTTATTGCTGGGGACATTCTGGAAGATCGGTGTAAAAAACAGAAAGTGGATAAACCTGACCTATGTAAAGTTCACTTCGGATAAAAAGAGATCAAAATGGTTAGCAAACCTTGAAAGCAGTTTTTCTGCAATCAGGTAAACGTCTGGTTTAGTAAAGGTTATATGGGCAGGATAAATATGCAAACGCACGTTACAGGGCTAGAAAAGTGTCCTTTCTGCGGCAGTATACTGTTAAGCGTTGAATTGGTTGTTCCTTTATGGGGGGATTCAACTCCTCAAGAAACAATAGTTTGCAATGATTGTGCAGCATCAGCGCCATATTTTATCTGGAATACAAGATATGAGGTATTCACGGATGAATGCATTTCGTGATGGAGGTTTATCAGCCTGGTTAGGTTCGTCTGATTAAAGGATAGAGTGTGAATTATACTAGGCAGTAGTCTATACCTTTACTGAGCATAAATTCCTTATGCGACATGCTGTAGGGGGATAGGTGTTCCCCGGTAAGGAGATGACAATGAATCTAACCGTTACCAAGTACGAGCGAGTATGGATTGAAGGGCTCAATAGAGGAGATGTTTCGGTTGCTGATGAGGCTTTTGCACCGAATTGCGTCATTCACATAGCCGGGGCACCGGAGCCTAACATCTCGGTTTCAGCATTCAAAGAGTTGGTAGCGGGTCTTTTGACCGCTTTCCCTGACTTACAGATTACAGTCGAAGATCAAATTATCGCGGGTGATAAGGTGGCGACAAGGTGGTCGGCTGAAGGGACGAATACGGGGCCTCTAGGTGACACTCCGCCAACAGGTAAACGGGCAAAGTTTGAAGGCTTGATACTAGATCGTGTTGTAGGGGAGCAAGTTGTTGAACGTTGGGAGCAGTGGGATCAAATGGGGATGCTGCAACAAATTAGTGTTATCCAATAGGAATAATAACCGACAAATCACATGTATATGCTTATCGCCTCACAGCAAAGCGGTTGCGTATTGCCGCTAAGCTGTTAACTTATATTCTTCTTTATAAATCAGCCTCGAATAAGGTGCACAATAGGGCGTGTTGACCTTTCGAGTTGATTTTTCCACTGCACAGGAGGTAACAGTGCAAGAAGAATATATGGGGTACTATGCGAATTTTGACGAGGAGCAACGTCTCGTCTGTCAAAATATCACCCGGATTGAATTTGATACAACGGTTAACCAGTTGGAAGTATTTACCCAGTCAGCAAAGAAGCTAACAGAGCTCGGAGCAGCAACTGGCCGCTATTCCATATATTACGCGCAGAAAGGGCTGGAGGTTACCGCTGTAGAGCTAGTGCCAGAGTTGGTTTCACAATTAGAGGATAACACGGCCGAGCAAGGTGTCGAGCTGAATATTCATGAGGCAAATGCGACGGATGTGAATTTTATTCCGAATAGCTCTCAGGATATCGTGCTTATTCTAGGTCCTCTGTATCACATTCAGAATGAAGGTGAGCGACAGGCTGTTATTAAAGAAGCTCATCGAATTCTCAAACCGAATGGTATTGTGGCAGTGGCCTATATCAGTCGCTTCTTTGTTGCCGGCTTGCTGGCAAAAATGTCTCATGCTCTGGTAACACCACAAGTTTTGGGTGAGTTACATGAAACAGGATTGGTGACGACAAAAGATGTCGACCCGTTCTTTAGAACGGGATACTTTGCCACGCCCGATGAGGTTGAAAGTTTAGTTCAATCAGAATGCCTCGACGTTGAAAAGCATGTGGCGACAGATGGCTTTGGGCGGTACATTGGGGCGGAAATTAATGCGCTGTCTGAGCAAGAGTATCAAGCCTGGTTGAAGTATCATCTGATGGTATGTTCCGAACCATCATTGCTTGGCTCGAGTAATCATGGGCTGGTTATTGCACGTAAACCAGAATAATAACTCTGATATGTTTTATATATTTTCCAAATGGACGCATGTGGAATGAATAACCTTTTTACTTATGTCGCTGTGATAAAAGGTGAAGCGGTAGGGCTGGAGTTAATCAGTCAGGAGTCAGTTGATAACTCTTATGAAGATCAGAGTATTACCGTAGATTGTAAAGAGTCGTTATTTCACTTTTCAAATGGTGTAACAATTAAACATTGCACAGAATCCGAGGAGTTTGAGGCGGATGAGCTGATATGCCCGGAGTGCTGGATTTCATATGAAGTGATTTCAGAGTCATCAAGTATACAGGTGCACCCAAAGAGAAAGACCTTTACCAACCGGTGCCAAGAGAGTTTTTGGCTTAAGATTAACAAACAGCAGTCAGTCTTATTCAATTAGAGTTTTAGCTAAGTGGTGCCGAGGCACCACCTACTATCTTCAACTTAAGCTAAATCGCTACCACTTCATTTCTCCCATATGTACTTTAGCGCCGATGCTTAATGCGATTGGTAGCTGGGCGTCGGGATAGCTGGCAGACATCTTGTCGATAAGCTCATCGCTGTTTTTGCTTGATGCTTTTGTTTTCTGGAAGTCTTGTAAATATTGCAGCGAATAACTAATGGATGCTGTATTCAGTTTAGTACCGGACTTCATATGACCCGGAATGACTGTTTCAGGGTGAAGTGCTTGCATCTCTTTAAGTTGCTTTATCCATGCTTGTTGAGATTTATCACTTTGCGCATCAGCCATCCATAAATGGAGATTACCGAAAATTGCGACATTACCTAGGATAGCCTTGTTTTCCGGGATCCACAGATAAGGACGATGAGCAATGGCTCCTTCTGTGCCATGGATTTCTACTTTGTGGCCATCTACAGTTAGCGTATTTTTTGTATATGCTGCCGGTAAAACCGGAGTGACGGGCGCATTGTTTCCCAGCTTCGGCCCCCAATAGGCTACCTTTCCGGCAAGCTTTTCTTCGATAACTTTTCTAACGGCTGGAGTTGTGATGATCTCTGCCTCAGGAAACAGGCCGTGTAGTACCTCTGCTCCGAAATAGTAATCAGGATCCGCTTGGCTAATGAAAATAGTTTTTAGCTCTTTGCCTGAGTCAATCACCTTGGCTGCAATTCTTAATGCATCGGCTTTGGTAAAACCGGTATCGATAAGCAGAGCTTCAGTGTTACCGTACACAAGCGTGGAGTTGACATGGAAGCTGTTACCATCAGCGTTATAGACATCTAGTGTTAAAGGCGTGGTAGTTGCTGCAGTGGCCGCGTTAGCAAGCAATACTGATGCCGCAAGTAGGGTTAGTTTTTTCATGACATTCTCCGTAATACATATCAAGCGAGTTCGGATAGCATCTTAGGAGATTGATATGTTCAGAAAAATGCACATTTACAAACATGGTTGTATCTACCAGTGAACTAATGAATGAGTGCTTTAGCAACAAGCAGTGATGCGGTTAGCGTTTATTATCTTTTCATCTGAAAGTCATTGCCCTGATATCTTTCTAGTCTTAATATGAACGGTTTGGTTTAAGTTGTTGATTTTAATTGGTGGTTGCCAAGTAAAATCTAGGTGACTAGGGGGAAAGCATGATGAAAGGAGTCTTATGAAAACTGCCATTTTAGTGATAGATGTACAGCGTGTATTAATTGATCCTGCTCCTCAGCCTTTTGAAGCGAAGGAAGTGGTAGAGCGCATTAACCAGGTAACTGAGTGGGGCAGGGCTTGTGGTCATCCAGTTATTTATATTCAGCACGAACAACCTGATTCTATTATTGAGTTCGGAAGTGATGGTTGGCAATTGCAGAGTGGTTTAGTTGTCGAATCAAATGATAAGTTTGTTCGCAAAACGACACCGGATTCATTTCTGAATACAGAGCTAGAAACCACCCTAAAACAGGCAGGTATCGAACATTTGATCATTTGCGGCTATGCGACAGAGTTTTGTGTCGATACCACCACAAGGCGTGCTGCGGGTTTGGGTTATTCGGTTGATCTTGTCGCTGATGCACATACTACCCATGATAAAGAGCATGCGACAGGGCAACTAATTCGGGAGCACCACAACTGTACGTTGCCTAATATTTCAAGTTTTGGGGTTAAGATTAGCGCTATACCAACCACGAGCTTAGTTAAAGCACCTTGATAGGTAACTCTTTCTGTTCACGTAAGATATCGACAAAAGCTTTAATCTTGGCAATGTTGAACATATCCCGGTGTACAAGAATCCAAGTGGAGATTGACCACTCATTGTGAATCGGAATTTCTAGCAAAGTATCGATATCGCTGACTGTCTGCTTGGGAAGAACGCCGATGCCACATCCGTTCAGTATTGCCTGGGTTAACACTTGCTGGCTGGAACATAAGAACACAATGTTATTTTCAGGGATATGATTGTGAACCCATTCATTCCAGGTGAGATGCTCTGGCCTG
Source organism: Photobacterium kasasachensis (assembly GCF_050336885.1). Classification (NCBI taxonomy): domain Bacteria; kingdom Pseudomonadati; phylum Pseudomonadota; class Gammaproteobacteria; order Vibrionales; family Vibrionaceae; genus Photobacterium; species Photobacterium kasasachensis. The sequence continues at coordinate 88,395 of NZ_JAKJSH010000020.1, forward strand.
CTTTTTAATGCGATAAAGTGATGATGAGTGAAGTCACGTTCAGTGGGTAAACCATACTGTTCTACATAGTCTTTATGCGCGCACAACACCAGTTGAATGTCTGCGAAAGGCAGAACAACATTATCAGGTGTTGTGGGTTTTCCTCCGCTTCTGATGGCTATGTCGGCTTCCCCATACTCAAGATTCAGATTTCTGATATCGCCAATGAAATCAACCCGCATTTTGGGATAACGGGACTGGTATTCTTTTATCACAGGCATAATCATGGCAGCCATTTCACTGATGCTGGTGATAGTAATCGTACCTTCTAACTGCTGCTCTTTACTCTTCAATCGTGAGGACAGTTGTGAAAAGTGGTTCTCAGTGACTTCCCCCAAACGCATGATATCGAGCCCAGCTTCGGTAGGAATGTAACCTTTATCATTGCGTTGAAACAGAGTAACCCCTAAATGTTCTTCCAGGGCATCAATGTGCCGCATGACGGTTGAACGGTGAATGCCCATATCCAGTGCTGTCGCACTCAGGGTTCTCAATTTGGCTAACTTATAGGCCGTTCTGATTTCGTTCCATTTATCCATCAATCCACCATCGCAAAAATGCACATGTAGCGTGTATATTCGCTCATTTACCGCATAAATGATACCGGATAGCCTTGTCGCAGGTAGCAATTTCGAACAATCTCGATGAGAACATAGAGGTAACGTGCGGTGATACAGACAGATGTGTTAATTATTGGTGGTGGTTTTGCTGGCGTCTCAGTTGCCCAGGAATTAGAGAAAAATGGCATAAAGACAACATTGGTGGATAAGAAAGATTACTTCGAAGTCACCTTTGCCACCTTGCGTAATGTTGCTGATCCGGAAAAAACACAAGACAGAGCGAGGAAAAAGTACCTGGACTTTCTTGCCAGTACGTTCATTCAAAGTGGTGTCGTGGAGTTGTCGAGAGAATCGGCGTTATTGGAAAATGGTAAACACATAGCGTTCAAACGTGCAGTCATTGCATCGGGTACTCGCTATCCAAGCATGCCAGTTGCAAAATCGAATGTAGCCTTGGATATCGAGGCACGTAATACGGAATTCAGTGACTTTCATACCAAGCTGGAAGCTGCTGATAAGGTGTTAGTGATTGGCGGTGGTGTGGTCGGTGTCGAATTGGCGGGTGAGATTGCTTATGCATTCCCGGAAAAACATATCACCTTAGCCCATAACACAGGAGCTTTGCTCAATGGCTTTAAAGAAAAGGCTCAGCGTAAATCCCTTGAGCAGCTAACGTCTCTTGGCGTTGAAGTTCAATTCAATAGCAGATACCGAAAAGCGCAGCAGCATTACGTCGATGAAAACACGGGCATGGAAAGTGATGCTGATTTGGTTTTTGAAGCGACAGGAATACTGCCAAACAGTGAATTCTTAAAGCCACATTTATCCGATACGTTAAATGAGCATGGGTATATCCAGGTTAATGAAAAGCTTGAGGTTGTAGGAGAGAAAAACCTCTATGCCCTCGGTGATGTTGCCGATGTCGGTGAGGCAAAGCTTGGCTACCTTGCTCAGCAGCAAGGCAGTTACTTGGCAAAGTTGATCATCCGTGATGCTAAAGAGAAAAAGATTAAGGGCTACAAGCGTAACCCCTTAATGGCACTCATACCTACAGGGCAAAAGAGTGGTGTTGCGCAACTGCCTTTTGCGGTGACGACGTCCAAGTTTTTGATGAACATGAAGCAGAAAGATTTATTTATTAGCAAAGTTTATAAAGCATTTGGTGCCGAGTAACGTGAGCTAATTAATATCGTTTGCATGGCTGTAACCTCAAACAAAGCAATATCACTTTGTTTGAGGCTATCCATACCGAGCTAGTCAGTTGTCACAACTTGCTTTTTCGTGCTGTTCGTTCTTAGGAAACACAGAAGAGGCCAAAACTAAAGATACGCTGATTTACCCTAAATAGTGGCTCTGCTAACTCAGGTCTTTCATGGCTACAGTTTCTGTCTCAGTAATTCACGCTAAGAGAGAACACGTCATGGACTATGGGCATGATCCAATTAAACGTTTATTTTTCAATTTATATTGGCCGACACTAACCGGAATGTTGACTATGGCGGCTTACCAAGTCGCTGATGGTATTATTGTGGGTTATGGTGTTGGCAGTATGGCGCTAGCTGGCATTAGCATGAGTTTTCCTGTTTTGATGGTCGCGATTTCACTGGCGATGTTGGTCGGGATAGGAAGCAGCATGGTTGTCGCCATCAAACTTGGAGAAGGGCAGACTTCGGAAGCCAATCGTATTTTTCATTACAGTTGTAGCTTTTCAATACTGATATCAGTAGTCCTTGCGGGGGCATTGCTGGTTTTTATCGATACGTGGGTTAGCCTGCTTGGCGCCAATGCCGACATCCAACCTTATTTAAAAGAATACCTTACCTACTTCGCGTTATTTCTGCCTACGCTGTTTCTAAGGTTTTGCTTTAGCTTCTTTCTCAATAATGACAGTGCACCTAGTGTATCTCGCAATGCCAATATTATTTCCAGCATTTTGAACGTTGTGCTCGATCTATTATTCGTTCTTGTATTCGACTGGGGCATTAAAGGGGCTGCTATTGCAACGGGTATATCCCAAACTGTTGCTGTTGTTTTCATGGGCTATCACTTCTGCCTAGGGAAAAAGCACCTTTCATTTAGACATTATGCAGTTAGAGTCATTGACCCTGAACAACGACGAATTTTCGGGTTAGGCTTTCCTATTTTCATCTCCGAGCTGTCGGGAGCTTTGGCATTTGGGCTACTCAACAAAACGGTAATATCTCAAGGCGGAAGTGAGGCTGGTGCTGCGCTGGCGACAATCAGTTTTACGTTGTTCTTCGTGATGAAATTTATTGTTGGGGTCGCCTTCTCGGTACAACCTTTATTTGGATTTAATTACGGGGCGAATAACCCACGGCGTATCGAAGAGTTGCTGCGCTTTTCTCTGAGGTTCGTTGTAGTGATAGGGATGTTGGCTTATGCGCTTATTTGTCTGTTTGCAGAACAAATTGTCCATCTGTTCAACGTGGTATCGCCCGAAGAGGTTGAGCTGGCTTCTCAAGCACTGCACTGGTTTTATTTTGGTATTGCCTTTATGGGCGCGAATCTGGTCTTTGGTGCCTACTTCCAGTCATTAGAAAGAGTCAAAGTCGCAACCAGTATAGCGATTTTGCGTGGCGTGATGCTCGTGGCCGCATTTCTTATGGTGTTGCCAAAAATCTTTGGCATGACGGGAGTATGGTTAGCCATTCCGCTGGCTGAGATCGTCGCTTTCATTATCACGCTACCTTTGGTCTTTTGGAGAAGAAACCAGAAGATTTGCAGTCAGCTTTCATAACATCGGGCATTAGCCATTTTCAGGTTCTCCACTGACCTTAATGGCTTGTTGCTTTCGCCACTGAGCAGGCGTGTGGCCGGTCGTCTTTTTGAATTGTCGGATGAAGTGCGTAATATCTTTCCAGTCTAGCTCGGTGGCAACGTTTTGTACCGACAGGGTGGTGTGGGACAATCGGTAGGAGGCTTGTTTTATTCTTGCTTGGCAGATCCATTCACCAACCGTAGAGCCGGTTTCTTTTTTTACAGTAGCAGCAACATGTGCGGGAACGCGGTGGACAGCGGCGGCTACCTCTTTGAGGGAAATCGATTGATGGCTGTGCTGGTGAATAAATTTCAGCGCTTCCGAGGTCAGTTTGCTCACTGGGCTTTGGTTGTCAATCGAGCCCATTTTTCGATAGATGTCGCCAAAGAGTATAGAAAGATAGGATCGTATCAAAGGTGTCGATTCTGTACCTGATTGCTGACTTTCAGTACTTAATGCTTCAAGAAGCTGGGTCAGGAAAGGAAGTCGCTTTGTATCCAGTGCGACAACAGGCAGAGAGCCATTGATGACTTGCCGGTAAGGTTGCATTAAAAGGCTGTCTTCATCAATTCCCAGGCAGCCAACACAAAAAGAGACTAAGTACATAACGGCGTGTTTGGCTTTTAGAGGATGATGTGGCATGCCAGGAGGAATGATGATGATGGCAGGTGCAACGATCTCGATCTTTGAGCCGTAAACCATCTCAATAGTACCGTAGGTAAGCAAGGCCAATCGGTGCTCTTGGTGGTGGGTGGTGTGGCCATCTTCTTCAAATGACAGATCTACAAAGCGATCGATGTTTATCCTGTGGTCATGTTTCATCAGCATGCCTTTTTATTGAGGATCTAAATATTTGCCGATTTTAACGCAAATTACCACCTATGACATCGACGGTTAATTGGCTACGATAAGTGCGTTGTTCTGCTGGCCGACAAGCAATATATTGAGAAGAGCATTGATCGTCTGCCTGATAACGGGGAAAACCAGAAGGAGTCATTACATTGAACAAGAAGACATGGGAAATACGTCAGGCCAAGCTTTCTGATGCTGATAGCCTGGCTCGTTGCATGTACGATGCTTACAGCCAATTTAAAGAAAAGTTAGGAGGCCAGGATCTTCCCCCGATGCTGGTTGATTATGAGGAAGAGATCCGATCATACCCGGTGTGGGTAGCATATGCTGGTGAGCACTTGGTTGGCGGGCTTATTCTGGTATTCAGTGAGACTTACACGACAATAGCCAACGTTGCTGTTCATCCTGAGTTTCAAGGACATGGATTAGGCAGGGGCTTGATTGAGTTTGCCCAGAAACAGGCGGAGCTGCGCGGACATAAGGAGATACGCTTAGTTACCCATGTTGGGATGAGCGCAAACATTACCTTGTACTCGTATCTAGGCTGGAAGGAATATGAACGCAGCGAGAATAAGGTGTTCATGACAAAATTATTGTGAGTAAACCATTAATGAATAAACCGTTTTTGTATATTTTTTCAGGGTTGCCAGCTTCTGGCAAAACAACCTTAGCGCGTCTGCTATCGCAGCATTTGAGAGCCTTTTACCTTCGAATCGATACGGTTGAGCAGGGATTAAGAGATCTGTGTGATTATAAGGTGGAAGGAGAGGGATATAGGCTGAGCTACCGGGTAGCCAAGGATAACTTGGAGCTAGGGCATTGCGTCATTGCTGATTCATGTAATCCCATATCTCTAACACGAGCAGAGTGGCAAGAAGTCGCCACCTCAACCAATGCTGATTATGTCAACATAGAAGTGTATTGCTCGGACGACAGTGAACATAAGCACCGGGTAGAGAACCGAGAGTGCAGCATCAAAACCCTGCAGCTTCCAAGTTGGCAGCAGGTACAGAATAGGCACTATGAGCCGTGGCAGAATAGAGTGATTCGCATCGATACTTTCGGCAAGACACCATCTGAGTCTTTGCATGAGCTAATTGAAAAACTCTCAAGACAGAGAAGCAACGACTGAATTTCCATAACGCCACTTACTTCTTAACTCAGAGTAGTGGCGTTGCGGAAAAGGGTTAAGAATAGTAATAATGTCTAACTAAGATATTCCAGAGTTCGAAATTTACAATGGCGAGTAAAACAAAGGAAAATAGGCAGGGTATTGCACTATTCTTTACTACCGTGAAGGTGTCCTCGTTGGACTTTTGTCGTATATTCGCAAAGTAGTAGATAGCGATAACCAGAGCAGACATTGATCCTAATGCCAAGTATAGATAGCCAAACTCGCCGACATAGTAGTCATAGGGTAATAAACGTAATAAAAAGTCTTGCGTTGTGATTTTATAACCTATTTTCACCATACCTGCGACTACAGCAGTAGTCACCCAGAGCCCTACAATGAGAAAGAGCCCCCAAACTTCTTCTTCCTCAGTTTCCTGTGCATCGTATACAACATTCATATTTGCACTCAGCCAGATTGTAATCAACATCATCAAATACACAGCAGTGGAAATAGCAATTTCATCTAGCATGAAATTTTGGGATGTTCGAATGTTATCCCCGTAAAGAAAAGCAGCTACGAGTAAAGAAGAGAGTAACAGAAACAGGTTGATAGCGTTAAAAAGTCCTGTAATACCTTTTGATGTTATTCGGTTTATGGTAGCTGAACAGATAAAGAATAAACTGTATGCAGCAGGGCGAAGAAGGCCGATATATCCTATGAAAACATAAAGAACAAATAACAGAGTTAACCAGATGATTTCATATAAGTCTGGTTTTGCCATTTGTTTACTCAGTTCACTATAAAGTGAATCTTTGGTGGCTAGGCTGTAAGCTAGTGGGATCAGTAATAGTAGCTTAGCAATACGTCCTAGCCAAATAGAGGGCTCAGCATCAGTAATGTCAGCCTTATAGAAAAAGCGTGTGATCGTGCCGGCAATAAAAACTGGCAGCAGGAATAGCATTTCACTGAAGTAATACTGTTGGTAAATTAGACCAACGCCTTCAATAGTAACACTGACTAGTATACCTATGATGATTACAGGTATCAGTAGAGAACCTATGCTGAGCGAGCTTCTGTTAGAAGAGTAATTATTCTGATGGTTTCTGTTAACGCTCTCTGTACTTGAATGTATGTTGGATGATGTATTGATGCTATCCCTGGACATGCTAAAGATTGTACTGACGCTGGCTGCAATGACAACTAAAAACGGTATAGTAATAACAGGATCGTACTTGGGGTGAGATAAATTGCTCACAAGGAATCTCCATGAAATAAAAAGCGCCCGCAATATACAGATTAATGTTGCCTTCTTACATACCTTATTTATCATCTAGATATGCAAAATTAGCTATTGTTTAATATTTTTCTATTAGGAGACAAGTTGTAATCAATATTGGAGTTGTAATAGCTAAAGTATCCAATCATGATTGTTATGCTTCCTTTCAAGTTTAGTAGTATCTCATTGGAGTGAAATGGCTTAGGATGTACATGATAAATACCCTTATGGAATACTGGCTAGTGATGTGATGAGTGGGTTTGTAAGCTCGTTAAAAATATATTGATGGTAAATTTATTCTTTGCATTTTTTTGACAATGTTTATAAAGCCTAGGAGGTAGACTTGTATTAATCTTCTTTTTCTTAAAGGGRATTCATGAAAATTAACCGATTTCCATTTGTTACCGTCATCATATCTGTTCTTACACTATTCTATTCGCTAGTTGTTAATTCTGAGATAAGTGGCTCTTTGTTTGGGGCGATTAAAATAGTCCAGCTAGAGCCATATGGTGGTGTTACTTTTGGTCATCTTTGGAATTTTGAGCTTTGGCGCTTATTCGTGGCTCAACTAATTCATGTCAAGCAACTCCATATGTTGTTTAATGTGCTGTCCTTTGCAGTGCTAGGTTGTATTCTAGAAAAGTATATTGGTTCTGCTCGTTTCTTCGTTCTCTGGTTTATATCCGGAACAGTTGGCACTTTGATAAGTACGCTTACCGTTGAACCGCCTTGGAACCTTGGAACTGGTGCCTCGCAGGCCATTTTCGGTGTGGCAGCATTGGGGGTGTTGCTTTTGTGGCGAGAAATTAACACATCACTTTCTCTCAAGTTCGCCCTTGTTATTGCCATGGTTCCTGCCTTGTTGTTAGATCTTATCTATGCTCATCATCCTAAGTTAGGGCATGTCACAGGTTTTCTAATGGGCTGGGCGATAAGCCTCTATTATCTGAAGGCGTACAAGCACAAAGTGATATGAAGATAGTAAGAATAATCTCATATACGTTTACAAACTCCCCCAACCATTACTGCTAACTCATTTATCATCAACGAGCGAATATGTTCGAACTAAAAATGTTGCTAACTTTCTGAATAATAGTTAGTTTGCTTGTGAATGAACTAGGGGCGGATATGAATATTAAGGACTTTTCCGAGGTGACTTCGTTGTCGCCTCATACACTCAGATATTATGAAAAAATAGGTTTACTACTGAATATTCAAAGAAACCCTAGTGGACACCGGTTCTACACTTCAAGGGATCTGGAATGGGTTCAGTTTATCGTCAGGCTCAAAGATACAGGAATGCCACTGGATAACATCTTGGAATATGCACAGTTAAGGAACTTAGGTGATAGTACTTTAGCTGAACGGCAGACATTACTGGAAGCGCATAGATGCAGTTTAAGACGTCGAATTGATGATGAACTTCTACACTTGAAAGCCCTAGATAAAAAGATTGATTACTATAAGAACCAAAAATCACCTTGACTTAGAGTTCACTCTAACTTGTAACCTCGCTTCATTCATCAGTAATAGGAGTGAGAAAATGAATAAGACAAGATACGAAATTGGTTTTGAAAAGCTCAGCGAAATTGATGGTAAGGCAGGGCATAGCGTTATCGAAAGCTTGCAGGACGTTTGCCCTGATTTAGCTCGATTCACTATTGAGTATCCATTTGGTGATATATATTCGCGAACAGGCTTGGATTTAAAATCAAGAGAGATTGCAACCGTTGCGGCGCTTACTGCTCTGGGTAACTGTCAGCCTCAACTGAAGGTACACATTAATGCAGCTTTAAATGTTGGTTGTACTGAGGATGAAATTAAAGAGGTTGTATTGCAGATGTCAGTCTATGCTGGTTTTCCGGCAGCCCTTAACGGTATGTTTGCGGTTAAAGAAGTGCTGATGGAGCGTAATATGGATTTGGCTTGATTTCATAATCTTCTTCGCTGCATTGAAAAGGCGCTAATCGAGATTAAGCGCCTTTTTCATTCGCCGATACATCGTTAGGCAATACTTGATTGGTACCAACGTTTTACTGGTTGTGGAATGCCAAATACACGTAGGTTACCGGTTAATACTAACAGGACGCCCAGTGCCGATAGCCATGTCCACTCGTAGTCTTCAAACAGGGTAGATAACGAGAGTGCCACCAGCGGAAAGAGGACGGTACAATACGCAGCCTTTGCTGCCCCAATTCTTCCGACGAGAGCAAGGTAAGTATTGAATCCAATCACGGACCCTACAATCGCAAGGTAAACCAAAGCTGAAAGATACATTGGCGTCATAGTCACGCTCAGCGGTAGGCCCATAACCATTGCAATAACAACCAGGTAGATCGCGCCATAACCCATTGACCAGGCCGTGGTCGGCAAGAGTGGCATCCCTTTTTTCTGAGCGTGGGCGGACACCATATTACCCATAGAGAAAAAATAGGTACCCAACAGGCTGAGCATTAACCCCAGCAGTATGGTCCAGTCCATCTCTGCATTCATAAACTGGGAGGCGAAAAGCAGCACGACGCCAGTAAACCCTATCAGTGCCCCTTGTATAAAAGTGACCGACGGACGGCGTTTTTCAATAATCCAAAGATTAAGTGCATTCAAGATCGGCGCTAGTGAGAAGACGACAGCATTGAGTCCGCTAGGGAGATATTGCGTTGCGGCATAAAAACAAAGGAAGTTGTTGGAGAAAAGGCACAAAGCCAGTAAAGCGGCCAATTTATGGTTTTCAGCAGAAAGACGAGGTAGTTTTTTTTGAAAAGCCAATATGGCAAATAGTGCGATAGCGGCAAGACCAAACCGCCAGGCGACAGACACGACAACGGGTGTATCGCCCAGTTGATAGGCAATAGCGAGCCATGTCGAACCCCAAATAAATACAGTGGCTGAGTATAAGATACCATTCATTACGTTGTTACTCCTTCACCCAGGATGCTGAGGGCATTTAATTCATACCATTAACGTTATTGCGTTTGCGCGAGGGAGGCGTTCATATCTTTGCTGTTTTTACAGATTCTTGCGCATTTTATTTCATCAGGTGTTCATGATTTTCAAAAATCAGTATATTGATGGAGGTCGGGACAGGAGAGTGAGATGGAAACAGGGATGACTTCGGGGGCTAAGAGACAGCGCGTCTATAACGTGCTGTCCAACAATACCGCGTTACTTCATAAGGACTTATGGCTAGATAGTGGCATGGGTACGGCTGTCTGGAGCAATAGCCATGGTAGGGCAAGTTATGATAAACCAGGTCACCATACTTTAAGCTTTTATCTCGAAGGCGGCCAAAATACCCAGCGCGTCATGAGCTCAGGCAATCTATCTGGCGGAGCGGGCAAGCTCTGTCTGATGCCCCAAGATCATCGCTCAGACTGGACTTTCTCTGCGCCGTTTAACTTTTTCCACTTCTATTTCGAGCAGGCTCATCTGCAAAATTTTGCCGAGCAGGTCTTTGATAAAGAAGGTCGTCATGTCGAACTATCAGAACGTACCTTTGTGGACGATCCCTTCGTCAATCAGTTGATTCGAGAAACCATAGTAAAACTAAACTGGGAGAGCTCGACCGATAAGCTGATGGTTTCCCATACTCAGCAAATTCTATTGCTTCATCTTCTTCGTCAGTACTGTAATAACTCACCGAGGCAGGCATTAAGTACGGGTGGGTTGTCATCAGTGAATCAGCGGCGGGTGATTGATTTTATTGAGGCCAACTTATCGAGTCAATTCACCTTGAGAGATTTGGCAGCACTAGCGCATTTAAGTGATTTTCACTTTGCGCGGATGTTTAAAACAAGTTTTGGTTGCACGCCGCACCAATATGTTCTTTCCCGACGGGTTGACCTAGCAAAGCAACTTCTCTCTAGCCCTACAAAATCGTTGGTCGATGTGGCACTTTTGTGTGGTTTTTCCTCTCAGCAACACCTTTCTCAGCAGTTCAAGAAACGAGTCGGGATTACACCTGCAGCATTTCGTCGCGAACATCAGTAGTAAGATTGGTTGTGATGTACTCTTCCTAATAGGGCCTGTACTAGGACTCTGGGTGGCTCAATTTTGCCCCTGCCTGCTTGATCCCGCGTGAGTCGTCGGGGTTATACAAGGCACAGCTATCTAATGACAAACAGCCGCATTGTATACAGCTTCCCAATTGAGTTTGCAGGGCTCTCAGGCTTTGGATCTTCTCTTCAAGTTTCTGGTGCCAGTCCTGGGCAAGCTCTTCCCATTCCTTCTTCTTGGGAGCCTTGTGTTTCGGGAGGTGTCCGAGCTCGTCAGAGATTTCCTGTAGCGTTAGCCCGACATTCTGTGCCGCCTTAATCACGGCAATTCTTCGCAATATCTGCCGGTCATACCTGCGTTGGTTCGCTTGGTTTCTGGAGCTGTAAATGAGTCCTTTCTCTTCGTAAAAATGAAGGGTTGCCACGGTTACCCCGGCTCGTTTTGCCACTTCGCCCACACTCATGTCCATACGTTCTCTCCTGAAATAGAGCTTGACCTCAAGTTAACCTGAGGTTCTAGAGTAGCAGTGAATTAACCAAATCACACGGAAAGAACGATGAAGAATAAAACGATTCCATATTTGTCCGGGCGCTTTTTTGATGGTATCAGCTCTGGTTTGTTCATGATGGCGTTGCCCTGGATCATGTTGCAAGAGCCTGATATGGGTACGTTCGTGGCGATTACGGCACTTGTTTGTACGGGGCTATCATTTCTCAGTACGCCTTTTTTCTCGACACTGACAGATAGGCACTCTCGAAAAGCGATTTTGATTCTGGTGCAAATTGTGCAATCAGCAACGGCGATGCTGGTTTGCATTGTGTACTGGATGGGATTGGGGTCACATTGGGTATTGGCGTTTTCACAGTTAGTGTTCTGGGTATCGAGCAATATCGCCTGGAATGCGAACAACGCCTTCACTCAGGAAAACTATGAGCAGCAAGAGTACGCGAAAATTTCAGGTTATCAGGAAGTTGTCATGCAAGGTACAACCTTGGGGGCTGGTGCATTGGGTATTTTCTTACTCGAAATGTGGGGAATCGAAGAGTTTGCTGCGTTTGCGGCTATCGCATCAGGCATTGCGGCGTTGAGCTATATTGCGACACCATATCGTCGTCAGATCAGGCAGTCCCATAACACGCCGTTTCTAAGCCAGATTACAGAGACCAAAGGTATTTTTTCCCAGCAGCCTAGGTTCTATGGCTTCTTACTTATCTCTTGCCTGTCTTACCCAGTACTAACTTTTTTGGGAAAACTTGTTCCTATCTGGTTTGCCGAGCTAAGTGTGTCGGGAAACTGGGTTGCATTCTATAATATTGCCTTCGGCCTTGGCTCTTTGATGACGGGATTGTTGGTATCGCGGATATTAACCATGATGTCGCACCGAAATATCATGCAGTATTCAATGCTAGTTCTCGCATTAACATTGCTGGTAATGAGCGGGGTGATGCAGCCTCTGTATATTGTTTTGCTGACGCTTGGTTTTGGTTTCTTTAATGCACTCAATCGTATTGCCAGAACCAATTGGATGCACCACACAATCCCTATGTCACAACGCGGGCGTGTGGATGGCGGGCTGGGGATGTTCGCAACGCTAGTCCAGAGTCTGAGCTATGTGTTGATTGCTTTTCTTGCTCATGTTGATGCCATCGAATACGGCTTTGTTATTGCTGGGTTCATTGTATTGTTCGCGAGTCTCTGGATGCTGCTGATTGGAACAAAAATAGATGCTGATAATGAGCTTGCACCGCAGTACTGACAGGTAAAGGGGCGTGTCTTCCCTGTTTTATGATGTGGCTCGTCGAGAGCTTGATAACTGGAGGTGGAAGTTTGAGTTAGAGCCTTGATCTTGAAAGGTGTAAATGTTCTATTTATCTTCCTCGTCGGTTATCGGGAAGTAATTGTGTCATCTCTTCAGTCCTATATAGAGTATTTTCGTCGTTGCTACCGTGCGGATAGCAGCGACTTGTCCATTGCCAATATCACGCGAATAAGAAAAGACAGAAAGCTCTATATCAAAGATGAAGATCTGTTGTTAACCGGTACATTGCCACGGCTGCCAATAGCCGGGATCGAAGCTGAGGTATTGCTCCAGCAAGCTGATAGCTTTCGTCGGGAAAGACGGCTGATCTATGGCTGCTTCATGATAAAAGGGCAGCTTGAGGTCAAAACTGGATTTTCAAATCAACGCAGTATTGCCGCTCCCTTGCTGTATCTGCCAGCTACGCTATCGCATGATGAAGATGAGCATCTCTGCGCCAGTATCGATACCTCAGATATTCGCGTTAACCTCGATGTGCTTCGATTGCTGGTAAAGCCACACCTTGAAACCACCGTCGTTGATTCTTTCCCTGTACCAGTGTTTCCGATCACTCATGAACAGATAGCGCTTATTACCAGCTGGCTTCGTGAAAACACTGAAATTAAGGATTTGGATGAGCTGGCAAGATGGCCGCAGCTCGTTGACGGCGAAGATTTCTTTCGTCGTAAGACAACTAAATCAGCAACCATTGCTTGTATCAGCATGCTTATTTTGGCAGATCGGTCCCGTGGGGTACGGGGTGTGTTGCACGAGCTCAATCAGCTTATTGCGCAGCCCCATTTCGCTCGGCCTTTGACGGGTATATTCGAAGGGGTTGCAGCCCCTGCTGGGCAACCGAGCACTGCTGTCGACCTGCTTAGCTATAAGTTAAGCAATGCCCAAATACAGACTCTTGAGAATGCTGCATCACAGCCCTTGAGCGTGATTTCGGGACCGCCAGGTACCGGAAAAAGTTTTACCATTGCTGCTATTGCCATAGACCGGATGTTAAACGGGGAGTCTGTGCTGGTTGTTACGAAAACAGAGCAGGCGATAGATGTGATAGGCAAAAAGCTAAGGCATGACTTTGGTCTGGAAAGCGGTTTTGTCCATGCTAACGCATTGAGTTTTGTTAAAACGATGCGCCAGTATCTTGATTCAATTCTGTTCCAGGGAGTCGAGTGCAAAGACTCGTCACAGGCTATGAAGAAGCGGGTCAAACGGGCGAGAAAGGAAGTCGAAAAGCACCAAGCTGCATTTGAACGGTCATTGTGGGCTGCTCGCTATGCGGGAGGTGAGAATAGTGGTTCCTGGCTGCAAAAAGGCATGGCAAATATCTACCACTCGTTAAAAGACGAGCAGGTGTTATGGCAAAGCCATCAGGCATTGGCGAAGCACCGTCAGGCTTTTCATCAAATAGCGATGGATTACGTTAATGTCTACCGAAATGAAAAGCTCAGTGGCTTGTTAGACTCTCGCAGGCAGGTATTGCAAGATTTTAATCGTGCATTAAAGTCAATGAACTCGAAAACTCAGGCAGAACGTTTTGCCAAGCTGGATGTGAATACGGTCCTGGAGGCATTTCCGATATGGCTGGTTACCGCCGATGAGTTGAGCCAGTCATTGCCACTGATAGAGTCCATGTTTGATCTGGTGATTTTTGACGAGTCGACACAATGTGATATTGCCAGTGCGCTTCCTGCATTGCAGCGGGCGAAACGTGCTGTCGTTGTCGGCGATGCAAAACAACTAAGACACGTGTCATTTTTATCGAAAACGAAACAGGCTGAGTTGTGGAGGCAGAGCGGTTTTGCCGATAGTGCACCCGTTAAATACAGCTACCGCGATCAATCGCTGCTCGATATCGTTTCTGATTCGCTGGACTCCCAAGCCTGTGTGGCTTTTCTGAATGAACAGTACCGCAGTAAATCAACGTTGATTGCATTCAGCAATGCCCAGTTCTATAACGGGCGCTTGAACGTGATGCAGTCACGGCCGAGTGTATCAGCCCAGCCCGCGCTGTATTTTAGGCGCGTGGATGGCAAGCGAACGGCAACCGGACGAAATACCGTCGAAAAAAATGCGGCGATCGAGCACCTTTCCCAGCACTTTGACAGATATAGGCATGCGTCGATAAAGCCCACTATCGGGGTTATTTCCCCATATCGTGATCAGGCTGAATTTATCGAGAAAGCCGTCAGCAAGCAGTTTTCACTTGATGAACTTTATGCCTTTGATGTGCGTATCGCGACACCGTATGGTTTTCAGGGAGAGGAGAGGGACGTTATGATTCTGTCTATGGCGATAGACGCGCAATCTACACGGGCTGCAGCTTATCTGAATCAGGAAGCCGCCTTCAATGTTGCTATTACTCGGGCGAAAGAGAAGCAGATCGTTATTCATTCTCTGGCCCCAGATGATTTGAGTCCGAATAACTTATTTCGTCGTTATCTAGACTTTGACCACCAGGAAGAGGTTGCGAAATCAGAGCATGCGAAAGCATGTACATTTACCGGCGTACTAAAAGCACGGCTTGAGGAACTTGGTATGTCGGTCTGGGTCGGATTTGAAATCGCTGGGCAGGATGTCGATATAGTTTGCGAATATGGCGGAAAGATCCTTGGTATCGACCTCATAGGTTATCGCGGCGAGTTTGAAACTTCTTTTGATTTAGATACTTATCAAATGCTCTCCCGAGCAGGGCTTGAAGTGTTGCCAGTGTCTTATGCTATGTGGATGAAAGACAGCGAGCAAGTCGTAGAAGCTATCCGGCAGCGGGTTGGTTAGCTCCTTATCTTCACTCTGTAGAGTGATAAAAAAACAAGTTACTAAATTCTTTTATTTCAGGTTGTTAGAGTGTTGTTGTTTTTTTGTGGTATTTATTTGTCCTAAGTGCCTTACATAGTGGCTTATATATTTGTAATATAGCGCCAATAATTACAAAGGATTTATTGGCTCAATGAAAAAGTTTCCCCTTTTATTTCCACTCGTTTTAGCATCATGTAGCTCCACTAGCTTTGATAGTTCTTACACCCAGTCACCAGAATCTTTGGCTATGCCTAGTTTTTCTGATGTTAATGTAGAGAATGACAAGCAAGCATTTAAAATGCTGTTATCTCAGTTTTTGGATACAGATGAAATACCATTCAACAATCAGCAGTTTGTTGTTTGTAAAGAAATCGAAGGAGATGATGTCTACGAGTTTCAAGCTGAGCATATTGGTAGGTGGGAATTTATTGGTATAAAAAAGAAGGAAGAAAACAAAATAAATCAAGAGACATCGATTCTAGATGCCATTAATAATGAACGGATTAAAAACGATACTCATGACTTTACTTCTATTGAGTACTCTCGAATTTTAGCTGATAGAGAAGTGTGCAACGCAATTGACAACAATTTAGATTTGACGGGATTGACTTACGTAGTTGATACAGTACTTGCTTTTAAACAACCGGAAAATACAATACTTAATAAAGAATTTAGAGTGTTCAAAACTGAGCACAATAAGAAAATTAGTATTGGTGTAACAAAAAATGATATAAAGGTTGAGCCTGTAACGCAGGAATATATCAATCAACTTAAATTAAAAAGAACAGATTTTTCCAATGAAGGTTTTGATGGCTATAGCTTCTTGTACTCCTCGTATACAGCAGGCTATTTCGCAGAGTTTGAATACATGCCTGTATTCAATAGAGTTTCAACGAGTTTAGTACGTAAAGATAACAATAATAATGCGAAAGAGGTCTACTACGATAATGATAAGCAATCTATGGTATTTCGGTATAAGAATGGTAAGCCACATGGACTCTGGGAATCATCTACGGGAGATACTTGTTTTCAGAATGGATTGAAAACATTTTTGACTGATTGTAACTAACTCCTTTTCACTGAAATCAGCAGGTGGGTGATTTCAGTGAAATTCCACTATACTGATTAACTTAATAACCATTGACATTATTATGATTTCGAAAAATCACCTGCTCAAGCAGTTGGCTGTAGTTTTGCTTTGTGTAATTACAATTGGCTGCCAGACAACAAGTCAGCCAACCTTAAAGCCAGCATTTAAAGAACCTGTTTTAAAACTAACACCGGAAGAACCAAGTGTTAGTTATACTGCCCAGAGCAAGGATGCCAAGGGGTACATTAAAGTAGGTACTGCCAGCTATAAACATAATGAGCAATATACAGATACCTTTAAAGGGGAGTGGCAGACTTATTACGACCCTTTTTCAAAGAACATGCTTAGCTTCCCTTATAAAGGCCAATATGAGTCCTCGCTAACTGGCGCGGTGTATCGAGGTGTCTTTTTCGCTGTACCCACAAGGGGGACCTTAAAGGCTTACTTTGAAAGTGATCTTGATTATATACCGGCCTTTAATCAAGCTAATGTCGTTTTTATCGGTGAAGTTTCATTTAAAGGACAAAGTGAAACGTTGGTGCTATCAAGGGAAGATTATCATCATGGTAAGCCTTTGGTCGAAGGAGGCTGGGGAAACAGTTTGTACAAAGCTGACGCTGATCGTCTAGTTCAACTTAAGCAAAGATTAAAAACGGAACTGAATGAGCAAGATATTGCTCGCGATAAGATGCAAAAAGCAATAGTAAAAGCTAAGGAAAATGCTAGAGCTCGAGCTAAAAGTGCGTCATCAGAGTCAGATTATAGCGGCTTTTTTGCTTTTGCCGGAGCAATTGCAGCAGTAGCTTATGGGGCTGATGCAGGGCTTACTAGTGATAGTGCAGCAGCTTTAGGCGTCGGGACGTATAATCTACTTTCTGAAGGTGATGCAAGTAAACTGAATGATGCAACAAAATCGTTGAAGTATGACACTTCAGAGCGTGATCTCAAATTACAGTTAGATAAGGATATTGCTGAAATTAAAGCTAAGTACGCTAAACAGAACTCTGTTGCTCAACAGGAATATCAAAACGGAGTTGCACGCTCTGAAGCTAACAAGTTGAGACTAGAGAAAGGCCAAACTACACAGCAGCGAGCCAGTGACCGTAGTACGTCAACTGCTGTCGAGCGAACTGTTTCAGTATCAAGCTCTGCTAGTACTCAGTTGGCGACAACTGGCACTAAAGCAGTAGCAGTGCCGTCCAGCGCTAATGCAATAAATAGTTTGAGTAAAGATGCGCAGAAGAAATCATCATATTTTCTTCGCGTTGAAGCGGTGGCCTATTGCAATATGAAGAAAGGTGGCTGGAAGTGTGATGGGCCGTCTGGTTGGTCTATCGGCTCTCGAGTTAAAAGCTTATCTAATGCATTGGATAGATCTGGCTGTCGGAACCCGAGTAGCCGTCAGAATGCTTTCAGAGCCAACGAGCATCTTGATGAAACCTACCTTGAAGGGCGTATTGTCTATTGCGGTTTTCCTTTGAACAGTTACAACGCAACATTAGCCCAAAAGTACTCACTGCCGAACAAAGGATCTGATGCTTACGATAAAGACATTGCTAAGAAGTATTCACTTCCGAATAGATTACTAGTGACCAGAAACATATATAAGACACAGACACCAATGACAGCAACAAGTGAGTTATATCAAGCAGCAAATGGCTTGGTACCTAATATTGTTGAACGTACTGAATAAAGTTGTAGCTAATAACGGTACTGACTGTTCTTGGTCAGTACCGTTCCTCTAATCACCGTTATTTCTGAACATACTGTTTACCAGTACTGTTGGTTTTATCATAAATCAGGGTAATGTTTGACAGCTGTTAAGAGCTTTTGAAATGAAGGACAGTCTAAATGGTTTTCGGCTGGACACATGGCAACATGACGCATGCTGTCTCTGACGAGTTCCAGCTTTTTGATGGTTTGGTCAATCTCATTCGCTTTATGAGTCAGCATGTCACGGTCGACGGCTAGGTCACCCTGAGATGAAAACATGCTGGCGACTTCTTCCAGAGATAATCCAGCTTTGCGCCCAAGGTTAATTAGGGTCAATTTTTCTAATACGTCTTGTTTATATTGTCTTCTGAGTCCCTTTCTGCCAATCGAGCTAATTAATCCCAGCTTTTCGTAATAACGTAGTGCAGAGGCTTGTAGCCCAGATTTTTTAGCGACTTCACCAATATCAAGGTATTTCATGCTTGACCTAAAGTTGACTTCAAGTTGTATGATTTCGCCACTCTATCAGGTGGAATAATAGTTAACAACTTAAGGGTGAGGGTCAGATGAATTTCTTTTTGTGGAGTGAAGAGCTGTGGAGTAACGCTCTGTGGATTGGTATCGGTGCAACATTGTGTATGGATGCCTGGGCCATATTACAGAAGCAATTGTTTAAGCTTCCTTCTCTTGATTATGCTCTCGTCGGGCGTTGGACAGGACTGATGCTAAAAGGCCAGTTTACACATGATTCTATTGCCAGTGCAGATAAGGTTAGGGGAGAGAAGGCGATAGGTTGGATACTGCATTATGGCATCGGTATTATATTTGCTTTCATGCACATTGCTTTCTGGGGCGAAGAGTGGGTGCTGATGCCAACGTTTGGAGCAGCGCTATTGACGGGGATCGTGACTACAATAGTCCCGTATTTCATTATGCAACCGGCTTTCGGTATGGGGTTTGCGGCATCCAAAATGCCCGCTCAGTTCTCGGTATGTATGCGTAGTATGGCTGCTCATACTGCCTACGGTATTGGGATTTATTTGGCGGCAGTGATCATTTGAATATGCTGTTCTATCTCACTATGACACTGCCGAACAATTATTGAACAGCGGCTCAGATTGGCCGCTTGGTTGGTACACAAGCTTTGGTTTGCTCGATGGACTGACATTGGCCATTCATGAGGCCATGGGGTGTATTCATTTGGCAATCGTCACGTATGGTTTTGCTTGCGCATGCTGCAATAGCAGCCTTGGGTGGTTGGCGATGCTGTCTTTTCTCAGGTTTTCCTCGCTGCATATTTGTCGGTGTTTCGTTGTCGCTTAAGGCGTAGGTAACCGGCATTCGTTGCGTGCTATTGGGCTGTTGAACAAATTTTGTATCATCGCTGGTCACACAGCGTACATAGTTGTCGATACGAATAGCATCACCTTGTGGTCCTTTTCCTTGAGGGTATTGGTTGGCATCACCTGTTTTAGGATCACTACGCTGCGCACCTGCGCCATGAACATCGAGCCATCGGCCATGCATATATCCCATTGAACGCCCGAACGCGATGTAGACGCCATTTCCTTTGCCCCGGGCATTGGTATGGGTGGTACTGCTCCAGTAATTGGCATAATCAGTTTGGCCAGCTTCACTCACAATCGGTGAGGTACTGAAGATACTATTAATCGCAGCGCTGCGACTGGTGTCCGGTGAGCGGGTGTAGTCAACGAGTGACTGCAGCTCTTTGGCATTGGGTAAACGCCAGTTCCCATGTCCTGCAAGGTTTAGTTGTTCGCAGTAGGCTAGCGCACTTGGCCAGTTCATGGCATTTCGGCTATCTGACTTTTGCCAGGTCAAGCCTGTTGCGCTATCTGATACGGTGCCATTGTTGTTGTCGGTAAAGTGGTTGGTGCCGTAGTTGGTGTTGCCCCGTACCAGCAGGACATAGAAGGTCTTGTCGCCACGGGGCGTGCGGGTGCCATAACCTTTGATTCTGCCATCGATAAAATTGACGCCGAATACCGTATCTTCACCGTTCATTGTGGTAGAAACATATTTTGTACTGCTGACATACTGGCTGTCGATGAGACGCTCCCCGGCGTTGGTATCACCTGATGCAAACCCAAATACCGACGCATCAATAAACGGCACCATTGAAACAGCACCGCTGGCGCTTTTGACCCCGCTTGGGTCCTGGCCGTCGAACAGGATGAGCGAGTAGAGCTCTTTGATAGTCGGTATCCGCCAATCGGTATAGCCGCCGATACGTGCTTGTCTGGCGTATGAAATGGCTTCGCTGTATGTCATTTTATCGATATAGCTGATCTTGCCGTCTTTGTTTATATCGGTACTTTGTGCCCACATAAGCCGGGTGACATTATCAGACACAGTTCCGTCATGATTGTTGGTATAGCTTGGGGCAAACCCTTGGTATTGCGCATCTTGTCCGAAGGTTTTGCTATTGGCTGTCGGGCAGCTTTTTCTTTTATTGATTAAGCCGAAACATTGAGAAGAGTTGGTATCGACGATGGGGTAGGAGAGCGACGAGGCTATCGACAAACTTGGCTCTGTCGAGGCAAAGCTGGTGGTCATACCGGAGAAAAGGGAGCTGATAGCGAAGGCTAACAGAAAAACTTTCTTCATAACATGCTCCTGGAATAGCTGAGAATCGTGTGATATTAGGCGAATCGTGATTTGATAAGAGCAAGTGTACAGAGCGAATAAGCAATAAATGTGCAGAAATAACGAAAAAAATGTTCAAAGATCACTTTTTTTAAACGCCAGATTTCACAGTATTTAAGAAGGAGCTGGTGACAGTTGTGAAATAATAAAGCGGCCAGGTATAAATATCTGGCCGCTGGGATAGCAAAGATAAACGAGAGCTTTATTGTTTAGGTTTTAAACTTGCCCAGTTCTTTGTGAAGATCAGTTGCGCTTTCTGCAAGCCCTTCACTGGTGATCAGAGAGGAAGTCATGCTATCCATGACGTCTGTTGCCGTATCGTTGATAATAACCACATTGCGATTGATCTCTTCTGCTACTGCACTTTGTTCTTCAGCGGCTGAGGCAATCTGATTGTTCATGTCATTGATCACTTCGATGGCTTCATTGATTTCAGCAAGGGCATGCTGAGCGGCCTGTGTTTCCTCTTTGGTGTCCACTGCCTGTTGCTGGCTTTCTTGCATAGATACCATAATGGACTGAGTGTCTTGTTCCAGGCGGCCCAGCATAGCCCGGATTTCTTCTGTCGACGTTTGCGTTCTGGTCGCCAGGTTACGTACCTCATCGGCAACAACCGCAAATCCTCTACCGGCCTCACCTGCTCGGGCTGCTTCGATGGCAGCATTGAGTGCTAGTAGGTTCGTTTGATCTGCAATACCGCCGATCTCAGATAGCAAGCCCTGGATCGCGGCACTTGACTGGGCAAGGTTCTGAATTTGCTCTTGGGCATCATTGATGCGACCGGCTAATTCGCTGACGGCTGTTGCTGTGTTGTCCATTTGGCCCATGCCGCTGAGGCTGTTGGACTGCACCTGACTTGCTGCTGCGGCTGCCTGAACAGCAGAGCCGGCAACTTCCTGCGCCGATGCCGTCATTTGGTTGATTGCCGCTGCCAGAGAGTTCACTTCATTAACTTGAGCATTCAGCTTTTCTTTGGAGTCTTCAGCTTTTGCTTTTCCTTCCTGTGCGTTGCAACCAACCTGATCTGCCGTTTGTTTTACTGAGCAGAGTGTATCTTGCAGGCGAATGAGAAAGGTGTTGAACCAATGGGCAAGCTGGGCTGTTTCATCTTGCCCTTTTACATCTAGTCGGTAAGTCAGATCACCATCACCGTGTGCGACATCCTTGAATCGCTCAACAAGGTTTGACAGTACTTTGCCAAGAGAGTTGGCAATGAAGGCGATTGTGGCGATACCAAGAGCTGCAGCAATCAGCCCGGCAACAATACCTTTCTGAATAGCCTGGTCATTTTGGCTGCCAATCCAGCTTTCAAAAGCAGAAATGCTTTGAACTAACTTGCTACCCGGTACCGAGACCATCACGATCCACGGTGCGCCTGAAGTATCGACAGAGGTAATGGCATATTCTTCGGCACCGATGGTTATACGATCGATCCCTTCTTGGCGAGCGAGAGCCTGAATATGTGACCATTGTGATGACAGCTCGCTGGCGACCTTATTGCCAACCTGAGATGGCGTACCACTGTTAGCCAATACCGCCCCTTTCCAGGATGTGATGATGATATTGCCTTCACCATTGAATAAATCACGGGCAAGGTTTTCGCTTTGGCCCTGAAGTTCGGCCAGTGAGAGGTCAAAGCCCAGCGAGCCGATGATTTGACCGCCGACTTTGATTGGCTGGCTAATTGTCGTGATCAGCTCTTCTTTGCCACGAACCGGGTACATATAAGGTTCCATTACAAAAGTTTGGCCCGTTTCGTACGGCATCAGGTGCCAGTCGTCAGTGCGTTCGCCATTACTGTTTAGCTTTGTATTGCTAAAGCTTTCCATGGCAACAGGATCAAAACTGTTGCTGCTGTTCGGCGAGAAGAATGGGGCAAGGTAGCCTTTACTATTGATTGCTGCCGACGCTTCCAGCTCGGAGCTTGCAGGCCAGGTTTTCTGTTCCCATACCATGTAGCCGGCAAATACGGCGCGGTCCTGGGCTTCCAGGGCTGCAATAAACTGCTTCACTATGGTTTGGGCGCCAGCCCCGTTCTCGCCACTTAATTCAATAATCGAGCGTATCTGGTTGAGGTTGGCAAGAACAGGAAACAGTTTGTTGGCGATGGTTTTTCCCTGCTCAGAAGCGGTTGCTTTCAAATTAAGGTTGGTGGCATCACTCAGTTGGACAGTAACCTTTTCGCTCACTTGCTGGTTAACGTTGGTAAATGCCGTCGTTGTCATTCCCATTGCAATAAGTAGTGTAAATGCCATAGCAATACCAGCGCTAATGGCAATACGTGTTCGAATTGTTTTAAACACGAAATATCCTTTAATATTATATGGTTATTGTGATTCAGCTGTTCTTGTTGAGGCTGCGGCTTCATCGTGTTTTAGGAAATGAATAGTTATCGATGAAAAGGTATTAAAAAAGCTGAAATAGGATTATATACGAAACAAATTAACAGGATGTGTGGGTGTGTTAATGCTTTATGGGTATAAATTAAAGACTGTTAATGATGTTGGCTGGCTGAACTAAGTTGTTGTGTGACTGTTGAGGTATTCTTGATGATATTTTCTATTACTTGCTAGTGACTTGGGTACAATGGCCGCCCTTTGATAATTGATTAGAAGAATAATTATGACAACACCAACAACAATGACGTTCTTTGAACGTTTTGAAACCGACATCTTGGCTGGCAAAAAGACAATTACAATCCGAGATGAATCGGAAAACAACTATGTCCCGGGAACGGTTGTCCGTGTGTCTACATTGGAAGAGGGGCGAGAGTTTTGCTGCCTGGAAATCTTGTCGGTTGAGCCAATTCTGTTTGATGATCTCTCTGATTTTCATGCGCAACAAGAGAATATGTCTCTGCCGGTCCTGAAGGACGTTATCCAGGAGATCTACCCGGGCATTGAGCAGCTGTATGTTATCTCCTACAAGCTGTCACAGTAATAATGCCAGCCTGAGGTAATTCAGAGAACTAAAACTATCCTCTTTTGGGAGGCTTTGAGCTACCAGAGTTATTAAGCGCTTTATTCATCTGTTTAATACGGGTGATGATTGCGGCATTGATACTATTGGCGGGGTACTGATTCTTGGTATTTATTTTTCCCATCGCAACCTCGGTGAGGAGATTCATCACTTGATCAACATGATCTGCAACCCAAATATGGAAGGTGCCGTTTTGAACAGAGTGGCGAACGCTTTCGTTAACCATTAAATGAGCAAGGTTTGTTCTAGGGATGATGACGCCTTGTTCGCCGGTTAATCCTTTAAGATTGCAAATATCAAAGAAGCCTTCGATTTTCTCGTTGACCCCGCCAATGGCTTCGAGATTTCCATGCTGATCAATAGCACCAGTGACGGCTATGTTTTGCTTTATCGGGATTTGCGAAATTGCAGACAACAAAGCACAGAGCTCCGCGGCAGAGGCACTATCGCCATCTATCATTCCGTAGGATTGCTCGAAAGTGAGGGTGGCCGAGAAGGACAGGGGTTGCTTTTGCTCGTATTGCTCGCGCAGATAGGCCGTTAGGATCATGACACCTTTCGAGTGGCTCGGACCGCTCATATCCACTTCGCGCTCAATATTGACAACATTGCTTTGCCCGAGATGAACCACTGCAGTAATACGGCAGGGGCGGCCGAACATATTTTCATCAACACTAATAATTGAAAGCCCGTTGACCTGGCCAATTTTGCTACCCTGAGTATCGATTTGGTTAATACCGCGCTGGATATTATCGGTGATGCACTCTTTCAGGTAACCGCTTCTAAACTGCTTTGCCTCAATGGCTTGCTGAATCAAATTGTCTGTGATGACGGCCTGCTCATGTTGCCTGGCCAGGAAATCTGCTTCGAGTATAATTGCGCTGATATTGCCCCGGTGGAGAGTAAGCTTTTCGCCGTCTTCTGCTTGCCGAGCTGCAAATTCAATGAGCCTTGCCACGGCAGTTCGATCAAGCGGGCGTGCCTTTGCGTCAGACTGCAACTGCCCGATAAGCTGCGAATAGTGCAAGCATGACACCTCTGTGCGGTTGATTTCTTCTGAGCAGTCAGCCTGAACCTTAAAAAGCAGGCTGAATTCGGGATCGTATTGTTTGAGCATGTAGTACATCATGCGATCGCCGATGAGGATAATTTTGACATCAAGAGGAATGCTGTCGGGTTCAAGGCTGGCAATACTATTGACGCTAAGAAGCTGTTCAAGAGGCTGGAGTCTGATCTGGTTTGACAGCAAGGTACGTTTAAATACATCCCAGACGAAAGGCTTGTTGAGTAATTGAATAACATCAATAACTAAAAATCCGCTGTTGGCGCGGTGAAAGGCACCCGGTTTAATTAAGGTGAAGTTTGTGACAAAAGTGCCCAGCTCGCCTTTGTGTTCAATACTGCCAATTAAGTTCGCGTAAGTTGGATTGTCCTCATAAATCACGGGTGATGCGTCAATATCACTGTTATCAACGATGATGTTGACTTCGTAAACGGTGTAAGGGCTAAAGCTGAGTTTTTGACCTGTGTACTCGTTGATTTCGGTTTCAAGGCTGCCGTTAAAGAGGGAGATATTGTCGAGAACGTGTCTTTTTAGATTTTCTATATAGCGGCTAACGGAGTCGATGGCTAGCAACTCTTCTGGTAGCTGGCCAATAAGGTAGTCAACTGTTATCAACATATAATCACGTTCTAGTTTGTTTTTCTTCTCCTTCATTTCCTGATCCCAATGAGGGACCTGTTTTAGAAGGTTAACCAGCAAGAGGCGTAGCTCTTCAATTGATTTGTCTATAACTGCTTTCTCTTGGTCTGGCAGCTTGTCGAATTCTTCTTTACTGAGCACTTTGTCCTTTTTGATTGGGTGAATAAGGTAGCCGTTTTGTGAGCGCTTCAAGATGCAGTTTTGAGCCTTGGCTTTTTCCTCTATTGATTGAAAGGCAGCTATCTCCTTTTCGTTAAGTTCGTTCTGCAATCGGTCCGCATGTTGGACGTAGTCTTCATTTTGCAATAATGTCGGAACCGTTTTTTTTAATGCCTCGATGAGCTCATGTATTTCAAATTTCAGTCTTTTTCCCATTCCCGCAGGTAACTGAAGTGCGATAGGCTTGTTTCCGTCTCTGAAATTATTGACATAACACCAGTCAAAAAGCTGTTTGTCTGGATCTCGATGCTGAAGCAGGAGCTGTTGTGCAATGGCATGTTTGCCAAGTCCGGTAGAGCCCATCAAGAAGATATTAAAACCAGCCGACTGGACTCCTACGCCCAGTTTGATTGCATCTATTGCGCGATCTAGTCCGAGAGGGGGGCTACTCTGGTTGATGTCATCAGTTGTATCAAAATCAAACTGATTTGGATCGCAGGGATGAAAAAGCTCGGCTGCGGTAAGTTTTGTCGCTTGGGTCGGGGTTGCCTCCTTGCTGCGCGGGTTAGCCTTTGATGAAATACCTTTCATAGCATTGGATCACCTGTCATTGTTGTTGTATCGCTAAGTATAATAACCAATGGCGCTTGTTTCTGAGTTTACTTCTGAAATCCAGCTGTATAGGCCGGATGACTGAGGGAATGACTGCAAGGTTGCTTATTAAACCCACGCAATTTCTCCTATCTTTAATAGGGAGGTTGTTATGATCGAGTTTGACAAAATGTCTGACTTTTTTTCAGACTTTTATGACTTTAAGCTTCGGGATGAATTTATTTATCTCGACTTTCATTTAAGGACGACGGCTTCGGGGCGCTTTACTACCCTGCCGTTTCTGCTTGAGTTGCTCAAGGGGAAAAAGCATCTTATCGCTATAACCGATCATAACGATATTAGGGGGAGTATCGCTGCATGTGATCTCGGCATTAACAATGTACCCGGTATCGAAATAGGGTGTGAAGATGGTTTTGATCTTCTCATTTATTTCAAAGAGATCACTCAACTTGAGGACTTTTATTGTCACGAAGTCGAAAGGAACAAGCACCTTTACAGAATTACACGAACAAATAAAAACATTGATTACTATCTAGACGCGCTCGCAGGCAGGCCGTGCTATCTCTCAATCCCTCATATCAATGGCTTTGCCCAGCATAATTACCTGAAAAATAAACCTGATATTAAGAAGGTCCTCAATAGAGTTGATGCCATAGAGACGTATAACCACGCATTGCCGAAAAACAGGAATATCAACGCTCAGATCATAAGGAGAGTGTATCAACGGGATGCGACGTTTGGCAGTGATGTTCACATTAACCATGAGCTGCAGTCGTTTTACCGGTTATTGGAAAGCGAAGAAAAGCGATACCACAAGCTAATGGACAACTTGTACGAAAAGCAGATACCTAAGAGTATAAGTGCTTGATACATTAGTTGAAGCACAGAAAAGGAAACCTTATTGCGTCATACCTTGCCGCGTTTTCTCTACTAAAATTGTACTGATTACTTTCACTCTAGGCGGTAGCTACGAATCGCACGCTGGTGCCTTGTTGCAGACAGGTAAGGATTCATGATGAATGACAGTGAAAAACAACAAGTAATAGATTTGTTGAATAATATCATGGAAGTAGAATTGGCCGGTGTGGTTCGCTACACCCACTATTCCCTGATGGTGTTTGGCTATAACCGGATTCCGATTGTCTCCTGGTTGAAAGGTAATGCCAATGAAGGCCTTGTCCACGCCCATAGAGCTGGCGAAATGGTAACCTTGCTCGGCGGACATCCATCGTTGAAGGTCGGCTCTTTGCTCGAAACCCGAAAGCACGATATTGGCGATATTCTCCGGGAGAGCTTGGATCATGAGAAAGCGGCTTTGGCTCTTTATTATAAGTTGTTGCATCTGGCTGAAGGAAAGTCGGTGTTATTGGAAGAATACGCGAGGGAGATGATTGCCCAGGAAGAGCTTCACCTTGATGAGGTGGATAAAATGCTTAGAAAACCGGGTGATGTAAAGCCATTTGATAGTTAACCCTTCTATATTAACGCCAGCAGCACGGAAGCTGCCTGGGTATCGCGCATAATACATTGACCAAACACTTCTTTTCTAATCCCTCCTTTCCGGCGTATTATCCTTATCCCTGACACCCATTATCTCGGTAGGTTATGTCCCACGACAAGAGCGATAGCACCCAACAAATAAAAGCACTGAATCCACTACTGTCAATACTCAGGTTCGTGAAGCCTTATAAAACCATGGTAGCCGCTGCGCTGCTGGCCTTGTTGGTTACCGCCGTAGTTAGCCTGTCGATAGGGCAGGGGGTGAAGATGATCATCGATAATGGCTTTATGGCGGGCTCCAAAGAGCAACTCAGTCACGCCATTGGTGTGATGGTGGTAATGATCAGCATTTTGGCCGTCGGTACTTTTACTCGCTTCTATCTGATGTCCTGGCTGGGAGAGCGAGTTTGCGCCGATATTCGCAAGGCAGTTTTTGATCGTTTGCTCGCTTTGCATCCGAGTTATTTTGAAGAGAACCGCAGCGGCGAGATCATGTCTCGGCTAACGACTGATACCACATTATTGCAGTCAATTATCGGTTCGTCTTTCTCGATGGCGCTGCGCAGTCTCCTGATGCTGGTAGGCGGCTTGCTGATGTTGGTACTTACCAACTTGAAACTGACACTAATGGTGGTGGGCTGCGTGCCTGTGGTGCTTCTGCCGATGCTCTATTACGGACGCAAGGTTCGTCGTCTGGCAAGAGAAAGTCAGGACAGTATTGCCGATGTTGGTACCTACGCCGGGGAGATCATCCAGAATATCAAAGTGGTTCAGAGTTACACCCGGGAGAGCCAGGAAAAGAAAGCGTTTGGTGCCGAGGTTGAAAATGCCTTTTCAGTTGCACGACAGCGTGTACAGCAGCGCGCTGTACTTATCGCGGCGGTTATCTTTTTGGCATTTGGTGCTATCAGCATCATGCTGTGGGTCGGCGGTATGGACGTGCTGGCAGGAAGGATCAGCGAAGGTGAACTGGCTGCTTTCGTATTTTATGCGGTGATGGTTGCGATGTCAGTGGCAACGATTTCTGAAGTTTATGGTGAGTTACAGCGCGCCTCGGGATCGGCCGAGCGATTATTTGAGTTGCTGGCAGTTGAAAGTGCCATACAGGCACCACAACAAGTGGTGAAAGTCGACTCTTCGGCAGAGACTGTGATTGCCTTTGATGCGGTAAACTTCAGCTATCCGTCGCGCCTGAACAGTGCAGCTTTATCCGAAATAACCCTGTCGATAAGAAAAGGACAGGTGGTTGCATTGGTTGGTCCTTCGGGAGCCGGAAAAACGACGTTGTTTGAGTTACTACAACGCTTTTATGATCCGTCTTCAGGTGAGATACGACTCAAAGGAGCGCCGATCCACAAGCTCGAGCCTCAGGCACTCCGTCAGCAGATGGGAATGGTGCCGCAGCAGCCAATCATGTTCAGCGCAGATGTATGGCACAACATCCGCTATGGTCGTCCAGATGCCTCGGACGACGAGGTTATTTTGGCCGCCAAGCGAGCCCATGCCCATGACTTTATTCTTGAGTTGCCTGAGGGGTACAAAAGTTATCTTGGCGAGCAAGGAGTACGTTTATCTGGTGGGCAGAAACAACGTGTAGCCCTTGCCCGGGCTATTTTGAAGGATCCGGATATCTTGCTGCTGGACGAAGCGACAAGTGCTCTGGATGCCGAGAGTGAGTTTCATGTTCAGGCTGCCCTGAATGAGCTGATGGAAAATAGGACAACGCTGATCATTGCGCATCGTCTTTCGACCGTTATTCATGCTGATATTATCGTGCTATTGGATCAAGGCCGTATAGTTGCCCGAGGGACTCATTCGCAATTGCTTGAAGAGTCTACGCTGTATCAGCGTTTATGTGAGCTTCAGTTCGATACTTCTGACATCGAGAAATGACATCGAGAAATGACACCGAGAAAAACCGGCAGCTGTAGACATACTGTCGAGCTGCCTGATTGGTAAATGTATTAAAGAGTTATGGTCATCGTTACTGCTTTGGCTGTAAACAAACCTGAAGGTTTGCTGGCCGCATAGTAATGGCAAATTCCTCTTCTACAGCGGGTGAGTTACTCGGCTTGGTAATAGTAAAGTGTCTACATAGCATGGCTACGACCATTTTGGCTTCCATGAAGGCCAATGATTCACCGGGGCAGTGGCGCGCTCCGCCGCCAAATGGAAAATGGCTGGTGGCTCTGTGCGGGCAGGCTTCATGGCTGAGTGAGTCTTCAAGCCAGCGTTCTGGTTGGAACTGTTTGGCATCAGGAAATAGGGATTCATTTAGCCCTCCGAGCCGCGTCAGCAAGAACATGCTGGTTCCTGCGGGCAACTGGGTGCCGTCGAGCAGGGTTTGCTCGCTTGCCGTTTCGGCGGAAATCATGGGAGCGGTGGATTTTAACCGTAATGTCTCCCGTGCAACGGCTTCTAGGTATTTTAGATCTTCCAACCCTTCCACACACAGTGTACCGCCATTAGTAGCTATAACCTTGTCAGCTTCTGCAGCGATTTCACGCTGAACCTCCGGCATCTGGCGGATAAAATACAACATCCAGGCTATAAGGTTGGAGGTTGTGTCCTCACCCGCCAGAAGCAGGGTCAGAATGTTGGCAAACAATTCTTCATTGTTCAGGCGATTATCGTCATCGTTAGAGGCGGAGACCATTGCTTGCAATATGGTCTCTGGTGATTCTGCTAATTCGGGCCTTTGGTGCAGCTCTTCACGTGTTTGTTCTACTATTTCCAGCGCGTATTTTTCGACTTCGACCAATGCCTGATCTAACTGCCGGTCTTTTTTGAGCTTGATGTACTGCCAGTAAGGAAAGGGCATTTTGGTGCGGCTGTTTAGTTGCGGAAAGATCACTTCAAGGTGTGTTTGTAATCCGTCTTCGTCTTTCTCCAGTAGGCGAGTGTCATGCCCAAAAACCAACGTTGTGGTGATATCAACGGTAAATCGACGGAGATCATCGTGGATATCGAGAGCCGTCGACTGATTACAGCTGTGTAGTAGTCTGCGTCTGAGTCGCTCGGTAGTCTGTTCCAGTAACGGGAAGAACGAAGCCAGGCTTTTCTTGCTAAAGGCAGGCATGATGAGTCTGCGTTGTCGCTTCCAGTCCTCACCATTGGCAGAGAGCACCCCGTGGATACCTAACTCTTTGAACACGCGTTCCAGGTTGGCTGTACGGTTAAATGCCTTTGGCCGTCGGCGTAAGATGTCTTTTATAATCACAGGATCAGAGATAACGACGAAGATCATGCCAGCAAGATTGACTTTGTAAGTATCGTCATAGTCTGCCGCCCATTTTTCCAGTTGCTGGTGGAGAGTCGTATTTTTTACTTGCAGGAAGTTACCGAGTACCGGCCAGCCTTTGGGCTGAGGAAGATCACCCAGTGATCTTATTTCTTGCTGGTTGTTGCGTACTACTGATTCCGTCATGCCAGTTATCTCCGTTGTCGTTACCTACTTTGCAAGGGGCAAAGTAGATAATTTGAGTTGCATACAGATCGTACCAGTTGATAAGTATAGCCATGTTGCTGATATTTTCTTCAAAGAGGTGGGAAAACTGGCTCCTTTTATTTATGCATTCAAATGAGAATGCTTATTTTTCAGTTTTGTTGCCACTGCTGAGGGATTTGGCTGCATTATTGGAGTAACATGCTCTCATCGTCGCCCAAGTTATCAGTGTTATGGAAAATCTATCAGCGCAGAGTCTTCATCAAGAAGATGCATTGTCACGACTCAAAAAAGCATTTATTACCGGTATCTGGGCAACACTTGCCAGTATTTCAGTCAGTTTCTTGTTCAAAATCTGGTTGGCACAGTGGGTACCGAAAGGGGATTTGGCACTGTATAACAGTGTTGTCGACATTATTTCACTGTCCTTGATCCTGATGACAGGTTTTCGCTCGTCAATGGTAGTGAGCTACAGCCAGACTCAGAATGACCGCGATATTATTAATATTTTCCGGTTTAGCCTGATTGTCATGGTACTGATCACCTGGGGGCTGGTGATTCCATATATCAAGCATGAGCTGCATATTGATGTTGGGTATCTGGAGTTAGTCGGGGTCATTTTCAGCATGGGGCTTAAGGTTTACTTTACCAACCTGGTCGCCATGTATCGCCTCTACAGTATTTCTAACAAGGTGACCTGGCTTGAACCTGTAGGCAACGTTGCTTTGTTCTTGCTTTGCTATTACGCACTCCGACTGGAAGCGCTGTCGTCTTTGTTCTATAGCATGAGTCTCTCTTCGTTGGGGATAGCAGCATTTATGTATATTCGCCGCCGAAAAGAGATCGCGACCCGGCCATTGGCAACGGTACACCTTGATCCGGCGCTCATTAGTTACGTGAAAAAAAGTTTTACGGCTTCGCTGGAAGCCGGGGCAAGTATCTTGATGATATATATCACCGTATTGCTGACTATCAGCTATTTTAGCATTGACGAGTTAGGTGATTTTCAGGTTATTGTCCGTCCGGTCTTTACCTATATGACGATGCTGTTTGTGTTCCCGATATACCGTTTTGTATTGCCGGAGCTGGCTGTTTGCGTCCGCAAGGGGCAACATGATCAAATCAAAGCCATTCGACGCTGGGTCTTCAAGGTCGCCGGTCTTGTCTCTGCCGTGTTTTTTGTCACTATGTTTCTGTGGGGAGAGCATATTGTATTATGGGTATTCCCGGCAGAATACAAAAGCGCTGTGCCGGTGTTGTTCCATTTCTCTATCTTTTTTATTTTCATGATGCTCAATGCCTATCAGCTTGCCTATATCAAGGCACACGGTAACTTCACTCAAAGTTTATTTATCCGACTGAGCGGGATCATTACTTTGGTTGGTGCGTTTTACTTGCTGTCGCTATTTACCACCAATGTGGTGGCGATTATCGTCGCTCTTGGCTTGGGGTACTTGATGATGTTTCTTCTTTCTTCGGTTGCCGAGTATCGGTTAGTGAGAAGGTATCGTGACATGGTGCCAGCATAATCAAAGTAACAATTTCAGACTCAAGAGAAGCCTCATAGATGATTATGAGGCTTCATTGTTTTGGCCTGTATCTGCATGTGTTTCTTGCTTCTTTGTTATGGAAACCACCTGGATAGGGAAACTATTTAGGCTGCGGAACTATACGGATATAGGGTTTGGGCGCATCCCATCCATCTGGGAATTTTTGCTTGGCCTCCTCATCCGAGACAGCAGGAACGATAATGACATCTTCGCCTTGTTTCCAGTTTACTGGTGTGGCGACCTTATGTTTGGCGGTTAGCTGAATGGAGTCCAGCACCCTCAACACTTCATCAAAATTTCGTCCTGTACTCATCGGGTACGTGAGGATGAGTTTGACCAGCTTGTCAGGGCCGATGACAAAAACGGAACGAATAGTGGCATTGTCGGCGGCTGTTCTCTCTTTGGCATTTCCGCTGGCATTGGGGTGGATCATATCGTAGAGCTTGGCAACGTTGAGTTCGGGATCACCAATTAATGGATAGTTCAGCGCGTGTCCCTGGGTTTCTTCAATATCTTTTGCCCAGGCAGCATGGTCACTGACAGAGTCGATACTCAGCCCAATAAGCTTGCAGTTGCGCTTGTCAAACTCAGCCTTTAATCCGGCCAGATACCCCAGCTCTGTGGTACAAACGGGAGTAAAATCTTTGGGATGGGAAAACAGTATTACCCAATTGCTTCCAATCCAATCATGAAAACTGATGGAGCCTTCAGTGGTGTCGGCAGTGAAATCCGGGGCTTCATCTCCTATACGTAATGGCATGCTATGCCTCCGTCTACATCTTGTTTGGCTTGCTGTTTAAATGTAGTTCTCAAGTACCAGACTGCAAGCCGGAATGTCGATTCGTAATAAGAAAAATCAGTCATTCAAGTCTTGAATATCAGTCAGGTAAACGGGGAGGGGGATGCCAGGTTCATTAGTTACTGAATCAATGACTTAATGAACCTGGCGGGAGAGGTTTTAGGCTAGTTTAAATCGAGCGACATTATCTTGCAGGCTGACAGCCAGTTGGCTCAATTCTACGCAGGCCTGAGCTGTTTGCCCGGTACCTGAAGCCACCTCTGTCGACGATAAGCTGATGTTTTCGACATTGCGTCCGAGTTCTTCAGTGACAGAGTTCTGCTCGCTACAGGCACTGGCAATCTGCATGCTCATTGTTGCGATCTGGCCAACTTCCTGTTCGATTTGAGCGATATCATTGCCCGTATCTTGTGATTGTCCAACACATTCGTGGATAAGAGTGCAGCTCTGCTTGGTTGCTTCGCCTGCTTCTTTGGCTCTATTTTGCAACTGTTCAATGATTGTGATGATTTCACTGGTTGATGCCTGCGTCTTGCCTGCCAGTGAGCGCACTTCGTCGGCAACGACAGCAAATCCGCGGCCCTGCTCGCCAGCACGCGCAGCCTCAATA
>NZ_JAKJSH010000021.1:0-107143 GCF_050336885.1 Photobacterium kasasachensis
ACCCTAACCCTCCCCTTGAAAATGGGAGGGGCAAAAACAGCATCCTCGAAGTTTATGCCCCTACTATAGGGGCACAAAACTTACGCCAGACCCAGCATCCAGTTCACCGTGGTGAAGTAGATCATCATCCCGGTAATATCAACCACCGAAGCCAGTACCGGGCTGACCAGCACTGCCGGATCCAGCCGGCAAGCCCTCGCGATCATTGGCAAGATACCACCGACAGTCGTCGAGAGGACAACCTGCAGCGATATAGCCATACCGATTGCCAGCGCAATGTCATGCAACTGCATCCCCATCGGCAGAGCCGTACTGTCGCTGAACATCAATACCCGGCCGACAATCACCACAGCCAGTACCGCAGCAATCACAATTGCGACCCGGAACTCTTTCCACATCACGGCCACCCAGTCCCGGCACCGTATTTCTTCCATCGCCAATGCCCTGACTACCAAAGTGGCAGCCTGAGAGCCGGTGTTTCCCCCGGCAGCGGCGATCACCGGCATATAAATTGCCAGTAATACCAGTTGGCTCAAGGTGTCCTCGTAGTGAGAGATGATGAGGCCCGAGACAATCCCCAGCAATGCTAAGCCGACGATCCAGCCGATACGCTCGCGAACGTGACTGAACACACTGTTTTTCAGGTAGTGTCCGGCCGGTTCGGCTTCAGAGCAGATCAAGCCAAGCCCGTTGGCCAAATGACGCATCCGAACGTGTTCGTTCATCTCATCCAACAGATCCAGCAGCGTCTGAACATGACGCAACGGACACTCATGTAACACCGCAATCGCCTCTGAAATCGGCATTCTCGCCAGCAGAGTGGCCTGCTCTTCAATGTTGTATTTCAAAAAAGCATTACGTACTGCCAGAACATCGTTCTGACCAAGATTTTCTGTTGCAGCTACAGACTGAGCTGCATAGTTCATTACCGCCATGGCGAATCTCCCGATTGGCAATGCCCGCCCTATCAGACGTAGCATGGGTAACGACCACCAGAATGGCGCTATACACCAGCATAAATGTGCCGAATACTACCGGAACCGGACAGCAAATAAGCCCAGATAGCCGACAGCATAAAGCCTGTCATTTATTACAAATTAGCGACATTCAATATTGAGAAATAGGTAAGAAAACCAGGAATGGTTTGTCAGGAAAGATATCAAAAAAGAAAAGATACAAGACATACTATTCCGAACCCGGGCTGGCTCGGAATCACAGGAGACCGACACCGTTAGCGGGTTTGATTTTCCACCTTCATACTCGGGGGATGGTCGGTATCGTTCATTAAAGTCTCCAAAAAATTTATCGCTTATGCGACGCCGCCAATTGTACGCAATTCAGTTGTCAGTTCAAGCAGTATCCCTGCGAATTTGACAGAAAATATAAATGCCGCAGCTCGAGTACCAATAACAAAACAGCCCGCACAAGGCGGGCTGCTCATTCGTCTCGACAACAACCGTTAGGCGTTGTTAAGACGTGCATGAAGCTCCTGTACCGATGTGACCTTGTTACGGTCATCGGCTGTCCAGGCCATACAAGTCGCAAAGGCAGCATTGAGGGTGGTGGTATAGTTCACCTTCTCAGCCAGCGCGCCGCGACGAAGTACTTTAGAGTCTTCAATCGCCTGGCGCCCTTCGGCAGTGTTTACGATGTAGGAGTACTCATTGTTCTTGATACGGTCAAGGATATGAGGACGGCCTTCGTGTACCTTGTTCACTAAGCGAGGGTTGATACCCGCTTCACCCAACACAACGGCTGTGCCGTGAGTCGCATCCAGCTCGTAGCCCTGTTTCACCAGCTTAGAAGCCAGATCAACCACACGCTGTTTGTCATTACCACGAACAGATAGCAAAGCACGGCCCTTGGCCAGCTTCTCCTTGCCACAACCCAGTTCCGCCTTGGCAAACGCCTCGGCGAACGTATCACCCACGCCCATCACCTCACCGGTAGAACGCATTTCAGGCCCCAACAGTGGGTCAACACCCGGGAACTTGTTAAATGGCA
The DNA here is from genome assembly GCF_050336885.1 of Photobacterium kasasachensis. Classification (NCBI taxonomy): domain Bacteria; kingdom Pseudomonadati; phylum Pseudomonadota; class Gammaproteobacteria; order Vibrionales; family Vibrionaceae; genus Photobacterium; species Photobacterium kasasachensis. The sequence continues at coordinate 2,005 of NZ_JAKJSH010000021.1, forward strand.
ATACCACTTCTTTCACTGAGTAGTAAGGAGGAATGATTTCCTTGGTAAAACCCTGAGATTCCAGAGACTGACCGGCCATTACACGAGCGGCAATTTTCGCCAGCGGCGCACCAGTTGCCTTCGAGACGAACGGTACCGTACGCGCGGCACGCGGGTTCACCTCAATTAGGTAGACTTCGTTGTCCTTCACCGCGAACTGGGTGTTCATCAGGCCACGAACACCTAGCTCAAAGGCCAGCTTCTCAACCTGCTGACGCATAACATCCTGAATTTCTTGGCTTAGCGTATAAGCAGGTAGTGAACATGCCGAGTCGCCCGAGTGAACACCCGCCTGCTCGATATGCTCCATGATACCGCCAATCACCACCCGCTCACCGTCGCAAATCGCATCGACATCCACTTCTGTTGCATCATCCAGGAAGCGGTCAAGCAGTACCGGGGATTCATTCGACACGCTCACCGCTTCGTTGAAGTAACGACGCAAGTCAGACTCGTCATAAACAATTTCCATTGCACGGCCGCCCAGTACGTATGACGGACGGACAACCAGCGGGAAACCAATTTCTTTCGACTTCTCAACGGCCTGCTCCATAGTCGTGACCGTGGCATTATCGGGTTGCAACAGGCCTAGACGTTCAACCGCAGCCTGAAAACGCTCACGGTCTTCTGCACGGTCAATCGCATCCGGGCTGGTACCGATAATTGGCACCCCAGCAGCTTCCAATGCACGTGCCAGTTTCAGCGGCGTCTGGCCACCATACTGCACAATCACACCTTTTGGTTTTTCAACACGGGCAATCGCCAGTACATCTTCAAGCGTAACCGGTTCAAAATACAGACGGTCAGAGGTATCGTAGTCGGTTGATACCGTCTCGGGGTTACAGTTAACCATGATGGTTTCGTAACCGTCTTCTCGTAGTGCCAGAGAGGCATGTACGCAGCAGTAGTCGAACTCAATCCCCTGACCGATACGGTTTGGACCGCCGCCCAGTACCATGATCTTGTCATTGTCCGTCGGGTTAGCCTCACACTCTTCATCATAGGATGAGTACATGTAGGCAGTATCTGACGAAAACTCGGCCGCACAGGTATCAACGCGCTTGTAAACCGGGTGAATATCGTACTGATCACGCAGTTTGCGGATTTCAGTTTCTGCAACACCCAGAAGCTTCGCCAGACGCGCATCGGCAAAGCCCTTGCGCTTAAGCTGACGGAGGACATCTGCATTCAGGCCGGCAAAACCGCCCTCTTTCACTAGTGCCTCAAGCTTGACCAGATCTTCGATTTGAACCAGGAACCAACGGTCGATGTTGGTCAAGTTGAACACACCGTCTACCGACAGGCCGGCACGGAAGGCATCAGCAACGTACCAAATGCGCTCGGCACCGGCATCCTTCAGCTCGTGGCGGATCTTGGTCAATGAATCCGGTGCATCAAGGTCAACCATTTCGTCAAACCCAGTCGCACCAACTTCCAGGCCGCGAAGGGCTTTTTGCAACGATTCCTGCTGGTTACGGCCAATCGCCATCACCTCACCAACCGACTTCATCTGAGTCGTCAGACGGTCGTTGGCACCGGCAAATTTCTCGAAGTTAAAACGAGGGATCTTGGTAACAACATAATCGATTGTCGGTTCGAACGATGCCGGGGTCGCACCGCCGGTAATGTCATTCATCAGTTCATCAAGGGTAAAGCCGATAGCCAGCTTGGCTGCGATTTTAGCAATCGGGAAGCCTGTGGCTTTCGATGCCAGCGCAGAAGAGCGGGATACACGCGGGTTCATCTCGATGATAACCATCCGGCCATCTTTCGGGTTAATACCAAACTGAACGTTTGAACCACCGGTTTCTACGCCGATTTCACGCAGTACCGCCAGAGAGGCGTTACGCATCAACTGGTATTCTTTGTCAGTCAGCGTCTGGGCAGGCGCGACTGTGATGGAGTCACCCGTATGGATACCCATGGCATCGAAGTTTTCAATTGAGCATACGATAATGCAGTTGTCGTTCTTATCACGAACCACTTCCATCTCGTATTCTTTCCAACCGATAAGCGACTCATCAATCAGCAGTTCGTTGGTCGGTGACAGATCCAAACCGCGACGGCAGATTTCTTCAAACTCTTCTTTGTTATACGCGATACCGCCACCAGTTCCCCCCATAGTAAATGACGGACGAATGATACAAGGAAAGCCAACCATATCGAGCACTCGGTAAGCCTCTTCCATGGTTTTCGCTGTATCGGCACGCGGGCATTCAAGACCGATGGATTTCATTGCCTTGTCAAAGCGAGAGCGGTCTTCGGCTTTATCGATTGCATCTGCCGTTGCACCAATCATCTCGACACCGAACTCTTCCAGCACACCGTGCTTTTCAAGATCCAGCGCACAGTTAAGCGCCGTCTGACCACCCATGGTCGGCAGTACAGCGTCCGGACGTTCTTTCTCAATGATCCGGCGAACCACTTCCCAGTGGATCGGCTCGATATAGGTGGCATCGGCCATGTCCGGGTCGGTCATGATGGTAGCCGGGTTGGAGTTAACCAGGATAACGCGGTATCCCTCCTCACGCAGCGCCTTACAGGCCTGCGCACCCGAATAGTCAAACTCACAGGCCTGACCGATAACAATTGGGCCAGCACCCAGAATCAGAACACTTTTAATGTCATTACGTTTTGGCATCTCTTACTACTCCGGCTTAGGCGCTGTGCTGCTTAATTAATTCGATAAAGTGATCAAAAAGTGGCGCTGCATCATGCGGGCCAGGGCTTGCTTCCGGGTGACCCTGGAAGCTGAATGCTGGCTTGTCGGTACGGTGTATTCCCTGCAGGGAGCCATCGAACAGCGACTTGTGCGTTGCACGCAGGTTATCAGGCAGCGTCGCTTCATCAGCGGCAAAACCGTGGTTCTGGGAAGTGATCATGACGACATCGCGGTCAAGATCCTTAACCGGGTGGTTCGCACCGTGGTGGCCGAACTTCATTTTCACCGTCTGGGCACCGCTTGCCAGTGCCAGGATCTGGTGGCCAAGGCAGATACCGAAAATCGGCAGCCCTTTATCCAAAAAGACCTTAGTGGCTTCAATCGCGTAGTCACAAGGCTCCGGATCACCCGGGCCGTTTGACAGGAACACGCCATCCGGGTTCAGTGCCAACACCTCTTCTGCCGAAGTCTGGGCCGGGACTACCGTCAGGCGGCAGCCACGGTCAACCAGCATACGCAGGATGTTACGTTTGGCACCAAAATCATAGGCAACCACGTGATACGGCAGTTCGTTATCATCTTTGGCTTCAGGCAAGCCATTTTCCAGTGTCCATGACCCCTGCTTCCACTGGTACGTTTCAGCCGTGGTCACTTCCTTAGCTAAATCCATGCCTTTCAGGCCAGGAAATTCTTTTGACTTCGCCAGCGCCAGTGCTTCGTCCAGGCTGTCGCCTGCCATAATGCAGCCGTTCTGCGCACCTTTTTCACGCAACACGCGTGTCAGCTTACGCGTATCAATATCGGCAATACCGACAATGTTTTGTGATTTAAGGTAGTCAGAAAGGGATTGTTGATTACGGAAGTTTGAAGCAATGAGGGGAAGATCGCGAATGACCAGGCCTTGCGCGTGGATTGAGGAGGATTCTTCGTCTTCGGAATTGGTTCCGGTGTTGCCAATATGGGGATAGGTAAGAGTAACAATCTGTTGGGAATAAGAGGGGTCAGTGAGAATTTCCTGATACCCCGTCATCGAGGTGTTAAAAACAACTTCACCAACGGCCGAACCATCTGCCCCTATGGACACGCCGCGGAACACTGTCCCATCTTCAAGGACTAACAGCGCAGATTTGCTCAAGACAACCTCCAAAAAAAATAATCATGCAACAAAAACAGATAAACTTGCAACTACCCATTCCATACAAAGTCAAAAAGCGAGTCAAGCTGATTTTTGACAAATTCCGCGCAGTCTAGAGATCGCAGATAATTCTGTCAAGAAATCGACAAAAATAAATTTAATTTATATCAACCTTACACCATAAAGCCACCAAAGGCGTAAAAATAACAAGCTTTCTGTGGTTTTTAGGCCTAAAGAATGACACCCGTTCTCATTTTATCGTTTGCTAAAATTCACCAAACAACACAAACAACAAAACCAAGAAAAAAAACCAAAAATATAAAAGTTAAGCCACGGTTTTGCAGTTCAGGCCGCAAAACAAAATTAAGAGGCACAAAAACAAAAGAAAAGAGAGAGTATGCGAGAAAAAAAGGAAGTGAAAATAAAACAGCAGAAAAACAACAACACAAACCACTGTTTATGCAAAGGCGACAACAAGGCGCATATCTCCTCACCTCTTCTGGATCACCAAGGTGCCCAGAAGAGGGAGTCAATCTAAAAAAACCAGCTTACAGCTCGTCCAGTCCCAGCACATCCTGCATGGTGTAGAAGCCTGGCTCTTTATTGTTCAGCCATGCTGCAGCACGCACAGCGCCATTGGCAAACGTCATGCGATCTGTGGCCTTATGGGTAATTTCCACCCGCTCGCCAATATCGGCAAACATCGCGGTATGCTCGCCGACAATGTCGCCGGCACGGATTGTGGCAAAACCGATTTCATCCCGGCTGCGTTCACCGGTGATCCCCTCACGGGCATACACCGCAACATCATTGAGCTGGTTCCCCATCGCACCGGCTATCGCCTCGCCCATACCAATCGCAGTTCCCGACGGCGCATCAACCTTGTGGCGGTGGTGGGCTTCGATGACCTCGATATCGCAATAGTCGCCCATCACCTTGGCAGCTTTCTCAAGCAGCTTAAACACCAGGTTCACCCCGACGCTATAGTTAGGAGCCATTACAACCGGCATATGCTCCGCCGCCTTGTCAATCAACAAGCGCTCGTCATCGCTGAAACCGGTCGTCCCAATGACGATTTTCTTGCCATGCTGACGGCAAAACTCGATATTCGCCAACGTGGCTACCGGTGCAGTAAAATCAATCAGGACATCGAAGTCATCTTTAGCCGCCGCCAAATCATCGACAATAGCCACAGATACAACCCCGACACCGGCCAACTCACCGGCATCTGCGCCCACCAGCGTCGAACCACTGCGTTCTGTCGCCGCCCCCAGCAGTGCCTGCTCGGAAAGGTGTGTAGCTTTTAGCAGCTGGCGGCCCATGCGTCCTGCCGCTCCAGCAATCGCAATTCTAACCATTGCGTCTAGTCTCCCTGTTTCTGGATCTTGTTTGTATTACGACAATGTAGCCTGTTGGTGAATATAAAAAAAGCCCCGGCAGTGGCCGGGGCTTAATTTGAGATTCGATTTGTACCGTCTAGCTAGACATTTTTAACCTGTAGCTCACGCGGTACTTCGAAGAACATATTTTCTTCACGGCCGCTTAGCTCTTCCACTTCCGCACCGCTCAACTGCCGGATGCGCTCAATGATCTGGTTGACCAGCTCTTCCGGTGCCGATGCGCCCGCAGTAACACCGACCTTGCTTTTGCCTTCAAACCAGACAGCCTCGACATCTTCCGGGCAGTCCGTCAGGAATCCCGGCGTACCGAGCTTTTCTGCCAGTTCGCGCAAGCGGTTGGAGTTCGAGGAGTTTTTCGACCCCACCACGATCATCACATCGACAGTCTCGGCCATTTCGCGCACTGCGTCCTGGCGATTCTGGGTGGCATAGCAGATATCGTCTTTACGCGGCCCCTGAATGTCCGGGAACACCTGGCGCAGCTTGTCGATCACATCCGCCGTTTCATCTACCGACAGGGTCGTCTGGCTAACATAATGCAAGTTAGATGGATCTTTGACTGTTAGCTTATCCACATCTTCCGGTGTCTCGACCAGATACATCCCGCCGGTTTCGCTGGCATATTGCCCCATGGTCCCTTCGACTTCAGGGTGGCCGGCATGGCCGATCAGGACAACTTCCATATTGCGGCGGCTGGCTCGAGCCACTTCCATATGGACCTTGGTTACCAGCGGACAGGTTGCGTCGAATACCGTCAGTTGACGGGCTTTGGCTTCGTTGCGCACCGCCTGCGAGACGCCGTGGGCAGAGAAAATCACAATATTGTCATCAGGGACTTCATGCAGCTCTTCGACAAAAATAGCACCACGCTGCTTGAGCCCCTCAACCACAAAACGGTTATGGACGACTTCATGGCGGACATAGATTGGCGGCTGATACATTTCGAGTGCGCGCTCGACAATACTGATGGCACGGTCAACACCGGCGCAAAAGCCGCGTGGATTGGCTAATAAGATTTTCATTGCTAACAGCTCTTAATTATCTATGGTCACAACTTCGACATCAAAGGTGACACGTTGTCCTGCAAGCGGGTGATTGAAGTCAACAGTCACCGAGTCACCGACAACGTCAGTTATAATTCCGGGAATATCGTTACCATCAGGGCCGGCAAAAGCGATGATGGTTCCCACCTCGGCCGGCGCATCGGCTCCGAACCTGGCTAAATCCACATGGTGGATGTTATCGGGGTTGGACAGACCAAATGCATCTTCCGGCTCAAGCGTAAAACTGCTTGTCTGGCCTGCGACCAATCCCAATAGACACTTTTCAAAATTATCCGTCAGGCTACCATCACCCATCCGGAATTTTGCCGGCTTCCCCATCGCCTGGGTCGACTCTGCTACCGAGCCATCTTCCAGCTTGATGGCAAAGTGCATCAGTACTTCACTGCTTTCCGTAATTACCGACATGTAGGGTCCTTTTGTGTAGTGTCCGTTATATTTTATCCGCCCATTTAACAACAAAGCGCCGCCCGTATCAACGGACAGCGCTCAGGGTTATAGCTTGTAACGGCTTTTAGCGGTTAACTGGTTGTTTATTCTTGTCAGCTAAGAAGCCTTCCAAAATAATCAGCCCGGCACCACAGCAAATAGCAATATCGGCAATATTGAATGCCGGCCAATGATGGGTTCCGACGTAAAAATCAAGGAAGTCAACAACAAAGCCATGATACAGGCGATCAAACAGATTACCGAGTGCACCACCAATGATCAGGGCATAGGCGCTGTTGGCCAATCGGTTCGACGCCGGAGAACGACGCATCCAGAATACCAACAGACTACATACCGCCAGTGCAATCGCCGTAAACAACCAGCGCTGCCAACCTCCCGCATCACTCAAAAAGCTAAATGCCGCCCCGTAGTTATGGACATAAAGCAGATTGAAGAACGGCAACAGCTCAATACGGTTAGGCCAACCGTATTCCATGGTATTCATGACCAGGAGCTTGCTGCCAATGTCGAGTACAAACACCAGAGCTGCCAGCCACAGCCAGCGAACTCCAGATTGTTTAAGCGACAGCGTTTGTTTCGGCGATAACTTAGTCATTAGGCAAACTTACGCTCTTCACCTTCGCCGCTGATGTTGCTCACACAGCGACCACATACTTCTTCGTGCCCTTCGATCGTGCCCACATCGGCCACATGGTGCCAACAACGGTCACACTTCGCCGCTTCCGAAGCCGCAACTGTCACGAACAGACCTTCAACGTCAGTATCCTGCGCACCTTCCGGCTTGCTGTCGGCAACCACGACTTCCGCTTTCGATGTCAGCATCACAAAGCGCAGCTCGTCTTCCAGCTTGTTCAGCTTCGCTGCCAGTGCTTCGTTAGCATGAAGGGTGACTTCTGCCTGCAGAGCACCACCAATCACTTTATCTTTACGCGCACCTTCAAGCAGCTTGTTCACGGCACCACGTACCTGCTGGATCTCAGCCCAGAACTCGTTGTTCAGCTCTTCGCCTTCACCCAGGCCGAACAGGCCGTCGAACCACTCGCCCGTGAATACGAACTTCTCGCGCTCACCCGGCATCTCGTTCCAGATCTCATCGGCAGTGAACGACATAATCGGTGCCATCCAGCGAACCAGTGCCTCGACGATGTAATATAGCGCCGTCTGACAGCTACGCTGCGCGTGGCCACCACTCTTCGCGGTGTACTGGCGGTCCTTGATCACATCAAGGTAGAAAGAGCCCATTTCGATAGAACAGAACTGCATCAGGCGCTGAGTAACTGTGTGCAGGTTGTACTCATCATACGCTTTGATGATTTCTTCCTGCGCCGCCATTGCTCGGCCCACCGCCCAACGGTCCAGCGCCACCATCTCTTCCGGTGCTACCAGATCTGTCTCTGGGTTGAAACCGCTCAGGTTGGCCAGGAAGAAACGTGCCGTGTTACGGATACGGCGGTATGCATCAGCAGAACGCTTAAGGATTTCATCAGAAACAGCCACTTCGCCCGTATAGTCAGTCGAGGCAACCCATAGGCGCAGAATGTCGGCACCCAGCTTGTTGGTGACATCTTTAGGTGCAACGACGTTACCAATAGACTTCGACATCTTGCGGCCCTGGCCGTCAACCACGAAACCGTGAGTCAGAACCTGGTTGTAAGGTGCCTTGCCTTTCATCGCCACAGACGAAATCAGCGACGACTGGAACCAGCCACGGTGCTGATCCGAACCTTCCAGGTACAGATCGGCTGCGTTGCCGTTGTACTCTTCGCGGCTATCAACCACTGAGAAGTGGGTAACACCAGAGTCAAACCATACATCCAAGGTATCCAGTACCTTCTCGTAGTTTGCTGCGTCTTCTTCACCCATCAGCTCGGCGTGGTCAAGATCCCACCATGCCTGAATACCTTTCTCTTCAACCAGCTTGGCAACTTTTTCAATCAGCTCAGGCGAGTTCGGGTGAAGTTCCTGTGTTTCTTTATGAACGAACAGGGCAATCGGCACACCCCAGGTACGCTGGCGTGAGATACACCACTCCGGACGGCCTTCAACCATACCTTCGATACGGCTCTGGCCCCACTCCGGCATCCACTGTACGTTTTTGATTTCTTCTAGTGCCTTGGCACGTAGACCCGCCTGATCCATCGATACAAACCACTGTGGTGTTGCACGGAAAATGATCGGCGTCTTGTGGCGCCAGCAATGCGGGTAGCTATGCTCATAGGCATGGTGGTGAAGTAGCGCACCGTGCTCTTTCAGCGTTTCAACTACAGCATCGTTGGCTTTGAATACGTGTTGGCCGGCAAACAGTTCAGTATCAGGCAGATACACACCGTTGCTACCGACTGGGTTAGCCACTTCAAGACCATACTTCTGGCCGACAACAAAGTCTTCCTGACCGTGGCCAGGCGCGGTATGTACACAGCCAGTACCCGATTCGGTTGTGACGTGATCGCCAAGGATTGCCGGTACGTCAAAGCTGTAGAACGGGTGGTTGAAGCGCATTAGCTCCAGATCCGCACCTTTACAGAAGCCAAGGTTGTGGAAGTGCTCGATACCGGCGCGATCCATAACCTCTTTTGCCAGCTCAGCCGCGACGATCAGACGCTGAGGCGCTTGTTCACCATCAGAGCTGACTTCAGTCTGGATCAGCACATATTCAAGATCATCACGGATAGCAACCGCACGGTTCGCCGGCAGTGTCCAAGGTGTTGTTGTCCAGATAACAATCGAGACATCACCCTGGCCTTCGTGGCCATCCGCACAGCCAAACTTGGCAACAACGGCCGCTTCATCGACAGCTTTGAACTTCACGTCGATAGATGGCGAGACTTTATCTTTATACTCAACTTCCGCTTCTGCCAATGCAGAACCACAGTCCGTACACCAGTGAACAGGCTTGAAACCTTTTAGCAGGTGGCCCTGATCGGCAATCTTGCCCAGAGAACGAATGATGTTCGCTTCTGTTGCAAAATCCATTGTACGGTAAGGCTTGTCCCACTCACCCAGTACCCCCAGGCGAATGAAGCTTTCTTTCTGGCCTTCTACCTGACCGGCAGCATAGGTACGGCACTTCTCGCGGAACTCCGCAGCCGTCACTTTGTGGCCCGGCTTGCCGACTTTCTTCTCTACCATCAGTTCGATTGGCAGACCGTGGCAGTCCCAGCCCGGGATATAAGGTGCATCAAAGCCAGAAAGAGTCTTTGACTTAATAATAATGTCTTTAAGAATCTTGTTCAGTGCGTGACCAATGTGAATATCACCGTTGGCATATGGAGGGCCATCGTGTAATACGAAGGATTTTTTACCCTTCTTGGCTTTACGGATCTCACCGTAAAGATCTTCATCATACCAACGCTTAAGCATCGCAGGCTCACGGTTGGCTAGATTGCCTCGCATCGGAAACCCTGTTTCAGGCAGGTTCAGGGTATCTTTATAGTCGCTCATTGATTCTCGATTCCGTTACTTGGGCGAAGTTGGACATTATTACGCTCAGACAGCCACACCCGTGCCGTTTGAGCATCACGCTCTATTTGCGCTTTTAGCGCATCAAATGATTCAAATTTTATTTCGTCACGCAGCTTATAGTGCAGCACGACTTCAATCTGATGCCCGTAGAGATCAGACTGGAAATCAAACAGGTGTACTTCTAGTTGCTGGCGTACACCATTGACTGTCGGCCGCCGGCCGACATTGGCCACTCCCGGAACGGGAGCACCTTCGACGCCGAAGACCTCGACCGCATAGACACCGGACACCGGTGACACACGCCGTTTGAGAGGAACATTTGCCGTCGGGAAGCCGATTGTACGGCCAAGTTTTCGTCCGTGGGATACCCGCCCGCTTATACTATACGGGCGGCCCAGCATCACCTCGGCCTGCTGCAAGTTGTCACTTGCCAGCGCCTGGCGAATCGCCGTGCTGCTGACCCTTTGTTCAGAAACACAGAAACTCTGTGTGCTGACAACGGTAAAGCCATATTCCTTGCCGGCTGCTACCAGCATAGCAAAATCTCCGCTGCGGCCCTTGCCGAAGCGAAAATCATCGCCGACTACCAGAAACTTAACACCCAATTGCTCGACCAACAAGCGGCGAACAAAATCTTGCGCCGACATATCGGCAAAATGGGCATTAAAATTGACGCAAAGCAAACGATCTACACCAACTTGCTTCAACTGCAAGTACTTATCACGAAAACGTGTCAGCCTTGCCGGCGCCTTTTCACCTGCGAATAGTTCCATCGGCTGCGGTTCGAAGCTCATTACCGTGGCCGGGCATCCCAGCTCATGCGCTTTGGCCAGAACCCGGCGCAGCACCGCCTGGTGGCCTAAGTGAACACCATCAAAATTACCAATCGTCAACACGTTACCGTGATGCTCTGGCTTGATATTATGTATACCTCGGATTAATTCCATGCGCCGCTTTCATTTTCGCAGAGTGAAAAACTGACGGATTATATACTACTCTGCGCCCATCATACCAATCTGAATCAGATTCTGACTAGTTCACCACATTAATAGAGGCAATCATCCCTCGGCCTTCAGATGGTGCAGACGGACTCCCAGTACAAGCACCGTCACCAAATAGGCCGCAGCACCGAGAGCAATCAGACCAGCCAACCAGAGAACCCGGTAGCTCAGGCTCCAGGCCAGCCACTGGCTCATAGCCGGCAACAGCCACAACAGGGCTGCAACCATCACCGCCCCGGCAAACACCAGACGCAGGACAAACAGCAATGTTGTTTTTGATACCCGGTAGACATTGGCACGGTGGAGGCCTCGGTAGAGTAAGGAGGCATTCACCAGCGCCGACAGTGCCGTTGCCAATGCCAGTCCGATGTAGCCATACAGGTAGGCAAAAATCGCATTAAACACCATATTGGTCAGCATCGCGATAATGCCGTAGCGCACCGGCGTCTTGGTGTCCTGGCGTGCATAATAGCCCGGAGCCAACACTTTGATTAGCATGAAATTTAATAACCCTGACGCATAGGCGAGCAACGACAGCGACGCCTGTTCGACATCCGCTGGGGAAAATTCCCCACGCATAAACAGCACCATCAGCATCGGCTTGGCCAGCACCATCAGTCCCAGCATCGCAGGGATCCCCAGCAGCAATACCATGCGGACGCCCCAGTCCATGGTCTGGGCAAAATGCTCGCTGCTCTTCTCGACATGCTTGCGAGACAGGGCCGGCAGGATCACCGTGGCTATCGCAATCCCGAACAACCCGAGCGGGAACTCCAGCAAACGGTCCGAGTAGTACAGCCAGCTAATCGAGCCAGTCATCAGGAAACTGGCAATGAAGGTATCAAACAACAGGTTAATCTGGCTGACGGAGACCCCGAACAGGGCCGGGATCATCAGAGTGCGGATTTTGGTAACGCCAGGATCGTTCCATCCCCATTGCGGCTTAACCAGCATTCCCTCTTTATATAGGAAGGGGATCTGGAACAAAAACTGTATTAGCCCCCCCAGAAAGACCCCGATAGCCAGGCCGATTTCCGGCTGCTCCAGATTGGGAGCCAAAAACCACGCACAGCCAATGATCGCGACATTGAGAAACACCGGAGTAAAAGACGAAACGGCAAACTTACCCAAGGTGTTGAGAATCGCCCCGGACAGGGCAACAAAGGTAATAAACCATAAATAAGGAAAGGTAATTTTCAGCAGCAGGCTGGCCAGCTCGAACTTGGGGGCCGACGGTCCATCGTTTAACCAGTCAAGAAACCAACCGGCACCGAACAGGGCGGTCACAATCCCGGAGCCCAGCACCCCAAACAAGGTCACGACCGATACGATAACCCCCAGGGTACCCGAGGCCCGCGCAATCAGCAGCCGGGTCTTGTCCATATCTTCAGAAGCATGGCTTTCTGTCAGTACCGGGACAAATGCCTGGGAAAAGGCCCCCTCGGCAAACAGACGACGTAAAAAATTAGGGATTTTGTTGGCAAAGAAGAAAACATCTGCCGCGGCTCCTGCTCCCATCAGGTTAGCCACCACCACATCTCGCACCAAACCCAGCACCCGAGAGACCAAAGTCATAGTGCTGACTATCAGTCCGGAGCGCAAAAGACGCTTACTCACAAAAAAAACCTCATAAAGATAGCCCAGAAAGGTGACTTACAGGGCGAAAAGCTGGTAAAATCTGCCGCCATATTAACCGTGTTAATCCGCAAGTGCCAACTCTGTTGGTTAGGCGGTTATTTGCACAAATCATTTGACAATCTTTGGTTTTGCAGGCATAGTCCTCGGCCTTAAATTGTCACCGTACCAAGAATTTGGGAGTTACACCCTTGGCAAATATCAAATCTGCTAAGAAACGTGCTATCACTTCTGAGAAACGTCGCCAGCACAATGCTAGCCGTCGTTCAATGATGCGCACTTTCTTCAAAAAAGTTATCGCTGCTATCGAAGCTGGCAACAAAGAAGCTGCTTCTCAGGCGTTCGCTGAAATGCAACCTGTTATGGACCGCATGGCTACTAAAGGCCTGATCCACAAAAACAAGGCTGCACGTCATAAAGCACGTCTAGCTGCGAAAATCAAAGCTCTTTAATTGAAGAGTTGCGATTGAGCATTAAAAAAACCGGCATCAGCCGGTTTTTTTATGCCTGAAATTCAGACCTTACGCTTCATTGGTATTTTCTGCACTGCAATACATTTTGTGCAGCAGCTCGATCATCGCCCGAACTTCTTCGCTCTTGAGGCGATAGTAAACCGTCTGAGCCACTTTCCTGGTCTCAACCAACCCGTCTCGACGAAGCCATGCCAAATGCTGAGAGAGTGCAGACTGGCTCAAGCCCAGCTTGTCACTCATCATTCCCACGGACATTTCCCCTTCCAGCAAGTAGCACAGAATAAACAAACGTCGTTCATTCGCCATGGCTTTCAGCAATGCTACGGCCTTGGGAGCATTCTGCTCCATCTGCTGCAGTTCCATTCTTCCACCATTATTAAAATTAAGTTAATGCTAATGTACTTAATTTATGCCGGGTTTACTAGCCATCAATGTTGAATTTCCGTGCTAACAGCCGGAAATTAGCAACATTATTTAAACATCTTACCGAAATCTGCCTCGCAGATCTTCTTTACCGCCGGGTGCATGATCATGCGTTCTGCAAAAATCACATAATACTCTTCCTTGATCTCCTTCACCCGCTTCACTTCGCAGATGGTATTGGACTCAACAATCTCCATGGCATAGATAGAAGGCGCAACAAACATGGACTGGTGGTAGGAGCCGAACGCCTTCATCAGCGCGGCATCATCAAACTCACCGAGAATGTTCGGGGTGATCCCCTGCTGATCAAACCAATGGTGCAACTTGCGGCCCATGGCGGTACGGCGCCCCGGCACCAGCAGCTTGTAATCTTCGATACAGGCGGGAAAGTTAAGTGCCTTGGCCGGCTTGGAACAGAAAAAACTCATGGTCGACTCACCCAGCTTTTTACTATACAGGCCAGGGCTTTGGGTCGAGTCCACCGGACAGTCCGAGAGGATCATATCCAGCTTGTGTTGCGAGAGCTGCTCCAGCAGCATCTCGTGGGTTGACTCATAACAGCGAAGGTGAATCCGCTCGTCTTCCGGGACCCCTTCAAGCAAGATTTTGCTAACAAGGCGCTTGGAGAGTGCATCAGCGACCCCTACTTCCAGCAACTGGTTTTCACGCTGGGTATAGTTAACGATATCCAGCATCTCGTAGCTCAGGTCAAACATCTTGTCGGCATACTTAAACACGAGCTGCCCCAGCTCGGTCGGCTCGATGTTCCGTCCGACGCGTTTGGTCAGCTTGCCCTTGAGCCTTTCTTCCAATGCCCGGATCTGACCGGTAACCGTCTGCGGGGCCAGAAACAAGGCGTCCGCGGCTTTGGTTACCGAGCCCTGCTTGCAAACCATCCAGAAATAATAGAGGTGGTTGTAATTTAGATGAGACATCCTGTTTTGCTAACTTCCCAGATATAAAAAACCCCAGACGCGCAGCTTACGCTGTGCCTCCGGGGTCTTCAACCATAATCATCGCGGGAATGATTAAGCGAGCATATATCTCGTCAGTTTGTCGACTGAATCGACTTTTTCTCGAACTGGACAGTCTTACGGTAACGCTCTCCTACACGTTGCTCCAGCGCGCGTGAGCGGAATGTCTCATCCTGCTCAATCATCGCGGTGTCTTCAACGCTAGCCTTACCATGGCTAAGACCGGCCAGGTAGGCCTGACAAACTTCCGTGTTACTGTTATTGATGCAACTGTCATAATCAGGTGCCGCGATGGCTGCTGATGATGTCAGTAATGCAACGGTTAGAAGATAACGCTTCATATTATGCCTCCGTTTTTGGCAGAGAACGGCTCAGTAAGAAATAACCCAATACCGCTGATAACGTTGACCCCAACAAAATCCCTAGACGCGAGTAGGTGCTGAAGTCATCAGGTGCGCCGACAAAAGCCAGCGACGAGATAAAGATAGACATGGTAAAGCCAATACCACACAGCACTGACACTGCCGAAATATGCGTAAAGCCGATGCCGTCAGGCAGTTTCGCAATGCCGCTCTTCACCGCCAGGTAGCTCGCCGAGAAGATCCCCAGCGGCTTACCAACGAGCAGACCGAGGGCAATACCGAGCGGCAGCATCGATGTCAGGCTTTCAACCGATACGCCTTCCAGTGAGATACCGGCATTGGCGAATGCAAACAACGGCAGAATCAGGAACGCAACATACGGGTGCAGAGCATGCTCCAGGTGCTTCAGCGGCGAGTGCTTCTCAGAGCTACCATCCTCACCCGAGAGCGGAATCGCAAAGCCAAGTACAACACCGGCCAGCGTGGCATGTACGCCAGATTTCAACACACTAAACCACAGGATCAAACCAACGACTATATACCAGGACAACTTGGTAACATTCTTGGCATTCATGACAAACAGTGCTGTCGTCGCCGCGAAGGCCACAGCCAATGCGATGGTAGACAGGTCGCTGCTGTAGAACAGCGCAATAATGACGATAACGCCAAGGTCATCAATAATCGCCAGCGCCAGCAAGAAGGCTTTTAGCGATACCGGTACTCGCGGCCCCAGCAGTGCCATCACACCTAATGCAAAGGCAATATCGGTCGCGGCAGGAATTGCCCAGCCTTTGGCCGCCATAGGGTCGGAAAAGTTAAAGGCAAAGTAGACCAAAGCCGGTGCAACCATTCCACCAACAGCAGCAATTGCCGGGAAGATCGCTTTCTCTTTCGTATTTAGTGCGCCTTCGATCAGCTCACGCTTTACTTCCAAGCCAATCAGCAAGAAGAAAATAGCCATCAGACCATCGTTGATCCAATGCGATACAGAGAGACCTGCAACGTAGGAATGCAGCGTCCCGTTGTAAAGAGGCTCCAATGGCGAGTTCGCAACCATCATTGCGATCGCAGCAGCGATAATCAAAATAATGCCGCCGGCGGACTCTAATTTCAGAAAATTACGAATTGCATCGGTCATCGACCGTAACTCCTTTACATGAAACAAATATCACAACGAATGTGTAAATTTAGTTTAGTCGTCACACTACTGATGTGGGAAATCGTTTGTTTAGAGATTAAGACTCGGAAAAACCGAATTATTGGAGCCATAACAAAGTAATATCCGCATAATAAATTTTATGCTGTCATAAAGCGTCTTATTTCCTACTGCCAATTTGCTCAATAGATGGAAAAAATAGCTGATTTTCACTCATTAAGGAGCAAAATATCTCGTTTATTACGGATTTCAGACAAATAATAATAACACAATAAAAACAACACCTTAAGTCGAAAGGTAAAGTAATAATTACACTTCTTTATCGTCTTTCTGGTCACAAAATAAGCACAAATATACTTTATGACAGACAGTGTCATATTTCTGAAATATTCGATCTCTACCATCGCCTCCAGATTTCAAATAAATGAAACCCAAACGACATCTTCTTGTCATGGAGAAATGATTATGACTACCCAAGCCACTACTGCTGAGCCAATGAACAGCTCTATGCGCTGGGTCCGCTGGGCAAACCTGGCGTTCATGCTGTACGTTCTACTTGTTGCTGTCTCAATGGTCAGCAGCGGCTTTAAATGGTCGGTAGGCGAACAGGCTAAAACGCTGTTTGAATTTGCTTCCCACCCTATCGCCGGTCTGATGATTGGTCTGGTGGCAACATCGCTTATTCAGTCGTCCAGTACTGTTACTTCAATCATCGTCGGCCTTGTTGCTGGCGGCCTGCCGGTTGAGACGGCAATCCCAATGGTAATGGGTGCCAACATCGGTACAACCCTGACCAACACCCTGGTTAGCCTTGGCCATGCACGCTGCAAGGATGAGTTCCGTCGTGCGTTTGCAAGCGCAACAGTCCACGACTTCTTCAACCTACTTGCTGTTGTGATCTTCCTGCCACTAGAGATGATGTTCGGCCTGCTAGACAAAGTATCGTCATGGCTGGTATCGCCTATGATGGATGCTGGCGATATGAGCATGAAGGGACTTAACTTCATGAAGCCGCTAACCAAGCCTGCCGTGGAAGTCGTAAAAGGCCCACTGGAAGCATTTGGCAACATGGGTGGCGTCGTTCTGATTTTCATCGGTATTGCTCTGATCTTCGTAGCCATTACGGCTATGGGCAAGCTAATGCGCAGCCTGATGGTTGGCCGTGCCCGTGAAATCCTCAAGAGTGCAATCGGCCGTGGCCCGCTTCACGGTATCGCCTCTGGTTCAATCGTGACGATTCTGGTTCAGTCTTCTTCTACGACGACCAGCCTGATGGTACCGCTAGTAGGTACCGGAGTGCTGAAGGTACGTGATGTGTATCCTTTCACCCTGGGAGCCAACATCGGTACGTGTATCACAGCCCTGCTGGCTGCAACGGCAATCTCTGGCGACAATGCGGTATTTGCCCTGCAAATTGCTCTGGTACACCTGTCGTTCAACGTGCTGGCAACCCTGTTTATCTTTGGTATCCCGCTACTACGTGAGCTACCACTGAAAGCCGCTTTCTTCCTGGGTGAGCTGGCGACCAAGAACAAAATGGCTGTTGCCGGCTACCTTGGCCTCGTCTTTGTTGCAATTCCAAGTACTATCCTGGCAGTGACGGCCTAAGTCCTCGCAACCGCTACCAACGGTCCATCAAAAAAGCCCCGCATTGCGGGGCTTTTTGTTGTTCTGCATTTCTGTTCCGGGCAAGCAAAGTATTTCAGCTGTGTTTATTTGTTACCCCGGGAAACAGTTTTATACAGAAAAAGGGTACCTGATTGGCTCGTGGTGCTGGTAGCCCACTACTTCAAAGTCATCCATCGTCACCCAGGTTTCCAAATCTTCCAGCGTTTTGATGTCTGGGTTGATATTCAGCTGAGGTGAAGGAAACGGCTCGCGTTTAAGCTGGACATCTCGCATAAGCTCCAGTTGGTCTTCGTAGATGTGGGCGTTGATGATCTTGTGGTAAGCCTGACCCGGCTTCTTGCCCGTGATCTGTGCCATTAATGCCAGCAGGGTATAGACCTGGATCTGGTTGAAGTTCAGGCCAAGCGGCACATCGCAAGAACGCTGATAGCTGGTCAGATACAGGGTATCGCCCAGTAACGAGAACGTGTGGGTGTGCATGCACGGGCGCAGACAGCCCATATCAAACTCACCCGGGTTATAGAACGTCAGGATCTCGCCGCGGTCATCAATGCCCCGGCTGAGATCATCGACAATCTTGCGCAGCTGATCGATGGTCGAGCCATCCGGCTTGCGCCAGCTCCGCCCCTGAACCCCGTATACCCGGCCCATGTCATCGTGCCCCTTGCGGTGCGGGTTGTTCAGCCACGCCTGGTTGTCGTTGGCATTCATGTCCCAGGTCTTGGTTCCCAGGGCCCTGAAGTCGGCGGCATTGTCATAACCACGAATATAGCCCAGCAACTCCGCAATAGCCGCTTTCCAGTAGCTCTTGCGGGTTGTGATCAAAGGAAACTGGTTATTTGCCACATCATAGGTCAAGTCTGCATTTACCACTGTCAGGCAACGCTTGCCGGTTCGTTCATTCTCAATCCATACACCGTCATCGACAATCCGCTGACACAGATCCAAATATTGTTTCATCATCCTGCCCGTTAATTTCTCAGCTGTACCAGTAAGGTACAGTTGCGCCCAATATTATCAGAATACAAAAAAGGCAGCACCCTTGAGTGCTGCCTTGGTCAAAACGTCTGCGCTTACGCGGTGGTATTTCTCGGCTGGGTTTTATACGCCCACAGCATCATCAGCAAACCACCGATCACCATCGGCAAAGACAAGATCTGCCCCATGCTAATCCAACCGCCAAACAGCCCCAAATGGGCATCCGGTTCACGGAAGTACTCGACGATAAAACGGAAACTACCGTAACCGAACAGGAACAGCCCCGACACCGCCCCGGCAGGGCGCGGTTTGCGAATAAACAAGTTCAGGATAATCAGCAATACCAGGCCCTCGAGGAAAAACTCATAGAGCTGGGACGGGTGGCGTGGAAGCGGTCCGCCAGTCGGAAACACCATGGCCCATGGAACATCCGATGTTCGTCCCCATAACTCACCATTGATAAAGTTGCCCAAGCGGCCAACTCCCAGACCAAACGGCACCAGTGGTGCGACAAAGTCTGCTACGTTGAAAAAGGTTCGCCCGTGCTTATAGGCATACCAGAACATCGCGGTAATGACACCGAGCAATCCGCCATGGAACGACATGCCGCCCGTCCATACCTTAAACAGATAGAGCGGATTATCCAAAAACAGGTCGAAGTTATAAAAGAGCACATAGCCGATACGCCCGCCAAGGACGACACCGAGGAAGCCGGCAAACAACAGGTCGCTGACCTGCTCCCGGGTCCAGCCGCTACCCGGCTTATCCGCCCGGCGGTTAGCCAGCCACATGGCAAAGACAAACCCCAGCAGATACATCAAGCCGTACCAGCGTATCGCTAGCGGGCCAATCTCAATCAAAATCGGGTCAATGTTTGGAAACGTCAAATAACCTTGGCTCATTCAATCTATCTCAGAAAGCAGGGAGGAAAGAAAACGCACCGTTTGCGCTCTTCCCGTCCTAATCAATTATCCCAAAAACATCTCCAAGCTGATAAACAGCAAGAAGACGGCAAATATCTTTTTCAATGTCATGGTCGGCAAACGGCTGACCAAAGCAGCACCATAACGGGTCGTGAGCATTGAGGTCATTACAATACCGAGCAATGCCGGAAGATACACATAACCAATACTCATCGGCGGCAGCGTCTCGTCACCGATCCCCGCGGTAATAAATCCCACCATTCCCGCTACCGCAATCAGTGCCCCCGACAGTGAGGCACTGCCGATCGCGCGGCGCATTTCAACACCGTGCAAGCTGAGGTAAGGCACGGTCAACGATCCTCCGCCAATCCCGGCCAGACTCGACACAACCCCAATGATCCCGCCACTACATACCGTCGCCATAGGCCCGGGCAAAGGGCGCATATTGGTAAAACGCATCGACGCCAGCATTTGCAGTGCCAACAGCAGCACAATCACGGCAAAAATTCTCGGCAGCAGTGCCGTCGGCACCAGCTCGGCGATCACGCTACCGCCAAGGCCACCGATAATCACCCCAGGTGCCAGTGTTTTCACAATCGAGAAATCAACATTTCCCAGTCTGATGTGATTACGGGCTGACGAGCCAGAGGTCAGTACAATACTGGCCAGTGAGGTCGCCAATGCAATATGCATTACCAGCTCACTGCCGATTCCTGCCCGAGGCAACAGCCATACCAGTGCAGGCACCACTACCAGTCCGCCTCCGATACCGAGCAAACCAGCCAGCAAGCCAACGCCACTGCCCAGAACCAGGCACATGGCAAACAACCATAACGCATTATCTATCATCTTAACCTACTACTTACCGGCACGGATAAAGCCACCCAAACCGCGCTCGTCAACAAACTCCGTTGTTTGGGCACGTACATCATCAGCGAATGTCGCCTGCAAAGCAAATCGGCTTAACTGCTCCATTTCGCTCACCGAAATATGGCGCAAAATATATTTAATCCGGGCTACATTGCGGGTGTTCATACTCAGGGAGCGATAACCCATTCCCACCAGCAACAGCGCTCCAATCGGATCACCGGCCAGTTCGCCACAGACACTAACCGGGATATTCAACCCCCGGCTGGTATCGATAATATGCTTCATGGCATGGAGCACGGCCGGATGCAATGCATCATAGACACTCGCAACCCGGGAATTGTTCCGGTCAACGGCGAGTAAATATTGCGTCAGGTCGTTGCTGCCGACCGATATAAAATCGACCTTTCCTTTCAGCGCCGACAATTGGTACAAAATCGACGGCACCTCGATCATGATACCGATCCGAGGCCGCTTCAGTTCTTTCCCCTGCTCTTCAGCATATTTTGCCACTTCGACAAAGGCGCGCTCGATCAAGACCTTCGACTCGTCCAGCTCGGCAATACCAGATATCATCGGGAGCAAAATATCCATATTCTCAAGGCCGATACTGGCCTTGAGCATGGCCCGGACCTGGATCAGAAAAATTTCGGGATGATCGAGCGTAAAGCGGATCCCCCGCCAGCCCAGAAAAGGGTTATCCTCTTCGATAGCCAGATACGGCAAAGGCTTGTCGCCCCCAACATCCAGGGTCCGCATCACCACCTGCTTATCACGGTAGGTAGATAAGATAGCCCGATACTGTACCGTTTGCTCTTCTTCCGACGGAAAACTACGCTGCAACAAGAAAGGCACTTCGGTTCGATACAGCCCGACCCCATCAACCCCCTGATTCACGGCAATACTGGTATCGGCGCTCAGGCCTGCATTCAGATGAATATGAATCCGCTGATTATCCTGGGTATAGGATGCCTTGCCGAGTTCCTCCTCGACCGTTTTGGTCAGCTCGTCTTCTTCCTTGAGCAGCCGGTTATATTCTGCGAGGACATGACGGTTAGGATTAACCAGAAAGTCTCCCCGGTACCCGTCAACAATGACCTTGCAGTTGTGCACTTTCTCGGGAACAAAATCGACCCCCATAATTGCAGGCAGGCCCAGCGCCCGCGATAGGATCGCGGCATGAGAGTTGGCGGCACCTTCCTGGGCGACAACCGCTGCCAGCTTGTCCCGCGGAATACTGGCCAGCATAGCCGCTGTCAGTTCTCGGGTCAGCAGAACAACCGGTTCATCCCACTGGTGCTCGGCAACATCATCATTATGGAGGAAAAACAACAGGCGCTGGCCCAGCTCGCGAATATCCTGCGCCCGCTCTTTAAGGTAGTCGTCTTTCATATTGGCAAAGCGATCGGAATATGCCTCGACCACCTGACGGATCGCCCACTCGGCCTGATCGCCGGCGGCAATTTTGGCAAACAGATCTTTGCGCAGCATCGGATCATTGAGCAGGTGACTGAACAGATCGAAAATAGCCAGCGTCTCTTTGTGTAGCTCACTGTCAAAACGCTTACGCAGCCGGCGGAACTCGGCACTGGCAAGCTCAATCGCGATACTTAGCCTTTCCTGCTCTGCCTCCAGATCGAGACAAGATGCCGGTGATACCTGTTCCAGCCGCGGCTGGTTATCATCCCACCAGGCACGGGCTACCGCTACCCCGGTCGAGGCAGCCGAACCAATCAGGTGCAGGCCGTCACGTTGATCCGGCCACATTCCCTGGGCCTTGGCATGGGCAAGGATCACCGCCAGCTGCGCCGCCAGCGTAACCATAAAGGACTCTTCGCTTTCATCGAACTCGCGTCGCTGCCGCTGCTGGATAACCAACACGCCCAGCACCTGGCGCTGGTGAATAATGGGAGTGCCAAAGAAGGAGCCGAAAGACTCTTCGCCAATACCGGGAAAATGTTTGAAATGGGGATGATGCCGGGCATCGGCAACATTGATAGGCTCTGCGCGGTTGCCGACCAGCCCCACCAGCCCTTCACCGAAAGCCAGCTGAATCTGGTAGTGGGGTTTGGTGAGTCCCTGCGTCGCCATCAGGGTAAACTGCTGTCGTTCGTGATCGGCAATATAGACAGAGCAACAGTCTGTCTTCATTGCCCGGCAGGTACTGACAACAAGCTGATCCAGCGCTTCAATTAAATTTGGGGCGCTTGCGACTTTTTCAACAATTTCTCTTAGCTGCGTCAGCATAGTAAACCTTATCCGGTAATCCTGAGTTATCCCCGCTTGCCTCTGCGCTTCATCTTGCGCTCTTTTCTCTCTTTGAAAGGCATGGCCATAGCCGCGAACTCCTTTAGTGCCCGCCGGTAGACATCACGCTTAAAGGACACGACCTGACGCACCGGGTACCAGTAACTCACCCAACGCCAACCATCAAACTCAGGCGTGCTGCCACGCTGCATATTCACCTTTGACTCATCACATTCTAGGCTGAGCAAAAACCATTTTTGCTTTTGCCCGATACAAACAGGTTTAGAGTCCCACCTTACAAGACGCTTCGGTAATTTATAACGTAGCCAATGCCGGCTTGACGCCAAAATTCGGACATCTTTCTTGGTAAGCCCTACTTCCTCATACAGTTCGCGATACATGGCTTGTTCCGGGGTCTCCCCCTCATCAATGCCGCCTTGCGGAAACTGCCAGGAGTGTTGTCCATATCGTCGAGCCCAGAATACTTGGCCATGGCTATTACAGATCACAATCCCTACATTAGGGCGGTATCCATCGCCATCTATCACTGGACGACCTCAAGTATAAATCTCTATTAACAGTGATTTTTTCACAGACGATGCAACGGGTAAACAAACATTCTAATTAATAACCGTTTTTTCCTACCTAGCACTCAGTTTCTGGATAACTTCGAATGGCCGACGAGTTTATAAACAGACAAATGAGACCTATGCCACATTTATACACGCTTTCTGTGGATAGATTTGTGCAGAAGCTCTATTTCAGCCTGATTCAAGCCAATTTTTGTTTCGTACCATTTTAAAACACACATCAGAAATACTAGAGAAAAACATATAAAAACAACAAATTAAATTATCATACGAAATAATTAACCCATGGTATTGAATGATCATCCATACCGAAAAAACAGATCGGTCAAAGATCAACCAACAACGCGTTTATCCACATCGCTCATAGCCAACTGCTGATTTATCACCCAGCACAACGAATAAAATACCAACAAACACCTGGATAAATAACCAGATGGTGAGAAATTAAAATATTTATCCAATTATCCTGTGGATATCTTTGTGAAAGATCCTTACATTTTGCTTGTATAACCCTTTTCCAGCTAAGCCAAGCAGCAAACTGCCGTCAACAAAAACGGCTTTAAAATGATATTTTTCAACACCTTAAAAATAAACCTCATAGCCTTCTGTGTTGATCATCCACTCCGCGCAATTAGGATCGTGCATAAATTAACCACCCATTTATTCACAGTTGTCCCATCATTTCCCATACTCTTATCAGCATAGAGGGGCTATGCTAGTATGCTCGGCATCAGCGACTATTCACCTTAGAGTACCTTCGTACCGATATGCGTCCAACTCCCCAAACAGAGCAAGAACTCCTTAGCCGCGCCCATGAACTGGCAGGGTTGTCACTCGGCGAACTCGCCAAGGAGGCAGGTATTGTCACCCCTCCCGATCTAAAACGGGACAAGGGCTGGGTCGGTCAATTGCTGGAGTGGCACCTCGGCGCCACCGCTGGCAGCAAGCCCGTGCCGGACTTTATCGAGCTGGGTATCGAGTTGAAAACGATCCCGATCGGCTATAACGGCAAACCGCTGGAAACCACCTTTGTTTGTGTGGCACCACTCATTGGCCTTCAGGGCCTCAGTTGGGAAAATAGCCATATCCGCCATAAGCTGGCCAGAGTACTGTGGATCCCTGTGGAGGGTGAGCGGGATATTGCCCTGGCTGATCGCCGCGTTGGTTCTCCCTTGCTTTGGAGCCCGTCCCCGGACGAAGAGCAGCGCTTACGCCGGGACTGGGAAGAGTTGATGGATATGATCGTGCTCGGCCATGTCGAGAAAATTACGGCACGCCATGGCGAGATCCTGCAGCTTCGGCCAAAGGCTGCCAACAGCAAGGCGCTAACAGAGGCCTATGGTGCCGACGGGCAACCGATAAAGACCCTGCCCCGCGGCTTTTATCTCAAGACCCACTTTACTGCAGAGCTGCTGGAACGTTATTTCATCTTACAGTGAAATCGTCATGTCTTCCCGGCAGTCAGAGACCTTTCCGTCCGGAGAAAACTCATCATAGGGATCCGTCACCCGCAATATCACCGAGGTGATCCCCAGCGGACGGAGGAGATCCTTGACCTGCTCGATGGACTGGAAGCGGACCATTTCGTCGTTGTCATCCTTCAGCGGCTCAAGCTGATGCTTAAACTCCACTTCCATCAGATAGTCCGAGCAACCGGCATAGCTGGTCACAATGCATTTAGGGACTTTGCCATCATCAACTTTAAGCCAGTGCTTCAACTGCGATAGTTTCATTATAGCTCCTCGGATCCTTACCCTGACGATCAAACATTATTGTTATATCAGTCTATAACTATGTGCCACGTTAACCATATCGGCAAGGTGAAACCGACAGCTTTCCCCACTAGCTCAAGGTCAACACCGGTCTTCTCACCCACGGACAGACAGGTTATATTCAATAGATAGCAATCAGTCCAAGGAGGGCTTATGGAATATCACCGACTCCCCCACTCCTCGCTCGACGTCAGCAAAATCTGTCTCGGCACCATGACGTTTGGCGAGCAGAACAACGAATCGGAAGCGCACAGCCAGCTAGATTTCGCGTTTGAACGCGGTGTCAACTTTATTGATACCGCCGAGATGTATCCGGTCCCGCCAACAGCCGAGACGCAGGGACTGACCGAAACCTATATCGGTAACTGGCTAGCCAAATCCGGCAAGCGAGACAAGGTGGTACTGGCGACCAAAGTGGCCGGTCCACGGGGACTTCCTTATATCCGTGACAATATGGCGCTGGATCGCCGTAATATTCACGACGCTGTCGAAACCAGCCTCAACCGGCTGCAAACCGATTATATCGACCTCTATCAGCTTCACTGGCCACAGCGGGAAACCAACTGTTTCGGCAGCCTTAACTACCAATATGCGGATGATCATTCCGGCGTGACGCTAACCGACAGCCTGGAAGCCCTGGCCGAGCTGGTGCGAAGCGGTAAAATTCGCTATATCGGGCTCTCCAACGAAACACCGTGGGGCGTTATGTCATTTCTTCGCCTTGCCGAGAAGCACAACCTTCCTCGGGTCATTACTATCCAGAATCCGTATAACCTGCTCAACCGCAGCTTCGAGGTCGGGTTGTCGGAAATCAGCCATCATGAAGGTGTCGAACTGCTTGCCTACTCCCCCTTGGCATTCGGTACGCTAAGCGGCAAGTATCTCGATGGCGCCCGGCCGGACGGTGCCCGTTGCACCCTGTTCGAGCGATTCTCACGCTACTTTAATTCGCAGGGGTTGGCCGCCACCCAGGCCTATATCGATGTCGCCAACAGGCACGGTCTGGATCCGGCCAAGATGGCGCTCGCCTTCGTCAATCAGCGTCCTTTCGTCGCATCAACAATTATAGGAGCCACCAACCTCGATCAGCTGGAAGCCAATATCGACAGTGTCAACCTCACGCTCGGCAACGAGGTGCTGGCCGATCTGGAAGCTGTCGGCGTCACCTACTCCAACCCTTGCCCGTAGGCACCTCCGTTTAATCCTTTGAAAAAGCAAAGCCCCCGTCAGACGGGGGCTTGATAGTATTGTGCTTTAGCCATTACGCCTTGCTCGCTACGTATTAAGAGCAAGGCGTTACGATTATGTCACGAGTCTAGACTTATACTCTCGCCTTAGGTGACGGATCATACGACCGGCTTTATCGGACAACAGGTAGTTTTCCACCCGGTAGTCTTTACCCACACCGATATCTTGCAGCAAGTGCTCAGACAGGTGAGGGATATCCAGACGGATCCGGCGGTGTGCGCGACGCCATGCGGCATCCTCGCGATGGACGTCAAGACGAACTAACAAGACTGCGATACGTAAATAGACAGATTGGCGCATAGTAGTGCTCTCCATTAATTAGATAATAAGAGGGACACGGATACTGCCGTAGTAAGCTGACAATTTGACTCGCCGCGACAGATATCCGCGGCCCATTTACACAGCGAATTGCTGTTAGTGGTTGGTGTACTTCAAGAGATCACCAGCAGGACGCAGACATTTCAAGATACTGATAGTCATCATGTTTTCCTCCTGGTAATAAATAAGAAAGGGATAAAGCTGGGGTAATTTTAACCAGCAGAACGAATAAAACAAGCATATATTAGCACTTAATTGCATAAAAATACTTTATGCTGAGATAACAGGTCCAAACATGGATATCCGCCGGAGATAGCGCCTTTCTGATGAATAATGCAGCATAAAACAATCACTGATTTTTATACAAAAGGGACGTTTGTCTTTATTCTCAATCGATTAACGCTAGCAGCAAACAATAAAAGCGCCCAGAGGCGCTTTCGGCAATCATCAGCTTTGTCGGAAATGCCGGGGGGGCGGTACAAGATCATGCTTATTCAGCAACCGGTACATCGTCGCCCGCGATACGCCCAGCTCACGGGCGGCAGCAGAAATCTGACCTTTGTTATTCTCCAGTACCGATAGCAACGCACAGCGCTCAGACTCCTCACGAATCGTCTTCAGACTCTGCTTGTCATCACTCAGCCGCGGGAGATCCAGGTGATCGGCTTCGATCACCTTGCTCTCCGCCAGCAATATCGCCCGCTTCAACTGACTGATCAGTTCACGGACATTACCCGGCCACGGGTAGCTCAATATCAGTTTCTGTGCTTCGTCCGACAGGGATTTGGCCATACTGTTATATTGGCGGGCAAACTTCAGCAGCAGATACTCCGCCAGCAGTACGATATCTTCTCCCCTATCTCGAAGGGCCGGTACAGCCAAGCCTAGGACGTTCAGGCGATAATACAGATCCTCGCGTATTTTACCTTCGGCCAGTAACTCTTCGAGCGTATGACGGGTTGATACAATCAGGCGAAGATCCGATGTTACCTGCCGCCCGCACACTGTCGTAAAGCAGCCATCCTGCAACAAGCGCAGTAGCTCTTGCTGGCGCTCATCATCCAACATGGAGATTTCATCAAGAAATAATACCCCTTTATCGGCAGCCCCAAAGCAACACCGGCCTGCATTGCTCAGGCTGCCCTCGTCAATCAACCAAGAATCATTGAGTGCCTCGCAGCTAACAGTGACGAAGGCCCCCTTGGCCCGGGTCGAGGCCTGATGGATCGCCTGGGCCACCAGCTCTTTGCCTGTCCCGATTTCACCCTGCACAAATACCGGCATATCAGCGGCAGCCATACGTTTCACCTGATGGCGAAGCTTTTTCATGACAGTGGTATTGCCCTGTAGCCCATGCTGACCGAACTGCCCAAGCTCCGGCCACACCTTGCGTTCCAGCCTCAGCATCCCCAACTGGTGACCAATGGTTTTGAGCAACTGGGACTCAGGGACCGGGGAGGTAAAATAATCGATACAGAAATTGACGATAAACTGACAGGTCGCCTCGGTATCCAGTTGCTCCTCGCGGACCAGCGCCAGCCAGCGTGCCTGCTTGTTGCGGTTAACCACCCCGGCAATACCATTGAGGCTAAAGTTATCCTGCGTCAGGTCAACCACACCGATACAGGGGCCCACCTCCAATAGCAGCGACTCGGCAGTTCGAAGATCACTGCAGCGATAGCAACGCCACCCCGCCTGTTCCAGTGTCGTTATCCAGGGTATATTGTCGCCTCCTAGAACGATTAATGTTCCCAGGGCTGAAGCTCGCTTCAATTCTGTCTTCATTCCGTTACCGCCTTTCCATCTGCCAGTACTCAAACATCAAATCCGGTTGCGAACGGCTTTGGCCTATCGTTGTAAAAAACTCTGCTTATTTGATGATAAGTCGCTCTCGCAAAATAATGCAACTTGTTTACTATTATAATCAATATCTTGGTAATGGTTTCACATTATTTATCGTCCCAAAACGCAAAAAGCGCCCGAAGGCGCTTTTAAATCATCATCTTACTGTGAGTTAACTCACTGTTGCCGTTGCAGGCTGAGCATCGTTTGCCTCAACTCCAATCTCGTTTTCACTCTTAGCAACAATGGTGTTGACTGCGGTATCACCGACTACGTTCGAGCTGGTACAGAACATATCATTGATACGGTCAACAGCAGCAACAATCGCCAGACCTTCTGGTGGCAAGCCCAGTTGGTGAAGCAGTACACCAACCATTACTACACCGCCGCCCGGTACACCACCTGCACCGATAGACAGAAGCAAGATGGTTAGTCCCAGAGTAAACAGGTCAGCACTGTTGATTGGCTGGCCGAATGCATTCGCGACAAAGATAGTCGCCAACGCAATGTAGATAGATACACCAGACATGTTCATGGTCGCACCTAGCGGCACACCGAAACCTGCCACTGACTTAGAGACGCCAATCTTGTCTGTCAGGGTGCGCATTGTTACCGGAATCGTCGCGTTAGAACTAGCCGTTGATAGCGAGAACAGGATCTGCTCGCGAGTATGACGCAGGAACTGAGCCGGCTTGATACCCGTTGTCAGACCAACCATCATTGGGTAGAAGAAGAAAATCCAGAATACCAGCATCGCAACAACCAGCGCGACATAACCTGCAACCGACATCAGCGTATTGGCATCCAGCGTTGCACCTAGCTGAATCATCAGGGCAAATACACCATATGGTGCCAGACCCATTACCAGGCCAACCAGCTTCATCATGATTTCGTTTGCCATCTTGAATGTCTTGATGGCAGGGCCACCACGGCTATCAAGCGCCTGAATTGCAAGACCTGTCAGAATCGCCATGAAGATAATCTGCAGCATATCTCCACTTGCAAAAGCTTGTACTGGGTTACTTGGTACGATGTTAACAATCAGTGAGAAAATATCCGGTGTTTCAGTGGTTGTCAGAGTAACCGTTTCTGATACCGTCCCGGCAAGGTTCGCGTCAGCGCCTGGCTGGAAAATCATCCCAACCGTCAGTGCTGCGGTGATCGCAATAATGGTATTAATAATGTAAAGACCAAAGGTTTTACCACCCAAGCGACCAAATGCCGTAATGTCTTTCAGATCAACGATACCGCAGACGATCGAGACATATACCAATGGCACAACCAGTAGTTTGATCAGTGAAACGAACATACCGCCAGCACCTTCAGCCAGGCCAAGTACATAAGTATCCATCAGTGTCACGCCGTTAAACAGGTACTGAATCGCGGTACCTATAATCAGACCAGCAAATAGGCCTGCGAATATTTTTCCTGATAGCGATTTCTTCATCGTCCATCTCCAGTAGGTTGTGCTTGTTAAAGTTTCGCTTACTTCCTGTTCCCACTGTTCATCGTGGGTTGGGCGACATTTTACACAGTTAAATCCGACTGGAAAGAACAAATTTTACAAATAAACTACATTTAAAACACAAAATTAAACACTATTAGATCAGACAAATCACAGCACAACAAACTAATTCAGTTAGATATCTGTAACTTATAGGCATGAGGAATAGAATAAAATTCGCAGAATATCATTCTGTTAAGAAGGTTGAAAAATGCTGTTAATGTGAATCCAATCACACACAATAATCCACTATAGGAATAAAAAGTGAACATTTTCCACTATTGGAAATTAGAGGGAAGAGAAAGAAATAATCAACATTTCCCATGCCGAACAGTGATGCTGCGGCATGGGAGGTACAAACAATATTAGCTTTCCTGAGATTGCGCGAGCTTGCGGCAGGTAGCTTGTGTTACCACATCAGTGGCAAATCCACCATTACCAGCATACCAGACGCGGACGCCCAGGCCATTGTCTATGGCATTGCCGAAGGTCTCACAAATATATGGGAAATCATCTTTTTCCGCTTCCGATTTACGCGTATTCCAATACCAGCGTGAATTACGCAAGCGATAGACTATCGTCAACAGAGACGCCTCTTCGTCAAACTGGAACGTCTGAACACCCGCACGAAACGGTTCAGAAGGTAGATCATTAAGCGGTTTCAGCTCTTCCTTGTACGCTTCAGGCAGATTACCACTGAAATCTGATGGCGGCGGAACCAGCTTTGTCGACATACAGCCAGACAACAATACGGCAGAAATAGCCAATGACACTATGCGGAATTTCATGAAGATCCCTTTTAGTTATTGATTGTGTGATTAATTTCCAGGTAATAATACACAAACTCAATGCAACAAGGGACACTTGACGCTATAAATTGCTGATAAACTACATAAAAAAAGCCACCTTTACGGTGGCTTTCGATAATCAAGATCAGCTTAGCGCTTACTGGCCGTTCTGCGGACGCATTGCCGGGAACAAGATCACGTCACGGATAGTGTGCGTGTTGGTAAACAGCATCGCCAAACGGTCGATACCAATACCCTGACCTGCTGTCGGCGGCAGACCGTGCTCCAGTGAAGTGATGTAGTCAGCATCGTAGAACATTGCCTCGTCATCACCTGCATCTTTCGCTTCTACCTGTGCCTTGAAACGCGCATCCTGGTCTTCTGCATCGTTAAGCTCAGAGAAACCATTCGCCACTTCACGGCCACCAATGAAGAACTCAAAGCGGTCAGTAAAGAACGGGTTGTCATCGCTACGGCGTGCCAGTGGCGAGATGTCTGCCGGGTAGCCCGTAATGAAAGTCGGCTGGATCAGTTTCGGCTCAGCCGTTTCACCGAAGATTTCTTCAAGCAGCTGACCACAGGTCCAGAAGTCTTCCACTTCAACGTAAACAGACTTGGCAATAGAGACCATCAGATCGCGGTTCTGCAGATCTTCTTCTGTCAGCGCCTGGATTTGCTCGTGGTTCGGGTTATAGTGCTTGATTGCCTCGAACATGCTCATACGTGCGTATGTTCCGCCAAACTCAACCATTTCGTCGCCGTAAGGCATAGACGTCGAGCCCAGTACCTCTGTCGCAACAGCAGACAGCATCTCTTCGGTCAGATCCATCAGATCTTTATAGTCCGCGTACGCCATATAGAATTCCATCATAGTGAATTCCGGGTTGTGACGCGGAGACAGGCCTTCGTTACGGAAGTTACGGTTGATTTCGAACACGCGCTCGAAACCACCCACAACCAGACGCTTCAGGTACAGTTCAGGGGCAACACGCAGGTACATATCGATATCCAGCGCATTGTGGTGAGTGATAAACGGACGTGCTGTTGCACCACCCGGGATCACATGCATCATCGGTGTTTCCACTTCCATGAACTGCTTAGCGACCATGAAGTTGCGGATAGCCGTTACCAGCTTAGAGCGGATAATAAAGGCAGTACGAGAGTCATCGTTCACAATCAGATCAACGTAGCGCTGACGGTAGCGCATTTCCTGATCGGTCAGGCCGTGGAATTTCTCAGGTAGAGGACGTAGCGCCTTAGTCAGCAACTCGTACTCGTTCATGTTCACGTAAAGATCACCTTTACCTGACTTATGAAGCTCACCTTTCACACCGATGATGTCACCGATATCCAGACCCGAGTATTTCTCTTTCAGCGCTTTCTGAACCGTTTTGTCAGCATAAGCCTGAATGCGGCCAGACACATCCTGAATCGCCAGGAATGGGCCTCGTTTAGCCATTACACGACCAGCAATCGCAACAACGTTGCCTGCTTCTGCCAGTTCTTCTTTAGATAACTCGCCGAATTTAGCCTGCAGGTCTGCCGCTAGGCTATCGCGACGGAAATCGTTCGGGTGGCCGTTTGCCTTACAGTTCTCGCGGATCATATCCAGTTTCGCGCGACGTTCGGCTATCAGCTTATTCTCATCTTGTACTTGATCTGTCATGGTGAACCCTTAAATAGTTAACCGAATTCGGTTACAGACCTGATTTCAGGCTAGCTTCAATAAAACGGTCTAAATCGCCGTCAAGTACCGCTTGGGTATTTCGATTTTCTACCCCGGTACGTAAATCTTTAATTCGGGAGTCATCCAGAACGTATGAACGGATCTGGCTGCCCCAGCCGATGTCGGACTTGGAGTCTTCGTTGGCTTGCTTCTCAGCATTTTGCTTTTGCATCTCAAGCTCGAACAGCTTCGCTTTCAGCTGTTTCATTGCCTGATCTTTGTTCTTGTGCTGAGAACGGTCATTCTGGCACTGCACCACGGTATTGGTAGGAACGTGGGTAATACGAACCGCCGACTCAGTAGTGTTGACGTGCTGACCACCCGCACCTGACGCACGGTATACATCAATACGCAGATCGGAAGGGTTGATCTCGATAGCGATGTTGTCATCCACTTCTGGATAGATAAACGCAGAGGCAAACGAAGTATGACGACGGCCGCCTGAATCAAATGGCGATTTACGGACCAGGCGGTGAACACCGGTTTCCGTGCGCAGCCAGCCGTAGGCGTACTCGCCGCTGATGCGGACAGTCGCAGATTTCAAGCCTGCCACTTCACCTTCAGACACTTCAATCACTTCCGTCTTGAAGCCCTTGGCATCAGCCCAGCGCAAATACATACGCAGCATCATCGACGTCCAGTCTTGCGCCTCGGTACCACCCGAGCCCGCCTGAAGATCGATATAACAATCAGATTCGTCGTGATCGCCGGCAAACATACGTCGGAACTCCAGCTTGGCCAGCTTGGCTTCCAGTTCTGCCAGTTCCGGTTCGATCTCGTCAAACGTCTCCTGATCGCTCTCTTCTATCGCCAGCTCAAGCAGACCTTCGACGTCTTCAACGCCCTGATCCAGCTGATCGATAGTATCAACCACAGCCTCAAGGGCTGCGCGTTCTTTACCCAGAGCCTGAGCACGTTCTGGCTCATTCCATACATCTGGTTGCTCTAGTTCTGCATTGACCTCTTCTAGACGCTCACTTTTGGCATCATAGTCAAAGGTACCCCCTAAGGACATCAGTACGTGCTGACACATCCTCAAGTCGGTTTTTAATAGGATTAATCTCGAACATTGCCACTCTTCATAGCCGAAATGGACGTAACCGAAGGATTCTATCGAATTGTTGATAGAATATACAGAGCGGAAGAAAGGTTATCGGTGAATTTATTTTATAAGCACGGTCACAGAAACAGTGTCGTCACCAACTTGAAATATTTTCTTTACCCGCTAGGGCATCAGAAAAAGAGTGAATGGGATCACAGGGCAGAAAACCGGCTTTCTGCCCCAGGCTAATTACTACTGCAATGCTACTGCGCTTCGATATGTTCAACCATCAGCTGGGCGCTGCAGTTTCCCCGGAACTCATTGACATCCAGGCGATATACCAACTGAACCTGCTGGACAGAGGCATCCGGCCAGCGACGGATGTCGATATTGAAGGCAATCCCGTCGATAACATTGCCACCGTCTATAGGCTCCAGCATCATCTTGAGGTGCTTCCCCCCCACCAGCTTCTGGTGCAGAAGGCGAAACTTACCGTCAAACATCGGCTCGGGAAACTGCTGTCCCCAAGGACCGCCCGAACGCAACAGCTCGGCCGTTTGCAGATTAAGCTCGTTACGATCCAGCTCGCCGTCAGTCAACAACACGCCTTTAAGGGCATCTTCATCCAGCTCGTTACGCACCGCCTGATCAAACGCCTGGCTAAAAGCCGCCAGCTTGTCTTCGGGAATGGTCAGCCCGGCCGCCATGGCGTGGCCACCGAACTTGGTGATCAATCCCGGGTTTTGGGTATCAATCAAATCTAGCACATCGCGCATATGCAGGCCGGGAATCGAACGACACGACCCTTTGATATCGCCGCTTCCGGCATCGGCAAAGGCAATCACCGGCCGGTGGTACAACTCCTTGATCCGAGATGCCAGGATGCCTATCACGCCCTGGTGCCAATCGCGCTGGAACAGTGCCAGGCCATAGGGCATATCTTGCTGGTTGAATTTAAGGCGCTCACAAATAGCCAGTGCCTCTTCTTTCATACCATGTTCGATTTCCTTCCGGGTCTGGTTGAGGGCATCCAGCTCCGAGGCCATTCGCCGCGCCGCCTGGATATTGTCGCAAAGCAACAGTTCGACCCCGAACGACATATCGTCAAGCCGTCCTGCCGCGTTGATCCGCGGCCCGAGGGCAAAGCCCAAATCACTCGAGACCAGCCTTGCCGGATCCCGGTTGGCCACCTCTATCAGCGCCCGGATACCCGGTCGGCACTTTCCGGCACGGATACGCTGCAGCCCCTGATGGACCAAGATACGATTATTGCCATCCAGCGCCACCACATCGGCCACCGTCCCCAAAGCCACCAAATCCAGCAATTCGGCCAGGTTAGGCTCAGCAATCCCCTGTTGGGCAAACCAGTCCCCCTGTCGCAGCTCGGCCCGTAAGGCCAGCATCAGGTAAAACGCCACCCCGACGCCGCAAAGTGACTTGGACGGAAAATCGCACTCGTGCAAATTTGGATTAACAATCGCATCGGCCTGCGGCAACTCACTACCCGGCAAGTGGTGATCGGTCACCAACACCTGCATTCCCTTAGCCTTGGCCGCAGCGACTCCCGAAATCGAGGAGACGCCATTATCCACCGTCATGATCAGCTCGGCTCCCCGCTCCTCTGCCTGGGCGACCACCTCCGGGCTCAACCCGTAGCCATCATCAAAACGGTTAGGAACCAGGTAGTCGACATTACTACAGCCCAGCATCTTTAACGCCAGTACCGACAATGCCGAACTGGTTGCGCCATCAGCATCAAAATCACCGACGATAATAATTCGACGGTTATCCTCCAGTGCCGACACCAGCAACTTAACCGCAGGTTCAATACCGTGGAGCTGGTTAAAGCCCAGCAGTCCCCGAGCACCTCGCTCGAGATCAGCGTCTCCGGCCAAACCTCGGCTGGCATAAATTCGCTTTAGCAGTGGGTGGATAGCATCGGTAAAACCGGCGGTATCAGCCGGGGGACGGCGTTTTATTTCAATCATAACAAGGCTAAGTCTATGCTGGGTTTCGAGGGGTTAATGCTAGGCATTATAGGCGCTACGCCAATTATAAAAAACCCGAATTCGATTTCTCGAATTCGGGTTGTTTGCTCGGTTAAGCTACTAGCTGCGGCTATCCAGCATCTTACGCAGCATACCCGCAGGCTGATAGCCCGGCAGCATTGTACCGTCTTCCAGAACCATTGCTGGTGTACCACTGACGCCCATCGCCACACCTAACTGGTAATGCTTACGCACAAGATCTTCGCGCTGGGCAATGCCGGTAATGTCGAACTGGCCGTTCTTCGCCTCGTCCATTGCCTTGGCCGTATCTTTGGCTCCCCAGATAGCACTCATCTCTGCAAAGTTGCGCGAACGCTCGCCACCGCGTGGGAAGGCCAGATAACGAATAGTGATACCGGCATCGTTGTAGGACTGCATTTCGTTATGTAGTTTGCGGCAGTAGCCACAACTGGTATCGGTAAATACAGTAACGACATATTTCTCGTCTTTGGCCGGGTAGACAATCATCTCGCCTTCCATGCCTGCCAGCTTGGCCTTGTTCAACTTGGCCATTTTCTGCTCGGTCAGGTTGACTGGCTGAGCACTATCATTTTGGTATAACTGACCTGCCAGGAAATAGTTACCATCATCAGAGACATAAATAATTCCGCGATCTGTCACTACCTCATTCAGACCGGCTAGTGGCGATGGTGTAATTGAGACTGGGGCCAGCCCAAGGCCACTGAGTTTCGTCTTGATTGCAGCATCATCAGGTTTAGCCGCTGCTGTAAACGCAGTCAGTGCTACAGCAGTTGCAAGAATCGTACGGCCAAAAAAGTGCATTCGACTATTTCCTTTCAGCAAAATTATGGATAACCAATAAGACCTGTAAGAGTCCAGAAATCTTTCAGAGTTCAAATAATAAATCGACTCTTCCAGTATAACGACCCCAAGTGATAAGCAACCAGTATATCGTATTTTACCGCTTTCCCCCTATGGATGATTATTATGCCCGCGGGTGATGGGTTTCATGCAGCTGCTTGAGGCGTTCTGTCGCCACATGGGTATAGATTTGTGTCGTCGAGAGATCGCTGTGGCCAAGCAACATCTGAACTACCCGCAGATCTGCCCCGTAATTGAGCAAGTGTGTGGCAAAAGCATGGCGCATTACATGGGGTGACAACTTATCCGAATCGATACCCGCCAGTACGGCATAGTGTTTGATCCGGTGCCAGAAAGTCTGCCGGGTCATCTGCTTGGCACGCTTACTGGGAAAGACGACATCGGAACTTTTCTCGCCCAGCAGCTGCGGACGACCACTCTCGATAAACTGTTCAATCCAGTCGACAGCATTTTCCCCCATCGGCACCAGCCGCTCTTTGCCGCCTTTACCGGTGACGCGCACCACGCCCTGACGCAGGCTGACATTTTCCATCGTCAGGCTGACCAGCTCGGTCACACGCAGTCCGGTAGCATAGAGCAACTCCAGCATCGCCTTGTCCCGCAGTTCTATCGGATCGTTGGGATCGGGCGCATCCAGCAGTGCATCCACCTGTTCTTCGCTAATATCTTTCGGCAGGCGCTTGGGCAGTTTCGGACTGACCAGCATCGCGCTGGGATCATCCTCGCGAATTTTCTCCCGGTGGAGGTATTGGTACAGCCGCCGAATGGCAGACACCATCCTCGCCCTGGAAGTCTGCTTATAGTCAGCATCAAACAACCATTGCTGGTAACGCTGCAAATCATCGACCGACACCTTTTCCAGGCTCAGTTTTTCCTGCTCGATCCAGCGGCACAGCTTGCTCAGGTCATTGCGGTACGAAGCCAGGGTATTGTCAGATAGCCCCCGTTCCATCCACATTGCATCAAGAAAGCGTTCAATGAGCGTTTCGTCGTTTTCCACCACAACCTCTAACCAATCGACTAATCCATCCAACTAACACATGGATAAATACACAGTAGTTTGTGCCATAGTAGTCTATTTCAGGACAAAAGTAACTTGTCATTTAACCACGAATTGCCCGGCACCTAGATTGACAAAACCGCTTATTCCCAGCCTGACGCCGGCAGGCCCTACACAGAATTAGTCAACGGGCGTTAACCTAGGTAAAATCCACGCTATTGTTCTAATGCAAAAACCAACTGGACTAGCAGCATGAAAATTGGCTTATTCTACGGCTCAACCACCTGTTACACCGAAATGGCATCAGAAAAAATCCGTGACTGTATCGGCGCGGAGCTGGTCGAACTGCATAACATCAAGGAAGCAGCGCTCAGCACCATGAACGATTTCGACATGCTGATCCTGGGTATCTCGACATGGGATTTCGGTGAGCTGCAGGAAGACTGGGAAGCGGTCTGGGAGCAGCTTGACGGGCTGAAACTGGAAGGCAAGACAATTGCCCTGTTCGGGCTCGGCGATCAGGAAGGCTATACAGAGTGGTTCCTCGATGCGATGGGCATGCTGCACGACAAGCTGGTTCCTACCGGTGCACACTTTGTCGGCTACTGGCCCAACGAGGGCTATCAGTTTGAAGCCTCAAAGGCCCTGACCGAAGACCACAAGTTCTTTGTCGGCCTGGCTCTGGACGAGGACAGCCAGTATGAACTCAGCGACGACCGTATCACCCAGTGGTGCGAGCAAATTCTAACAGAATACAGCGAAACGCTGTAATCCGCCTCGCCTCCAAAAAAAACGGGATGCCATTGGCATCCCGTAGTGTTTTTCAACAGACTAATTAAGCCGTCTGTTGTTCTGCCTGGATAGAAGAACCACCCACAAAGCGTGTAATTACCAAAGCAATTGTGGTTGGAAGCAACCATGCCATACCGTAGTCAAATAACGGAATAATTTTAAATGCCGTAACATCAAAGCCTGACACCTTAGCAGCATCAATCATGCTGAATGACAACGCTACCAACATAACCACTCGGTATGACAATGCTGGATTCGGCAACCACCGACGGATAAACGTTAAAATAACCAAAGCCATCGCAATCGGATACAAAGCAAACAATGCTGGTAAGGAAATTTTGATTAACTGGTTCAAACCTACATTGGCTACCACACAGCAAATCACAGCAAGTACTGTTACCCATTTCTCGTATGACCAACTAGTTAGTGTCGAGAAGTACTCGGAACAAGCACTTATCAGACCAACAACTGTCGTCAAACAAGCCAATAAAACGATCAGTGACAAAATCATCTGTCCGGCAGGACCAAACAGTGCTGCAACATAAATCGCTAGAATATCGCCACCGTTCGCGGCATTCGCGGCTATTTCAACACTTGTAGCACCAAGATAGAACAGTGATACGTAAACAAAAGCCAGGCCTGCAGCAGCAATCAAACCTGCACAAATAAGATACTTACGTGTCGCCGTCTCATCCGTCACGCCTTTACTACGAACCGCATCAACAATCACCATACCAAACAGCAAGGCAGCAACAGCATCTAGCGTGTTGTAACCTTCAACGAAACCTTTAATGAATGGCATTTCGATGTAATCGCCTTTCGCCGCTTCAATAGCATCTTGTGGATTAACCACAACAGCGATAGCCAGAGCAACAAGGGCAACAAACAAAATCGGGGTCAGGAACTTACCAACCATATCGACCAAGTTGCCGCGCGAGCGAGAGAGAAACAGAGCGATAGCAAAAAAGACAATAGAGAAAATAGTTAGGCTAAGCTGACCGGCATCTGCAATAAACGGTTTCACACCCATCTCGTAAGCTACGAGACCAGCACGCGGTGCTGCGAATGCAGGACCTATAACGATAAAAATCAATACCGCAAGCAGCGTTGCTGCCTTGGACGGCAAATCACGGGTCAGGCCTTTCCAACCACCAGCCAATGCTACGGCAATAATAGCGATAAGCGGTAAGCTAACCCCCGTCGAAAGGAAGCCAAGCATAGCAGGAACTAAATGTTCACCGGCTTGTTGACCTGCCTGAGGTGGGAAAATGATATTACCAGCCCCTAAAAAGAACGCGAAGGTCATAAAACCTAACGCTAGTATGTCTGTTGTTTTGAGTGTTTTTTTCAAACTGCACCTTCCACTCTGTCTGTATATGTTGTGTCTGCGTATTTAGAATTATTTGTCACAATTTACTTATTGCTAAATGTGACATGTATCGCAGCATAATGAAGAAAAAGAGAACAATAAGCAACCACCCAGTCAAAAACACCACAATCTTTGGCTTGTCACCTCAAAAACCAGCATAACAAACCAATTTGAAAGCCAAATGAAAAACATACCACCAAGAAATAACGGTTATTAAAAAGATAAAAAATAGCATTAATAGCTAAGCAACAACAAATTAACAAAATTAAAAAATTCTGCCGTTGCACACTTCTGGCTATAATGCTGCTCAGGTGAAATGACTTAACTTAGCGGAGATAAAATGGCGAAGGGCTTTACTTTCAAACAGTTCCACGTTGATGATTTTGGCTGCGGCATGCCAGTCAGTACCGACGGGGTGCTGCTGGGAGCCTGGGCAGAGCTCAGCCGGCACGGCCAGATCCTCGATATTGGCACAGGCAGCGGCCTGCTGGCACTGATAGCCGCCCAGCGCACCGCCGCTACCGCACCACAGGTCGTGGCTATCGAAATTGATCCTACAGCCGCTAAGGCCGCCAATCAGAATTTCACCCAGTCACCGTGGTCAACGCGCCTGGAGTGCATTGAGCAAGATGTCGAGAGCTGGGCAGCCCGGCAACCAAGCGGCAACTTTAATACTATCGTCTGCAACCCGCCGTATTTTAACTCGGGCTTGAAAGCTGACAGCCAATCCAGAGCGACAGCCCGTCATACCGACAGCCTGTCCCACCCGGCACTACTGGCTACGATCCGCCACTTGCTCTGTGATACCGGCTCGGCCAACCTGATCCTTCCCGAGTTCGAAGGCCGGCAGTTAGTCAAACTGGCACCGGCATACCAACTCTCCTGCCGCCGGTTATGCGAAGTCCGCAGTACGGAGAAAAAGCCTGTCAGCCGTCTGCTCATCACCCTTTCTCGCCAGCCGGGCGACCGGGAGACTGAGCAGCTCTCCATCCATCACCAGGGGCAGTATTCCGAGCAATTCTCCGCCCTAACCCGTGATTTCTACCTTAAGCTTTGACCATATTGCCGGGGCGCCCTGTGGCAAGATGACTTTATTCCGAAGTTTTTATATTTTAATCGGTGATACTTGCGGCAATAATCTCTATAATGCCGCCCCTTATATCAATGCCTCGTACCATTACTCTCCGCATGTTTTCGAGTAATGGCTGGCGTTAGTCTTAGTCCCGAGGAGAGATGACTGGTGAGAGACTTTACCGAATTAGAGTTAGATAGCGAGCTATTAACAGCGATTGAAGAAATCGGCTATAACCGTCCGACCGTAGTTCAAGCCCAGGCCATCCCTCATGCCCTGGACGGTAGAGACGTTCTTGCTTCCGCTCCGACCGGTACCGGAAAAACGGCCGCCTTTCTTCTGCCTATGCTTCAGCATCTTCAGGACTTCCCGCGCAAAAAACCGGGACCAGCTCGTGTACTGGTACTAACCCCGACCCGAGAGCTGGCGATCCAGGTAGCCGATCAGGCCCGTGCCCTGGCGAAATATACCAACCAGAAAATCTTCACCATCACTGGCGGTATCTCCTACGACGAGCATGCGGAGCTGCTAGGCAAGACCCAGGACATCGTGGTAGCCACGCCGGGACGCCTGATGGAATACATCGAGGCCGAACGCTTTGACTGCCGGGCGATTGAATGCCTGATCCTGGACGAAGCTGATCGAATGCTGGATATGGGCTTCGGCAAAGTTGTCGAGCGCATCAACAATGAATGCCGCTGGCGTCGCCAGAGCCTGTTGTTCTCAGCCACCCTCGAAGGCAAGGGCGTACGCGAGTTTTCGACCACGATTCTGACCGATCCCGTGGAAGTCAACGCCGAACCGTCTCGCCGCGAGCGCAAGAAAATTCACCAGCTCTACCTGCGCTGTGATGATATGCCTCACAAGCTGGCATTGCTTGAGAACATCCTCAACCAGCAGGCCGAGCGCAGCATCGTCTTTATCAAAACCCGTGAGCGCCTGGCTGCATTGCGTGATCAGCTGGCAGCCATGAATATCAAATGCAGCTGGATCCAGGGTGAAATGGCGCAGGCTTCGCGCAACAATGCGATTGCCCGCTTCCGCGATGGCGAAGTCAACGTTCTGCTGGCAACGGATGTCGCCGCCCGTGGTATTGACCTGCCGGACGTAAGCCATGTCATCAACTTTGACATGCCGCGTACTGCCGACGTCTACCTGCACCGTATCGGCCGTACCGCCCGCGCAGGTAAGAAAGGCAATGCGATCTCGCTAATTGAAGCGCACGATCAGCCAATGATCGAGCGTGTCAGTCGCTATATGAAAGAAGAAGTGCCGGAGCGATTTATCAGCGGATTACGCCCTGCGAGCAAAAAGGCGAAAACGGTGAAGAAGAAAAAGGTGAAAGTCGACAAGAAGCTCAAGGCAGCCAAACAGAAGAAAGTGGCCAAGAAGAAAAAGAAAGCGGCCAAGCCAGACAGCAAATAAGCCAGATAGATACAGAAAAGGCAGGGAATTCCCTGCCTTTGCTTTATCTGGCGAGTCATCGAGGCTGCTCGCTACTGCTCCTCGCGCTTAAAGACCAGCTCTTTGTCTGTCGATTCCGCCGGTACAAAATAATACCCCGCCACATCAAACTGCTTCAGGTCTTCCACCGAGTTAATCTTATTATCAATAATATAGCGGGCCATCATGCCACGCGCTTTCTTGGCATAGAAGCTAATCACCTTGTAATTGCCGTTCTTGCAATCCTTGAATACCGGGGTGATCAGCTGGGCATCCAGCTTCTTCGGTTTCACCGACTTGAAGTACTCGTTCGAGGCCAGGTTAACCAGTATCTTGTCACCCTGCTCGGCCAGCGCGGCATTCAGCTTGTCGGTAATGATATCGCCCCAGAACTGGTACAGGTTGGTGCCTCGCGGGTTGGCAAGCTTGGTTCCCATTTCCAGGCGATACGGCTGCATCAAATCCAGCGGGCGCAGCAACCCGTACAAGCCTGATAGCATGCGAAGATGCTGCTGGGCATAGGCAAAACCTTCTTCAGTCAGGGTTTCTGCTGCCAGTCCGGTATAGACGTCGCCTTTGAAGGCCAGAATAGCCTGACGCGCATTCTCGGTCGTAAACTCTGGCTGCCACTCAGCAAAACGGGCCGCATTCAACCCGGCGATTTTGTCACTGACCTTCATCAGGCTGGCTATGTCCATCGGTGTCAGTTCCCGGCACACCTCGATAAGCTCGGCGGCATGATCGGTCAGCGCTGGCTGGGTATAGGTCTGTGTTGCCAGAGGCGATTCGTAATCAAGTGTTTTTGCTGGAGAAACCACAATTAACATAAGGCTTTATTCCCATTAAGGCTAACTGCACGAAAGATTAACACTGATGCAAAAAAAAACCACGCGATAGTCGCGTGGCTGTGGTTATTTTTCTGATAGGCAGGACCAATCAACGTTTGTCAGACTGATCCCAAATCCCTTCTTCCAACTGGGCATGCAGCTCCGGATAGTCGTTGCTATCAAACGTCGGCACTTTACCCAGCGACAACTGCTTGTTGTAGTCCCGGGCCAGCTTTACCACGGTACCCGACAACAGCACGATGGCAATCAGGTTGATGATCGCCATCATCCCCATCGAGACATCGGCCATCGCCCACAC
This sequence comes from Photobacterium kasasachensis, assembly GCF_050336885.1. NCBI lineage: Bacteria > Pseudomonadati > Pseudomonadota > Gammaproteobacteria > Vibrionales > Vibrionaceae > Photobacterium > Photobacterium kasasachensis. The sequence continues at coordinate 45,425 of NZ_JAKJSH010000021.1, forward strand.
GGTCGGAAGATCCGCCACGGCACCAAACATCACCATCCCCAGCACCACGCTCCTAAATACTGTCAGGCCCGCTTTATGGTTATGCTCGAGGAAGATCAGGTTGGTTTCGGCATACGAGTAATTGGCGACCAGCGAGGTGAAAGCAAAGAAAAAGATCGCAACGGCAATAAAGACCGAGCCCCAGCTTCCGACCTGCGAGCTAAGCGCACGCTGTGTCAGCTCGATACCGGTGATCTCGCCGTGTGGTACATACTCGCCAGACATCAGAATAATGGCGACGGTTGCCGAGCAGATCACTATGGTATCCATAAAGACCCCGAGCATCTGCACATAGCCCTGCGAGGCCGGGTGAGGCGGATAGGGTGTCGCCGATGCTGCTGCATTGGGCGCCGAGCCCATACCGGCTTCATTGGAGAACAAGCCACGCTTCAGGCCATTGATCATGCCCTGGGCAATGGAGTAGCCCAGCGCGCCCGAGGCCGCTTCTTCGAGGCCAAAGGCACTGCGGAAAATCATCAGCAAGACATCTGGCAGCTTGCCCAGGTTGGTAAACATAATAAAGAGTGCCAGCACCAGGTAACACAGCGCCATTGCCGGTACCAGGATCTCTGCGGTACGTGCTATCGCCCGCAGGCCACCGAAAATGATGACTCCTGCCATCAGCACCAGCACCACGCCGACATAAGTCGGGTTCCAGCCGAACGCCACATTCATCGCCTGGGTAATGGAGTTGGCCTGTACCGAGTTAAACACCAACCCGAATGCAATGATCAGGAAAATCGAGAACACCACGCCCATCCAGCGCATGCCGAGGCCTTTTTCCATATAGTAGGCTGGCCCGCCCCGGTAGTTACCGTCATCATCACGTGTCTTGTACAGCTGTGCCAGCGCACTCTCGGCAAATGCTGTTGCCATTCCCAGCATGGCAATCAGCCACATCCAGAAAATAGCCCCTGGTCCTCCGAGGGTCAGAGCCACCGCAACACCGGCCATATTGCCGGTTCCCACCCGTGCAGCCAAACTGGTACACAGTGCTTGGAAGGAAGAAATCCCGGCCTTGTCCGATTTACGGCTGTTTTTCATGACACTGAACATATGGCCGAAATGCCTGAACTGAATAAACCCCAAGCGATAAGTGAAAAAAATACCCACCCCAATCAGCAGGTAAATGAGCACGGAGCTCCATAACAGATCGTTTATAAAATAAATCTGGCTTGACACGTATACCCCTCGAGAATGATAAAAAGGACTATTTCCAGCACATTTTTCAATGGTGCTGAATATAATCAAAAAAATAATAGGGTTGCCTGTTGTTACAACCTTAGACGTTCTTTTTTATGTGGTAAATGACAGGTACACGATTCGCTAAACCTCACGATTATGTGCTACCTGAATGCAGCTTATCAGTGTTGTATCACTGCAGATGGCATATGATCATGCAAAGATATTGGCTAAAAATCAATATGCACAACTGGAATATAAGCACATTTACGCCTTGCCGATATGCATTATATTCAAGTGCTTAAATGAAAATTATTAACAATTTCAATGAATAGTGACAACACCGTCCCCCTGGCCTAGCACACTATTTTCGCCTTCTCGTTATCCTGTCCGCATATTCTTCTGCCCTGCCCCGGTTAAACCTTCTTGTCCTATCAATATTGGCTGAGAAAGCGATAATGCTCTTCAAGAGCAGCCCGGTTTGGGTAGCCTGAAAAGCGCTTCTTTTCCTTCGATCATTTGAGTTCAAAATCGACCATTTTTTAATCAACTAAATGCTAACTGCGAAGTAGCACTCATAAAAAGTTCATAATTAGATAACAAATGCGAAACAGGTCAATTTTATTTTAATTGCCGATATGATATTTAATTAGTGACCAATCTGGTAAGGAAAGAGGTGCTCTATGGATAGCTTTGCATTCGATGACATTCTTGCAACAGATACACCGCGCCGTGCTGCACGCAGCAAACCCGTCAAACGTAAGTGGCGTGAAATTGAAGCTCTCAAGGACAAGCAGAGACTTCGTAAAGAATTAGAAGATATTGATATGTTCCGCGACTATTCCGACGATATCGATATCGGTTAATTCACCCATCAACGCTAAAAAGCACCGGTGTTTTGCCGGTGCTTTTTTCTAGCTGCTCAGGGAGCCTGCCTGAATTGTCGCGAGCTACACACTCAATCGTTCTGCCAGGTTGCGGTAACGCTCTGACACCTTGTCTCCAAATAGCGGATCACAATCGCACTCTTGGTATTCAGCCGATACGGCAATCCAGTCTTCAGCGGTAAACGTTTTGCGGATCAAGGGAAGAACATGCTTTTCCTCAAACTCCAGGTGGGCTTTTTGCCTTGCCACGAAAGTGTTGAGCTTCTCAGCAAAGACATCAAGGGGGATCACCGCATCCATCAAGATCATGTCCACGGCATCGGCGAACTCATGGGTTAGCTTGGCCAATTCCTTATGTTCGGCCTCCAGGCTTTGCATTTCGCCACAATGTGCATAATGAGACTGATAATAGCGATACAGCAGATCTTCTTTCGGGTGATGGCAACACTCAGCGTGCTTTTGCAAATATTCGACGATGTCTTTAATCAAACTGTAATTCACCGGCTTGCCATTTTGAATCGCAACCAGCTTTTGCTTCAGGATGTTCAGCAACCGGTTAATATAGCCATGCTCAGTGTGAATACTCTCCAACATCATAGCTCCCTCCCAAATATTCTTCCTTAAACATTATTTTGAGTGTAAGCCGAACTAGGCAAAGTCGCTTTGATCCTGATTACTTAACATTCAATTTAGTTACAAAAAGTTCACATTCCACCCAATCAGATACAATCTTCTAACTTCCAATCTATTGCTGGTTTATTCATCTGCTCAAGTAACACATTGGTCTGGGAGAAATGCTTGCAGCCAAAGAATCCGCGATAAGCTGACAACGGAGAGGGGTGAGCAGAGGTCAGGACATGGTGTTTGCCAGTGTTTATTTTCTTTCCCTTTTTCTGTGCATGCGATCCCCATAACAGAAAAACCACCCCGTCAAGCTGTTGATCCAACTCTTCAATTACCCGGTCGGTAAACGTCTCCCAGCCAATTTTGGCATGTGAATGCGCTTTGCCCTGCTCGACGGTAAGGACAGTGTTCAGCAGCAACACACCCTGGCGTGCCCAGTGCTGAAGATAACCGTGCTGCGGTATCGAAAAGTCAGGAAGATCAGTGGCCAGCTCTTTATACATATTGGCCAAGGAAGGCGGTGTCTTGATACCGGGGCGCACAGAAAAACTCAACCCATGAGCCTGATCCGGACCATGATATGGGTCCTGCCCGAGTATAACTACTCTGACATCTTCAAACGGGGTGGAATCAAAAGCACTGAATACATCTTGTTCTGGCGGGAAGATCACTTTACCCGCTGCGCGCTCGGCGGCGACAAACTGCTCGATATGTTGAAAATAAGGCAGCTCCCGCTCTTGGCGGATAAGCGCCTGCCAGGTCATCACTTGGCTCATTGCTTGCTCCTGATACTAAACTAAGCCGCTTATTTTAATCCCCTTTCAACGAATAATGAAATACGGCCTGCCCTCAGGAGCAATCACTCTGACACCTCACAGCCTACTTCTGCTCGGGCGTATGATGGTTATGGTGCTGAGTCGGTGTCCGCCAGTGACCTCGCCCTTGAACAGGGCGATTCGCCTGGGGAAACCGCATTGCATAGCCAATATACAAGATTATCATGTCGGTATTCATAATAGCCTCCAAGGCCTTTCTACAAATAAAATTAGGTTCATACCAAGCTATGAAAGATCGATGCCAAAAAATCAATACCGATAAATAACACTTAATAATCAACGAATTATATTTATAGCAACTATATTATATACCGAAGAGAACCGCACCCAATACGGGCAGATGCCCAGTTTAGGTGCGACCGCGTACTGCGAAAAGATGCCGGCCTATTGCGGCACAAACGAACGAAGCGTATTGATCTCTTGCTGCCAGATCTCCGGATTAATGGTCTCCAATACCAGCGGAATACCGTCAAAACGTTGATCCTGCATCAGAAACCGAAAACAGTCCCAGCCAATCTCTCCTTCACCCAGGCTATGGTGGCGATCAAGTCGGCTGCCCAGCCCTCCCTTAGAGTCATTCAGGTGCATACCGCGCAGATAATCCATGCCAACCACCTGGTCAAACTCAGCAAACGTTGCCTCGGTCGCCGCTTCAGTACGCAGATCGTAACCGGCGGCAAACGTATGGCAGGTATCGATACACACCCCGACCCGTGTCTTGTCTTCGACCTGCTCAATGATTTCGGCAAGGTGTTCAAATCGCCAGCCCAGGTTGCTGCCCTGGCCGGCGGTATTCTCAATCACAGCGACAACGCCAGGAACTTCCTGATGGGCCAGATTAATCGACTCGGCAATCAGTGCCAGGCAATCACGCTCGGAGATCTTCTTGAGATGGCTCCCCGGGTGGAAGTTAAGCAGGGTCAGCCCCAGTTGCCGGCAGCGCTGCATTTCATCAATGAACGCACTACGCGACTTTTCCAGCTTCTCTGTTTCCGGCGCACCCAGATTAATCAGGTACGAGTCATGGGGCAAAATTGCGTCCGGTGAAAACCCGTACTGCTGACAGCGCGCCTTAAACGCAAGGATCACATCTTCCTCCAGCGGCTTGGCAACCCACTGGCGCTGATTTTTGGTAAAAAGTGCAAATGCATTTGCACCTATGTTGGCGGCATTTTGCGGGGCATTAAATACCCCACCGGCGGCTGATACATGCGCCCCAATTAACTTCATTGCTCTACCTTCTGCTACTGCGTTGTTGTTGGCGGACAGCGTTATTTTCAAACGTTTTCCACTACAAAATGATCTGATATCGGCCACATTATTGCGACCAGCCGTGATTGTACACGCAATAAATTGTTGTAATTTTACTACATTTGATCAATTCAAATATTTTTGAATATATAAAATTCAGATAAATAACCAATAAATATAAAGCTTAGTTGACCTAGCTCAAGAAAACACCCCTAGTTAATTAAAGGTTTTTTGTTGTTTTTTGATCTAAATCAATACCAATTTTGGGTTAACGAGATATATAATACCCAGCTCGACACAAAATCGAAAAAATTAACGACATCCTTCGGAGGAGTAAGTCATGATCACAGGTATTCAAATCACCAAAGCTGCAAACGACGATCTACTGAATTCAATTTGGCTGCTGGACGGCGAGAAAAATGAAGCGCGTTGCGTAAGTGCAAAAGCGGGTTTCGAGGCCGATCAAATCGTAGCTACTTCTGATCTGGGCGACATCGAGTACCGCGAGCTGCCAATCGAAGCACCTGCAAAAATCGAAGGCGGTCAGCACCTGAACGTTAATGTTCTTAAGCGCGAAACACTGGAAGATGCTGCCAAGCACCCAGAAAAATACCCACAGCTAACCATCCGTGTTTCTGGCTATGCGGTACGTTTCAACTCGCTAACAACTGAGCAGCAGCGCGATGTTATCGCTCGTACCTTTACTAACAGCCTATAATCGCTGTTAAGTAATCGATAATAAAACGGCACTTCAGGTGCCGTTTTTTATCTCCGCCGATAAATCATTTCTGCCCCAAACTTATCAATTCCCCTTCTTTTGTTTAGTTTATATTCAACTACAAACAATCAACAAGTTTGATATATACCTCTCACTTCTGACCAAAACTTAGACGCTATGACCAAAAAGTGCGTACATTGTCAGCATTGTCTGCCAATACCAATTCTTGGTTCAGTAGACAATATCAACTGATGGAGTCATTCAAACACACATCTCAGGAGCCAGCTTAATGAAGTTAATACTAAAACTAATTACAGGTATTTTGGTCGGTATCCTACTCGGATTTTTTGCCCCCGATGCAATTATTCGAGTCCTGCTCACAGTGAAACTGCTCGGCGGACAACTCATTGGATTCACAATTCCCCTAATTATCCTTTTCTACATCACCAGCGGTATTGCCAGCCTGCCAAAAAACTCCGGTTCGTTATTAGGTAAAACCGTCGCGCTATCATACGGGTCGACCATCATTGCCGGCAGCTTGGCCTTTCTTGTCGCCAGCCTGGTTATTGCCGGCCTGCCCGAGCCAGCCGCTGCCGCTTCGGATGCATCGGATAAACTCGCGAGCTATATCAACCTGGAAATCCCACCGCTCTTCGGAGTCATGACAGCCCTGGCAACCGCCTTCTTGTTTGGCCTGGGTATCAGCATCACCAACAGCACGCAGCTGAAAGCCCTTGCCGAAGAAGGACGCGGCGTCATCGACCTGCTACTGGCCAAGGTGATCATTCCGTTGCTGCCGTTCTATATTGCCGGTGTCTTTGCCGAAATGTCAGCCGAAGGCACGGTCTTTACCACACTGAAAACCTTCGGGGTGGTACTGGCTCTCGCCATTTTCATGCACTGGGTCTGGATCATGATTCAGTACACAATTACCGGTATGGCCGTCGGCCAATCTCCAGTGAAACTGATCAAAAACATGCTGCCGGCTTATTTCACCGCGATTGGTACAATGTCTTCGGCAGCAACAATACCGGTTACCCTGCGCCAGACTAAGGAAAACGGTGTCGATGACTCTATCGCAAACTTCACGATCCCACTGTGTGCCACCATCCACCTGTCAGGCTCGACCATCACACTGGTTACCTGCTCAACGGCTGTCATGGCACTGAGTCAGCATATTGCCATTCCGTCTTTGATGGATATGCTGCCGTTTATCATGATGCTGGGTATTACAATGATTGCCGCACCGGGTGCGCCGGGTGGTGCGGTGATGGCCGCGCTGGGATTGATGTCGACAATGTTGGGTTTCGGCGAGGCCGAATTAGCACTGATGATAGCCCTGTATATGGCACAGGACAGCTTCGGTACTGCCTGTAACATCACCGGGGACGGTGCTATTTCCCTGTGGGTGAACAAATTTGCCAAGCGCCAGCCTGAGACAGAATCAGCCCCACAAGTCCAAGAAGAAAGCTAAAGTCGATAACGCAAAATAAAAAACGGTAATAAAAAAGGTAGCCGGAAAGCTCATTTTCCCCTCGGCTACCTTTCTTTTTATTCAATCCTGTCGCGCCGGTTGTCCCGCTCGCACAGCGATAAATAGATGTTAATCCTGAACGCTTCTCAGCACCGCCTTCAGCTGTTCAAAATCATTGTCACGCTCTAGCGACAGCAGTTCCATGGCGTTATGCTTGGCCAACGGTGCCGGCAAATCGATGTCTTTTTCAAGGATCTCATCAACCACTTCCTTGAACTTCGCCGGATGGGCCGTACACAGGAACATACCGGTTTCGCCCTCTTCAAGCTGCTCGTTCAGGATTCGATAGGCAATGGCACCATGCGGTTCACACAAGTAGCCTTCGGCATCCATCTGGCGTAGCGTTTCAGCCGTCTGCTCATCAGTGACCGCGCCATAGCCCAGTTCACCAAGTCCCCAGCCTTTTAGCTTGCAAAGCTCTTCGATACGCGGCCAGTTGTTTGGCTGGCTCACATCCATGGCATTGGAAATCGTCGGGACCGTCGGTGCCGGTGCCCACTCGCCATTTTGGAGGTAACGTGGCACCGTATCGTTGACGTTGGTCGCCGCAATAAAGCGTTTCACCGGCAAGCCCAGAGACTTAGCCAGCAAACCCGCCGTGAGGTTACCGAAGTTACCGCTAGGCACTGCAACCACCAGGTTGTCGCGCTCGGCTTTAGGCAGCTGTGATACCGCCTCGAAGTAGTAGCAAATCTGGGCCATCAGACGGCTAATATTGATCGAGTTCGCCGAGTTAAGGCCCACTTCCTGACGCAGAGCTTCGTCGTCAAATGCCTGCTTCACCAGCGCCTGGCAATCGTCGAAGGTACCGTTAACCGCGACGGTGCTGATATTGCCCCCCAGGGTACAAAACAGCTTTTCCTGCAGCGGGCTGATCTTGCCTTTCGGATACAGGATCACCACCTTGATGTTGCCCATTCCGTAGAAGGCGTGAGCTACCGCAGCCCCTGTATCACCCGATGTCGCAGTAAGAATTGTGATCTGGCCGTCGCTATCTGTGACTGCCGCCAGTGACTGGGCCATAAAGCGGCCGCCAAAGTCCTTGAACGCCAGTGTCGGGCCATGGAATAGCTCGAGGGCATACACCCCGTCTTTCACCTTGGCAACCGGAGCCGGGAACTGAAAGGCATTGCCAACCATCTGGGAGACGGTTTCGCCAGCAAGCTCTTCACCAATGAAGGCCGAGAGGATCTTGCTACTTCGGCTGACAAAATCCATCTCCAGCAAGGCATCAACATCGCCCAGTTCCGGTAGCTCAGAAGGGAAAAAGAGTCCCTGGTTGCGCCCTAGGCCCTGACGAACTGCCTGACCAAACGAAACCTGTTCCTGATGTTCTTTTAGGTTATACAACTTCATTGTTATAGCTCACTTCCTGTTACTTTTGATCCCTGCTCGTCAAGACGACAAACATGAACGAATCCATCTTCATTCTGAACATAATGTTCTTCGAGCCAACGTGCAATACGTTTGGCCACCTCAATGTCATTACAGACACTGAACATGGTCGGGCCCGAACCGGAAATACCACTTGCGAGGGCACCGGCTTCCAGGGCGTACTGGCGTGCTTCGGCAAAGCCCGGCAGCAGTCTTTCACGATACGGTTCTGCCACTACGTCTTTGATCATTGTCGCTGCCAGTTCCGGCTGCTGCGAGTGGCAGGCATGAATAAAACCGCCCAGATAACGCCCGTGGGCAATGATATCCTGACGACGGTATTGCGACGGTAAAATCGCCCGCGCCTCTGCCGTCGGCACCTTGATGCCGGGATAGGCCATCACCCAGTACCAGTCATCAAAGCACGGCACTGACTGACTGATGATCCCCAGCTCTTCCACCATAAACTGCAGGCCACCCAGATAGCATGGTGCCACATTATCATAGTGCAGGCTGCCGGAAATCTCCGCCTCCATCTCGCCCATCAATGCCAACAGCTCTGTCTCATCAAGAGGCATATCGTGGTAACGGTTGAGTGCATCCAGCGCGGCAACTACCGAGCAGGCACTGGAGCCCAATCCCGAACCAATCGGCATGTTCTTCTCAAGCGTCATAGCAACGGGCTTAAGTTGTAGCCCTTTCTTGTCCAGCTCGCGACCATAGACCTGCCAGCAGCGGTAGACAATGTTTTCCTCGGCCACCTGAGGCAGTTTGGCGACAAAATTCCCCACGCACGCCAATGAAAACGGCTGATCGCCAGCGGCTACCTTGACCCGGTCGCCAAGCAAGGAGCCATCGACCGGGGACACAGCGGCCCCCAGTACGTCAAAACCGACACTCACATTGCCAATCGATGCTGGCGCATAAACTACAACACTCATTGTTAGACTCCTAGCTTCCAGCCTAATGTACGCATCAAATCGGCAAACACACCGGCGGCAGTCACTTCGGTACCGGCACCGTAGCCGCGCAGTACCAAAGGAATTGGTTGATAGTAACGGCTGTAGAATGCCAGGGCATTTTCACCGTCCTTGATTTTAAACATCGGGTCATCCGGATTTACAGCGGCTATTTTCACCGAGCAGCAACCGTTGTCAATCTCACCGACATAGCGCAATACTTTACCTTCTTTGGCGGCATCGGCTGACAGCTGGCCAAAGTAAGCATCAGCCTCTGACAGACGGGCCATAAAGTCATCAACCGAACCTTCGGCATCGAAGCCCGGTGGCAGCGCCTGCTCGACAACGACATCGTCAAGCTCCAATGATAACCCGGCCTCACGAGCCAAAATCAACAGTTTACGCGCAACATCCATACCAGAAAGATCATCACGCGGATCCGGCTCGGTAAAGCCGTTATTACGCGCCACGGTTGTGGCTTCGCTAAAGCTCATGCCCTCGTCCAGCTTACCGAAGATGTAGGACAATGAGCCAGACAGAATACCCGAGAACCGCTCCAGCTCGTCACCGGCAGCCATCAGATTCTGCAGGTTCTCGATAACCGGCAGACCTGCACCCACCGTAGTGTCATACATGAACTTACGACGAGTCGAACGCGCAGCCTGCCGTAGCTGATGGTAGTAGGCCATGCTGGCGGTATTGGCTTTCTTGTTCGGGGTGATCACATGGAATCCGGCCGCCAGGTAATCGGCATATTGCTCGGCGATGCCCTGATCGGAGGTACAGTCGATGATCACCGGGTTGATAATATGATGACGCTGAACCAGCTGGATCATCCGTGCCAGGCTCAACGGCTCGCTGGCCTGTCCCATCAGATCACGCCAGTTGTCCAGCGGCAGGCCGTTGCTGTCGAGCAGCAGGCCACTGCTGTTTGCCAGCCCGCAGACCCGGATCACAATGCCGTTGTCAGCCAATTTCTCTTGCTGACGACGTACCTGATCCACCAGCTCGCCGCCGACACCGCCGACACCGATCACGAATACATCGAGGAAATGCTTACTGTTAAACAGGTTCTCGTGACAGGCCTTGACCGCTTCGGACACTTTGGCCACCGGGATCACTGCCGAAATGGCGCGCTCCGACGAACCCTGCGCAATCGCGATAATATTGACGTCAACCTCTGCCAGCGAGGTGAAGAAACGCGAGGCCACACCGCGAGAAGTACGCATACCGTCACCAACCAGGGTCACGATAGCCAAGTCATCAAGAAACTCAACCGGCTCCAGCAGGCCTTCCTTGAGCTCCAGCTCAAAGTTGTTCTGCAAGGCCTGCTGCGCAGTCGCCTTGTCTTCGCTTTCTATACAGAAGCTGATGCTGTACTCCGAGGAAGACTGGGTAATCAAGACAATTGACACACTGGCTGCCGACATCGCACCAAAGACCCGCGCCGCCATGCCAACCATGCCTTTCATCCCCGGACCAGAGACATTGACCATAGTCAGATCTTTCAGCGTCGTGATGCCTTTGATATCGAGCTTGTCTTCACCGGTGTCCAAGCCAATCAGGCTACCGGCCCCCTGCGGGTTAAAACTGTTTTTGATCAGGCAGGGAATCTGGAACTGGGCAATCGGTGCAATTGTTTTCGGGTGTAGCACCGAGGCACCAAAGTAAGACAGCTCCATGGCTTCCTGGTAACTAAGGGACTTGAGCAGTCGGGCATCCGGTACCAGGCGCGGATCGCAGCTGTAGACACCATCGACATCGGTCCAGATTTCACAGCACTCGGCACGCAGACAAGCAGCCAGTACGGCCGCGGAGTAATCCGAACCGTTTCGTCCCAGGGTAACCAGCTCGCCTTTCTCGTTACCGGCAGTAAAGCCAGGCATGATATGGACATGCCCCTCGGCCAGCGGATCTTGCTTGAAGTTATTGGTCGAGACTTCGATATCGACATGGGCTTCGAGGTAGTCCCCATGCGCCAGCAGGCGTTCGACAGGATTGATCAGGCTAGCAGGCTGGCCCTTGGCCTCAAGCATGGCCTTCATCGCCACGATGGACAGGCGCTCACCCTTGCTGATCACCTTGGCATAAACATTATCCGGACATAGCCCCAACAGCTTCATGCCATGAACATACTGCCTTAGCTGGCCCAGCGAGCTGGTCAGTTTGGCATCGAGCAAGGCTTTGTCGAACTTAGGCTCCAGTTCCAGCAAACCGGCAAACAACTCTTTGAATACCGCTTCCAGATCCGCAATCTGCAACTCGGCTTCGCCGGTTTTAACGGTGCTTTCAATAACCGAGACCAATTTGTTGGTCACTTTCCCCGGTGCCGACAACACCACCGATACCTCGCCCTGCTGGGCATTGTTGGCAATGATATCTGCTGCCCGTGAAAAACGGTCCGCATCTGCCAATGATGAACCACCAAACTTTAATACTCGCATTCCCTACTCCAACTTCCTGATTCACTGACGACCGATCCGCATAACTCGCGCTGGTGTGAGCAAACAATATTCCAAATTAAAAGGTAAAAAAAAGCCCGCACTTTTTGAGTGCGGGCTTTTTTTCAAATCTTATGCGTATCAGCCCGCCCCAACACGCATGGTGCCGGTAATAATAATGGTGGTGGTAATGCTGATCGCTGAAAACATAATAGCCTTAGGTTTAGCCAATATTCTGTATTACTTAACGTTTACCTGATTCCACTGACTGAGTCAACAAGCTTTTTTGCATTTCTCGAATAAGCTGCTAACAAATAGGTGACAAAACACCCACGTTATCAATCGCTAAAAGGAATAAAAAAACAGGGGATAGATTGAAGTTAAGCGTGCAGCGTTGCATAGTAGTGTTTATGATGAATAATAATTAGCCAAATTTGAGACAGAAGATTTATATTCTCTGTCTACTCTTTAGTTCGGAGGGATCCCGAATGGCAGCAGTAATGGAACAGCTAGTAGCCCACACAATTTTGCAAGGCTTTGATGCCATGTACGGCCGATTCCTGGATGTCACCGCCGGTGCCCAGGAACGTTTTGAAAACCAAAACTGGCCTGCCGTCCATCAGGCTCTCAAAAAACGGATCAGTTTTTACGATCACCATGTCGGGCTGGTCACCAGCCAAATCCAGATCATGCTCGGCGAGCGTTATGCCAACCGGACCTTTCTCATGGCGGTGAAGTCGGCCTACGAAGATCTCCTGTTAGACTACCCGCGGTATGACATTGCAGAGAGCTTTTTCAATTCCGTCTACTGCCGGATCTTCGAACACCGTAATATCAACCGGGACAAATTGTTCGTCCACAGCTCGCAGGAAGGGCGAATTCCGACCTACCCGACCTCGCTCACTCGCATCTACAATAACGGGAACGGGCTGAAAAGCGTCCTCGAGAGAATGCTGGACGACACCCCGTTTACCTTGAGCTGGGAAGACAAGAATCGAGATATCGACCTTATTGTCCAGCGGCTGCAAAACGATCTGGGCTCCACGCTAGGCAACGCTCCGGTCATAGAAATGATCCGAGAACCCTTCTTCCGCAACAAGGCGGCCTACCTGATCGGCCGGATTTATCTCAACGATAACCGTACGGTACCGCTGGTATTGCCCGTGCTCAATAACAGCAGCAGGGAGCTGTATATCGATGCCTGCCTGTTCCATGTCGACAATGTCAGCATTATCTTCGGCTTTGCCCGCTCCTACTTCATGGTCTATGCTCCGGCCCCTGCCGCTCTGGTCCGTTTTCTGGCCGAACTGATCCCCAACAAGACCAAAGCCGAGCTCTATACCGCTATCGGCTGTCAAAAGCATGGCAAAACCGAGCTATACCGGGAGTTTCTCCACCACGTAGAACACTCCGACGATCAGTTTATTTCGGCCCCGGGGATCAAGGGAATGGTGATGTCCGTGTTCACCCTGCCCTCGTATGACTTTGTGTTCAAGATCATCAAGGACAAGTTTGCCCCGCAAAAAGATATCTGCCACGCCACGGTCAGGGAAAAATACAAACTGGTCAAGGAGCACGACCGGGTAGGCCGGATGGCCGATACCCAGGAATACCGCAACTTTTCCTTCGAGCGTCACCGGTTCAGCGATGAGCTGCTGGAGGAGTTGCTCGAGGTGGCTCCGTCGATCATCAAAGTCAAGGATGATCAGATCATTATCAAGCACCTGTATACCGAGCGGCGCATGATCCCGTTTAATATCTATATCGAGCAGGCCAATGAACAGGAGCTTCGCCATGCGGTCGACGAGTACGGCAAGGCCATCAAGCAATTGGCCGCAGCCAATATTTTCCCCGGCGATATGCTGTTTAAAAACTTTGGCGTCACCCGGCACAAACGGGTGGTGTTCTACGACTACGATGAAATTAGCTATATGACCGAAATGAACTTCCGCAAGATCCCGCCTCCCCGCTACCCGGAGGACGAGATGGCAGCCGAACCCTGGTACAGCGTGGGGGTCAATGATGTCTTCCCGGAAGAGTTTCGGACATTTCTATTGATCAACCCGACCGTCAGGACCTTGTTCAATGAGCTTCACAGCGATCTGTTCGAGGCCAGCTACTGGCAGCAGCTGCAGCAAAATATAACCAACGGCCAGTATGAGGACGTCTACCCCTACAGCAACAAGCAGCGGCTTAGAAAATAGATCCAGGAACGGATCCTAAAAGGGCGGATAACAGAGCGGATAACAAAATTGCTATGCCTAATATCTCATAAGAGCAATTAATGCGTACCAATCTTAAGAATTCTGTCCTAATATTGATAAGGCTGACTATGACCAGCACAGCATAAAAATAGAATCATAAACAATAACAAGACACAGGGATGGTGGCGCAATGAAAAACTTGCTGATCACAGTTGCCCTGCTGGTAGTGGCATTACCAACAACAGCAGCAGAAAAAGGACTATTTAGCCTGATCGGACAGAATGTCGATTCTTCCGGCTGGTTTATGTCGTCCCAGTCTAAAAGTGCCGAACAGTTCGATGTCTGGCAGATCGACAGCGGCTATGCCTATTCCTTGAGCGATAACACCGAGCTCTATCTCAGTACACGTCTTAAATCAGGCAACCAAGCCCAGGCTGCCACCCGCGGACTACTCTCCGGGGTGAAATACAGCTTTACGCCGAAAATCAGCCTGCAAAGTGCATTAACCTCTGAAACCGTCCAGAAAGACACAGTGATGGGAGTGGAAGTGTCGAGCCAGTATGAGGTCACCGAGCGGGTAAACCTTCATGCGACCGTCGACTACGAGGCACTGGAACAAATCTACCAACTGGGCATCGGGTTTCGCTTCTAGCCCCCTCCGCCCATTTAGCTCAACGAATACAAGCACTGGATGCCTATCGGTGAATTTACTCCTCCGCATCAAGAAACGAGAGATCCAGCAGCTTCTGGCTCAGCAAAATCCCGTTCAGATCGGCATACAGCATATCCCCCGGATACACCATGGTATGGGCAACGGTCAGAGTGACATTGCGATCGCCGGTTTGCCTTTTCTCCGTTTTGAGCGGACAGGTCGCCAGCGCCTTCACCCCGATATCCATGGTAGCCAGAGTACCGACATCACGCGCCGCCCCATTCACCACGATGCCTTCCCAGTGATTCTTCTGGGCTAACAGGGCCAGCTGATCGCCCAGCAGGGCCAATCTGCAGGAGCCGTGACCATCGATAAACAAAACTTTGCCGGTGCCGTCTTCTGAGACAATATCCCGTACCAGGCTGTTATCCTCGAAGCAGCGCAGAGTCACCACTTCGCCATAAAAAACTTTTCTGCCGCCGTAGTCATGCATTGTCAGAGGTAGCCAACGAACATCCTGTCCAAAGCGATCACACAAATCGGGTAGTAAATCTAGCATCACACTCTCCTTTGTCTTCAAAGCAAGTACCGCACCTCTACTCAGTGTAGAAAAAGTCTTTGATTTCACCCAGTTTTGTTATTGCCACATCTGTCATCAAGGCCGGCACCAGGTGCAGCTCCTCCTGCTCAACCCAGTAAAATGCATTCTGCTGCCAGCGGCATGCCAACTGCTGAGCCTCTGCCACCGTGATGTCGGCGGCAAAGCCTACCTCCTGCCAGCTACCGTCCGGCGCACTGGTTGTCACCCTTTGTACCCCATTTGTCATACTTAGGAGCTCAATTTTCAGTAATTCGTTCCGTTTTAGGTTGTCAGGGTT
The DNA here is from genome assembly GCF_050336885.1 of Photobacterium kasasachensis. Lineage (NCBI taxonomy): Bacteria > Pseudomonadati > Pseudomonadota > Gammaproteobacteria > Vibrionales > Vibrionaceae > Photobacterium > Photobacterium kasasachensis. The sequence goes on from NZ_JAKJSH010000021.1 coordinate 61,004, forward strand.
ATTAAGAACAATGCTTCTGGGATTAAATGCTGTTAGAATTGCAAAGCGAGGGTAAACAGGGTGTTGCTCGGCTTTGAACAAAATAGCCTGATAACTACACCATAACGAGATGTTTTCACACATTTTCAGTTTTACCTTCAGTGCGACGTAGTATTTTGTAGCTAATGTTAAACAAACTGAAGACTCGTAATAGCATTCATTCTGTTTGATATAAATCAAGAAAGCGCCAAAAAGCAGTCACGAAACAAAGCCGCAATATTGTTAGCGAGCTGTTAAGTGCATACAATCGTCGCCATCCCACGGAGATTGTAGCCAATGCCCCTAGTTTTCGGGCTTTTTCAGCGCAGATTGTAAAATAACATCTGGCTGAATAAAGGATGGCGTACCAAACAGGCAGTTTTCAGCTTAGAAAATGTATTTTGTCCAATACTTTGCCTGTATGTGAATTTTTTTTATAGAATTTAACTATTCTGTTTTTGACCAGATTCCGTTTTTAGAAATTTAGGTACTGCCAATGCAAACCCCTCACATTCTAATTGTAGAAGACGAGCACGTAACACGTAATACCCTGAAAAGCATCTTTGAGGCAGAGGGTTATACTGTATTTGAAGCCAACGACGGTGCAGAGATGCATCAGATGCTGTCTGAGCACCCTGTTCACCTAGTTATCATGGATATCAACCTGCCGGGTAAAAACGGCCTGCTGCTAGCACGTGAACTGCGCGAGCAAGGCGATATGGCGCTGATGTTCCTGACTGGCCGTGATAACGAAGTTGACAAGATCCTGGGTCTTGAAATTGGTGCTGATGATTACATCACCAAGCCATTCAACCCGCGTGAACTGACTATCCGTGCTCGTAACCTGCTAACCCGTGCGATGAACCAAGGTCTGCCAACCGAAGACAAGCGCCTGGTTGAGCGTTACGAGTTCAACGGCTGGTCTCTTGAGATCAACAGCCGTTCTCTTGTTAGCCCTAGCGGCGACCAGTTCAAGCTGCCACGCTCTGAGTTCCGTGCCCTGCTTCACTTCTGTGAAAACCCAGGTAAGATCCAGACCCGTGCCGAGCTACTGAAGAAAATGACGGGCCGTGAGCTGAAGCCACATGACCGTACTGTTGACGTTACGATCCGTCGTATTCGTAAGCACTTCGAATCTGTTGCCGATACGCCAGAGATCATTGCTACGATCCACGGCGAAGGCTACCGCTTCTGCGGCGATCTAGACGAAGAATAATTCGTTAACTCGCCCCGTAAAAAAAGGCTCCGAATGGAGCCTTTTTTGCTGAAACTAGAATACCTCTCCCAGCTCCACATCGTGCTGGACAATAATGTGCTCAGCGCCTCCGAGCAAAAAGATCACCGCAATATCGACCCGGCTGCCCGGCGCCCATTCCGGCCCTTCACGCAATACCACTTCCAGTGTCAGTTCGCCCTCTGCACGTATCTCAAGGTTATCTTTCACCAGCCACTGCTTGCCCTCACTCTCAAGTAGCACCTGGAAGATATCGATTCCCTTGGGCAAGGTTTTCATATCACTTGTCTGCAGCTTCACAGACGCATGCAACCGGTTGGACGGCTTGGTACCGTCATCACCGATAAGCGGCATGCTGTTTAACCACAAGTCACTGCTAAGACTCACCGTGGTATCCTCGAAGGTCAGCTCAGTAGGCGACTGCCAGACATTGGTCGCCAGCGGGACCTTGCCCGGTTCGGAATCTGGCTCTGCTTCTTGCTCAGTCTCAGTAGTCTCGGCCCCAGGAGCATCCCCTTCAGTGACCGGAGCCTGCACCTCGGTATCAGGCTGCGTAGCCTCATCGGTTTTCTCGGGCTCAGAACAGGCAGCCAGCAGCAGACTGCCTACAACCAACAGAACGTATTTCAGCTTCATCATGATTTCTCCTGACTTGCCAGCCAGCCTTTAAGCACATTCAGATCGTTCTGGTAACCGTCCTTGATTTCATCGACCCAGTCGTTAATGTTCTCCCACCAGGCTGGCAACTCTGGCGACTGTGCTTTCTGGGCAACCTGCTGAATATGTTTCAACCCAATCGAGCCCGCCGCCCCTTTGATTTTGTGCGCCTCGAACTTGATGCCGTCTTTGTCCTTGGCTGTCATGTTGGAGTCGAGTATCTCAATATACTCCGGCATTTTCTCCTCAAACATCGCAATGCTGTCGTAGACGGGTTTGGTACCAACAATCTCAACATAGGAGCTCAGCATCTCAAGATCCAGCAGCTGATTGACCATATCCTCGCTCAAACCCGTATTTTCCGGCTCCGGTTGCAGATCTTCCATTTCCTCATCCTCATCAATTGGGCAGGTCAGCACCAGACGTTGGATCACCTCCGTAATCGCTTTCACGCTTAGCGGTTTGCTCAGCGCATCGTCCATCCCCTTTTCCAAGTACTCAGCTTTATCCTTGATGACATTGGCCGTTAACGCAACCAGGGCAGGCAGATAGTCATATTTCTCCCGCAATGTACGGGCAATATCAAAGCCGGACATATCCGGCAACTGAATGTCGAGCAATACCAAATCATAGGCTTCGGGATCAAACTTCTCCAGCGCCTCGTCGCCACGCATCGCGATAGTCACCTCATGACCGAGACTCTCCAGCAGCGCCTTGGCCACCGTAATATTCAGCTCAATATCTTCCACCATAAAGATATTCAGGCTGACCTGAGGAATGGCTGGCATCACCTCTTCCTCTTCCACTTTCTCGACCAGCGGCACACGGATGGTCACTGTGAAGGTACTGCCCTCGCCTACCTCGGAGGACACCGTAATATCCCCACCCATCATCTGGACCAGCTGGCGCGACACGGCCAGACCGATGCCGGTTCCCACCGCGTGAAGGTTATCACTGCCTTCCTTGACCTGATAATACATCGCAAAGATCTTATCAAGCTCAGATGACGGAATACCGATCCCGCTGTCTTCCACCTCAAAGGTGATCTCGGCCTGCTGATCAACGGTCTCACTGCTGACCGACAGAACCACACCACCGTCCTTGGTAAATTTGGTCGCGTTGCTCACCAGATTCCACAACACCTGACGCAGGCGGGTACTGTCGACCTCAATACAGCGCGGTAAATCCGTCAGCCGCTCGAGATCAAAACGCAACCCTTTCTGTTCGGCCATCAAACCGGAAATGTTTTCCATCTCCACGACAAACTCTTCGAAGTCGAGAGGTTTTGGCAGCAACTCCAAACGGCGGCGATCGGATTTATCCATATCGATAATGTCATTAAAAATATTGCCCAGGGTAATAGCACTGACATGGATCGTGCGCATGTACCCGCGCTGCTCTTTGTTCAGACGCGTTTCCAGCAACATGCGGCTTAGCCCGACGATACCGTTGAGCGGGGTGCGCAGCTCATGGCTGATCGTTGAGATAAAGGCGGTCTTGTCCCGGCTGGCCTTCTCCTGAGCATCCTGGTACTGCTTGCGCTCGGTGATATCACGGCCAAAGCCCATCAGTCCCAGGCGACGGCCGTCACGGCTGTAAAAAGGCACTTTCCGCAACTCGAAGATAGCCTTGCGGCCATCCGGGTATTCCAGCCATTGTTCATAGGTCAGCGAGACACTCTGGTTAAAGACCTGCTGATCGGTCTCGACGATCTTGCTGGCCACTTCCTCGCTATAGACATCCCACGGAGTCAGCCCTACCAGCTGCTTCTCGGTTCTGTCCGTCAGCTCTTCCATGGCGCGGTTACAGCCGGAAAACTGGCCTTTTTCATTGCGGTAGTAAATCAGATCCGGCGACGCATCGAGGAAGGACTTCAGCAGTGCACTCTGCTCAGCCAGCTCAAGCTGGGCGTTCTCCCGCTGGTAAACTTCATTTTCCAGATCCTGCATCGCCACCTGACGGGCTTCCTCGGCTTTTTCCCGCTCTTCAATCTCGAGGTTCAGCTGGGAGATGTTGTCCTGCAGCTGCTTGTTGAGCTGCATATCCCGCGAACGCATTTCCTCCAGCTTGGTCACCAGCTTGGACAAACGCTGGCGCGAGTCTTCCAGCTGATCAACGACGACCGATAAGAAATACACTGCCCACGGCGTGATAAGCAGGCCAAAAAAGACCGAGCGTACAATATCAATATCATGCACCTCGCCCTGCAACACCAGGGTGACACCTACCTGTACGACAACGGCCAGGGCCACCAGGGCCAGCGCCAGCAACAAACTGAACCGTACGATGCCGAGTTTAACCAGCAAGTCGACATAGAACTGGGCCAGTACTTTGATTTGTTTCATTATTCATTCCTACCAATGAAAGGCTTCAACCATGATAATCGTCCCGGCGGCAGAACCAAAGGATTCGCCCCACAGATATACCATTTATAGAAAAGCCTGCAGGAGCAGGCTTGGTTGTCCGTTGATCTATCGTATTAACAATCGCTGTCAGACATCGACATAGTACAGTTTCGTCCGGCCGCCTTGGCCTTATACAAGGCAACATCCGCCATTTCGACCAAGTCACCATAATCTTGGGTGGGAAGCGGCACAATAGTGGCTACGCCCAGACTGACGGTCAGCTTGGTATCGACATCGGAATAGTGGTGAATGATCTCCTTTTCCGCCATATGCCGATGGACTTTCTCGGCAACCACCTCACCACCTCTGATATCGGTATTGGGCAGCAAGAAAGCAAACTCTTCGCCGCCATAACGTGCAACCTCGTCCGTCTCGCGCTTGACGACCGAGCGGAAGACTTTCGCCACTTCACGCAAGGCAAAATCGCCTTGCTGGTGACCATAGTTATCGTTGAACGCCTTAAAGTTATCGATATCACAAAGGATCAGGGTCAGCGGCTTCTGTTCCCGGATATGGCTATGCCAGAGCTTGCGCAGCTGCTCGTCAAAGCTACGTCGGTTGGCAACCTTGGTCAGGCTATCGACAAAGCTCATCTCCTGCAGTTCCATAATCGCATCGGCCAACTGCTGCTCAGCCATCTTGCGCTCCGTCACATCACGGGCCATCACCAGTACCCCGGCGGTTCCGTCCGTCGGATCGCGATAAGGCGACTTCACCATCTCATACCAGATAGGGGTACCGTCCTCCAAAATCACATAGTCATCCATTTTTATTGCTAAGCCATCCCGGAGCACCTGCTGATCGGTTTCCTGAAACAGTTCCCACTTATCCGGCTCAAGCACCTCAGAAGCAGCCTTGCCCAATAGCTCCTCCTGCCTGAAGCCGAGCGAGCGGGCAAACGGTTCATTGCACCCTACATAAATGCCATGCTCATTATAGAGACCAATCGGGTCCGTACTGGCATTCATAATGCTGTCCAGCAACGTATTGCGCTGGGCCAGCGCCTGCTCGGTGATTTCGCGCTTCTCGATCTCCTGCTTCAGGCTTTCCTGCATCTCATGCCAGTCTGTCACATCATGGCTGATACTCAGGGTGCCTATCGCCTCGCCGTTATCGCCGATCAGCAAGGTCTTATTGGTCTCCAGCAACCGGCTGGAACCATCCGGTGCCGTGGTCCAGGTATGGCTTGAGGTATTTGTCGTATTCACGTTGTCCTCGTCATCCATAACCCCCTCGCGGATCCGCCCGCGCCAGAAACGATCAAAGGCTCGGTTGGTACCAATGATATGACCTGTCTTGTCCTGGAAGTACACCAGCTCGGCCAGCGAATTCAAGACCTGCTGGAAGACCCGCTGCTCTTGCTCCAGTTTGGTTGCCGAGGTTGGTTTCTGTGGTTTGACGATAAACAGCAGCCAGGCCGACTGCCATTGATACCGCACCGGTTGGCCAGATACCGTCAGCTTCAGCACCCGCCCGCGGGCAAGGTGTAGCTCTTCGCTCACATTGCGAAAACCGCGACGAAAAGGAAAAGGTCGCAGAAAGTCGAACATCATCTGGGCACTGATTTCATCCGGGTATACATAGCGACCACCCAGCTTGCGGATACCAAGCAGCTCACGACAGCTCTTGTTACCGTACAGCAGGGCACCGTCTTTGCGTCGAATGATAACGACGGCTATCGGCATATGGGTCAGGGAGGCGTGCAACTTACGAAAGGAGGAAGAGTCGAGATGATGCAAAAGCAATACAATCAACCCTCCCCCGACAATAATGACCATCAGCACCAGGGTAAAAACGAGAATAGAACTATTGAGGCTGTCGACCGTTTCCAGTGCCAACCCCGGAAACGGGGCAAGGAGGCAGGCAATGGCAAAGCAAAGGCGTGTCGGTGCCAGAGGGGTTATCCGGCATAGTTTCCGGAGGAAACTCCCTGTTTTTTTCCGGTTGTACGTCATCGAGGTCCCTTGAATACCAGTTGCCCTTAACTGGCGTTCAAGGCAACTGGCTGAATCTAGAGCAATGGCTGGCAGCATGCTATTAATTGAATATTTACTTATTAGGCTACTGCTAATCTACCATATTTCTACTTTCTACCAAGATCCTACTTAACAGGCTGATAAATAAATGGCTGGTCCAGGGCACTTCCCTGAGCGCCGGCCTGATCAAGGCGGCGGCCAATTTCCGTCATCGCCAGCCAACGGTTCTCACACCAGGTAGGGGCCAGCAAAGTCGGACGTCGGGCACTGGCAGAGACCCGGTGATACACCACCTCCGGCGGCGTCAGGCGGATCATCTCCGCGGCAATATCGCTGTAGCACTCCAGGCTGATCTCATCCAGCCTGCCGGCCTTCCAGGCCTGCCCCATCTTGCTTCCCTCGACAATGTGCAGCGGATGCAGCTTTATACCGTCAGTGCCCGCCGCGACAGTACGTACAATCGTATCCAGGTTATCCGCCTTGCTGTCACCCGGCAGCCCGACAATCAGGTGGGTACACACCTTAATTCCGAGTGCCCTGGCCCGTTTGGCAATATTCTCGTAACAGGCAAAGTCGTGGCCGCGGTTTATCCGCTTCAGGGTCTTGTCATTGGCAGTCTGCAGTCCCAGCTCGAGCCAGATTTCATAACCCTGCTGGTGATAACCGGCCAGTAGCTCAAGCACCGCATCCGGCACGCAGTCAGGCCGGGTACCGACACACAACCCGACAATATCAGCCGCTTTCAGCGCTTCTTCGTACATTGCCTTGAGAGTCTGCACCTCGGCATAGGTGCTGGTGTAGGCCTGAAAGTAAGCCAGATAACGCTTGGCTCGATTAACCTCCCCGGCACGCTGGGCAAGCTGTTGCTGGATAGGCAGGTATTGCGCCTGCTCATCGGCAAACGAGGCAACATTGCAGAAGGTGCAACCACCACGGCCAATCGTGCCATCACGGTTTGGGCAGCTGAAACCGCCATGCAGGGTGAGTTTGTGTACCTTCTCTCCGTAGCGGCGTTGTAAATCCTGTCCAAACGTATTGACTAGCTCGTGCAACTGCATCATGTCACCTAAGGGGTAAAAGAAAAAAGCAGCGCAGACTAACACCAATTGGTCTGCCAAAGTTTGTGCCAAAGCAATAAACTTCGCTTAATCCCGCCTGCTGTAGCACTCCTACAGTGTGTTGACATAAAACTACAAAACTAAATCCGTGCAACAGCCCGTTAACCATGCTTATAGAAGGGTTAATTCACAGGGGAAAATTCCGCTTATTCATAGTGAGAACCATTATCGAATAAAAAATCAATAAATGGCTCTATAAATTCATATGACTAGCAATTTTATGCTAAGCGACCGCCATTTTTTGTTGGTAATTAACAAATCAAAATTGTAGGATAGTTACAGCTGTGTGCAATTTATGAACAATAATTGTGACGTTTTCACCCCTAAGAATAGTGATTTATGTCACCACCTCTAAGTAGTCGTAGAACTTTTGCAAACCAGAGCAAGGGTGCTACAGAATTTAGTTTGCTAATGATTCGAAACATCATCCCACAGCAAACACGCGTTTCACCGGCTGGACAGGAGTCCTTTTAACACCGGTCGCGATGCCAAAAAACAAATTAGGGATAACTCAGTCATCAGGATTGATGTCTGTTGAAACTGGAAGGAAGTATCTATGACAGATCAAGAGCTTAATGCTCAGGGACTTTACGTGCCTGAATTGGAGCACGATGCCTGCGGTATCGGCTTTGTGGCCCACCTGAAGAACCGCAAATCCCATGAAATTGTAACCCAAGCCCTTGATATGCTTGCTCGGATGGAACACCGTGGCGGTCAGGGTTGCGATCCATGCAGCGGTGACGGTGCCGGTATTCTGCTACAGAAGCCCCACGAATTTTTACTGGAAGAAACCGTCAAACAGGGCATTAAACTCCCATCGTTTGATCAGTACGGTGTCGGTGTGGTGCTCTTTCCAAAAGATGAGTACAAACGCCAGCAATGCCGCGATATTCTAGAGCGCAACGCCAAACGCCTGGATCTTGAAGTCATCGGCTACCGTGTACTGCCCGTTGACAACTCGATGATCGGGGACGACCCGCTCAGCACCGAACCACAGTTTGAGCACGTATTTATTACCGGCGGTGCAAATCTGGATCCAGCCGTTCTCGAGCGTAAGCTGTATGTACTGCGTAACTACACGGTACGCGTCTGCCTGGAAAGCGTCTCCAATATCGGTGATGATTTCTATATCAACTCGCTGTCTTACAAGACACTGGTATACAAAGGCCAGCTAACCACAGAGCAGGTTCCCCAGTACTTCCTGGATCTGCAGAATCCAACCATGGTGACGGCGCTGGCGCTGGTACACTCGCGCTTTTCGACCAATACCTTCCCGAAATGGCGTCTGGCCCAGCCTTTCCGTTACATTGCCCATAACGGTGAAATCAACACCGTGCGCGGCAACCTGAACTGGATGAAGGCGCGCGAGGCGATCCTAGAATCAGATCTGTTCAGTCAGCAGGAAATCGACATGCTGCTGCCTATCTGTCAGGAAGGCAGCTCGGATTCATCAAACTTCGACATGGCCCTGGAACTGCTGGTGCTTTCTGGCCGTAGCCTGCCGCATGCCCTGATGATGCTGATCCCGGAAGCATGGCAAGAAAACAAAAACATGGATCCGAAGCGTCGTGCATTCTACCAGTACCATGCCAACGTCATGGAACCGTGGGATGGCCCGGCATCGGTATGTTTCACCGATGGTGTCCAGGTAGGTGCAACCCTTGACCGTAACGGTCTGCGCCCTTCTCGCTATACCGTGACCAAGGACGACTTCCTGGTCATGGCATCAGAGTCCGGCGTGGTTGAAATCGAGCCGGAGAACGTCCAGTTCCGTGGCCGTCTGCAGCCGGGGCGTATCTTTGTCGCCGATCTGGAACAAGGCCGCATCATCTCTGACGAGGAAGTCAAAGACAGCATTGCCTCGGCGCAGCCATACGAGCAGTGGGTGAAAGATAACCTGCTAACGCTCAAGGCCCTGCCTGAAGCGGACAACATGCACCACCAGCCAACACCTGAACGCCTGCTTCACCATCAGCAAGCCTTCGGTATGAGCTCGGAAGAAGTCAACGATATTATCGTTCCGCTGGCAAAAACCGGTTACGAGCCACTCAGCGCCATGGGTGCCGACTGGCCGCTGGCCGTGCTTTCGCACCAGTCCCAGCACCTGTCGAACTACTTCAAGCAGCTGTTTGCCCAGGTGACCAACCCGCCGATCGACCCGATCCGCGAGCGCATGGTCATGTCACTGAACACCTACCTTGGTAAAGATCAGAACCTGCTGAGTGAAACGCCTGAGCACTGCCAGAAGGTTGAACTGGAATCACCGGTTTTGTCCAATGCCGAACTGGAAAAACTGCGTGCTATCGATAACGAGCACCTGCAGGCCAAGACACTGGATATCGTATTCCGTGCCAACGGTGAACAGGGCAAGCTTGAGCGCGCACTGAAGCGTATCTGCCAGTACTCGGAAGATGCGGTTGTCGACGGCTACTCGATCATCATCCTGACTGACCGTGCCGTTAACTCAAACCATGCCGCTATTCCGGCAATGCTGGCAGTCGGCGCAGTTCACCACCACCTGATCCGCAAAGGCCTGCGTGCCAAGTGTGACATCATCGTCGAAACCGGTGATGCCCGCGAGACGCACCACTTTGCGACTTTGGTCGGCTACGGTGCCAACGCAGTTAACCCGTATCTGGTTACCGAAACTCTTGTTGACTTGCAGAACAAGCGTAAGCTTGATCCTGAAGTATCGACCGAAGAGCTGTTCAATAACTACCGCAAGGGCGTTAACGGCGGTCTGCTCAAGATCTTCTCGAAAATGGGGATCTCGACCCTGCAGTCCTACCACGGAGCCCAGATCTTCGAAGCGCTCGGGATCAGCAAAGCCGTGGTTGATAAATACTTCACCGGTACCGTTTCCCGGATCCAGGGTCTGACTATCGATGATATCGCCCAGGAAGTCCTGATCCGCCACCGTGTCGGCTATCCGACCCGCGAGATCCCAATCCAGATGCTCGATGTCGGCGGTGTCTACCAGTGGAAGCAGCGCGGCGAGAAGCACCTGTTTAACCCGGAAACGATTTCCCTGCTGCAGCAATCGACCCGTAACAAGGATTTTGCCCAGTTCAAGCAATACGCCCATGAAGTTGACGCGCAAGGCGACAATGCCGCCACCCTGCGTAGCCAGCTGGAGTTCATCAAAAATCCGGCCGGCTCGATTCCGCTTGCCGAGGTAGAGCCTGCTGAGAATATCCTCAAGCGCTTTGCCACCGGGGCAATGAGCTTCGGCTCCATCTCCTACGAGGCGCACTCGACCCTGGCCGTAGCGATGAACCGCATTGGCGCGAAATCGAACTCGGGCGAGGGCGGTGAAGATCCGACGCGTTTCGAGAAAAAAGACAATGGAGACTGGGAGCGCTCTGCCATCAAGCAGGTCGCATCAGGCCGCTTCGGGGTAACCTCCTACTACCTGACCAACTCTGACGAAATTCAGATCAAGATGGCACAGGGTGCCAAGCCAGGTGAAGGCGGTCAGCTACCGGGTGACAAAGTCGATGACTGGATCGGTGCAACCCGTCACTCCACGCCGGGTGTCGGCCTGATTTCGCCACCGCCGCATCACGATATTTACTCGATCGAAGATTTGGCCCAGCTGATCTACGACCTGAAGAACGCCAACCGTGCCGGTCGCGTTAACGTGAAACTGGTATCCGAAGCCGGTGTCGGTACGATCGCTTCCGGTGTTGCCAAGGCAAAGGCGGACGTTGTTCTGATTGCCGGTTTCGATGGCGGTACAGGTGCATCGCCGATGTCATCAATCCGCCACACCGGTCTACCTTGGGAGCTTGGCCTGGCCGAGACTCACCAGACCCTGCTGAAAAACGGTCTGCGTAACCGTATCGTTGTCCAGTCTGACGGCCAAATGAAGACACCGCGTGACCTGGCTGTCGCCACCCTGCTGGGTGCCGAAGAATGGGGTGTGGCAACCGCTGCGCTTGTTGTCGAAGGCTGTATCATGATGCGTAAGTGTCACAAGAACACCTGTCCTGTCGGCATCGCAACCCAGAACAAAACGCTACGTGAGCGCTTCGACGGCCGCGTAGAAGACGTCGTGACTTTCTTCCAGTACATGGCGGAAGGCCTGCGTGAAATTATGGCCGAGCTTGGTTTCCGGACTATTGATGAGATGGTCGGCCAGTCACAGAAACTGAAGATCCGTGAAGATATCGGTCACTGGAAATACCAGAACCTCGATCTGAGCCCGGTATTGTTCACCGAGCAAGCTCGTGATGAAGACGGTATCTTCAACCAGCGCGAGCAAGACCATAACCTGGAAAATGTCCTTGACCGCAAACTGATTGAAGCGGCAGCCCCTGCCCTTTATGAAGGCAAGCAGGTCGATGCCGAGTTTGACATCATCAATACTGACCGTAGTGCCGGTACCATGCTGTCGAACGAGATCTCCAAGATCTACAAAGACCAGGGTCTGCCTCAGCCACTGAACGTGAAATTCAAAGGCTCGGCGGGTCAGAGCCTCGGTGCCTTCCTTGCCAAGGGCGTGAAGTTCGAAGTTGAAGGCGATGCCAACGACTACTGGGGTAAGGGCCTGTCCGGCGGCACACTGGTGCTGTACCCGGATGCCAACTCTGACATTGTCCCTGAAGACAACATTGTCGTCGGTAACGTCTGTTTCTACGGTGCGACCTCGGGTGAATCTTACATCCGCGGTTTGGCAGGCGAGCGTTTCTGTGTCCGTAACTCGGGTGCCAAAGTGGTCGTTGAAGGTGTCGGTGACCACGGTTGTGAATACATGACAGGTGGTGTGGCCGTTATCCTTGGCCAGACAGGACGTAACTTCGCAGCCGGTATGAGCGGCGGTGTCGCCTATGTCTGGGATCAGTTCGATGATTTCGAAACCAAGCTAAACCCAGAGCTTGTCGACCTGGATCCACTGGAGCAGGAAGACAAAGAATTACTTCATGACATGCTAACCAAACACGTTGAGCTGACGGGCAGTACGGTGGCACAGACTTTCCTTTCCAACTTCGAGGGTAACCTGGAGAAGATGGTGAAAGTGATGCCAAGGGATTACAAAGCTGTATTGCAAAAGCGCAAAGCGGAAGCAGAAAACAAGGAAGAGTTGGAGGCCGTAAATGGGTAAGCCTACTGGATTTTTAGAATTTGGCCGTGAACTGCCACAAAAACTGGATCCAAGCGTTCGTATCCAGGACAACAAAGAGTTCGTTCTTAACGAAGAGTTTGGTGACAAGATCAATACACAGGCGTCACGCTGCATGGATTGCGGTGTGCCTTTCTGTCACAACTCATGCCCGATCGGCAACATCATTCCCGAGTTCAATGATGCGGTTTATCGTGACAGCTGGGAGGAAGCGTGGAACATCCTAAGTTCCACCAACAACTTCCCGGAGTTTACCGGTCGTGTCTGCCCGGCCCCTTGTGAAAGCGGCTGTGTACTGGGTATCAACCAGGATCCCATCACGATTTGTAATATCGAGAAGACCATTGTCGAAACTGCCTATCGCGAAGGCTACGCCAAACCGAAAACCCCGCGTTCCCGGACCGGCAAAACCGTCGCCATTATCGGCTCGGGCCCTGCCGGGCTTGCCGCAGCCGAGCAGCTAAACAGTGCCGGCCACTGTGTGACCGTGTTCGAGCGTGACGAAAAGGTCGGTGGCCTGCTGCGCTTTGGGATCCCGGACTTCAAACTCGGTATGAATATCATTGATCGCAAGATCAATCTGATGGCCGAGGCTGGCGTTAAGTTTGAGGTCAATGCCCATGTCGGCGTGAACATCAATGCCCAGCAGCTGCGTCAGGACTTTGATGTCGTGCTGCTGACCGGTGGCTCGACCGTGCCTCGTGATTTGCCTATCCCGGGACGCGATCTGAAAGGCGTACATTTTGCCATGGAGTTTTTGGGGCAGAATAACCGCCGTGCCAACGATATGGACCTCAAGACCGAGGAAATCCATGCCAAGGGCAAGCACGTTGTCGTCATCGGTGGCGGTGATACCGGCTCTGACTGTGTCGGTACCTCGAACCGCCACGGTGCCGCCAGCATCACCCAGGTAGAAATCATGCCGATCCCGCCAGAGAAACGCCCGGTCAACCAGCCATGGCCTTCCTATCCGATGATAATGAAGACCTCGACCTCTCACGAGGAAGGGTGTGATCGTCACTGGAATATTCTGACCAAAGAGTTCATCGGTGACGAAGCCGGCAACGTCAAAGCACTGCGTATTGCCGATATCCAGTGGCAAGAAGCCAAGCCTGGCGAACGCCCGGGGTTTGAGGAAGTAGCCGGTTCAGAGCGTATTATCCCATGTGATCAGGCCTTCCTGGCAATGGGCTTCCTACACCCGGAACCAACCGGTGTGCTGGCTCAGCTGGATATCAAGCTAGATGATCGCGGCAACGTAGCGACCGAGGGCTTTGCCACCAACCAGAAAGGCGTATTTGCCGCTGGGGACATGCGTACCGGGCAATCGCTGGTCGTTCGCTGCATCAATGAAGGCCGCGAATGTGCACGTGAAATCGACAATTACCTAATGGGTAATTCTAACCTGGAAGCAAAAGCCAATTCGCTTATGCTATCTAGAGCCTGATTTCAGTCCGATTTATGCTAACCACCAAGCCAGCTCCCAGAGCTGGCTTTTTTATAATTATTCTTTCGACTTAGCCACATATTGCCACCCACTCCCTCTCTGAGGTATCACGATATTCTGTGATAACAGCCGTTTTCAGAACACAGCCCAACCCTGAAGCACTTCTAAGAAAGTTCTCATTTTTCATACAGTTCCAAGTACTTTTCAGCCCCAGCCAAATGTAAACAAAGTGTTTAATGCCAATCAAAAAAGTCAGAATACCAATGCTTTATACAGAAAAGTGGCGGTAATTCCTGGGTTTAGACCGTTTTGTGATGGAAATTTGACCTTTTTGTAAATTATCGTTAACTTCAAATATTGCTGGAAGCAGAAATGGCGATCAGGGAGATTGCCATAAATATGCAGTAATCCTGCTCGAATGAGCAGAAGCAAGGGAGAGTTGCAATGACACTGTATGACCCAACGCTGGAAAAAGATAACTGTGGTTTTGGCCTTATCGCCCATATCGAAGGGGAAACCAGCCACAAACTTGTCCGTACAGCTATATCCGCATTGGATCGTATGACCCACCGTGGCGGCATTGCCGCGGACGGCAAGACCGGCGACGGCTGTGGCCTGCTAATGAAAAAGCCTGACGACTACTACCGAATTGTCGCCGAAGAGGCAGGCTGGAAGCTCGCCAGAGAATATGCCGTGGGCATGATCTTCCTCAGTCAGGATCCCGTCAAGGCCGAGCAGGCCCGGACTATCATCAATGAAGAGCTGGCGAAAGAGACCCTGTCAATCGTTGGCTGGCGAGAAGTACCGGTCAACCCGAACGTCCTGGGCCCGATAGCATCCGAGTCACTCCCCCAGATAGAACAGGTCTTTGTCAATGCGCCGGCGGGCTGGAAGCCCCGCGATGTCGATCGCCGACTCTATATTGCCCGTCGCCGGATAGAAAAACGCATCAGTGATGATCCTGACTTCTATATCTGTAGCCTGTCGACCCAGGTCACTGTTTATAAAGGGCTGTGCATGCCCGCTGATTTGCCGAAGTTTTACCTGGATCTGGGCGATCTGCGCCTGGAATCCTCGATCTGCCTGTTCCACCAGCGCTTCTCGACCAACACCCAGCCACGCTGGCCGCTGGCACAGCCATTTCGCTACCTCGCCCATAACGGCGAGATCAATACCATTGCCGGTAACCGCCAGTGGGCCAGGGCCCGGGCCTATAAGTTTTCCTCGCCGCTGTTGCCGGATCTGCAGACCGCGGCCCCTTTTGTCAACGAAACCGGTTCGGACTCCTCAAGCCTGGATAATATGCTGGAGCTGTTCCTGTCCGGCGGTATGGACCTATTTCGCGCCATGCGCATGCTGGTCCCGCCGGCATGGCAGAACCACCCGGACATGGATCCGGAACTGCGTGCCTTCTATGATTTCAACACCATGCACATGGAACCCTGGGACGGACCGGCAGGTATCGTGATGTCCGACGGCCGGTATGCGGCCTGTAACCTCGACCGCAACGGCCTGCGTCCGGCACGCTATGTGATCACCAAGGATAAGCTGATCACCCTGGCCTCCGAAGTCGGGATCTGGGACTACGCGCCGGACGAAGTGGCCGAAAAAGGCCGGGTCGGCCCCGGTGAGTTGCTGGTGATCGATACCAAGTTCAGCAAAATCTGGCACTCGGCCGATATCGACAGCGAGCTGATGAGCCGCCACCCGTATAAAGACTGGATGGACAGTCACGTCAAACGCCTGGTGCCGTTCGAGGCACTTGGCGAGGAGCAGGTCGGCAACCGCTCGCTGGATGATGCCGAGTTGCAAACCTACCAAAAGCTCTTCGGTGTCAGCAACGAAGAGCTGGATCAGGTACTGCGTGTGGTAGGCGAAAACGGTCAGGAAGCCACGGGCTCGATGGGAGATGATGCCCCGATGGCCGTACTGTCATCGAAAGAACGAGCAATCACCGACTACTTCCGCCAGATGTTTGCCCAGGTCACCAACCCGCCGATCGATCCCCTTCGGGAAAAACACGTGATGTCGCTGGCAACCTGTATCGGGCGTGAAATGAACGTGTTCTGCGAAACCGACGGCCACGCCCACCGTGTTGCCTTCAGCTCGCCGGTTCTGCTGTACTCTGATCTGGTCCAGCTGCTGGAGCTCGATAACCAGTACTACCGCAACAGCATTATTGATATTAACTACGATCCGAACGAGAAGGATCTTAAGCAGGCCATTGTCGATATCTGTGATCAGGCCGAGCGGCTGGTTCGAAACGGTACCGTCCTGGTGGTACTGTCCGATCGCGGGATCAATAAAGAAAAACTCCCGATCCCTGCCGCCATGGCTGTTGGCGCAGTACAGACCCGGCTGGTCTCGACCAACCTGCGCTGTGATGCCAATATCGTTGCCGAAACAGCTACCGCCCGCGATCCGCACCAGTTCGCCGTCCTGCTCGGCTTCGGTGCAACAGCGGTCTATCCATACCTTGCCTATGAATCTCTCGGCAAGCTGACCGACAGCGGAGCGATTAACAAGCCGTATCGCGACGTCATGATTAACTTCCGTAACGGCATGAACAAAGGCCTGTACAAAATCATGTCGAAAATGGGGATCTCGACGATTGCCTCCTACCGCTGCTCGAAGCTGTTCGAGGCCGTCGGGCTCAGTGACGAGGTGGTCGAGCTGTGCTTCCAGGGCGTATCCAGCCGGATTGCCGGGGCAGACTTCAGTGATTTTCAGCAGGACTTATTTAACCTCTCGCGCCGCGCCTGGCTGAAACGCAAACCCATTGAAAACGGCGGCTTGCTGAAGTACGTTCACGGCGGAGAGTTCCACGCCTATAACCCGGATGTCGTCGGCACCTTGCAACAAGCGGTTAAGACAGGTGACTACCAGGACTATCTGGCCTTTGCCAAACAGGTCAACGAACGCCCTGTCGCGGCACTGCGTGACTTATTGAAGCTGAAAGACACTGACAGCCCGATCGATATTGATAGTGTCGAGGCGGCCACCGAACTGTACAAACGCTTTGACTCGGCCGCCATGTCTATCGGCGCCCTGAGCCCGGAAGCCCACGAGGCTCTGGCCATTGCCATGAACCGACTGGGCGGCTACTCCAACTCCGGCGAAGGCGGGGAAGATCCGCGCCGCTTCGGCAACGAGCGAAACTCGCGCATCAAGCAGGTGGCTTCCGGCCGCTTCGGGGTAACACCTCACTACCTCGCCAATGCCGATGTCATCCAGATCAAAGTAGCCCAGGGCGCGAAACCGGGCGAAGGCGGTCAGCTTCCCGGCCATAAAGTGACAACCGAAATTGCCAAGCTGCGCTTTGCCGTACCGGGGGTCACCCTGATTTCACCACCGCCCCACCATGATATTTATTCGATTGAAGATCTGGCCCAGCTGATTTTCGACCTGAAACAGGTGAACCCGAAAGCCATGGTCTCGGTCAAACTGGTGTCGGAACCCGGCGTCGGTACCATCGCCACCGGTGTCGCCAAGGCCTATGCCGACCTGATCACCATCTCCGGCTATGACGGCGGAACCGGTGCCAGTCCGCTGACCTCGGTCAAATACGCGGGTAGCCCATGGGAGCTCGGCCTGGCCGAAACCCAGCAGGCGCTGGTGACCAACGGCCTTCGCCATAAAATTCGCCTCCAGGTCGATGGCGGCCTGAAAACCGGCCTGGATGTCGTCAAGGCAGCCATTCTGGGAGCCGAAAGTTTCGGCTTCGGCACCGCACCTATGGTTGCCCTGGGCTGTAAATACCTCCGTATCTGCCACCTCAACAACTGTGCAACGGGCGTCGCCACCCAGGATGAGAAGCTACGTCGCGACTTCTTCAAGGGGCTGCCTGAGCAGGTGATGAACTACTTTGTCGGTCTGGGCCAGGAAGTCCGCGAACTGCTGGCACAACTTGGCGTCGAAAAGCTCACCGACCTTATCGGGCGTACCGATCTGCTCGAGGTGCTGGAAGGCTACACCTCCAAGCAGAGCAAGCTCGAACTTGACGGCCTGCTGCATGCACCGACGCCGGTCGCTGGCAAAACCCTGTATTGCAGCGAGCCAAACACCCCGTTTGATACCGCCGAGCTCAGCAACACCTTGCTCGAGGAAGCCTTACCGGCAATAGAAAGCCGCAGCGGGGCCGACCTGTACCATGACATTCGCAACACCGACCGCTCCATTGGCGCGCGCCTCTCCGGAGAGATCGCCCTGCGCTACGGTAACCAGGGCATGGCTGCCCAGCCCATCAACCTGCATCTGTCAGGCACTGCCGGTCAGTCGTTCGGGGTATGGAACGCCGGCGGCCTGAACCTTCACCTTACCGGCGATGCCAACGACTATGTCGGCAAAGGGATGACCGGCGGCAAGATCAGTATCCGTCCACCGGTTGGTTCTGCCTATAAATCAAACGAGGCAACCATTGTCGGCAACACCTGTTTGTACGGGGCCACCGGCGGCAAGCTCTTTGCAGCCGGAACCGCAGGCGAGCGTTTCGCGGTACGTAACTCGGGTACAATCGCCGTGGTCGAAGGGGCCGGCGATAACGCCTGCGAATACATGACAGGAGGCATCGTTGCCATTCTCGGCAAGACAGGCGTAAACTTCGGGGCAGGCATGACAGGAGGTTTTGCCTATATCCTTGATGAAGATGGCGACTTTGCCGGGCGCGTCAACCCGGAGCTTATCGAGGCACTGCCGCTGGGCGGACTGAAGATCCATCAGGAGCACCTGCGCGGTCTGATTGACCGCCATCTGGAAGAAACCGGTTCGAGCCGCGCCCAGGAAATTCTGGCCGATTTTGACCGCTGGATCCCGATGTTCTACCTCGCCAAACCCAAGTCTGCCGACGTAAATACCCTCTTGGGTCATCAAAGCCGTTCTGCCGCTGAACTGCGTGTTCATGCACAATAAGGGAGGGAAACCGTATGAGCCAGAACATATACCAATTTATCGATGTTGCGCGGGTTGATCCGGCAAAGAAACCGCTCAATATCCGCAAAATCGAATTCGTAGAAATCTATGAGCCCTTCACCCAGCAGCAGGCCGGTGCCCAGGCAGATCGCTGCCTGGGTTGCGGCAACCCGTATTGCGAGTGGAAATGCCCGGTCCATAACTACATCCCGCAATGGCTCAAACTGGCCAACGAAGGACGGATCATCGAAGCGGTCGAGCTGTCGCACCAAACCAACACCCTGCCGGAGGTCTGTGGCCGGGTATGCCCCCAGGACCGCCTGTGTGAAGGCGCCTGTACCCTCAATGACGATTTCGGTGCCGTGACCATCGGCAATGTCGAAAAGTACATTACCGACAAAGCATTCAAAATGGGCTGGAAACCGGACATGTCCGCGATCGAGTGGACAGACAAGAAAGTAGCCATTATCGGTGCCGGCCCTGCCGGCCTGTCCTGTGCCGACATTCTGGTCCGAAACGGGGTCAAACCTGTGGTGTTTGACCGTTACCCGGAAATTGGCGGCCTACTAACGTTCGGGATCCCCTCTTTCAAACTGGAGAAAGAGGTAATGATCAACCGCCGCGAGATCTTTACCGAGATGGGGGTCGAGTTTCAGCTCAATACTGAAGTCGGCAAAAACATCCAGATGGAACAGTTGCTGAGTGATTATGATGCCGTATTCCTCGGCGTCGGAACCTACAAGAACATGCGGGCAGGATTGGAAAACGAGGATGCCGAGGGCGTTTACGATGCCCTGCCTTTCCTCGTATCCAACACCTACCGGGTGATGGGGCTGGACGGCAACAAAGACTTCACCGACATGAAAGGAAAAAAGGTCGTGGTACTCGGCGGCGGGGATACCGCAATGGACTGTGTCCGCACCTCGGTTCGCCAGAGCGCGACGGAGGTCATTTGTGCCTATCGCCGTGATGCGGCCAACATGCCAGGCTCCAAGCGCGAGTATAAGAACGCCCGCGAGGAAGGCGTCAAGTTCATGTTCAACCTGCAACCGCTGAGCATCAACATCAACGATCAGGGGCAGGTTACGGGGATCAACATGGTCAGAACCGAGCTGGGATCACCGGATGAAGCCGGTCGCCGCCACCCCGAACTGGTCGAGGGCAGCGAACATGTCATCGAGGCCGATGCCGTGATCATGGCCTTCGGTTTCCAGCCTCACAGCATGCCATGGCTGGAGCAGTATAATGTCGAGCTGGATCAGCGCGGCCGTATCAAGGCACCATCCGAAGGGGCTTTCCAGTTCCAGACCAGCAATGCCAAGATTTTTGCCGGGGGCGATGCCGTACGAGGCTCTGATCTGGTCGTTACGGCGATCGATGAGGGACGCAGGGCGGCCGAAGGGATCCTCGATTACCTGGAAGTATAACGTTGTAGTCTCTTCTGCAACTCCACGAAGCGGGAATGCCCCTCAAGGCCATTCCCGCTTTTTATTGGTTCATGTTACAATTCTTGCCACACGTGCTCCTGCCTGGGAGCCTCAATTTACCGACAAGAGAACGAATTGATGAAAATCGGCATTATTGGTGCGATGGAACAAGAAGTTGCCATCCTGAAAGCGCAACTGACCAACAGCGAAACTCACAACAAAGCGGGCTGTACGTTCTATACCGGTACCCTAAATGGTGCAGATGTTGTCTTGTTGCAATCGGGCATTGGCAAGGTAGCGGCGGCCGTGGGTACTGCGGTTCTGCTTGAAGTTTTCCAGCCTGATGTAGTGCTAAATACCGGCTCGGCCGGTGGATTCGATTATAGCCTGAACCTGGGTGATGTGGTTATCTCGACCGAGGTTCGCTACCACGATGCCGATGTTACGGCATTCGGTTATGAAATCGGCCAGATGGCCCAGCAGCCTGCGGCGTTCATCTCGGATGAAAAGCTGATGAATACGGCAGAGCAGGCACTGACGGCAATGGGTGATATGCATGCCGTGCGTGGCCTGATTTGTACCGGTGATGCCTTTGTCTGCTCAGCCGAAAAACAAACCTTTATTCGTGACAACTTCCCAAGCGTCGTTGCCGTTGAAATGGAAGCGGCTGCTATCGCCCAGGCGTGTCACCAGTTCGAAGTACCATTTGTTGTCGTTCGCGCTATTTCTGACGTGGCCGACAAAGAGTCGCCAATGAGCTTCGAAGAGTTCCTGCCGCTGGCAGCGAAGAGCTCATCAATCATGGTGGCCAAAATGGTTGAGCTTCTTAACCAGTAATGACAGAGGCCCTAGCGTTACTGCTTGATAACAGCTCCCTGCTTGTCTTGTGGGGAGCTTTAGCCATGCATTGGCTACTCCCAATTCCGACCCAGCTCCATCCACTTCGCATCTGGCAGCAACTTGCCATTGTGATTGCCGACAAAGTCAACAAACCCGACGAGCCTCGTAAACAGCAACTGCTCTCAGGCAGCCTGGCCTGGTCGCTGATGTGGCTGACCGTGATGATCCTGCTGGTGGCACTGTATCAGCTGGTATGGATTGAGAGTATGTTCCACCTGGTCCTGTTGTGGCTGGCGCTGGACTGGCGATCAACAGCCAAGCTAAGCAAGCAGTTTATTGGTGCCTACAGCCGTGAAGACAAAGCAACCTGCCGCCAGTTGCTGGAAACCCCGCTGAACCGGGAAACCCGCAACCTGTCTCTGCTTGGCCTCGGCAAAGCCGGCGCCGAGACCCAGTTGCTCGCCTATGGCCGACTGGTCGCCGGTGTCTTGTTCTGGTACGCCCTTGCCGGTGGCATAGGTGCCCTGATGTACCGACTGGCAGTCAGCCTAGCCCGAGTCTGGTCGCCCAGCCGTCAGCATTTCCACACCTTCGGTCTCCCAGCCGTTCGCATTCTCGCTACCTTAGACATAATTCCGCTGCGCATCTTCGCTCTGCTATTCTGCCTCGGCCATAACGGCAAAGCTGCCTTGCAGGGGATCATTCAGCAGGGAGAAAACTGGCTGTTACCCGGCCCCGGATGGCTGCTGGCGGCGACCGGGCATAAACTGTCCCTGTCTCTCGGCGGTCCCGCTATTTACGGTAACCGCAAGATGGAGCGCCCACGCCTGGGCGGGAAAATTGCCCCGGCAGCTTTTCATCTCGCACAGATAGACAAGATCGCCAACAACCGCCTGCTGGCCTGGGTGGCGATACAAAGTGTGCTTATCGTTATTTTCCAAGGAGTCCTCTAAGTGCGTCTGGCTTGTCTCTGGCTATTGCTGTTCTCGTCGGTCACTATTGCGGCCCCCGCTCAACGCGTGATCAGCCTGTCCCCGCATACAACCGAACTCGCTTTTGCCGCCGGGCTCGGCCAACAGCTTGTTGCGGCCAGTGACTATAGTGACTACCCGGAAGCCGCCAAGTCTCTTGAGCGGGTTGCCAACTACCGCGGTATCAAGCTCGAACGTATTGTGGCACTAAAGCCCGATTTGATCCTGGCCTGGAAAGGCGGAAATCCGCCTCGCGAGATGACCAAATTGGAACAGCTTGGGTTTACCATTTACTACTCGAACCCGCTGGAACTGGAAGATATCCCGCATGCCATAGAAACACTCGGGCAATATTCGACTAATCCGAAGCAGGCCAAGCAGATTGCCGATGACTTCCGCCAGACCTTAACCGCGCTTAAAAGCAAATATAGCGACCAGCGCCCCGTTAAGTACTTTTATCAGCTCAGCAGCTCGCCGATCATTACCGTCGCCGACAACAGCTGGCCCAGCCAGGTGTTTGCTCTTTGCGGCGGCATAAACATCTTTGCCGATAGCCCAGCAGCCTACCCGCAGGTTTCCGAAGAACAGGTAGTGGTCCGCCAGCCAGAGGTTATATTCGGTTCCCGGCATTCAGGAACGGAAACCAGCGCTTGGCAACAGTGGCAAGGCAAGTTGCCAGCCATCGATAACCAGCACGTTTTTACCCTTCAGGCAGATTGGCTTAACCGGCCAACACCCCGTACAATCAAGGCCGTAGAGCAAGTGTGCGAGCGCCTGAACCAGGTAAGAAACAGCAGCCTGTAACAGGCATTCAACATTCATTGTGAATAAGCTCACAAAGCCACTGCAGCAAGTTGTACCGCTAACATATCGTCGTACAATCTCAGCCGATTTCACTTCACTTCAGAGCTAGCAGGTAAAGATATGCTTATCTATGTTCTCGATATGTTCGGCACCGCCGTGTTTGCCGCATCGGGTGTATTAATGGCGGGCCGTCTGCGTATGGACCCATTTGGCATCGTCGTGCTTGCCAGCGTCACCGCCATTGGCGGCGGGACAATCCGCGATATGGCGCTCGGGGCAACGCCTGTTTTCTGGATCACCGATACCGCCTACCTATGGGTGATCTTTATTACCTGTCTGATCGCCATGCTGGCGATACGCAAGCCAAAGCAAATGCCCTGGTATTTCCTGCCCGTTGCCGATGCCATCGGGCTGGCCGTGTTCGTCGCAATCGGCGTCGAGAAAGCCCTGCGTTTTGGCGCCTCTCCGATGGTCGCTGTGATTATGGGGGTAATGACCGGCTGTGGCGGTGGGGTGATACGCGATATTCTCGCGCGTGAAATCCCGATGGTGCTGCGAACCGAAGTGTACGCCACTGCCTGTATTCTCGGGGGGATAGTCCATACTACCGCGCTGATGATGCATGTCGATGCCTCGGTAGCCACACTGGCCGGGGTCATCACCACCCTGACCATCCGTCTGGCAGCAATCCGCTGGCACCTTTCATTGCCAACCTTTGTCCCGCGGCAATGACCGCAAACCAGGCGGACCAGTTGGTTCCGTTTCAGCCGATAGTATCGCGATAAAGAACCGCCGGAAGGCGGTTTTTTTACACCCAGGAGACAGTTATAGCCTAGGAAACAGGCATAAAAAAAGGCGCTCGAGGCGCCTTTTCATCAATGCAGAATGACCGGGTTACTTTAGGGTAACACGTGCAAACTTACGCTTACCAACTTGGTAGACCGCCGTACTGGCAGCCGGTACCAGTTTGGTATCTTCAATCTTGTCACCGTCAATCTTCGCAGCACCCTGGCGGATCATACGCATTGCATCAGACGTTGAGTTTACCAGCCCAGCCTCTTTCAGCAGGTTACCGATGGCAATACCGGCATCGAATTCAAATTCCGGCATTTCATCAGGCATCGCACCTTTCTGGAAGCGATTGATAAACTCCTGCTCAGCAGCATCGGCATCGGCTTCAGAATGGAAGCGCGCAATGATTTCCTTAGCCAGCAGAATCTTGATATCACGAGGGTTTTTACCGTTCGCCATATCTTTCTTGAATTGCTCAATCTCTTCAAGCGGACGGAAAGACAGCAGCTCGTAGTAGTTCCACATCAGATCATCAGAGATCGACATGATTTTACCGAACATTTCGCTTGGTACATCTGCGATGCCGATATAGTTGTGAGCAGACTTGGACATCTTCTTCACGCCGTCCAGGCCAACAAGCAGCGGCAGGGTCAGGACAACCTGCGGCTTCTGGCCGTTAGCCTTCTGCAACTCGCGGCCCATCAGCAGGTTGAACTTCTGATCAGTGCCACCCAGCTCGACATCTGTCTCCATCGCTACCGAGTCGTAGCCCTGCAGAAGCGGGTACATGAATTCATGGATAGCAATTGGACGGCCTTCGTTGTAACGCTTTTTGAAATCATCACGTTCCAGCATACGCGCCACGGTCTGATTGGCCGCCAGGCGGATCATGCCTTCGGCACCCAGCTCGGATAGCCATGAAGAGTTGAACTCAATCTTGGTCTTGGCCGGGTCCAGGATCTTGAAAACCTGCTCTTTATACGTTTCTGCGTTAGCCAGAACGTCTTCACGCGTCAACGGCGGACGGGTGGTATTTTTACCCGTCGGATCACCCACCATACCGGTAAAGTCACCAATCAAAAACGTTACTTCGTGTCCCAATTCCTGGAAAGTACGTAACTTGTTAAGAATGACGGTGTGGCCCAGGTGAATATCCGGCGCTGTTGGATCGGCACCTAGCTTAATTCGCAAAGGACGGTTTTCTTTTAACTTAGCAATTAGCTCTTCTTCTGGTATCAGCTCGTCGACACCACGCTTAATTTCCGCTAAAGCTTGTTCAATGCTGGCCATTCTTGTTCGCTCCCACAGAATTGGCAAAAAAGTCATAGTCGACCATCTTACTTGAATAGCGATGTTTTTTGAAACCAGTTAGACTAAGCGTTGTCTTATTTTTCCCTTATTGCGCAAAAAAAACCTATCAATGCTAGTATCGAAACTTCTCCGGCTGCCAAGGATGCACCAAATACTGATCACACTGCTCAGTGCCATTGTGGTACTGCTGATCCTACTGCCGGGCTCAGAGAACAGCGGCCATCCGGAGCGCAAGTTTGAAATCGGTAAAGTCTACCCGCTTGATATCAACCTTGAGGCCCATCAACTGCGGCCGTTGGCAAAAGACGAAATACCAGCCGTACCGGAGCTGAACTGGAAAGAACATACCGTAAAGTCAGGCGAGAGCCTGGCCGTTATATTTGACAAAGTCGGACTGTCACCAGGCACCCTCTACCGACTGGTCAATGCCGATGAAGGCACCAAGAGCCTGACCCGTCTGCGTCCTGGCGATCTCCTGAAGTTTGGCTTTGACGAGAACAATGAGCTGGTACAGCTTATCCAGCCGCAAAGTGCCACCGACACCCTGGTGATCACCCGCACCGGCGATAGCTACCACTCCAGCGAAGAGAGCAAGTCTGTTGATACCCAGCTTAACTTTGCCCAGGCGATTATTACGTCCAGCTTCTGGAATGCCGCCGACAAAGCCGGGCTGACAGCCAACCAGATCATGGAAATCGCCGGGATCTTCGGCTGGGATATCGACTTTGCCCTGGATATCCGCCAGGGAGACAGCTTCTCGGTGCTGTTCGAGGAACGCTTTGTCGAAGGCGAGCCTATCGGGCGCGGCAACATTGTGGCTGCAACCTTTACCAACCTGGGGGAAACCTTCACCGCGGTACGCAGCAAAAGCGGTCAGTATTATGATAAGGAAGGACGGGCAATGCGTAAGGCATTCCTGCGCTCGCCGATTAACTTCCGCTACGTCAGCTCCAACTTCAACCCTCGCCGCCTTCATCCGGTGACCGGCAGAGTCAAGGCGCACCGGGGAACCGACTATGTCGCCCCTGTTGGTACACCTATCTGGGCCGCCGGCGACGGTGTGGTCATGAAGTCTGGCTATAACAAGTTCAACGGCAACTATGTGTTCATCCGCCATAGCTCGACCTACGTGACCAAATATCTGCATATGACCAGACGCAAGGTGAAAACTGGCCAGCGTGTGAAACAGGGGCAGACCGTCGGCACGCTGGGAGGAACAGGCCGGGTAACAGGCCCTCACCTCCACTATGAATTCCTGGTCAATGGTGTACATAAAAACCCACGGACGGTGAAGCTGCCTCAGGCCAACTCACTCAAAGGAGCCGAGAAGACACAATTCAAGAAATATGCCAGCGAGCGCCTGAACCAGTTGTCGCAGTACAGCCAGTTTATCGCCGATAACAGCCCGCTGCTTATCAACCGGGGTTAACCGCGCAGTTTTAGCCACATGCCCATCAACAAAAAAGCCGTCACGGATGTGACGGCTTTTTGCTATCTGAGTTGCTCTCACTGCATCAGTAGAGCTGCGTGAAAGCTATTGCTGTTTTCGACGATTAAACGCTGAATGATGCACCACAACCACAGGTTGTCGTTGCATTCGGGTTGTTCACAAAGAAGCGGGACCCTTCCAGGCCTTCGGTGTAGTCAACCGTACCGCCGAGCAGGTACTGCAGGCTCATAGGGTCTACCACCAGCGTCACACCACTGTTTTCAATTGTGGTATCGCCTTCATTCACTTTTTCATCAAAGGTAAAACCATACTGGAAACCGCTACAACCACCGCCGGTGATGTAAACGCGCAGCTTCAGCTCTGGGTTTTCTTCCTCGGCGATTAGCGCTTTCACTTTATTCGCTGCAACATCAGAAAAATTCAGCGGCAAATTGGCATCGCTCATTAAAAACCTCTCAAACACATACGGTAATTAACCTGATTATCTAATACCTGACTATCTCGTTCAAGTATTGACCACTTCAGACTGTGCTCTTTGGGCAATTTTTTCCTTTTCCATCTTACGGCGCAAGAGCAGAGAGTAAATAGGTTGCCCACCCAACACCTGAGCCAGCATGGTCGCCCCCAGCGTAGTAATAATCAGCGGCAAAATTAGGTGGTAGTTATTGGTCATCTCAATCACCAGCAAAATCCCGGTAATTGGCGCCCTTACGGTCGCCGCAAACAATGCCCCCATCCCTGCAATGGCAAACATACCCGGCTCGAGGCCGAGATCGGGAAAAGCCATCTGTGCCACCGAGCCAAAAAAAGTCCCAAACAAGGTGCCAAGGGCCAGCATCGGAGCGAAAATGCCTCCCGGCGCACCAGAGCCAAAGCACAATAAGGTTGTCGCGACACGGGCCAGAAACAGGATCAGCAGCAAGCTGACACTGTATTCACCATTGGTCGCGCTCGGGATCAGGGCTATCCCTCCCCCGGTCAGCTCCGGCAAATACAGCAGCAATAGGCCAAAACACCCACCCAGTATGGTCCCTGTCAGGATATAGCGCCTGCGCTCATTTCGGTGAATACGGTCAAACAGGTCCTGGGCCAGTGTCACCAGGCGGTTAAACACAACGCCGAACACCCCGAAGAACATCCCGAGCAGCAAAAACAGCCACAGAGACTTCAGTACCGGCGCATCATACTGCGGCATGGTGATCACCGCATGCTGTCCCTGAATACTGCGAAAGACAATATTGGCGACAATGGCCGATATCAGCACACACTTGATAGAGATTAGGCTGTAGCGAAACTGCGGCCGCATCTCCTCGACCACAAACATGATCCCGGCCAGCGGCGCATTGAACGCCGCCGCCAGTCCGCCCGCGGCACCGGAGGCCAGCAGGGCATGGCGCCCTTCCTTATCCTTGAGGCGGAAAGTATCCGAAACCATCCGGCCGATGTTACCGCCCATCTGTACCGAGGGACCTTCCCGGCCAAGCACCATGCCGGAGCCCAGCGCCCCCAGGCCACCGATAAACTTCACCGGCAGTACCCGCCACCAGCGAACCGGGCGAACGTCATCCATCGCCCCCTCGATTTCGGGGATCCCGGATCCCGCCGCCTCCGGGGCAAAGCGATGTACTAGGTAATAGCCGATCGAAGCCAGTACCGCACTGATCAGAAATGCCGCCAGCCATAATGGCAGCCAACTGCTAATCACGTCTCTCAGCCACTCCGTTCGCTGCTCGGACACCCAGTGAACCGTGATTTCAAACAAGGTAGCAATCAGACCGGCAGCCAGGCCGACCAGTGCAGAAAGAAACAGTACCGATACCGGTGTTTTATCACGAGAAAGAAAACGCCGAACCAACCCGCTTGGTTGCAGGCGTTCAGGCGCAGGAGTGCCTTGGGTGTTGTCAGTCATTAGTCAGCCGTATCTTTGAGTAGATTGCCCCGGCAGGGGCAGACAGGAAGGACGAAATTCGTCTGCGCTAAGAGTAGCCGACAATGCCCTCTTTTTACACTGCCAATGTTGAAAACTAGCTTTCCATCCGTGCCAAAACGGCGGCGGGATCTGGCCGGGCGCACATTCCTTCAATTCTCTCGCCAAGTTCCCGGAATTTTAGGTACAATGCCGACACTTTAAATCAGGTAATATTTGAAAAATAGGACATAACCATGAGCAAGTCAGCTGATTTATTTGCTAAAGCACAAGAAACGATCCCTGGCGGTGTGAACTCACCGGTTCGTGCATTTGCCGGTGTTGGCGGCAGCCCGCTGTTTATCGAGCGAGCTGACGGCGCCTACATTTTTGATGCTGATGGCAAAGCCTATATCGACTATGTTGGCTCTTGGGGTCCTATGATTCTGGGTCACAACCACGTCGCTATTCGTGATGCCGTGATCAAGGCAGCCCAGCAGGGACTGAGCTTCGGCGCACCGACCGAAATGGAAGTGACCATGGCGGAGCTGGTCTCCAAGCTTGTTCCGTCAATGGAAATGGTACGTATGGTGAGCTCAGGTACCGAAGCGACTATGAGTGCCATCCGCCTTGCCCGCGGCTTTACCAACCGCGACAAAATCATCAAGTTCGAAGGCTGCTACCACGGCCATGCCGACTGCCTGCTGGTAAAAGCCGGCTCGGGCGCCCTGACACTGGGCCAACCAAGTTCTCCGGGCGTACCGGCAGATTTTGCCAAGCACACACTGACATGCACCTATAACGATCTGGATTCTGTCCGCGCGGCATTCGCTGAGCACCCTGAGCAGGTTGCGTGTATTATCGTCGAGCCGGTAGCCGGCAACATGAACTGCATCCCGCCGGTTCCGGGCTTCCTGGAAGGCCTGCGCGAGATCTGTGACGAGTTCGGTGCCCTGCTGATCCTTGATGAGGTGATGACAGGCTTCCGTGTATCGGAAGGCGGCGCGCAGGGGTATTACAATATCAAGCCGGATCTGACCACGCTGGGTAAAGTGATCGGTGGCGGTATGCCAGTCGGTGCATTCGGCGGCCGCCGTGATGTGATGCAATATATCGCGCCAACCGGCCCGGTATATCAGGCGGGCACCCTGTCGGGCAACCCGGTTGCGATGGCTGCCGGCCATGCCTGCCTAAGCGTTCTGACCAAAGAAGGTAACGAAAAGCGTCTGGCCAATACCACCCAGCGTCTGGCTGACGGTTTCAAGGCACTTGCTGACAAGCACGGTATCGCCCTGCAGACCAACCAGGTTGGTGCGATGTTCGGTTTCTTCTTTACCGAACAGTCAAGCGTTAGCTGCTTTGATGATGTCACCAAGTGCGACATCGAGCGCTTCAAGCGCTTCTTCAACCTGATGCTTGAAAAAGGGGTTTACCTGGCACCCTCTGCCTATGAAGCCTGCTTTACGTCACTGGCTCACGGCGAGAAAGAAATCGAAGCGACCCTGGACGCTGCTGACTTTGCCTTTGCAACCCTGGCCGCTGAAGCCAACGCCTAAGCCGTCAACAGCAATACTTATTGAAACGCCACTCATCGAGTGGCGTTTTTCGTAGCAGCCTGCCCCCTTACTGCCAGAAAATAATCGCGAGGGCTGCCAGTATCACGAGTACCCATACTGCCAGCGGAATCCTACGCTTCTTTTTTGTTTCGCAGCCGCAGTCACAACACCCCATCGCTCCGAGCCTCTCAATAGTTAAAATATTTGATTTATTTGCTACTTACGCAAGCGGATGCAATTATAAGCCACGCTCGATGCAGTGTTAACAAACAGAAAGGATAATCACAGTGCCCAAACCCTTTAAAGCCGAATCACGCCACTGGATGCTAATCGCCGCGCTGGCGCTCGCCGCCTATGCGAGCTACCGCCTGATAGAACCGTATCTGGGGCCGATTGTGATGGCCTTTATCATTTCTCTGCTCTATTACCCGCTGCATGCAAGGGTAGAGGCGAAAATTCCACGTCAGCCCAATGCGGCATCGATGATTTCATGTACCCTGCTCACCTTTATCATCGTGATCCCGGTACTGGTTGTCTTCACCTCGATAGTCCATCAGGGCTCGACCTTTTCCAAGGACAGCTATGTCTGGCTAACCACCGGTGGTGCCAAGGAAATGCTGTCTCACCCGATCACCGTAAAAGCCCTGTCGCTTATCGAGCAGTACTCGCCTTTCGAGCCGCTTGATGCCCAGGCCGTTGTTCAGAAGATTGCCGCGGCGGCCTCCAAGTTTGGTGCCCAGCTGCTCAATATCAGCGCCAGGCTTCTCGGGGATGCCACCAACTTTGTGATTAGCTTTATGCTGATGCTGTTTGTGCTGTTCTTCCTGCTTCGTGACCACAAGAAGATGGTATCGGCCATTCGCCATGTCCTGCCGCTATCCCGCAGCCAGGAAGATGCCGTGCTGACAGAAGTCGAGCAGGTGGCCAAGTCGGCGGTACTGGGATCATTCCTCACAGCGCTGGCCCAAGGTTTCGCGGGCGGTTTTGCAATGTGGCTGGCAGGTTTTCCCGGCCTGTTCTGGGGCTCGATGATGGCCTTTGCCTCATTCATTCCGGTATTCGGTACGGCCCTGATTTGGCTGCCAGCCGCTATCTACCTCTTGCTGATCGACCAGTGGGAATGGGCAATGTTTCTGGCTGGCTGGGGTATTGTCGTGGTCGGCTCCATCGACAACTTCCTTCGCCCGCTGTTGATGCAGGGCAACTCCAGCATGAACACCCTGCTGATCTTTTTCTCCATCCTCGGCGGCCTGCATCTGTTTGGCTTAATCGGCCTGATTTACGGCCCGATTATCTTTGCCGTCACTCTGGTACTGTTCAAGCTCTATGAAGTCGAATTTAAAGACTTTTTGGATAATCAGGATCAAAGCTAGTCCCTGATTTCCAGCCTATAGCAACAAAGCCGCCTCTTCGCGGCTTTGTTCGTCTTTTCATAGCCAGTGATTTATGGAACAATTCGCGCCCTTACTCCATGTAAAGCTAAACTGAGGCCGTTATGTCCTATACTGCTGCAAGCCAGGTTGTTGCCCGCCAGCTTGAGTTTTTTGAAAATCGCAAGGTCCTTGTCGTCGGTGAGCTCTCTGACTCATTTCCGCTTGAACTGACGCAGGTGGCCCAGTCAGTGGCAGTATTTACCACCAATTACGGCTATTACCGCAGCATGAGTCGGCACAGCCAGATCCAGTCCTACTTCGGTGCCGAGCTGGTCGATGATGCCGATATCGACATGATCCTGCTCTACTGGCCAAAAGCCAAGGCTGAAGCCGAATACCTGCTGGCCATGTTGCTGGCGAAATTCGGTCCCCAGACCGAGATCTGTGTCGTCGGAGAAAACCGCAGCGGTATCCGCAGTGCCGAAAAGCTCTTTAAACCCTACGGCCCGCTGACCAAATACGACTCAGCCCGCCGCTGCAGCTTTTACTGGGGACGCTGTGACAATGCCGCGCCAGCATTCGAACTGAGCAGTTGGTTCCGTAGCTACCCAATCAAGGTAGCCGGCACAGAACTGACGATCCGCTCTCTGCCGGGCGTATTTAGCCACGGCGAGTTTGACAAGGGATCGGAGCTGCTGCTTGATACCCTGCCGGCACTCAATGGCAAGGTACTGGACTTTGGTTGCGGTGCCGGCGTTATCGGCGCCGTCATGAAAACCAACAACCCGGATATTGACCTGGAGCTTTCTGACATCAGCGCCCTGGCGATTGAATCTGCCCGCGAGACATTCCGGATCAACAATCTCGACGCCAAGTTTGTCGCAACCGATGTCTATGCTGCGCTGGAAGGCCCGTATGATTACCTGATCAGCAACCCGCCTTTCCATGCCGGCCTGAAAACTTTCTATGCCGCCACCGAGGACTTTATTGCCCAGGCGCCGGGCTACCTGCGCCCTGAAGGCCAGCTGATCATCGTAGCCAACAGCTTCCTGCGCTATCCGCCGTTGATAGAAGCCAGCCTGGGTAACTGCGACATCGTTGCCAGTACTAATAAATTCAATATTTACGCCGCGAAAAAATAACCATTCTGGGCTGAGTATATACTCAGCCCAATCCTTCCATTCACGAGAATTAACGGCAATTATTCTAATTTAGTGCCAATTTCACCCCATGGCCTCGTTAAGATTGTCAATAATGTGTTTCGGCACACGCTTCCCTGCTCACTTACTTGATCGCATAAAAAAACTCAGTAAAACTGGAAACCTTGGTGTAATTGCCTTTTTTAGCCTCTGTTCCGACCCGGTGCCCCACGCTAAAAACGTCAAAATCACCTCCGAATTTTCAGTCAAACTGAGTTGCAATTAATCATACGTTGAATTTTATCACCCACATCCAATAGGTTAATTTCAGGCACAGGAATGCAGAATACTACCCGTTTCAAGCGCCTCCAGCATACGCTCATGCTGGCTTTTCTCGTGCTCAGCATTACCCCGCTGACACTCTCGGCCCTGTTCTTTCTTAACTCTCATACCAATGATCTCACCGCGCAAAGCACCAACCACCTTGCGTCGCTGCTGGAGAACAAGCAAAAACAGCTTAACAGCTACTTTGCCGCCAGAGAGTCAGAGGTACAGAGCTTTGCCCGCTCAGAGCTGGCCAACGCCAGTGGAGGACGTTTCTACGGGCTGGTAGGCGCCTATCACCAGTTGGGGGATATCTCGGCGCTGACCAAGGGCGGTGACACCAGCCGTTACTTTACCGAAACCCTTATTGCCAAGCCCCATAACAGTGCCTATAGCGGAAACTATGTCGGCCATGAACGCTATCGCCTGATGTATAAGCGCTATAACTGGGCTTATGACGAATACCTCAAGCGATCAGATTTCAGTGATATCTTGCTGGTCGATATCAAGGGGAACGTCGTCTATTCCGCCCATAGCCCCGATAAGTTCAGTGCCAACCTGCTTGCCGATGACAGTCCTTTCGAGGCCCTGCAGCAGACCTTTGCCGCAATAAAGAACAAGACCAAGCAACAACAAAGCGAACCGGAGCAAGTTCCTGTCGCCTTTACCGATTTCACCGCCACCTCTTCGGGCACAGAAAACGCAGCCTGGTTTGCTGCCCCTATCATTCAGCAGGGCTACCTGCACAGCTATGTGTTCTTCAAGCTCGGCAACCAGTCGATCAGCGACTTTATTGCTGATACCAGCAATAGTTCCAACCGTGTGCAGACGCTGCTGGTCGGCAGTGATCACCTGTCGCGACTGCCAAACGGCGACACGCTACCGCAGGATCTCTCGAGCCCAAGCATTGAAAAAGCCCTCAGCGGCCAGACCGGAGTCGGCAGCTTCCTCAACTTTAACCAGATCCCGGTATTGAGCGCCTTTGCCCAAATCAATGTGCTGGGCAACCCCTGGGCGCTGGTGGTCGAGCTCCCTGAAGAGGAGGCTTTTGCCCGGATCCGCCAGCTGGAGAAAATCTTCTCGGTCGCGATGATCACCGCCATCATTCTGGTAATTATCGCCTCCCACTGGCTCTCCAACTCCATCACCGCTCCCTTGCTGCGCCTCACCTGGGCGGCCGAGCGGGTCTCGGCCGGTGATATGGAGCAAGAGATCACCAGCACCGAACGCAGCGACGAAATTGGCCGCCTTGCAACCAGCTTTGCCAGAATGCAACGCTCGATCCGTGAGAAAATCTCCCTGATCCGCAAGCAAAATGCCGAGCTGGAGCAAAATCTGCAGGTCATCCAGCAGCAAAATGACGATCTGCAAACTGCCGACAAGCTGAAAGATGAATTCCTGGCCACCACGTCGCATGAGCTTCGTACACCGCTCCACGGTATGGTCGGCATTGCCGAATCTCTCCTGGCTGGTGCCAGCGGCCCGGTCCAGCATACCCAGCGCCGGCAGCTGGAAATGATGATTAACAGCGGCCAGCGCCTCACCAATCTGGTCGATGATCTGCTCGACTACCACAAGATGCGCTATGGCGATCTGGACATGAACAAGCAGGCGGTTGATCTGGCATCGGCCGTCCGTCTGGTACTGGAACTGTCCGGCCACCTGCTTGGTAGCAAGCCGGTTCGGATCATCAACCAAATACCGGATGATCTCCCGCTGGTGCTTGGTGACGAGCAACGCCTGGAGCAGGTGCTGTATAACCTCGTCGGCAATGCCATCAAATATACCTCGGAAGGCAAGATCATTCTGTCGGCGACCATCCTCGAAAACCAAATCCGTGTCCAGGTGGTCGATACCGGCCAGGGGATCCCGCCCGAGCAACTTGAACATATTTTCGAGCCGTTGATCCAGGCCAACACCAATGCCGCCCGCTACCGGCAGGGCTCCGGGCTAGGGCTGTCAATCAGCCGCCAGCTTATCGAACTGATGGGAGGCCGACTGTATGTCAGCAGTCAGCCTATGGTCGGGGCAACCTTCAGCTTTACCCTGAACCTGGCATCGGAAGAAGATATTGCCGATAGCCAGCTGGCCAGCCGCAGCTCCCATTTCCAGGTTCCCTCGCTGGATACCACCTTCTGCGAGACGGAAGACATCCCGGAAAATCCAGACGGCGAGTTGCTGCTAATTGTCGATGACGAGCCTGTCAACCTGCAGGTCCTCAATAACTTCCTGCGCCTTGAAGGCTACCGGGTAATTACCGCAGAAAACGGCCCGAGTGCATTGAAGCTACTGGAAAACCACAAACCGGCCCTTATTCTTCTCGACATCATGATGCCCGAAATGTCCGGGTATGAGGTTTGCCAACATCTTCGGCAGCAGTATTCCCGCCTCGAACTGCCTATCATCATGCTATCGGCTCTCGGGCAGGTACAGGATCGCGTCAAAGGGTTCGAGAGCGGCGCCAATGACTACCTGACCAAGCCTTTTAACAAGGAGGAGCTGACAGCACGGATCGGCGCCCATATCAGAGCCGGGCAAACAGAAGTTCAACACCAGAAGAATCAGGCGCTGAAGCAGGAAATTGAACGCAGGGAGCAAGTCGAAGCAGGCTTGCTCGAGGCACAGACCCGGTTGCTTGGCCTGCTGGAGTCCACCAGCGAAGCCATTCTCTGCGTCCAAGGCGGAGGACGCATACGCTATGCCAACAGTGCTGCTGGCAAGTTATTTCAGCGCGCTCCCGAACAACTGGAACGGCACAATATTGCGGATATCCTCGCCACTCACCTGCCCGAGGATATCAGCACCAGCCATCACTATAATGGCAGCCTGCTCTACCGTATCAGCGATGAGCTCGTCTCACTGGACACCGACGTGATAAATCTTCCAGAGGAGTCCGGTCTCCAGCGCATGTTCGTGTTCGACAATAATGGCCCGGCCACCCAGCAACGGGTTGAGGTGCTGGAAAATGCGATGGAGGTGCTTTCTGGCTTTGCCTTTGACGGCGACAAGGGATGCCTACAGCAACTGCGTGAGCTGGGCGGTGAATTTACCCGACTGGCCGACAAGCTGGATGACAACGGCAAAAACAAAACCGATTCGGTACGGGAACTGCTGGTCGAGGTCATGAAAGCCACCCTGAGTTTCTGGGAAGAATCGGCCAACAAAACCAAGTTTGAGCTGGCGGAAGAAAGCGGCCTGTGGCGCGTCTACCTCGACCGCAGCACACTGCAAACCCGCACGCTGGATAAGTACCTCCACCTTGAAACCCTGCCCAAGACCCCACGCTGGCGCACGGTACTCAATACCATCGACTTTGTGCTTGAGCGCTGCAGCACACCGAGTTCCGAGCGGCAACACATCGAAATGATGAAGGACAAGCTCCAGCACTTGATCGGCCAGTAGACTGTTTAGCGTTGGTGTAAACCACCATCAACCAGCCCGCAGATGCGGGCTTTTTTCTATCCCCCGCAATTGCATTCACATACCCGCCACCATCCCGCTTTTAATCTGACAGACAGCCCCCCCCTCTAACGGGCTCACGGAGGTTATGCGCTTAGCTTATTCCGCCCAACTATGATGCCCTCAGAGAGCTACAGCGAGGCTTATTTCCAGCCGTAAAGTATCCATTATTCCCATCGAAATATAGCCATTAAGGCACGAAAAAATCGCTCAAAATTAGCGCTAATCCGCCCGTTAAAAGGCGTATTACCCTTCAGATAGAAATATCTTTTAGTTTATGAGAAGCCAATCACAACAAATCAGGCCATGAAATTTTCCGCAGGGAATTAACCCTAAAACTTACTGTGCGTTACATCACAAAGGAATATTAGTCACTCCAACCCCTTTAATTTAAAAGTCCCCAGGAGAAGTGGTTACTAACAAAGACAATGAAACACGGCGTATGAATCGTGAGTTACCGCACACCACTTCAGATCTATTGACTAGCTCAACAATGGAGAATTAACGTTTTTTACAGTAACCCCTTTGGTTTTGACGGTTTTGACGGGCGGGCAGATTGACGATCATGTCAATCAAGGGTTTCCTTAAGGCACTTAGAGTCTACAAGGCCATTCGATGTGAGTGTGTCATTCACTCAGTCGGAGTGGGCTCGAAAGAGACCCTTCGGGGCATTCATTTTCCACAAGTGAAACAATAAGCAATAGAGTAAGGAACAGCTATGCTTGCCAATATTAAGAAAACCAAGTTAGCACTCGCAGTCGTTGCTGCAGCTTCCACAATGCTGACAGCGCCGGTAGCCTCTGCTGCCGAACGCACTGAACTAACCATGGTACCTAAGTTCTACCCTACTTTTGTTCGTAACTTTAACCCATTCCTGCAGACTCAGTTGGATACGGTCCAAGACTTTATCTACGAGCCTCTAGTCGTGTTCAACGAACTTCAGGGCAATAAGCCAGTAATGCGTTTGGCAACAGACTACTACATGTCTGATGACCTGATGAAAGTGACTTTCGAGATCCGTGACGGCGTCAAATGGTCTGACGGTAAAGCCTTTACCGCAGAAGATGTTGCCTTTACGTTCAACATGCTCAAGCAATACCCTGAGCTTGACCGTACCGGTATCAACCAGCGTCTGAAGTCTATTGAGGCATCGGGCGACAAAGTGACCTTCAACCTGACTGAAGCGAACTCAAACGTACCGTACCTGATCAATGAAGTGTCCGTCGTTGCCAAGCACATCTGGAGCAAGATTGAAGATCCGACACGCTTCACCAACGACAACCCTGTCGGTACCGGTCCATTTACCGAAGTCGAGAAGTTCACTCCACAACTTTACACCCAGTGCCGTAACCCACAATACTGGGACAACAGTAACCTGGATGTTGACTGTCTACGCCTACCTCAGGTAGCGGGCAACGACCAGTTCCTGGGTCAGGTCCTAAGCGGCCAGTTCGACTGGACATACTCGTTCATCCCTGATGTTGACAGCACATACGCAGCAGCCAGCCCTCATAACAAGTACTGGTATCCTGCGGGCGGCAGCCAGGCATTCATGTTCAACTACAAGTCGCCAAATGCCGGTAACAACGAAGCGATCAACAACATCGACTTCCGCCGTGCCTTCTCTATGGCTATCGACCGTGAAACCATCATCGATATCGCGTTCTACGGCGGCGGTGTGGTAAATGACTATGCTTCAGGTCTGGGTCAGGCATTTGCCTCTTGGTCTGATAACACTGTCTACAACAAGTACAAGCCATTTATGACGTACAACATCGAGAATTCAAAAGCATTGCTGAAAAAAGCAGGCTTCAAGGATCTTGATAAAGATGGCTTCGTAGAAACACCATCAGGCAAAAAGCTTGAGCTATCGATTCAGTCTCCAAGTGGCTGGACTGACTTCAACAACACCGTTCAGCTAGCCGTTGAAATGCTTGAAGAGGTCGGCATCAAGGCGAAAGCAAGCACACCTGACTTCTCTGTCTACAACCAGGCAATGCTGGATGCTAAGTATGACGTTGCCTACACCAACTACTTCCACGGCGCAGATCCTTACACTTACTGGGACAGCGGTTACCACTCACGCTTCCAGGCGAACCAGGGGATGCCTCGCTTTGCACTTCACTACTGGAGCAACAAAGAGCTAGACACGCTACTTGAAGGCTTCTACAAAACGGCTGATCGCAACGAGCAGATGAACATCGCTCATAAGATCCAGAAGATCATTGCCGAGAACCAAGTAACAGTCCCTGTTATGTCTGGTGCATACACTTCTCAGTACAACACCGCGCGCTTTACTGGCTGGTGGAACGAGAAGAATCCGAAGGGCCGTCCAATGCCTATCACCAATACACAAGAGCGTCTGCTACAAGTACTTGATCTAAAACCTAAAGCATAATTTTTAGGTGCTAACTTGCGGTGTGTACATTGCACACCGCCTCTTCCCCCCCTCTCTATTTAAAAGTTATGGCGCCTTGCGTCAGGGGGATTTCTGTCCTGAATCCAGCGCGGTCAATACAGGCTGGATGATTAAGGTGTGAGTTATGGGATTCTTTATACGACGGCTGTCTTTTTATTTGATAGCGCTTTTATTTGCGATAACGCTGAACTTCGTTTTACCACGCGCCATGCCCGGCGACCCGGTTACTATGATGTTCGCCAATGCAGCGGTACAGGTAACCCCTGAGCGCATCGCTGCCATGAAACAGCTACTGGGCTTTGTCGACGGCCCGATCTACGAACAGTATTTTGTCTACCTCAAAGGCATCTTGACCTGGGACCTGGGTATCTCTATCCAGACCTACCCGCAGACAGTAAATGATGTCATGGCCGGAGCCGTAGGCTGGTCACTCTTTTTGGCTGGTACCGCTGTTGTTCTCGCTTTCTGCCTTGGCTCGACACTGGGTATTTTTGCAGCCTGGAAGCGCGGCAGCAAATATGACGCCTTCATTTCGCCGGGAATGATGGTCGTGCAGGCCGTTCCACCCGTCGTTGTCGCGATGATCGTGCTCTACACCTTCGCAATCGGTCTGCGCTGGTTCCCGTCTACCTATGCCTATACCGCAGGTACTTCGCCAGACTGGACCAGTTGGGAGTTCATCAAGGACGTGCTCTACCACGCGGTGCTGCCGCTGTTCTGCGCCACCATCATCCAAATTGGCGGCTTCTTGATCAATATGCGTAACAACATGATCAACCTGCTCAACGAAGACTATATCACCATGGCCAAAGGTAAGGGCCTAAGTGAAAACCGCGTCGTTTTCAAATACGCAGCACGTAATGCCATGCTGCCAAGTGTCACCGCCCTGTCGATGGCACTGGGTATGGCAATCGGTGGCCAGCTCATTATCGAAATGATCTTCAACTATCCGGGCCTGGGTACGGTACTGCTAAACGCCATCAACGCACGTGACTACCAGGTTCTTCAAGGTCAGCTGCTCATTATGACCCTGTTTATGCTGTTCTTTAACTTCATGGCTGACATCCTCATCGTCGCACTTGACCCTCGCCTACGCAAGGGAGGCAAATAATTATGAAAGGTCTAATCAAGTTACTTTCCAGTAACCATAAAGCCCTGGCCGGCTTAACCATTATCGTGCTCTTTATTTTGGCCGCAATCTTTGCCCCGTTCATTACCAAGCACGTACCGAACAAGAAAACGGGTAACCCGCATGAGTACCCAGCGTTCGTCGTCAAGGCCGCGCAAAACAACCCTGACGGCTGGGTTGCTGAGAACCTGGCCGACAGCCGCCGTACCCTGCGCATGTCCAAAAAGGCGGACCATGTCCTGGGTACCACCCGCATGGGGCGTGATGTCTGGTCGCAGGTAGTCTACGGCGCACGTACATCGCTGGCCGTCGGCTTCGGTGCCGGCCTGATGGTATGTTTCCTGGCCACGCTTGTCGGGGTGTCTGCCGGGTACTTTGGTGGACGGGTCGATGACATTCTTTCCGCCGCCATGAACATCATGCTGGTTATTCCCCAGCTCCCCTTGCTGTTTGTTATCGCCGCCTTCATCGGGGAGGCCGGTCCCGTCACGATAACCCTGGTTATCGGGATCACCGCCTGGGCATGGGGTGCCAGGGTTGTACGTGCACAGACCTTGTCTATCCGGGAAAAAGAATTTGTCAAAGCCGCCGAGGTACTCGGTGAATCATCTATGCGGATCATCTTCGTCGAGATCCTGCCCAACCTGATTTCCATCGTGGGTGCGAGCTTCATCGGCTCGGTGATGCTGGCCATTATGACTGAGGCAACCCTGTCATACCTTGGTCTTGGCGACCCGGGCACCATCAGCTGGGGCAACATGCTGTACAACGTCCAGACATCATCTTCAATGCTGGTCGGCGCCTGGTGGGAACTCCTGGTTCCATGTATCGCGCTCACCCTGATTGCTGTCGGCCTGGCCCTGCTTAACTTTGCCGTCGATGAAATTGCCAACCCGCAGCTGCGTTCTCACAAAGGCATGCGTCGCTGGAAAAACATGGCCAAGCAAAATACCGAAAAACAACAAGAGACACTAGAAACCGCTCAGCCTGCCATGCAGGGAGGAGAAAAGTAATGACTAACCCACAGATCTCCATTCGCAATCTTTGTGTCGACTACATCACCGATGCCGGCGACGTCCGTGCGGTAAACAACGTCAGCTTCGATATCGGCAAGGGTGAGGTCTTTGGCCTTGCCGGTGAATCAGGCTGCGGTAAGTCTACTGTTGCCTTCTCGCTGATGCGCCTTCATAAGCCGCCAGCATTTATCACCGGCGGTGAGGTTATCTTTGACGGCCATGGCGATATTCTCAAGTACAGCGAGGCCGACATTTCGGCTTTCCGCTGGAGCCAGATGTCCATGGTGTTCCAGAGTGCGATGAACGCACTCAACCCGGTACTGACGCTGGAAGAGCAGTTCTGCGACGTGATCATGCGCCATACCAACATGACGCGCCAGCAGGCTGTTCGCCGCGCCGAAGGGTTGCTGGAGATTGTTGATATCCACCCGAGCCGCCTGCAGGACTTCCCGCACCAGTTTTCCGGCGGTATGCGTCAGCGCCTGGTCATCGCGATTGCCCTGGCCCTGAACCCGAAGATGATCATCATGGATGAACCGACCACGGCTCTGGATGTGGTGGTCCAGCGCGAGATCCTGCAAAAAATTTACGCACTAAAAGAGGAGTTTGGCTTCTCTATCCTGTTCATCACCCATGATATCTCACTGATGGTCGAGTTCTCCGACCGTATAGGGATCATGTACTCCGGCGAGCTGATCGAGGTTGCCCCGTCTAGACAGATCCTTGAGCAGCCGTTCCACCCATATACAGAAGGGTTGGGCAACTCCTTCCCGCCGCTGACAGGCCCGAAAACACGCCTGACCGGTATTCCCGGTAACCCGTTGAACTTGCTGGAAGTGCCTCAAGGATGCCGCTTCCAGGCCCGCTGTAGCAAAGCCCATGATGCCTGCTTCAGCAAAGCGACACAGCTACGTCAACTTGAACCCGGTCGTTTTTCAAACTGCCACCTATTCAATAAATGCAGTTAATAAAAAATAGGAAGCAATTAGGAGGCAATATGAGCAAACCTATCGGACAACCAATTATTGAAGGCAAAAATCTGATCAAGGATTTTGAGGTCAACAGTAATTCATTAACCAAATCCAAGATGCGCGCCATCAATGACGTATCTTTCAAGATGTACAAGAGCCGCGGCCTATCCGTTGTCGGCGAATCTGGCTCGGGCAAATCCACCACGGCGAAAATGATCGCCAAGATGTACCCGCCAACCGGCGGCCACATCGAGTACTACGGCCGGGATATTGCTGACATTAACAAGCACAGCGAGCTCATGGAGTATCGCCAGGGTGTCCAGATGGTATGGCAGGATCCGTTTGGTTCCCTGAACCCGACCCATACGATTTTCCACCACATCGCCCGTCCGTTGCTGATCCACAAGAAGATAACCTCCGGCAATAAGAAGGAGCTGGAAGAGAAGGTCTACAGCCTGCTTGAACAGGTGGGTCTGATCCCGCCCAAAGAAACGGCGGCCAAATTCCCCCACCAGCTTTCCGGTGGCCAGCGCCAGCGCGTCAACCTGGCCCGCAACATTGCCGTCGGTGCCGAGGTTGTCCTTGCTGACGAGCCGACCTCAATGCTGGACGTCTCGATTCGTGCCGGGGTTCTCAACCTGATGGAAGAGATGAAGTTCGAGCGCGAGATGGCCCTGCTGTATATCACCCATGATATCGCGACTGCCCGCTATATTGCCGAGGATCTGGCCGTGATGTATGTCGGCCACATGGTGGAATGGGGCGATACCGAGGAGATCATCCATGATCCCCAGCACCCGTATACCCAGCTGCTGGTCTCGGCGGTGCCGGATCCAAGCAAGTCCATCCACGAGAAACTAAAAGGCAACAAGGGCGAGATCCCGCTCTGGACACCGGAAAGCCTTGGCTGCCCGTTTGCCGGTCGCTGTACCCATGCAACCAACAAGTGCCGCGAACAGCTTCCGGCCGTAACCCAGCTATCAGAAAACCATTTCGTACGTTGTTACCTATACGAGAACTAATTGGAGGATAAATGCAGCTGTTAACGAACCACCTAGGCTATGAGCGTTTTGGTGCCAAGCAGGCTATCCTGCTGGCGGAACCCGGTTTGCCGGCACCCCATGCAGAGATTATTCGCTGCCAAGATGCCCAACCTATTATGCAGCTGCCACTCAAAGCCTGTGGCCCAGTCGCACAATGGCACACGGGCTACACCTACTCGATTGACTTCACGGCGTTCACAGGGTGCGGTGAATTCCGCCTCCAGGTTGGCGAGCTCCTCTCCGAGCCTTTTACCATTGCCGAAGGGCTGCTTATGCAGCGTACCTTCAGCGATGTACTGCACTACTTCAAGTCCCAGCGTTGCAGCGGTGTTTTTGACCATGCCGACCAGCATGCGCCGTTACTTGGCAGCATAGACACGGCTGATGTCCGCGGCGGCTGGTATGACGCCTCGGGCGATGTCAGCAAATATCTCAGCCACCTGTCTTATAGTAACTACCTGAACCCCCAGCAGACCCCGATGGTAGTCTGGAATATGTTCAGGGCCTTTGAGCTGCTCGAAGGCGAGGAAGATATAGCCGACATCACCCGAATACGTCTGCTGGAAGAGGCCTACCACGGTGCGGACTTCTTGCTCCGGATGCAGCACCCGCAGGGCTTCTTCTATATGACGGTATTCGACAAATGGAGCAAGGATACCAAGCAGCGGGAGATCTGTGCGTACACCACCCAGGACGGTATTAAATCGGACGATTATCAGGCTGCATTCCGTCAGGGCGGCGGCGTAACCGTTGCCGCGCTGGCTGCGGCATCACGTTGGCTCGCATCAGAACAGGTTACCCGACTTGGATGGAATGACGAAACCCAAGGCGAAGCCTACCTGCAGGCCGCCGAGAAAGGCTACTGGCACCTGGTTGAGGTGAACACCCAGTACCTCAACGACGGTACCGAGAACATCATCGACGAGTACTGCGCCTTGCTGGCGGCAGTAGAGCTGTTCAAAGCCACCGGCAACAACCGCTATCTTGATCAGGCCCGAGGCTGGGCCAAGAAACTGGCCTCCCGGCAAATGTCTGATCAAGACCAGCAGCATTTCTGGTCGGCCAACAACGACGGCAGCCGCCCGTACTACCATGCTGCCGAAGCAGGATTGCCAGCCATCAGCCTGATGCAATACCTGGCGATAGAAACTGATGAAACGCTGCACCAGAGCCTGAATCAAACACTGAGCAATGCGCTGCACTTCGAGCTAAGGATCACCCGGGAAGTCACCAACCCATTCGGTTACCCGCGTCAGTATGTCAAACCCGTTGACGGTGAGAAATCCAGCAGCTTCTTTGTTCCTCACCACAACGAAAGCGGCTACTGGTGGCAGGGTGAAAATGCCCGCCTGGGCTCACTGGCCTCCATGGCGTATCTGGCGCAGGCCTACCCGCTCGACAGCACCCTGAAGTCAGAACTGA
This sequence comes from Photobacterium kasasachensis, assembly GCF_050336885.1. NCBI lineage: Bacteria > Pseudomonadati > Pseudomonadota > Gammaproteobacteria > Vibrionales > Vibrionaceae > Photobacterium > Photobacterium kasasachensis. The sequence goes on from NZ_JAKJSH010000021.1 coordinate 105,241, forward strand.
AAGCCTACGCGCAAAAGCTGACTGACTGGCTGCTGGGTCTCAACCCCTTCGACATGTCGATGCTGGACGGCCACGGACGCAACAACCCGGACTACCTGCCCGAGCTGGGGTTCAGCAACGCCAAGGGCGGTGTGTGCAACGGCATCACCTCTGGCTTCGACAACGAGCAGGATATCGCCTTCAAACCGATTCCGTACAAAGATGACATGCTGCAAAACTGGCGCTGGGGAGAGCAGTGGATCCCGCATGGCGGCTGGTATTTGCTCGCAATAACAACTCAATATAAGGAGCGACACCTTGGCTAGTACAATCAAATATTACGTCGGCGTAGACGGGGGCGGCACCTCGTGCCGGGCCCGGATCTGCGATTTGGAAGGTCACTGTCTTGGCGAGGCCAAAACCGGCAGTGCCAATATCATGCTGGGCGGCAGTGTCGCCATGGCATCGATTCAGGATGCCATTGCCACCGCGGCCTCTCTGGCAAATCTCACCGAGGCCGACTACGGCAGCATGTCGGTCGGCCTGGCTCTGGCTGGTGCCGAGCAAAAAGAATCCTGGCACGAATTCATGGCGCTTCCCCACCCTTATGGTGCCGTCACGTTAAATACCGACGCCTACGGGGCATGTCTTGGGGCCTGGAAAGGTGAAGAAGGCGCAATCCTGATCGCCGGTACCGGTTCGTGCGGGATTTTGCTGAAAGATAAGCAGCAACAGGTTATCGGCGGCCGCGAGTTCCCAATCTCCGATCACGGCGGCGGTGCCGTCATGGGACTTCGCCTCATCCAGCAGGTACTGCTCAGTGTCGACGATATCGTTCCTCACACGTCGCTGGCCCAGCATGTCATGAAGCATTTCGACAACGATGTCGATGCCGTTGTCAGCTGGTCCAAAACAGCCCGTCCGTGCGACTACGGTCAGTTCTCGCCAGCCATTTTTGCCCATGCGGCCGAAGGTGACAGCCTGGCGATCGAGATGCTCAAGCAGACGGCGGCGGATGTCGAAATGTTGCTATCTGCACTGTTCAGGCGCGGTGCCGAGCAAGTCTGCCTGATGGGCAGTATCGGCGAGCATATCCAGCCTTGGCTGGCACCTCCGTTCAAAACCCGGCTTGCTCTTCCCCAGGGAGATGCCATGGACGGGGCAATTGCAATGGCAAAAGGTTGTCACAACCTTTACCCACTTTAAGAGGCTACTATGAGTTACCGTCTCGATTTGACCGTGATAAGCAAAAATGAGCAGCAGTCTCGTTTTGCCCTGACCTTGCACAATCTGAGTGATCAGGCACAGAACAACTGGGCGCTGCATTTTACGTTCTGCCGCTGGATTCAGGCAGAATCGCTTTCAAACGGTCAACTCAAGCAACTGGGTAGCTACTGCATTCTGACGCCGGGAAACTCGGCGTCATTAAGCCCTAACTCCCATTTCTATACGGAATTCACCGTCAATACCAAGCCCTTCACGATGTACGACGAAGGGATCGTCGATGCCTTCCTGAATACCTCGCCAGAAGGCAGTTTCATCAAGCCGCTGCCGGTAAAAATCACCACGGTCAACCTCGATCAGCCGGCTACCGAGCCGTTGCCGATCCCTCTGCCCGACGCCAAGCTCATCAACCTGATCCCGCTGCCGGGGTCACTGATCAGACTGCCCGGCGAATTCATGCTGAAATCGGGAACGGCCATCACGCCTCCGACGGATAAGGCCTGCGGCAGCTCACGCTGGCTTCAGGCCGAGCTGTGCCAGCTGCTGCACGAAGATATCCCGGTTTGCCAGGACGGTAATATCAGCTATCAGTATCACGAAGATCTTGCCGACGGCGCCTACTGCCTGCTGGTCGAACCCGATCATATCTGGCTTCAGGCCGGATCGGAGAGCGGGTTTGCCCATGCAACCGCCAGCCTGC
>NZ_JAKJSH010000022.1:0-105801 GCF_050336885.1 Photobacterium kasasachensis
ATGATCAAACTCTTCAATTAAAGTTTTGTTGTTACCGAAGTAACGGCTCAATGAATACTGATTGTTCTAACTAAGTTAGAACGAATTGACTGTGCCAAATAATAAGTAAACTTAGTATTTGTATTGGTCACCCAGTTCATTGATATAATCTTTTTTGACTATTCATTTCACGAGTGCCCACACAGATTGCATGGTCAAATTGTTAAAGAACAAATCCGATACGTTGCTGGCTTAAGTCGCCGTGCTCCGTGTCGGTGAGGCGGCATTATAGAGACTTCGATCGCTCTGACAAGTGTTTTTTGCAAAAAAATCACCGCCTGACGAATATTTCAACTAATGTGATGTAAAAGCCTCTAATTTCAACATTAGAGGATCGTCACATTCACTAACTAGCAATTCCAAGTCAATGAAAGTAATATCGATGTGACTCTGTTGTTAAAATAACCAATAACGCCTTCTCTTATAATATTTATGACGATGTAGCTTTGAATATGAAATTTTCCAAACAAACCATGATAGCAATAGGCGCTATCGCCATTATCGGGGCTTTAGTTTTTAGCTTTCTTCCTTTTTCTCCCGGTATCTCCTTTGCTTTAGGTGTCATTACGGCTGTTGTAGCCATTAATCATCTAGAAAACACTCAACCATCAATCAGTAATTCAGATGCTTCTCAAAGCAGTAAAACCCTCTATGTCGGCAACCTGCCCTATCGTGCCAATGAGAATGAAGTGAAAAAACTATTTGCCGAACATGGTGAAGTATTTGCTGTACGCCTTATGAAAGATAAGCGTACAGGTAAACGTCGCGGATTTGGTTTTGTTGTGATGAACAGTAATGATGCCGATACCGCCATTGATCAACTCAACAACAAAGAGTATGGACAGCGTACTCTGAAAGTACGAGAAGCCAACGAACCTAAATCTTCGGATAGCACAGAGACTGAATAGCCTCCAACTGCATTTCTTGTAAACTACGATTCAGTGCCGCGACATGATTGTTCGCGGCACTGTTGTATGTAAGATTCGAAACTAAAGCCGATGAGGCCTTCACCTGCTCACCTAGCAATGCCTTCACTCGATTTGCAATCGCAAGGCCGGAATCAATGATATGCACTGGCGAACCAAAAGCGACGGCAATTTCTTGCTTGATTAGCGGAAAATGAGTGCAACCAAGTACGATGCTGTCTACTTTATTCTGCCAAGGGTAAAGGATCTCTGCCAACTCCGAGATTGATACAGCCTTACCTCGCAACTTCTCTTCCGCCATTTCGACAAGCCTGGTTGACCCAATACGAAAAACCTCGCAATCACTGGCAAACTGTTCCACCAGCTTATTGGTATAGTCGCGCTTTATGGTAGCTGGTGTTGCGAGCAGACCAATTGCTTTCTGCTTACTGATAAGCGCAGCGGGTTTAATAGCAGGAACAACCCCGACAACCGGAATCGTTAAGTTCTTGCGGAGTGATGGCAGTACAACTGTACTGGCGGTATTGCAGGCAATGACGACTAAATCAATCGAATGACGCTCAACCAAAAGGGACACTATATGCTGAGTGCGCTCGATTAATACATTCTCAAGTAGCTCACCATATGGAAACGCGGCGTCATCGAAAGCATAAATATACTGAAAGCCGGGTAGCTGGGCATAAATCTCCTGGTAAACCGACAATCCACCCACACCAGAATCAAAAATAAGCACCCGTTTCACTATTCACCGCTTTCGATATATCAACCAGAGGCTAATCATACTGCCAACTTGCAAAAATCGAAATACTAATGCCTTGTAATGATACAAACAGTACTCATAACTAAAACGCTAGGCATATAGCCTAGCGTTTATTTTCCGTTATAACTCTTCAAGTTAAAAACTATAACTCGCAGTCAGGCGCACCGCTCGTCCTGTTCCGGAGTAATAACCATTCCCGAAATCACTGTAGAACCCTGAGCTAACATACTGTTCATCAAACAAGTTATCGACACGTAAACTTGCCAACCAAGCATCACGGGTATAATTCAAAGCCAAGTTACCTAATGTGTAATCGTCTAACTTTGGATCTGCGTTTGCATTATCCCCTTCAAGGAATCGCTCACCAGTATAAACCGCCTCTGTAAACAGCTGCCAATTATGGGTTATGTCCACACTTAGATAACTGCGTCCTGAGTGTTCAGCAACCCAAGATAGTGATTTCCCGCTATTTGTACCCTCAGTAAACTCAGCATCGACATAGCTGTATTCCACTCCAAACTGGAACATATCGTTTAAAATCCAGTCCCAAACTAAATTAGCCCCATATCGACGTGATGCATCGGCATTAACATTCGCGCCATTAAATGCACCACCTACCGGCTTTTCAGCACTTGGATCAAACACAATTTCATCTTCAAGGTCTAAACGATATAAACTCAAACGCACAGTATGAGAATCTGGATTCCAATCCCAGCCGGCTTCATAGGAACGTCCAGTTTGCGGCTTCAAGCCTACAACACCCGGAGAGGTATAAGCTTGCTCGTCGACTTTCGCAAAACGGAAGTTATCGTCAGCACGAAGATAGATTCTATGCTCGAGCGATGGACGGTAATTTAGGCCAAGTTCAAGTGCATGTGCATCCTGATCTAACTTAACACCATTTGGATACACAGATTTATCGGTAAGGTCATCTTTCGCGCTGGCATAACGGCCACCAATCACATAACTCAATTGGTGATTTTGAGGGATATTTGCCTGCACATAGACACTGCTAACATTCTGTTCGTTACTACGGCCTGAACTAAACTCTGATTCACCACGGCTCAAGTCAACGCCAGTAACAATATCCAGATCGCCCTGTTCAGTCGTGATATTAGCAACAGCCTTTGGAGTAAACTCCAGTAAAGAACGCTCATTCTTACCCGGTGATCCCCATGAGAACGTCTCAACATCAGTATCTGAATAGTTAAGATCTGCTCCCAAAGACCAGTCTTCGGTCAGTTGGTGCTGATAACCGACGCGGGCTGCTGTAGTCTTCTCGTGGTTGAAATCTTTAATGTTTGATGGATTAGCCTGACGTGGGTCTTCGTTAATTTGCTCCAAAGTCAACGAACCAGCAAGCTCTCGACGGTTATCGTAGTAACTCGTTTCAACAAAGAACAGATCCTTCTCTGTCTGGTACTGAATTCGCCCTAAAATAGACCCAGTTTCATTTGCATTATGGTCTCGATAATTATCACCTTGGTTATAACTACCGACCAAATAGTAACGCCAGTCATCAGCTAGAGAGCCAGAAATATCACCTTGACCTTCATAAGTATTGAAGCTGCCTCCGGATACTCTAATGTTACCACCAGCACTATCCGGTGCCTTAGTAACAATATTAATCACACCACCGACAGCTTGATCGCCATAAAGCACGCCAGCACTTCCAGAAAGAACCTCTATACGCTCAATTTGATTTAATGGAATAGCGCTAATGCTCGGAGCTGCAATATCAATGTTATTAAGACGGCGTCCATCAACTAAAATCAGGGTATTGTTTGCTGCTTGGCTGCCACTAAACCCACGCATAGCAAACACAGAACCGGAATTACTGTCTGAGACCTGAATACCACTGCGCCCACGCAACAGTTCAGTCAAATTAGTTGCCCCACTTTTTTCAATATCATAGCTATCAATGACATTGACGTTTGCAGCAATATGTAACGGCTCTTTGACACTTCGACTAATCACTACAATCTCATCTTCCTGATAAGTTGTATCAGAAGCAAAAGCCTGACTTTGAAGACACAGCGGGGCCAACGCCACTGCTAAAAGCGTTTTTTTCATTTTTATGGATACCTTAAGTCGCGTTTATTACGAAGCAGATAGTCTGCTTGGTACACTGGTTGGTCTTCGGACTTAAGAGCTTGGTTGGACAACCACCTAGGGCAACAACTTCCCACTTCATTAACTGTATTGCACAGCATGCAGAAGCAGTGTTCGGAACTTACGTCCATGTGCTTTCGTTCTCTATCACCGCTGCGCGTCAGTCACGGATTCCCACCGTGTTCCCGGCCTGTGTTCAGGCTAACCAGCGCAAAACGAATGCTAGTTATCATTTTGAAGAATGTCTAGTTTTGTTTGTTATGGCATATGACGAATCGTTTCCCACGACACTTTTATCAGCAACAACACTGGACATCGGTCAGCAATGCAATAAAATCTGCGCTCTTAATTTGAGCAGTTTGAGGCACACAAGATGGCATCCACCGCAATCAATCCAGCTGAGTATCAACCTCAGCTAGATGAAAAAGCAGAGCGTATTCAAAATATCTTTGCAGATTTTGAAACCCCTGAGCTTGAGGTGTTCGCCTCTCCTGCAGAACATTACCGCATGCGTGCCGAGTTCCGTGTTTGGCACGAAGGCGAAGACCTGTTCTACATCATGTTCAATCAGGAAACTCGTGAAAAATACCGCGTCGATCAGTTTCCTGCTGCCAGCCGCCTGATCAATGATTTAATGCCATTGCTAGTTGATGCCCTTAAGCCAGTCAAGGCGCTGCGCCATAAACTATTCCAGGTTGACTTCCTCTCTACCCTTAGCGGCGAAGTACTGGTTTCTATGCTATATCACCGTCAGCTAGACGATCAGTGGGAAACCGAAGCCAAGGCATTAAAGCAGCGCCTGAATGACGAAGGCTTCAACCTCAACTTCATTGGCCGGGCCCGCAAGCAAAAAATCGTACTGGATCAGGACTTCGTGATTGAAAAGCTGAAGGTTAACGAGCGTACTCTGACCTACAAGCAAGTCGAAAACAGCTTTACCCAGCCGAACGGTGAAGTGGCGCAAAAGATGCTGGAATGGGCCGTTGACTGTACCCAGGACAGTGAGGGTGATCTGTTGGAGCTGTATTGCGGAAACGGTAACTTCTCGCTAGCACTGGCGCAGAACTTCGAGCGCGTGTTGGCCACGGAGCTCGCCAAGCCATCGGTAGACTCTGCCCAATACAATATTGCGGTTAACAACATCGATAACGTACAGATCATCCGCATGTCTGCCGAAGACTTTACCGATGCAATGGAAGGCAAGCGAGAGTTTCGCCGCCTGAAAGATCAGGACATCGATTTGCAGAGCTATAACTGCAACACAATCTTTGTTGATCCACCGCGCTCGGGAATGGATGAAGGCACCTGTCGCATGGTACAAGGCTATGACCGCATCATGTACATTTCCTGCAACCCGGATACGCTGAAAGACAACTTAAACATCCTGTCAGAAACGCACCGAATTACCCGGTTTGCCCTGTTCGACCAATTCCCATATACCCACCATATGGAAGCAGGTGTCTTGCTTGAGCGCAAATAACCTCCCAGCGTCACTTGCTCTATAGGACGGGTTACAGGTATTAAAAAAGGCGCCTTAGCGCCTTTTTTCGTAAGCAAAACCCTTAGGCTTATGCCGCTTTCGGTCTTGGTGACATCACACCCAGCTTGTAAACCACCCAGAACAACAGACCTAGAGTGATAATCAGCGGTAGGTAGCTAGAACCCATATCTGGTACGAATGAACGTAGGAAACCAGAATAACCAAAAGCACCCGCCAGGAAGCAGGCAAAGGCAACCGACGGTGTACCTTCAGACATCGGCTTGCTCAGGTATTCCTGATACAGGCAGTACACTGCCAGACCGAATGCAATAACAGGGAAAACTGAAAACGACACCGCGCCTGACGTAAGTACTGCTAACGTAGCATTACCACACAGGCCTGCTAACAAAGATAGAAGCAATGTTTTACGTTCAGCTTTTACTTGTTCCTTGTTCATATCCTTTCACCAACAAAATAAAGTTAGAGTTTCTGCCTGAGCTCACGACGCTCACGCTCTTTACGATACCAATAGGCACCCTTTGCAATCATTCTTAACTGCATGATCAGTCTTTCAGCATGCTCAGCTCGAGCATGGTTATCCAGATCCAACGCTTCCGCACCGGAGCTGAATACCAGTGTTACTGATGCCTCAGCCTGAGTAAAAGCCTCGTCATGAGTCACACCGGTTTTGGCCTCGAGATACTCGGTCAACTCAGCCACGAAGTGCTGTATCTCCCGAGCAACAGCCGCACGAAACGCGGGGGAAGTTCCTGAACGCTCGCGTAAAAGTAACCTAAATACGTTCGGGCTACTTTCAATAAATTCCATGAAAGTTTCTACAGAGGTCCGGATTACACTGCCTTCTTCGGCAATGCGCTGACGAGCCTGACGCATCAACTGACGAAGGATCAAACCTCCCTCGTCAACCATTGTCAAACCAAGCTCATCCATATCTTTAAAATGGCGATAAAAAGAAGTGGGGGCTATACCTGCCTCTCGCGCCACTTCGCGCAAGCTAAGATTCGAAAAGCTTCGTTCTGCACTTAGCTGATTAAATGCAGCATCAATAAGTGAACGCCGGGTTTTTTCTTTTTGCTGAGCTCTGATACCCATGAACCTGTTGTTTCTCTTTAAGCTTTTTGTGCAACTATACGCTTTTTTGATAGCTACTTCAGCGAGAATCGCTTTTTCGCAGCAATCAGAACATAGTAATTCCTGATAAGAGCTGAATCAAAGCAGTAATTGTTACTTTTCACTACTAGCTCACAAAGTCGCAGGCTTACTTCACCGACCGGCTACGTCTCGTTTTCACCGCGTTTATGCCCCTACAACGTGATCATTACCTATCTATCACCACCCGTTTATTCTACCTACTTCCGGAAAAAGTTAAACTATGGCGACAGCAATGTTGCACGGATGATAAGAAAGGCCTGAACAATGACCCAATCAAAAAAAAAGAATGCCCAGCACTTTGACGCCATTATCATTGGCAGTGGCCCCGGCGGTGAAGGGGCAGCCATGGGGCTCACCAAGGCAGGCTTCAATGTGGCTATCATTGAACGGGAAGATAGCGTTGGTGGCGGCTGTACGCACTGGGGAACCATACCTTCAAAAGCCTTACGTCACGCCGTCAGCCGGATCATCGAATATAATCAGAACCCGCTCTACTGCAAAAACAACTCCACCCTGCACAGCACCTTCAGCCAAATCCTCGGCCATGCCCAAGATGTCGTCAACAAGCAGACCCGAATGCGTCAGGGGTTTTATGACCGTAACCAATGTTCCATTATTTTTGGCGAGGCAAGCTTTACAGATACCCACACAGTAAAAGTCAAAACGGCGGACGGCAGCCATGATTTTTACAGTGCCGACAAATTCGTGATTGCAACAGGCTCTCGCCCCTATCAACCCACAGATGTCGACTTCAGCCATTCCCGGGTATACGACAGCGACTCCATTTTGCAGCTCAAACACGACCCCCGCCATATCATCATCTATGGTGCCGGTGTCATCGGCAGCGAGTATGCCTCAATTTTCAGGGGACTCGGCGTCAAAGTCGACTTGATCAATACCCGTGACCGGTTGCTGGAGTTTCTCGACAATGAAATCTCCGACTCGCTGTCCTATCACTTATGGAACAGCGGGGCGATGATCCGCAACGGCGAAACCTATGAGCGCATCGAGGGCACCGAAGACGGGGTGATCCTTCATCTGCAATCCGGCAAGAAAATGCGGGCTGATTGCCTATTGTATGCCAACGGCCGGACCGGCAATACCGACCGCCTCGCCTTGAGCAAAGTCGGACTCACGCCGGATTCTCGCGGCCAGCTCAAGGTAAACCAGAACTACCGAACCGACGTTGAGCACGTCTATGCCGTCGGTGATGTGATTGGCTACCCGAGTCTGGCTAGTGCGGCCTATGATCAGGGACGCTTCGTCGCACAGGCAATTTCCAACGGAGAAGCGCAAGGTCAGTTGATCGATCATATTCCTACGGGAATTTACACCATCCCTGAAATCAGTTCTGTCGGTAAAACCGAACAAGAGCTAACAGCTGAAAAGGTACCTTATGAAGTCGGGCGCTCGCAGTTCAAGCATCTGGCCCGGGCGCAAATAGCCGGTACCGAGGTTGGCAGCCTGAAGATTCTGTTTCACCGCGAAACCAAAGAGATCCTGGGGATCCACTGCTTCGGTGAGCGTGCGGCAGAGATCATTCATATCGGACAGGCCATCATGGAACAAAAAGGTGAAGGCAACACCATCGACTATTTCGTCAACACGACCTTCAACTATCCGACCATGGCAGAAGCCTACCGTGTGGCGGCTCTCAACGGACTAAACCGGTTATTTTAATCCCTAAACACAAAAACGGAGCCGAGGCTCCGTTTTTTCATCTCAACAAAATATTACTGACTGTCCATCAGCCGATTGTCTGGCGTCAGGATAGTCGACCACGGCAATGTCTCATCACCCAAAGTGATAAAATTCGGGTTCTCCAGCGTATCTCGCTCGTTGTAGGACAGCGCCGTCAAATGGGTATTCAAGATACGCCCACCCGCTTCTTCGACAATACATTGCGTTGCGGCGGTATCCCACTCCCCGGTCGGACCCAGGCGTAAGTAACAATCGACCGCGCCTTCAGCCACCAGGCATGACTTAAGCGCCGCTGAGCCCAATGGGACCAAGTCATAGTTCAGGGAGGGATCGAGACGGTTGGTGATGGCACTGATATCCTGGCGACGGCTGATTGCCACGGCGATAGACTGAGCAGGCCGCTCATGCTTATGGGTAGAAATACGGACAGTTTCACCTTCAGCCGTCACCTTCCATGCTCCCTTGCCGTGATAGGCATAATAGGCCACACCGGATACCGGCGCATAGACAACCCCCATCACCGGGGTGTTATTTTCGACCAGGGCAATGATTGTCGCAAAATCACCACTGCCCGCAATGAACTCCTGGGTACCGTCCAGCGGATCCACCAGCCAATAACGCTGCCATTGGCTTCGCTCGACCAGCGGGATTTCCGCATCTTCCTCAGAAAGGACAGGAATATCCGGCGTCAACTCCGCCAGCTTTTCGACCACCAGCTTATGCGCCGCCAGATCTGCACTGGTTACCGGCGTATTGTCCGTTTTAATCTGCTTTTCAAACTGGCCACGCTGATAAATATCAAGGATCACCAGCCCGGAAGCTCGGGCAATCTCGATCACTGAAGGTAATAGGTTCGATAAATCCATAACTCGTTCCTACTGGGATAAATGGTTTAATGCGAGAAAAAGCGCAGTAATACTGCGGGCTTCCGCAAAATCGAGATGATGCAGCAGCTCTTCAGCCTGGCTTACAGGCCAGCGAACAATTTCCAGCGGCTCCGGCTCGTCACCTTCTAACTGCTCAGGGTAAAGGTCCTGAGCCAGAAACAGCGTCATTCGGCTGGAAAAATAGGACGGAGCCAGTACCACCTCTTTCAGCGGAACCAACTGGCGGGCCCCGAAGCCGATTTCTTCTTTCAGCTCGCGGTTCGCTGCCTCTGCCGCCTCTTCACCCGGGTCAATGAGCCCTTTGGGGAAGCCTAGCTCATATTGCTCTGTCCCTGCTGAATACTCCCTGATCAACAGTAAATCACCTTCGGCGGTCACAGGAACGACCAGGACGGCATGCCGCCCGCTGGGCTTCATTCGCTCATAGGTACGCTCGACGCCATTAGAAAAACGCAAATCAAGCGACTCAACTTTGAAGAGTCGGGATTGGGCAACCACTTTCGTTGCCAGTATTTCAGGTTTGTTCTTGTCCGCAGCCATGCCGTTGTCCTGTATCATCATCTTAGCCCCACCGACTGATACCAAGCTTGAACAAGCGGATCGTCTGCCACAGGGTATTAGCTATTTAAGGGCAATAGCCAGGCGAAATAAAGTAAATTTTGGGGAAAGCGTTAAGTTGAGTGAATTACTCAACTATTAAAGGCGTCCATTATAGCTAATTTTGTAGCGGCCCTTAGGATCCGGGTTACCCAACCATTTAAGCTGCTTACCCAACTGGGCCGGAAATTCTGCCCCGGGCTTAAACCAGCCATTCAACGTATAACGCTGATCGGTTGCCAGCACAGCCTGCCATTCACTTGACACATCGGCCGATGACTGCGCTGCCTCAGCTGCAATCTTGCCTTGCTCGCAATTCAGGTCGGCAATCACCGGGCCGGGATTCACCCCTCCCATCGGTGAGCTGACATTACCCGCCGTCCACGCCAGTGAGCCTTTCAAAACAGAACAGTAAGGTGCCTGATACTGATAATCCCGCAATGTCAGCTCCAGATTGCCTGCAACGGTAACAGGAAGCGATACCCGAGCAAACTTCATGACCTGCTGGGCGGGCATTGAGACCAGCAAGTTCTCAGCAAATGGTCCGTTGGCACTGTAACCGACAATGCCACGGCCATTAATATTCATGTCACTTCCCTGACCAAAGCGAACATTAAATACGGCTTTGCCAGAGAGCAGGGAGAGCGGGGCCATATCCCACTGCAGACGGCCATAATTTTTTCCCTGCCACTGAACCTGTGTTGCCATTCCCTGCCATGGTGTTCCGCTAAGACCTGAAATATTCAGGCCTCTGACTGGCGGAACCTGCTGCCAGACCCAACTGGCAGGTACATGAGCAACCAGGCTCGTCATTAACACGGCGCCAAAGGTGACACCTAACCCTAACTTATACTTCACTACTATCCTCGGCCCAGCTGTAAACGACCCACTTCTACCATACCGGCGCTATCTGCTTTTGATACGTCCAGGAACTGGGCATCAATCCCATGTTCTTCCTTGAGAAAAGCCAGCCAGTTAACCAATGTATTAAACGGCAACGGCTTAACCCACACCTGAACAGCTTCGCTTCGGGGCTGCATGCGAATAAGTTCGACTCGAAATCGACGGGTGGTTTCATTAACCACCTGGTTAAGCCCTTTATTGCTGATCGCCCCCGTAGAGCCCGACTGGCCACGAAGGGTTGTGATTTCATCGGCTTTCGTCGACACCCAGCTCAGTAGCTGACGTTCGGTCTGCAACCGTCGCTCAGCCATCTCGGCACGGTTGGCCAATGGCTGCCACAGGCCCCAGTAGAGCACTGCAATAATTAAGGCCCCACCACCACCGAGCACCAAGCGCTGTTCTCGGGCACTTAAGGCCTTCCACCATGCATTCATGATTTTCTCCTTAGTACCACCGAACCGGTCACCTGATTGCCTTCCTTGTTAAGCTGGCCTTGTTGCACCTCGAACTGTTCAGCCAGTAGCGTACGCAGCTGCTCAAAATGCTGGAATTCAGCAGAGCTTGCCTGAAAGCGCAATTCGGCACGGTTCTGATCATATTTCAAATTTTGCACACTCAGCTGAGGGATTTTGCTGAGTGCCGGTTTGAGCTGAGCCAACCAACGCAGCAGTCCTTCTTCGCTGCCAGCTCCTCCCAGACGAGCCAGTTCACTGTTCATCTGCCGCTTGAGGTAACTCTGAGACGGTATACGTTTGTATTGCGGCAATACCTGGCGAAAGATACGCTCACTCTCGGCTTTGTAAACCGCGGCCTGGGCTTCCATCCGCTGGACCGAAACGATATGTTCACCAACAAGGGCCACCAAGACCAAGCCTGCAGCAATCGCGACTTTACGCCATGGCTTGAGATACTTTCGCCATGCCGGTTGCTGTTTGTATGCGCCTGAAAGCAAATTAACCTTGCTCGCTTCTGCGCCCAATGCCAACAACTGCATCACCAGCTCTGGCGTTTCTGCCTGCCACTTGCCCGACATTCCCGAAGGAGCCGGTGTATAGTGACGAATAAGCAGTGGTTGCTCTGTGTTAGTTTCCCGCTCGGAAACCGCTTCTTTAGCCGCTGAGGGCTCGCTAGCATCTTCTGATGACTCGGTCGACGCTATCGGCATTTTCTGAGCAAGCAGCCAAGCATCGAGCCACGAGGCCTCGGCACATACTCCCAAGGTTTCTGACTGGCGGATCAACCACTGGCCTTCCAGCTCGGCTGCACTGTAGCTGTCACTAAATAGCGGCAAGCACAGGCAATCCGGCAGCAGCTTTTTCACTTCTATGCCAGCGTCATCCAAGGCGCTTAGCCACGCCTGAACCTTACGGTGCTCAACTACCGCAACATGGGCCGTATCACCTTCGCGTTTCAGCAGGTGAACATGCAATGCGTCGACATCCTGGGCCAACTCTTCTTCCAGCAGGTATGGCAGTACAGAGGCTAGCTGCCGCCCACTTCCGGTAGGGATTGCCACTTCGGTCAACAGCACATCTCCAGCCGGGATTAGTGCAAAGACCTGGCGCTGGGCAGCATATTCAGTCAGTTCGTTTAACTGCCCGAGATCAGCCAGCTGACCGGATGCAATCACTTCTTTCTGCTGTGGCGACCAGACCAGCCATTGCACCGGCTGTTCAGGCCGGCTACTTAGCCTTATCGTCAGAAATTCGCTCACTGATTCCTCCATAACGGCGACGTATTACAGTCACCTTTTCTTGACCGTCACGTTTAAGCAAGGCCACTAATCTAACCCTGGATCTATCGACCAGAATTTCTGTATCCAATTGAAAGTAATCGCTACTCACAGCCAAATGCGTTTTGGCCTGTTTTTTCACCTCGCCACCCAGGCGGGCAATCGTGGCCTCGGCCATAAAATCATCGACGTTCTGCCAACCATCATACGGTCGGTCGGCGATCAGTTTCTGGGCATCCGACAAGGAGAGCTCCGGCGCAAACAGGCCAACCAGCAAGGCCGCCTGATGCTCGTAGAGCGTATTGACGTTAAGCAGCATATCAGTCGTCGGGATAGCACACAGCAGCGGCTTCACCTTACGGTATATCTGTGCGCTTACACCGTTAACAGCCCGGAACTCGCTGACGTCGGCCATGAAATCGCTAGGCGGCAAGTAAGGTGGCTGAAAGCCTTCATAGGTACTGTCACCAGCCCCAAACGCTGAGTTAATCGCCTCCGCCGGATCAACAAACTCCCAACTCGAATCTGCGATCACTTCGGCGTCATAGCTTTCAACACCCGCCTCTTCCAATACCGATTGCAGGTAACGAACCAGGAATGGCTTTTTGGTGCGATCCGCCTCCAGCGGCAGACCGGACAAGGCATTAAGATTAAAACAAGCCTGTCTGTCGACGATATCACCAATCGCCTCTCCGCCGTCTAGCGGGTAGCGCTGGCCCTGCGTGGCCCAGGCCTGACTGAGGTTCACCGTATCGCTGTCATCAATACCCTGCTGAATCGCCACCTTGCCAAGCTCTTCCATACCCAGCGCATACCAATAGGCCTGCTGGTTCTGTACCTGGTTTTCAACCCGGTAGAAATTAAGCTGCAACCGCTCACTCATCTGGGCTGCCAGCAGGGTCATCAGGGCCAGCAGCATCAGTACAACAATCAGAGCTACCCCTTTTTGCTGTTTCATCAACTGCTCTCCTTATCGTCGGCACTCAGTGCAGAGATCGGCAGCATATAGACCCGTTCAACCTCACCGAAGTCTTCCAGTGTCATCTGTACCATAATGCCTTCAGGCAGGGCTCCGCCCTCGCTCCATGCCTCCTGCCACTTTTTATTACTGTAGAAGCGAAAAGACAGCTTGGTCACGCCCGCCAGTACCTGACGAGTCAGCGGCTCGCTGCCGACCACGGTATCCGGATAGCGAAACCATACCCGCTCTAGAGTATCTTCGATAATGCGGTATCCAACCCGGACATTCTCTCCCCGGGGAAACATCTGCTGAGGGTTTTGCCAGCCCGTGCGGGTGAACATGATGCCGTGACTCGACGAGTCAAGCAGGTACTCGCCAGTAAGCAGCAGCTTGTCGCTGGCCTTTTCCCCCTGGTTTCGCGTTTTTCTGGCAACAACCTGACGAAAATCATTATCCATCATAACCATGGCACGCTGAATTTCCTGCAACCGGGCATTGTGTTCCCGGGACTGCTGATCACTGGTCTGAACCCCGCTCATGACCTGATAGGCCGATAAACTCAGCATCGCAAAGACGGCAATGGCGACCAGTACCTCCAGCAATGTGAAGCCTTGCTGCTGCACCTTTTTCGGTACCCCGGAGGTGTTCTGTCGGTTAATTTTCAACATAAGTTCTCAGTGTCACGACCGACTGTTTTCTTGCCTTATCGGTGGCAACCGTTACATCCAATGCCCGCAGAAAGCCATCGGCCGTCTTGGTACTTTTAATTGACCAATACCACTCGCGACCGGCCAGCTCGGATTTTCCCTTTTTTTCTGTACTCGGGATCTGGCCGGACAGACGCATTTTCGTCAGCTCGTTATCGGCAACCATGGCGGCAAAGGTTTTCTCTTCCAGGTAGCCCAATGTGTTGAGGTGCTGGCTGACGGCTTTCATCACGCTGAGTGCCGCTGTGGCAAACACGGCCAGTGCGACCAGTACTTCAAGCAAGGTCATGCCGCGACTTCCCTTTTTCATCGCGTCGTCCTTTCTGTCTGGCTTTCGACTGTTTCACCGGGTGCCAGCAAAAACAGCTGCCCCAGCTCGTCAGCCTGAACCCGCCAGAACTGATTTTCCCCGTCAACCTCGAACTCAAGGCTAAAAGGGGTGTATTCGCCGCTGGCCATCACAACCACTTGCGGCGGCTTAATTTTCTTCTTGTCAGTTTGCTCAGCAAACAAGTCTTCGTCGAACAGCGAACCCGGTTTAAACAAGCGATCCTTGTCCTGCCAGGAATAGCCGCCGATTTCGACTATCAGCTTTATGTCCTCGTCCATTTCAACCTCAGTGAAAAAACGAGACTCCTGTATCGGTTGCCAGTCCTGACTGGTTAGCTGAAGAAACTGATAACGATTTCGCTCGATCCGGACGCCATAGTCGATGCCGTTAAGCAGGGCGTCCTCGCCCAATAGCTGAACCAGATGATGAAAACGTGCAGCCTCTTCTTTTACCTTGTCTTCCTGACTCTCCGGCAATGTAACGATCACCGCCACCGCACTGGTTGCAAGCAATACCAGCACCAGTAGAATTTCAATTAAGGTAAAACCTGCTGCACGTTTATTCATTCAATTCGTCTCTGAGTCAATCAGCGCTTAGAAGTCCAGCATGTTCCAGTTACCGATATCGGTATTCACGCCTTCGCCACCGTCCTGACCGTCAGCCCCCAGGCTGAAGATATCCACAGCACCGTTTTCGCCCGGCATCACGTAGTTGTACTCATTGCCCCACGGATCTTTCGGCAGACGTTTGATATAACCACCGTCGCGGTAGTTACGAGGTTCCGGGCTTGACGACGGCTTGGTCACCAGCGCATCCAGACCCTGATCGGTATTCGGGTACACACTGTTGTCCAGCTTGTACATATCCAGCGCCTGCTCCAGCGCACTGATGTCAGTAACCACTTTCTGCTGATCGGCTTTCTCTTTGTTACCTAACAGATTCGGAACAACCAAGCTGGCCAGCACCCCCAAGATAACAATAACTACCATCACTTCCAGCAGCGTAAAGCCGCGTTGTTTGCGTTGCATTGAAAAGACCTCCAAAGGAAAAAACTACATACCAACCATGTTGTTCAAAGCAATAATCGGCATCAGGGTAGCAATCACGATAAACATCACGATGCCGGCCATGGCGACGATTAGTAAGGGTTCAAAAATCCCCAGCGCCATATTCACCAGAGACTCAAAGTCACGGTCCTGGTTGTCGGCAGCCCGGGTTAACATCTGTTCTAGCTCACCACTGCGCTCGCCACTGGCAATCATGTGCAGCATCATTGGCGGAAAGAGCTTGGTTTGTTCGAGGGAAACACGCAGGCTTGCACCTTCGCGGACCTTGTCGGCCGCTTCAAGCACCTGCTTGTTGACCCAGGTATTGGTCATCACATCCGAGGCGACCTTCATGCCGTCAAGCAGCGGGATCGCACTGGATGTACAAATAGACAGGGTACGGGCAAAGCGCGAGGTATTCAGGCCGCGGGCAACCTTGCCAATCACGGGCAGCCCCATTACCCAGCGATCCCAGCGCAAGCGAAAATCCGGTTTCCTCAGTGCCGTCTTGAGCAGCATAATCAGACTGACAATCGCGATCAGGACAACCAGCCCCCAGTTCTGGACGAAATTACTGGCCGCCAGCAATACCTCGGTGATCGTCGGCAGCTGCTGCCCCATCTGGACAAACTGATCCACGATCTTGGGCACCACGGTTGCCAGCAAAAAGGCAACGACGGATACGGCAACCAAGGTGAGCATGGTCGGGTAAATCATTGCCTGCTGCAGCTTGCTCCGCATCTGCTGGCGGTTTTCGGTATAGTCCGCCAGGCGGTTCAATACCGTATCAAGGTGGCCGGATTTCTCACCGGCAGCCACCATGGCGCGAAACAGCTGATCAAAGATATGCGGATATTCAGCCATGCTATCTGACAGGGTATAGCCCTCGACAACCCGCGAACGGACCGCCAGCAGCATGTTCTTCAGCCGCGGCTTTTCACTCTGTTCGGCAACCGCCTTGAGACACTCTTCCAGCGGCATCGAGGCCTGCACCAAGGTCGCCAACTGGCGGGTGATCAGTGACAGCTCAGTAGTACTGATCCCACGACGTAGCTGGAAGCCACCACTGGCTTTCTTTTTTTCCCGCTCATGGGCCTGGGCGACATCAATCGGGATCAGCCCCTGCTCCCGTAGTTGCTGGCGTATCTGCCGGGCTGTATCGCCCTCCAATACACCTTTTTTTTGCCGTCCCTTACTATCGAGCGCCTTATATTCAAACGCAGCCATCTGTTACCCCTCCCTGGTGACTCGCATCACTTCTTCAAGGGTGGTGACACCTGCCTTCACTTTTTCCAGACCGTCATCACGAATACTTGGCGTATGTGCCCGAATGGCTTTTTCAATCGCCAGCTCACCGACCTCGGCATGGATCAGCTCCTGCACATTGTCATCTATCATCAACAGTTCATGAATACCGGTTCGTCCCCGGTACCCCTTATTGTTACAGGCTTCACAGCCAACGGCACGGTATAGCGTCAGTGGTTCAAACTCGGACAGACCAAACAGCTTCTTCTGCTCGGCATCCGCTTCATAAGGCTCACGGCAGCTTTTACACAATGTTCGCACCAGACGTTGGGCCAATACACCCAACAGGGAAGACGACACCAGAAACGGTTCAATGCCCATGTCCCGCAAACGGGTGATGGCACCAACCGCGGTATTGGTGTGCAGGGTAGACAACACCATGTGACCGGTCAGCGAGGCCTGCACGGCAATCGAGGCCGTTTCCAGGTCTCGGATCTCCCCGACCATGACGACATCCGGATCCTGACGCAAAATCGCCCTCAGGCCACGGGCAAAGGTCATATCGACTTTGGCGTTAACCTGGGTCTGACCGATACCGTCAATATCAAATTCAATCGGGTCTTCGACAGTCAGGATATTACGCTCCTGACCGTTAAGCTCCTGCAAACCGGCATACAGGGTGGTCGACTTACCCGAACCTGTCGGGCCGGTAACCAAAATGATCCCGTGCGGACGTTGGATAATATGCTGGAAGTTTTTATGGTTGCCCGGGGTCATCCCCAAGCTATGCAGATCAAGTCGGGTCGCATTCTTGTCAAGCAGACGCAACACCACCCGCTCGCCGTGTGAAGACGGCATGGTCGAAACACGTACATCGACGGCCCGGCCACCGATTCGCAGTGAGATACGGCCATCCTGCGGGACCCGTTTCTCGGCAATATCAAGCCTAGCCATGACCTTAATCCGCGAAACCAACAACGGGGCCAACTTACGACTCGGCTGCAGCACTTCACGCAACACGCCATCAACCCGGAAGCGGATAGACAGCACTTTCTCAAAGGTCTCAATATGAATATCCGACGCCGCTTCTTTGATAGCCTCTGCCAGCATTGCATTGATCAACTTAATGATCGGGGCATCGTCTTCAGATTCCAGCAAGTCTTCGGTTTCCGGCAGCTCTTCAGCCAGCGAGAAGAAGTCATCACTGTCAGAGCCCAGATCCTCCATCAGCTGACGGGCTTCCGACGAGTCCCGCTGATAGACCTCGGTCAGCTTGAGCTCGAACTCTTTGTCACTAAGCACTTGCGGAATAAACGCCCCACCGGCAACACGACGGACTTCCGCCAGTACCGGTGCCGTCAGTTGGCCACTGTAGAACAGGATCCACCCCTGCTCAGCGGCCTCCAGCACCACCCGGTGGCGCTTGGCAAAGGAAAATGGCAACCGGAACAAAGGCTGGAATGCCGTTACCGGAGTATCAGCGTCCATTACTGCGCCTCCAACTGGGCAACAAAGGCACGCACTTCCGGCGGCAGTGAAATATCTTCACCGTACTTCGGCAGTACCGGCGTCTGGGTATCAGGCATCAAACGCAACCCTTTATCGGCACGATAGAGCTGCTCAGCACGAATATAGTTGTATTTGCGCTGGGTAATGCCGTCCGCGGTCACTCCATCGCGAATAATAGTCGGCTTAATAAATACCATCAGGTTGGTTTTAGACTTGGTGGTATTGGTCGACTTAAACAGGTGGCCGAGAATAGGGATGTCGCCCAAGATTGGAATTTTCTGTTCGCTTTCGTCCACCTGCTCCTGGATCAGGCCGCCCAGTGCAATCATCTGGCCATCCTGCACCAATACAGAGGTGGTTAGCTGACGTTTGGAGAAACGCACATCAACCGCGCCTTCGGCACCAAGAACGTTTGATACTTCCTGCTCGATTTTCAGCTGGACAGAATCACCTTCGTTAATCTGCGGCACCACATTCAGCTTAATACCCACTTCCTTACGCTCAACGGTCTGGAACGGGTTGTCGTTATTCGAGCTGGAGGTCGAGCCGGTCACGACCGGTACCTCCTCACCGACGATAAAGGATGCCTCGCCGTTATCCATTACCGTAATACTAGGCGATGACAAGATGTTTGAGTTACGATCGGAAGCAACAGCATTCACCAGCGCAGTCCAATCACCCATCACGATGCCCATTGCGGCACCATTTACGCCGCCCAGCACACTGCCCAAGGTACTATAGTCACCCTGAGTAGCTTCATTTACTGTTGTATTGCCATTCGAATCAATTACGGTTGAACCAGGAACATCCTTGGCTTCTTCCAAACCAATCGCAAACTGGGAAATTGGAATACCTGAGTTACCAAACTGAACCACACCGCCGTCCAATGAGCCCCACTGGACACCGAAATTCACCCCGTCACCTTCGGCCAGCTCAACGATCATGGCCTCAATCAGTACCTGGGCTCGACGAATATCCAGCTGAGCAATGATGTTTTCCAGTGCGCGCATGATATCTGGCGGCGCAGTCAGGATCAGAGAGTTGGTATCGACGTGGGCCGAGATCATCACTTCGGCGTTGCTACCAGAGGTTTTCTTGCTACCGCCTTGCTTCTCGGCCTGCAGGTTGTCCGATACCCCTTTCAGCACATCCACCATTTCTTCGGCATTGGCATACTTGAGGTACACAACCCGGTTATTGCCCGAGGTAGCCATTTCCTTGTCGAGCTGGCGGATCAAGCGTTTGAGGCGATTACGCACCTTAGGATCGCCCGATAGCAATACCGCATTGGTTCGCTCGTCGGCGACCAATTTCGGCTGCAGGAACTGCGGGGTTGATTTGGAATCAGCAGACTTATTGAGTGCATCAACAATACGCACCATTTCCGCGGCCGAGGCGTTGTTTAACTCAACCACATCAATCTCTTTGTCACCGGCACGGTCAACACGCTCGATGATTTCGGCCAGGCGATTTACTACTGCCGCACGGCCGGTGATCATAATGATATTGGCCGGGTCATAATGCACCACGTTACCCGCACCGGCATTGTCATTAAGCTGACGAAGCAGCGGAGACAGCTCCCGGACCGAGACATTGCGAACGGCAATGACACGAGTGACCACCTGATCGCCCTTGATCTGATCTTTGCTACCGACCACAGGAATGGCTGAAATCTTCGCATCCTTGTCACGAATGACCTTCAGCACCCCGTTATCCATTTCGACAACGGCAAAACCGTAGACTTCCAGTACATTGAGGAAAAACTGATAATACTGCTCGTCATTCAGCAAATCATAACTGCGAACATTTACCTGACCGCGAACAGCAGGGTCAACAATGATCGTTTTCTGCAGATTGCGCCCAACAATATTAATGAATTCCTGAATATCGGTTCCTTTGAAGCTGGCACTAAAGTCATTTGCCAGTGCGGAACTGCACAACAAACTCCCGGCCAGCAACAGGGCGCGTTTACCCATCCATTTTTTCACAAAAAACTCCTGCTTTATGTCGCGTTGTTGCCTGTCAGCCACTAGCGCAACTCAATATAAATATCGTGTAACTGGCCTTCACGTTCTACTGTCAAAGTAAAATCAGTTGCCTGTGATAGCTCCGTCCAAAGCTTCGCCATAACAGCGGGATCCGTCAGATCGTTACCGTTGAGGCTCACAGCCAGATCGTTGGCCTTCAGCCCTACCGCATCGAATAGCGCCCGCTCTTTACCCGGATTGACCCGGTAACCTGCCAGCTCCCCGTCCCGCTTGACTTGCGAAAGACGAATATAGCTAAACAGGGTCTGCGGTTTTTCGAGGATCTCCTGCTTGATTCTGCCCAGCTGAGAAGAAGGGGCCGAGGATTTGGGTGCCGGTTTCACCGAAACCTGGCGTGGCTGGCTTTTGCTAAATTTTATCCCGTCAAGCATCAGGGTTTCGTCCCGGCCACTGTTTCGAATGATCACCCGATCAGCGTAAACGGCCTGCAACGTCGCCCGAGTTCCCTCGATCGCTTCGTTCAGCCCGTACGTATTTTGTTTGCCACGATTGGTAATAACCGCCAGGCTGGTTTGCGGGTTAGAGCTTGCCACTACTCCAACCAGAGTCAGATTAAGACGTGTTTGCGGCGCATCCTGTTTTACCGGCTCTTTTTTGACTACCGGCGCATTTTGCTGATAACGGCCAAACAGATTCATTCCCAATACATCAGACACCTGAAACCCCGAGCGGTTCGCTGACGAGACAGAAACAGTTTGCGCCTGCCACTGGGAGGGAGCCGTTGCTGGCTGGATAACCGACCACACCAGACGTCCCAAAATCCATGCCAGCAGCACGACCAACAGCCAGGTTAAAATCCGGGTGAGTGTCGTGACTGACATCGGGCGCTTAGTCTGAAGCGTTCCCAACCAATTTGCTGCAACCATGTTGAAATCCATTATCCTTGGGATTAATAATGCCGATGAATTATCGGTCGGCTATCAATAGAATACCCGTTAGTGAAGAAAACGGCAGTAATTTGCTCTCAAAAAGGTTCAATATACCAAAACAAATCACGGAAAAAATACATCTAGTTTCAATAGACTAGCTATTATGAGCGATTTATTCTCCATTTGCTGTTGAAAATACGATCTCATATCACCATTTAGTAGAGCTGACGCTGTTATTGCATTGTGGTATTTTTAGCGCCCGTTGTGGGTAAGGAGCACGTTATGGGACAGCAATCACCAGATTCCGGCACCCTCCAGGTACGCCTCGATAAATGGCTGTGGGCCGCCCGGTTTTACAAAACCCGCTCAATCGCCCGTAACATGATTGACGGCGGCAAAGTGCACTATAACGGCCAGCGCTCCAAGCCAAGCAAATTAGTCGAGGTCGGGGCGGAAATTCGCCTGAGACAGGGCAGCGATGAAAAAACCATCATCATAACCAAACTGTCCGACAACCGCCGGGGCGCTCCCGAAGCACAAACGCTTTACCAGGAAACCGCTGAAAGTATCAAACAGCGTGAACAGCATGCCCAAATGCGCAAGCTCAATGCCTTCGGCAGCCCGAGCCCTGACAAGCGTCCTGATAAAAAGCAGCGACGCAATATAATTAAGTTTAAGAGCAGTAACTAAATTTTACCTGCTGGAGTATATAAAAGATGACAAACGATAGTCTGTACCGTTACCTGTTTGACGGTGTATCTGTACGTGGTGAACTTGTTCAGCTGAACGAGACATATCAGCAAATCATTTCCAGCAAGGAATACCCGGCTCCGGTCCAGACACTGCTGGGTGAACTGCTTGTCGCCACCAGCCTGCTAACCGCAACGCTGAAGTTCGAAGGCTCTATTACCGTCCAGCTTCAGGGCGACGGCCCGGTGAAGCTGGCTGTGATCAACGGTGATCACGATCAGAAACTGCGTGGCGTGGCGCGCTGGGATGGTGACGTTCCGGCAACCGGCAATATTCATGATCTTATGGGCAAGGGCCATCTGGTCATTACCATCACACCGAACAAGGGTGAACGCTACCAGGGCGTTGTCGGCCTGGAAGGTGACAGCCTGGCACACTGCCTGGAAGGCTACTTCGAAAGCTCGGAGCAATTGAAAACTCGCATCTGGCTGCGTACCGGTGAGGTTGAAGGCCAGCCAAAAGCGGCTGGCATGCTGTTGCAGGTTCTTCCTGACGGCCAGGGCAGCGACGAAGACTTCAAGCACCTGGAACAATTGACCGAAACCGTGAAGAACGAAGAGCTGTTCACACTTGAGGCCCAGGACGTCCTTTACCGCCTTTACCACCAGGAAACTGTCCAGTTGTTCGAGCCGCAAGAAGTGGCGTTCCACTGCGGCTGTTCTCGCGAGCGTAGCGCCTCGGCGATCTGCTCGATTGAGCGTAGCGAAGTCGATCGCATTGTTGCCGAGGAAGGCAAGGTATCACTGCACTGTGACTACTGCGGCACCAGCTATGACTTTGACAGCATTGACGTAGCAGCACTGTTCGATAACTCACCAGAAAGCAAAAGCAATCAGGTGCATTAATTATCATCTCGCATTAACTCTGAAAGTTAGTTACAAGAGCCGGATTTATTCCGGCTTTTTTTTTAACTGAAGCACACTTTTTCCCGCTCAACTGAAATTCAATAACACGCTAACTCCCGCTTTTTTCAAGAGAAATATTAATTTTGGGAGCTAGCGCAAACGTTTCACATCACTGTAAAATACACACCTACAATTTCCCTATAACTTTTACTTAGTCGTAACTTTTCAATGGTTAATTTTTGATAAACCTCCCTGAATTACCCCTTTAGGGTTGCTAGCATGGTCAACAGTTAAACAACATCTTACCCAAGGAGCACCTATGACTGTCATGAACGTCGAAAAAAAGGTTGCAAAAAATATGGATCTATCTAAATACGGTATCAAAAATGTTACAGAAATAGTTCGTAACCCGTCTTACGAAGTTCTGTTCGAAGAGGAGACCAAACCAGAGCTGGAAGGATATGAAAGAGGTATCGTAACAGAGCTGGGCGCCGTTTCTGTTGACACAGGTATTTTCACTGGCCGCTCGCCAAAAGATAAATTCATAGTCAAAGATGACACCACCAAAGATACCCTATGGTGGGCAGACCAAGGCAAGAACGATAATAAGAGCATTGGTCTGGAAGCGTGGAACGATCTGAAAGAACTTGTCACCGGTCAGCTTTCTGGCAAACGCCTGTTTGTGATTGACGGTTTCTGTGGTGCCAACCCTGATACCCGACTATGCATCCGTGTTATCACCGAAGTTGCCTGGCAGGCACACTTCGTGAAAAACATGTTTATCCGCCCAAGCGAGGAAGAGCTGGAAAGTTTCGAGCCTGACTTCGTTGTCATGAACGGAGCGAAGTGCACAAACCAGAAATGGGAAGAGCACGAAATGAATTCTGAAAACTTTACTGTTTTCAACCTGACCGAGAAAATGCAGCTGATTGGCGGTACCTGGTACGGCGGCGAAATGAAGAAAGGTATGTTCGCCATGATGAACTACT
Organism: Photobacterium kasasachensis; assembly: GCF_050336885.1. Taxonomy (NCBI): domain Bacteria; kingdom Pseudomonadati; phylum Pseudomonadota; class Gammaproteobacteria; order Vibrionales; family Vibrionaceae; genus Photobacterium; species Photobacterium kasasachensis. The sequence goes on from NZ_JAKJSH010000022.1 coordinate 23,611, forward strand.
TCCTGCCGCTGAAAGACATCGCTTCTATGCACTGCTCTGCCAACATGGGTGAAAATGGCGATGTTGCTGTCTTCTTCGGCCTGTCTGGTACCGGTAAAACAACCCTGTCTACCGATCCTAAGCGCGCCCTGATCGGTGATGACGAGCACGGCTGGGATGACAACGGCGTATTCAACTTCGAAGGCGGCTGCTACGCGAAAACTATCAACCTGTCTAAAGAAGCTGAGCCAGACATCTACAATGCGATCCGCCGTGATGCCCTGCTAGAGAACGTTACCGTTCGTGCCGATGGTGCAATCGACTTCGATGACAACTCGAAGACGGAAAATACGCGCGTTTCTTACCCGATCTACCACATTGAAAATATCGTCAAGCCGGTGTCTAAAGGCGGCCATGCCAACAAGGTGATCTTCCTGTCTGCGGATGCATTCGGGGTACTGCCTCCGGTATCCAAGCTGACTCCGGAGCAAACCAAGTACCACTTCCTGTCTGGCTTTACAGCCAAGCTGGCTGGTACTGAGCGTGGTATCACCGAGCCGACGCCAACCTTCTCGGCCTGTTTCGGTAATGCCTTCCTGACGCTGCATCCAACCAAGTATGCCGAAGTACTGGTTAAGCGTATGGAAGCCGCTGGCGCCGAAGCATACCTGGTCAACACTGGCTGGAACGGTACTGGCAAGCGTATCTCGATTCAGGATACCCGCGGTATTATCGATGCTATCCTTGACGGTTCTATCGATACGGCCGAAACCAAGCATGTGCCAATCTTCAACCTGGAAGTACCGACTGCACTGCCAGGTGTTGATCCGGCAATCCTTGACCCTCGCGATACCTACACTGATCCACTTCAGTGGGAGAGCAAGGCGAAAGATCTGGCCGAGCGCTTTATCAATAACTTCGACAAGTACACTGATAATGACGAAGGCGCAGCATTGGTTGCCGCCGGCCCGCAGCTAGACTAATCCAGGGCTAGTGCCCGACACCTCAAGCCCCTCTTTCGAGGGGCTTGTTTTTTATCTGGACTAAAGTAACCACCTGAAAATTACTGATATCTCCGACTTGCAGTACGCACATTTTTCCGTCAATCTGAGCGTAACCATAGGAGGGTTCAATGCGTCTAGTCGGGAAACTTATTGCTACCTTTATCGTCTTGTTGCTGCTTGCCCTGACGATATTGCTCACCCTGCTGCACACCCAGTACACAACGGCGATTATCCGCTACGGCATCAACACCCTCAGCCCCTATGCGTTCGACGCGCGCCACATTCACTACACCATTACCGAGCCCTGGCGCCTTACGATAGAACAACCTAATTTAAGCTTGGGACAGGAGCCTTCTTTTCACGCCGAACAGGTGGATCTGTGGCTCACCCCCACCGAGCTGCTATCTCCCGGCTGGGCGTTTGATTCAATTTTGGTCGCAGGGCTTCGCCTGTCGCCGGAAACACCGCTACCCAACTTGCCGGCAATCCGAACCAACCGTCTGGCACTCACCGATGTCGATCTCGCTACCCCTGAACTGACCCTGAAAGAAGCCCAGCTACAACTGGATCACTGGCACAGCCAGCCTCAATCATGGGGAAGCTTCAGCGGAGACATCCAACTGTCAGCTACACAGGCTCGCTGGCAACAAGTAGTGTTGAAGAATGTGCTGCTTGACGGAACACGCAGCGATCAGAACTGGAAAATGCACGGATTTTCCTTTGACTGGCATCAGGCCAGCCTTAGCGGTCAGGCTGAATATCAGTCCAAGGCAGATACCAGCTCCCTGGTACTGCACCAACTAACCGTGTCCGGTTTGCAGCTCCAGGACGGCAAGCAGATTGCCACCCTTAAGTCACAGTTTGAACAGTTAATCTCACCATCTACCACCATTGATATTCGACGGCTCGATATTCTCGACAGCAGTATTGAGCTGGCAGACTACACCATCAACAGCGGCAACCTATCGCTGCATAACTGGCATTGGCCGACCAGCCAGTGGCAACAGCACGACGCTTATCTTTCTTTGGGTGCCAGCACTGTTCGCTGGAAAAATACCGTTCTCGACGACCCGCTGGCCGAACTGACCTTTTCTCCGCAGCAAATCAACATTGAAGGCATGTCAGCCAGGCTCCTCGACGGTTATGTCCAGACTGATGGGACTATCACCCCCGACACGCTAGCCCTTAACCAGCTAACCATCAACAGCATCAGGTGGTTTCTCCCCGAGCAATGGCTTACTGAGCTAACAGCACACAGCCGCTACTTCGACAATATTAGCCTGACAAGCCTTGATATCGGCTATGCCCAGCTTACCGCTCCCCACTCTCAGCTTCCCTTCCAGCTATCAGGGATCAATGCTAGCGGTCACGATCTGGTGCTCAAGCGAAGGGGAAAGGCGGGGCTATGGCAGGGCAAGCTGCATGCCAGTGCCGGCTTTGCCAGCATCAACAGCATAACTATGGTCGAACCCTTGATAGAAATGAACAGTCAGGCAGGCCAATGGCAGCTGACAAAACTGCTGATCCCATTTCGTAACGGATTGCTCGAAGCCAAGGCGACACTGGATCTTCACCGCGATGGCCAGCCGTGGCAACTTGCACTGACTGCCGACAGCATACCTGCCAGTATCTTGCCGAAATGGCTCCGACTTCCTCTTCCGGTCAGTGGAGCTATGGACATCGGCCTGACCGCCAGTGGCCTGGCCCAGCATGCTACCGGATTGGCCTATAGTCTTGACGGGGAACTCAACGGGGAGCTGCGCCAGCTACAGCTCGACAAACAGACAACCGCCCAGCTCTGGCAACAATGGAGCCAACGTAGCATCTCGGCATCAAGCCAGCATAAGACAGAAGAACACAGCCCGCTGACTGCCTCCTCCCTGTCGGTCACTGCCGACCGGGGGCGGATCACCGTCGAACCTGTGGTTGTAAAAGGCGAGGACTTCGCCGCCACCTTGCAGGGTCACTGGGATCTGGCCCAGCCGGACAAGCAATTGATCCAACTCCAGGCGACACAGGGCTGCAAGGTGCTCAGCCGGGACTGGCGCGGCGATCAGCAACAGCTGTCGCTGTCACCCTGCGACGGCAACAGCATATAGGTACCGGTAAAGGTTGAGGCTAGCTGCTCGCCACTGTACACGTTGACTTCGACCACCACCCGGCCTTTCCGGCCACTGGCCAACCGGTCCAGATCACCACGCAGGCTCTCGACCGAGGTCACTGCACGCGGGCGCTCCTTGACCGGGGCGACATAGCGGATATGGCTATCCGCCAGCACAATATCGGCAGCCAGCTTGCGCTCTTTCAGCAACATCCAGACAAAACCCCAGCCGGACAGCGTTGCCATGGTAAAGATACTGCCGGCAAACATGCTCTCGCTGGGGTTCAGGTTGGCGTTGATCAGGGCACTGACTTCAAACCGGTAGCCGGTATACTGACTGATTTTGACGCCCATCTTTTCACTGATAGGGATCTGGTACTGCCACAGTTCCTGAAGCTCCTGACACCAGTCAGGGTGACGCACCACCTCGTTCAAAGGCTTGAGGTGCTTTAGCATCTGCTGATGCCTCACCGGCCCTCGCTCTTCGCTCAGCTCACCCTGGCTGGCAAAGTCATTGCGCAGGTAAAACGGAATGGCATCCTCACGGGCATTACAGACCAACCGCTTGGCTCCTTCCTGGCGCGCCAGCGATTCCAACGCCATCAGTACCAATGCACCCATCCCCTTGTGCCGATATTTCGGGTGCACGGCCATAAAACGGATCTGGCCATCATTGTCCGGCGTCATATACAGGCGACCAATCGCAATTGCCTCGCCGCTATCGCTGACAATCATCCGGTGGCATCCTAGCTCGTCATAGGCATCTCGCTCCGAACCAACCGGCATGTGCCATGGCTCACGCAGCATTCGCCAGCGAAAATCATAGTACTTTGCCAGTTCGTCCTCTGTTTGCGGGGTGATCAGTCGAAACATGCAATCCTTCTCCAACATTCCTTGAGCGGTTATTCGTGTGATCTACATTTATACCTGAAGCCAGAACGTCACCGGGCCATCGTTCAGCAGCGCCACCTTCATGTCGGCAGCAAAAATACCGGTTTCGGTCTTGATCTCTTTGGCCTTACAGCTTTCGACAAAATAATCGTACAGACGTTCCGCATCGGCCGGTGTCGCCCCGGCAGAAAAACTCGGACGCATACCGCTCTTGGTATCGGCCGCCAGGGTAAACTGGGATACAACCAGCACACTGCCGCCTGCCTGCTGCACATTCAGGTTCATTTTGCCGGCATCATCTTCAAAAACACGGTAACCGAGCACCTTATCACGTAAACGTTGCGCTTTTGCTTCATCGTCTCCTTTCTCTACGCCCAGCAGCACCAGCAGGCCCTTGCCTATCGTACCGGTTACCTGTCCCTCGACAGTCACACTGGCTTCACTTACACGTTGAATAAGCGCAATCATTCTTTTGACTCCTTGAGTTCACTTTTTTCTTCATTCGACAGAGAGATCGCCGGGACTTGCGGTGGCGTATCTTTCTTTGCAGTCGGCTGCCAGTGTACACGTTCTCCCAGACTGGCGGTAATTTCCGCCCCCAGCAACACGATACACCAGCACAGGTAGACCCAAACAAACAAAATAGGGATCACTGCCAGTGCCCCATAAATCACCTGATAGGACGGGAAATTGGTAATATAGAGGGCAAAGCCCTTCTTGCTCAGTTCGAACAGCATACTGGCAATCAGGGCACCGATCAGCGCGTGGTTAAACCGCACTTTGGTGTTCGGCACCAGCAGGTACAGCCCCAGAAACGCGCAGCTGGACATAATCACCGGCAGTCCGCGCAGCGCCTGCTGAAAGACCCCGCTAACGGCTTCGCTGTCAAGCAAGTTGAGCGAGCCAAGATAAGAGCTCACCGCAATACTGGTACCGACCAGGATCGGCCCCAGAGTCAAGACCATCCAATAAATAGAAAATGAAATCACCGGCCGGCGTTTTTCATGCACCCGCCAGATATAGTTGAGCGACTTGTCGATGGACGAGATCAGCATCAAGGCCACCACAAACAGTGCCGCGACCCCGACCGCCGTCATCTTGCCGGCATTGGCAACGAACTCATTGAGGTATTGCTTGACCACTTCACCGGCTGCCGGCACAAAATTTTCAATCACAAAGTTTTGCAGAACCTCGCCCAGGCCAGCAAACACCGGAAAGCTCGACAGCGCAGACAGTACCACGGTCAGCAGCGGTACCAGCGACAGCAAGGTCACATAGGCCATCGACCCTGCCGCCACCGTCAGCCGATCATGGCCAATTCGCCGGTTAAGGTATTTCAGATAGGCGATACTGAGAAACAAAGGCCGTCGCCAATTCCACTTGCCAGTTATCTTTTTGTCAGCCATATTCTGTTTTATTTATCTGTTTTTAATAGTCAAAATAGTTGGTTCAGTTGGCGCTGGCAACTCTGTGACCGCTGGCCTTCCAACTGATTAGGAGCCTGTTATGCCTTACTTGCTTGTTGCAATGCTCAGCCTTACTCTGCTGTCCGGGTGCCAGAGCGCCTATTATTCTGCCATGGAAACCGTCGGCGTCCATAAGCGCGAGATCATGGTCGACAGAGTCGAGGAGGCAACGGAAGCACAGCAGGATGCCCAACAGCAGTTTACCAGTGCCCTTGACGCTCTCAAGACCCTGAACCAGTTCGATGGCGGCGAGCTGGAAGCAGCCTACAACACTATCAACGATCAATACGAGGCCAGCTCTGATGCAGCCGAGAAAGTCAGCAGCCGAATTGCCGCTATCGAAGATGTGGCCGATGCCCTGTTTGACGAATGGCAGGATGAGCTGTCGCTCTATACCAGCAGCAACCTCAAGCGCGAGAGTGAGAAAAAACTCAACAGCACCAAAGCATCATACCGACAGATGCTGGGTGCCATGCACCGCGCCGAACAAAAGATGTCCCCGGTACTCAACACCCTGCGTGACAATACCCTGTATCTGAAACATAACCTCAATGCCGCTGCCATCGGCTCCCTGCAGGGCGAGTTCGACTCGCTTCAGCGCGATATCCAGCGCGCCATTACCGATATGCAGGCAGCCATAGCCGAATCAGAGCGGTTTATCGCTCAGCTTAAAAAAGCCTAGCCCTGTTTTAACCGGGCCTGCACCCAGCAGGCTCGATCCTCGACACTGCCCCACGGCACTTCTTCGACCCGATAGCCCAAAGCCAGGTACGTTTCAATCAATTGTTGGTGAATGTGCTCCGCCTCGGCAAAGCTGTGCGGGCGCTCCTCGTCCTGCACATAGATGTCGCAATTCGGGGCACAGAAAAAAACCGTCGGATAATAACCTACCGCGGCTTCAAGATAGCGCTCGGCCACCGGCTCACCGCCAATGGCCAGATAGGCACAAATATCGCCGACAGCACGGTCAACCATCGCCGGTATCGTCCCCTTGCCCGCCTGGCAGCGTTGCTCTGTCATCATATCCAGGCATAGCTGTGCAAACGCCGGCAGATCCGTCCAGGGCAGCACGCCTTGCTCCAGTTGCAACTGCTGCTGAATAAGCGTGCGCGAGACTTCCGGAAATACCAGATAGCCTTTCTTTCCCATAGCGTTGAGCAAGGTTGTTTTCCCCGCTCCCGGTCCACCAGTAATAATAATAGGCTGCATATCGTTATTCTTTTGATTTTATAGGGCTCAGATACAACAATCCCCCCATGGTAGCACCGATGGGGGGATTGATTAACGGAAGCAGTTAGCGATTACTTCGCAATGCGGCTTGCACGTTTACGATCGTTTTCAGTAAGTAGCTTCTTACGGATACGAATGCTTTGTGGCGTTACTTCTACCAGCTCGTCGTCATCGATGAACTCTAGCGCTTGCTCTAGCGTGTACTTGATTGCAGGAGAAAGTACCTGCGCTTCATCAGTACCAGAAGCACGAACGTTAGTTAGCTGCTTTCCTTTCAGGCAGTTAACAGTCAGATCGTTAGAACGGTTGTGAATACCGATGATCTGGCCTTCGTAAACTTCATCAGCGTGCTCTGCGAACAGACGACCACGCTCTTGCAGGTTGAACAGTGCATATGTCAGTGCTTTACCTGTTGCGTTCGAGATCAGCACACCGTTGTTACGCTGACCGATTGTACCGCCTTTGTGCGGGCCGTAATGATCAAACGTATGGTAAAGCAGACCAGAACCTGACGTCAGCGTCATAAATTCAGTCTGGAAGCCAATTAGGCCGCGAGAAGGCATCATGAAGTCCATGCGAACACGGCCTTTACCGTCTGGTGCCATATCAGTCAGCTCACCTTTACGCAAACCGATGTTTTCCATGATACCGCCCTGGTGCTCTTCCACCACGTCGATAGTCACGACTTCAAACGGTTCCATCAGCTGACCATCTTCTTCTTTGATGATAACTTCCGGACGCGATACAGCCAGCTCGAAGCCTTCACGACGCATATTTTCGATCAGGATAGACAGGTGAAGTTCACCACGACCTGAAACACGGAATTTATCCGGGTCTTCTGTTTCTTCAACACGTAGCGCTACGTTGTGAACAAGCTCTTTTTGAAGGCGCTCAAGGATGTTACGTGAAGTAACGAACTTACCTTCTTTACCCGCGAACGGAGACGTGTTCACCTGGAAAGTCATGGTTACTGTTGGTTCATCAACAGAAAGCGCAGGAAGCGCTTCAACTTCGTTGACATCACAGATAGTATCAGAGATCTTCAGCTCGCCAAGACCTGTGATGGCAATGATATCGCCAGCCTTCGCTTCTTCAACTTCATGACGCTCAAGACCCAGATAACCAAGAACCGTACCGACCTTACCGTTGCGTTTCTTACCGTCAGCACCCACAATTGTCACCTGCTGGTTTGGCTTCACCGAACCGCGAGCAATGCGCGCAACACCGATAACACCGACGTAAGAGCTGTAATCTAGCTGAGAAACCTGCATCTGCAGTGCGCCTTCAACATCGACACTTGGTGGAGCAACGTTATCAACAACAGCCTGGAACAGTGGTTCCATGTCTTCGCCGGTAACATCTTCTTCAAGGGTTGCCCAGCCATTCAGTGCAGAAGCATAAACAACGGTAAAGTCCAGCTGCTCATCTGTTGCACCAAGATTATCAAACAGGTCAAACACCTGATCCATCACCCACTCAGGACGTGCACCTGGACGGTCAATCTTGTTGATAACAACGATTGGCTTCAGGCCGTATGCGAAGGCTTTTTGCGTCACGAAACGCGTCTGCGGCATTGGACCGTCAACGGCATCAACGATAAGAAGCACTGAGTCTACCATTGACATGATACGCTCAACTTCACCACCGAAATCGGCGTGTCCCGGGGTATCTACGATATTAATGCGGTAGTCATTCCAGTTAATCGCTGTGTTCTTAGCAAGAATGGTAATGCCACGCTCTTTCTCGATATCGTTAGAATCCATTACACGCTCTTCGCTTTCGCCGCGAGATTCTAGCGTGCCAGACTGCTGAAGCAGTTTGTCAACCAGGGTAGTTTTACCGTGGTCAACGTGCGCAATAATTGCGATATTTCTTAATTTATCGATCTGTTGATTAGACATGGATTTCACATTCACTCAGAACATGCAGCGACCATCGGTTGCTACTTGGTTAAAAAAACGGCTCATAATCTAACAGATTTTACGCTAAAACCCACGAAATATGTGATTTATATCACCAGCTTTTTTAATTAAGTCCGTCAGGCCTGATTCCACAAGGGAATTAATGGCCGATGGTCGATCATGGTGTGGTATTTCTTTTCCCCTTTATCGCCATATCGTTACCACTAAAAAGTAGAATTCCACCCAATTGATAAGCGTAATTATGCAGTCTTCAGATTGACAATATACCCACATCGGCTAATAGTAGAAGGCGCACCAAGATTGTGAAATGACGCACCATCGCACTAAAATAGTGCACGCATTCACCAAAACAGTGCAAAAAATGGAATTATGAAGCCTCAGATAACGCTAAATGGGCGATTTTGGGGCTTTTAAAAGTTGGCACAGTTCTCGCAAAGATAACTTCAGCTGAACAACAAAACTGTTCATCACTTATTTTTGCGGCCAGTTGCCCAATCTAACACCGGAGGTTACTCAAGATGTCAGTAGAAAACGTACTAGCGCTGATCCAGGAAAACGAAGTTAAGTTTGTTGACCTACGCTTTACCGACACCAAAGGTAAAGAGCAGCACATCTCTATCCCAGCTCACCAGATCGATGCTGATTTCTTTGAAGAAGGCAAAATGTTCGATGGTTCTTCGGTTGCTGGCTGGAAAGGTATCAACGAATCAGACATGGTTATGATGCCAGACGCAGCAAGTGCGGTATTGGACCCGTTTACTGAAGATGCAACCCTGAACGTTCGTTGTGACATCCTAGAACCTGCAACAATGCAAGGCTACGACCGTGACCCGCGCTCAATCGCCAAGCGTGCCGAAGAGTTCATGCGTGCAACTGGCGTAGCAGACACAGTTCTGGTTGGTCCTGAGCCTGAGTTCTTCCTATTCGATGACGTGAAGTTCAATACTGACATGTCAGGATCTTTCTTTAAGATTGACGATGTGGAAGCAGCATGGAATACCGGCTCTGAATTCGAAGGCGGTAACAAAGGTCACCGTCCAGGCGTTAAAGGCGGTTACTTCCCGGTTGCACCAGTTGATTCATCACAAGATATCCGTTCAGCCATGTGTCTGATCATGGAAGAGATGGGTCTGGTTGTTGAGGCGCACCACCACGAAGTAGCGACTGCTGGTCAGAATGAAATCGCAACCCGATTCAATACCCTGACAACTAAAGCTGATGAAATTCAAATCTACAAGTATGTTGTTCATAACGTTGCTCACGCATTTGGCAAAACAGCAACCTTCATGCCTAAACCACTAGTAGGCGATAACGGTTCTGGTATGCACGTTCACATGTCTCTGGGTAAAGACGGTCAGAACCTGTTTGCGGGTGACAAGTATGGCGGCCTGTCTGAAATGGCACTGTACTACATTGGCGGTATCATCAAGCACGCACGTGCAATCAACGCCTTTGCCAACCCGGCAACAAACTCGTACAAGCGTCTGGTACCAGGCTTCGAAGCACCTGTTATGCTGGCCTACTCGGCTCGTAACCGTTCTGCTTCTATCCGTATCCCTGTGGTACCAAGCCCGAAGGCACGCCGTATCGAAGTTCGCTTCGGTGATCCGGCTGCTAACCCATACCTGGCGTTTGCAGCGATGCTGATGGCTGGTCTTGACGGTATCCAGAACAAGATCCACCCAGGCGAAGCGATGGACAAGGATCTGTATGACCTGCCGGCAGAAGAAGCAGCAGAAATCCCAACCGTTGCTGAATCACTGCAGGGCGCACTACAGAACCTGAACGAAGACCGTGACTTCCTGACTGCGGGCGGCGTGTTCTCTGATGACTTCATCGATTCTTACATCGAGCTGAAATCTCAGGACGTAGAGAAGGTTAACATGACAACTCACCCACTTGAGTTTGACCTTTACTACTCTGTATAAGTAATTCATACATTACTTAGCGATTAAGATTTAGGCCTGCTTCACAAGCAGGCCTTTTTGATCTTGCCGTCTCGCCAGCAACTGAAACACTCATAGTCACCCGATGACTATCTGCCGCCTTCTCACAAACCGATGACATACATCTCCTCTCAGCAACTGGCTACCTGCCTGCTGCTCGGAGTCACCACTGCACCATGGCTACAAGCCAGCCCGATTTATACCTGGGAGGATGACCGGGGCGTCGTACACTTTTCCGACCAGCCCAATCCGAACGCCAATATTGTTGATCTAGACGTCCTGCCTGCCATTGAACTCCAGCCAATCCCGGCAAGCCCGCCGGACGCCGACAAGCAGGAAACCCAGTCCAGCGAGCTAATCACCGTCCGCATGCTGTCACCTCACGACCAGCAGACATTGCGCGACAATCAGGGGATCATCAAGGTGGCAGCCGCCACCAGCCAGACACTGAATAAGCACCACCGAGCCCAGTTGCTGCTCGACGGCAAACACTATGGCCCGCCGCAATCCCGGCTCAACTGGCACCTGAGCAATATCGACCGCGGCAGTCATACCCTACAGGCCCAAATATCAATTAACGGCAAGGTTATTGCATTATCAGAAGTAATCACTGTTTACCTACATCGGGCTTCACGGCTCCAGCTTCAACCGCCGGCGGTAACACCCAAGTAACACTGAGCTGGCGCGATTTTAGGTTCACGATGCAGCGTAGACAGGCTACACTTGATTGCACCAAGTTGGTGCACCTCCTGTGAGCTGCACCAAAGTGAACGGGCAATACAAGGATGATAATCGTGACAGCCTCTTTTACACCTCTGATCCTGGACAATTTGGTTACCGCGATACTGCTGCTCGACGAAGGGTTGACGATCCGCTATGTCAATCCGGCTGCGGAGCAATTGCTGTCGTTCAGCAAACGTCGTCTCAACAATGCCTGCTTTCCGGAACTGCTGCAGCATTCCTCGCTCGATCTCGGCCTGATCCAGGACACCCTGCAAAGCGGACAGGGACTGGCCGACAGTGATGTCACCTTTGTCATCGACGGCAGGCACTACACCCTGGAAGTCAATGCCAGCCCGCTATCATGGCAAAAGGAGCTGCTGATCCTGCTTGAGCTCAAGCCTATCGATCAGCAACGCCGGATCAGCCAGGAACTGAGCCAGCATGCCCAGCAACAGGCTGCCAAAGAGCTGGTGCGCGGGTTGGCGCACGAGATCAAGAATCCGCTCGGCGGGTTGCGCGGCGCTGCCCAGTTGTTGGAAAAAACCCTACCGGATCCCAGCTACACCGAATATACCCAGATGATCATCGAGCAGGCCGACCGGCTGCGAAACCTGGTTGACCGGCTGCTTGGTCCGCAGCGACCGGGCTCACGCCAAGTAGATAATATTCATGTGGTACTGGAAAAAGTTCGCCAGCTGGTCGCCATCGACAGCGGCAGCAATATCCGGCTTCACCGTGACTACGATCCGAGCCTGCCGGACTTCACCATGGATCCGGAGCAGCTGGAACAAGCCATACTCAATATAGTCAGCAATGCCGCCCAGGCCCTGCAGCAGCACGGCGGCGGGAACATTACCCTGAAAACCCGGACCGCCCACCAGACCCTGATCCATGGCAAGCGCTACCGTATCGCCGCCAAGGTCGACATCATTGATGACGGACCGGGGATCCCCGGCGACATTCAGGACACCCTGTTCTACCCCATGGTGACAGGCCGGGAAGGGGGAACCGGACTGGGGCTTTCTATCGCCCAGAACCTGATTGATCAGCACCAGGGAAAAATTGAAGTTGTCAGCTGGCCTGGCCATACCAAGTTCACCATTTATCTACCGATAAAATGATGGGTAGCAGACACATCACCGATGAACGATAACGAGAGAGGACGTGATATGAGCAAAGGATTAATTTGGGTTGTCGATGATGACAGCTCAATTCGCTGGGTGCTGGAACGTACCCTCAATGCGGCCGGATTAAAGTGTGAAACCTTTGCCAACGCTGACAGTGTCATCGAGTCACTGGAGCGCAGTATACCTGACGTACTGGTCTCCGATATCCGGATGCCGGGGATGGACGGGCTGACCTTGCTCAAGTCGCTGCAGCAGGACTACCCGGCTCTGCCCGTGATCATCATGACCGCTCATTCCGACCTCGATGCTGCAGTAAATGCCTACCAGGAAGGTGCTTTCGAATACCTGCCCAAACCCTTTGATATCGATGAAGCGGTCAATCTTGTCGAGCGTGCCGTCACCCACAGCCAGGAACAAAAGCGTCAGCAACAACCGGAGCCGGAAGAGAAAAATGCCCCTGAAATCATCGGTGAGGCGCCGGCAATGCAGGAAGTCTTCCGGGCCATCGGCCGCCTGTCACGCTCTTCCATCTCGGTGCTGATCAACGGTGAGTCCGGGACCGGTAAAGAACTGGTTGCCCATGCCCTGCACCGGCATAGCCCGCGGAGCCACAAGGAGTTTATTGCCCTCAATATGGCCGCGATACCTAAAGACTTGATTGAGTCCGAGTTGTTCGGGCACGAAAAAGGGGCGTTCACCGGCGCCAACAGCGTCCGCCAGGGGCGCTTCGAACAAGCCAACGGCGGTACCCTGTTTCTCGATGAAATCGGGGATATGCCGCTCGATATCCAGACCCGTCTGCTGAGGGTACTGGCAGACGGCCAGTTTTATCGGGTCGGCGGCCACTCGCCGGTTAACGTCGATGTGCGGATCATCGCCGCTACCCACCAGGACCTTGAACGGCTTGTGACCAACGGCGACTTCCGGGAAGACTTGTTTCACCGCCTCAATGTCATCAGGGTCCACCTTCCGGCGCTGAAAGACCGCCGCCAGGATATCCCGCAGCTGACCCGCCATTTTCTCCAGCGTGCCTCCGATGAGCTTGGCGTCGAGGTGAAGACCCTCCACCCGACCACGGAAACCACCCTGACCGACCTTAACTGGCCGGGTAACGTTCGTCAGCTGGAAAATACCTGTCGCTGGCTGACGGTGATGGCAAGCGGCAATGAAATTCTGCCAACCGATCTGCCGCCGGAGCTACTGACCAACGATACCCACACCGCCCCCCATAACGGCCAGGGACACTGGCACCATGCGCTCGAACAGTGGGCCAAAGATACTCTGCAGCAGGGTAACCAGAATCTATTGGGAGAGGCCCTGCCGGAGTTTGAGAAAATCTTGCTCGAGACGGCGCTGGAGCACACCCACGGCCACAAGCAGGAAGCGGCAAGACTGCTTGGCTGGGGACGGAACACCCTGACCAGAAAACTAAAAGAGCTCAATGTCGTGGCGGATTAAATGACGGTTCAGTAACAATTATGGGGGTGCGCAAGCCCTGGCAGGCCTGCCCTCATCGACTGATCTCTCAATTTAGCGGCATGGATATAACATTCCTGAAAAGATCATTTGCAAGTTCTGCCAATTTACCTGACTATCAGAAGATAAGAATTACAGTACGACGTATCTACTATCACAGAAAATGCTTAAGTCTCGCCTGCTAACACTGCGCTTAGCGGTCATGGTGCCGTTTACCTCATTATTGCTGTTAACTGTCGGAGTGATCGCCATCGCCCAGCAGAACAGCTACGAGCGTATGCTGTCCGAAGTCAGCGGCAAGCTTCTGGGCTCCTACACCCGAAGCATCAGCAACGACTTGCGGGTATTTCTTGGCGACCCTTTCAATACCAACCTGACCATCGCCGATAGTATCCAGCGTCACCAGCTATACCAGCCGCCACGGCTGACGGGGCTGGAAGCGTACCTGAAAGACGCCATCTCGACCCTGTATATCCACCAGCCCCAGATCACCACCATCGGCTTCGGCAGTGAAGACAAGTATTTCGTCGGCTTTCGCAAAAAAAACCAGCACCAGCTTTCATTAATCCTGAAGGACCGTCGTACCGACAACGAGCTCCATATCTATAACGGTTCGACACACTTCGGCACGACCACCCACAGGATCAGCAAGTACGACCCGACCCGGCGTCCCTGGTACGAGCCTTTTGCCCGCAGCCTCAGCCCTGGATGGGCCGGGGTATATACCAACCAGGACGAAACGCAATCGCTGACCATTTCCGCCGTCAGCCCGGTGATTGACGATAGCCACCATACCTTGCTCGGGGTGATGGTGACAGACATAAACCTCAACTACATCAATAAGTTCCTACAAAGAGAAAGCAAAGACTTTTCCGGAAGCACCTACATCATCAACGAAGAGGGCACCCTCATTGCCAGCTCGGTGCTGCCACCGGCAGAGCAGCCCGCCACCCAGCTGCCGCAGCCCGACTCTCTCATCGCCGCCAGCCAGGCTTTCATGGCGCAAACCCAGCTGCCCCTTGCCAGCCAGGGAACAGAGTTTGAGTTCGAACACGACAACACCCGCTATTTCAGCCGGATAACCCCTTACCAGGACGAATACAGCCTCAAATGGAAAATCGTCGTTATCATGCCCGAGAAAGAGCTGCTGGGACAGCTACCGCAGCATCAGAAATCAGGCCTGCTGGCGGCCATACTGCTGGCCGGTTTCGGGCTAATGGTCGGCCTGCTGGTACTAAACCGATTGACCCAGCCGATCACCGACATTGCCAAAGCCTCGCAGAAAATCACCGAGAACAATTGGAGTGTGGATATCAGGCAGGGATTCAGACTGCACGAGACAGACCAGCTCGCCCAGGCCTTCCAGGCAATGTCCTCCCGCCTTCAGCATTCGTTTAACTCGCTGCGCAAGCAGGTCCTCTATGACAATCTGACCGGGCTTTTGAGCCGGGAAGGCATTAGCGAGGCGACGTCAAGCCCGCATGCCAACCAGCAGGCCACCCTGATGATCATCGGCCTGAAAGCCTTTAGCCATATCAACGACAGTATCGGCCACCTCAATGGCGACCAGCTTCTGGTACTTATTGCCCGCCGCCTCGAGCGGGATTTGCCTCAGGGAGCCTTGCTGAGCCGAGTCGGCCGGGACGAGTTCGCGGTATTTATTCCCGGCCTCGATACCCATGACAAGGCAGAACTAATCGCCAACCAGCTACTGAGCCCTTTCTCTTTTCCATTCATCGTTAATGGTGTCGAGGTCATGGTGTCGGCGAGCATCGGCGCTGTCCAGGGAATACTGCCGCAAGCTGGCATGGCCGAGTGGCTACGTAATGCCAGTCTGGCACTCAACAAGGCCAAGATGCAGGAAGATACACCGGTCCACTATTTCGAGCCGAAAATGCTTGAAGCCTCGTTGGAAAAAACCCGGCTGGCCGCCGAGCTCAACCGGGCTCTCGAGCACAACGAGCTTGAAGTGCATTTCCAGCCTCTGATTGATTTGGCCAGTGAAAAAACCTGCGGGGCCGAGGCACTGGTTCGCTGGCGCAGCCCGACCCGGGGCCTGGTTCCCCCGAATCAGTTTATACCGCTGGCGGAAGAGAACGGGATGATCATCGAGATGGGCCAGCAAATCCTGCGCCTGGCGTGCCAGCAAACCAGCCAGATGATAGCCCGGCAGCTTTGGCCGCAATCCTTTATGCTCCACGTCAACTTATCGGTTCGCCAATTGCTGCAGGCCGACTTTGTCGAGCAGGTCGAAGCTATCCTGGCAGAATCGGGGTTACTGGCAGCCAACCTCACGCTGGAAATCACCGAGTCCAGACTGATCAGCCAGCCACAGCAGGCCACCGAAGCCCTGCAACAGCTACGCCAGCTCGGCATCCATATTGCCATCGATGACTTCGGGACCGGCTATTCCTCGCTGTCCTACTTGGCCCAGCTGCCGTTTGACAGCCTGAAAATCGACCGGTCTTTCGTCAATCAGATGACCGAGAGCAACAACTACACCCCGGTTATCGCCGCGATCATTACCCTGGCAGAGAACTTTAATGCCGATATCGTTGCCGAGGGTGTTGAAACCCAGGAGCAAGCCCAGCAGCTGAAAGCCCTCGGCTGTCGCTATGCCCAGGGCTTTTACTACGCCAAACCCCAACCGCTCAGCGAATGGTCAACCGCTAAGGTAAGTATCGACCCAGTTTCTGCCGACATCGATAATTATCAACACTAACGATACTGATTAGAATTTCCTCTCTACATTTACTGGCTTGCCTTCATGCAAGAGTCCTAATAAGAGACACTCAGAGCGCGATCAGCCTCCTGCCGATCAGAGGGTTAGAAAGAAATATTGGCCACATGGATATTTCCGCTTATTTTTTGAGCAAAAACAATTCCATTTTGGCCAATATTGCGTAGAATACGCCCACTTCAAAGCCAAACCGTGCCTGCCTAGTCCTCTCGGACTCTCGCCTCATGGCTTTTGAGCGGGATAAAACAGCACGCTGCTTTATACCATCCGCGATAACACCAACAATAACACTGTGGGACAAACCACTATGCTGGAAAGTATTCTCTCATTCAGTGTGGCTATACCTGCCGTCAGTGAACTTGCAGCCAATGGTTCGGGCCATTTTGCTGCGGGTATTCTGACCTTGTTAGCTGCCGTCAATATGTTTAACAGCTAAGCTGTTATATCGTCCCGTATCGGGGCGATATTGCGCAAAAGCCCCCGTACCCAGGCCAAGAGCCAAAGTACGGGGGCTTTTGTTATTAACAGCTCCGGTGAGGATTAAATCACGCGGGAGAACTGCTGCTGGCGCGCCCGATCACGAAGGTATTTGTCAAAACACATGCAAATATTGCGGATCAGCAAGCGGCCTTTCAACTCCACCTGGATATAGCGCTCGTCCACGGTCACCAGCTCATCGTTGATAAAGGTCTGCAGCAACTCCAGATCTTCGGCAAAGTAAGTATCAAAATCCAGATCGAAACGCTGCTCGATATCGCGTTTGTCCAGCTGGAAATTACATATCAGCGCCTTGATTACCTCACGGCGCAGCAAGTCGTCGGCATCCAGCGAGACACCTTTCCACAGCGCCTCACGCTTGTCGTTCACGCTGGCATAGTATTTTTTTAGTTCTTTCTGGTTCTGGGCATAGCAGTCGCCAATCATCGAGATGGCCGACACACCCAGCCCAAGCAAATCGCAGTCGCCCTGGGTGGTATAGCCCTGGAAGTTACGATGCAGAATGCCGCTGCGCTGCGCCACGGCCAGCTCGTCATCCGGCAGGGCAAAGTGGTCCATACCGATAAACTGGTAACCCACGCCAGTTAGGGTCGCGATGGTATCTTGCAAAATAGCCAGCTTCTCTTTCGCGGCCGGCAAATCGGCCTCGTTAATCTTGCGCTGGGCGGCAAACAGTGTCGGCATATGGGCATAGTTGAAAATCGACAACCGTCCCGGCTTCATAGCCAGCACCTGCTCCAATGTTTTGGCAAACAGTTCGCGGTTCTGTTTCGGCAGACCATATATCAGGTCCAGGTTGGTCGAACGGAATCCCAGCTCTTTGGCCCTTTCTACCATGGCAAAAATGAATTCTTCATCCTGCTCGCGGTTGACCAGCTTCTGCACTTCCTTGTTGAAGTCCTGGACACCGATGCTCAGTCGGTTGAACCCTTCTGCTCGCAGGTGATCCAACATATCAAGGTCGATTTCGCGCGGGTCCACCTCGATACTGATTTCGGCATCCGGCGCAAAGTTAAACAGCTCACGCAGCAAGTCCATCAGGCGGCTTACCTGAGGCTTGGTCAGAAACGTCGGGGTACCCCCGCCCCAATGCAGCTGGCTGACATTACGCTCACCCAGCAACGCCGCCCGCTGGCGGATTTCCTGCTCCAGGGCATCCAGGTACTGGTCAGCCTTGTGCTGATGGCGGGTAATAATCTTATTACAGCCGCAGTAATAGCAAAGCTTGTGACAAAACGGGATATGGACATAAAGTGAAAGGTTGCGTTCCGGATACTGCGCACACGCCATATCAAATTCCGCCGGCGTAAAGGCCTCATGAAATTCGAGGGCGGTCGGGTATGAGGTATAACGGGGGCCTGAATAATTATATTTTTCTATCAGTGCCTGATCCCAAATAATCTGCTCATGTGACATGACTTACTTCCACTCAAGGTCTTGGGGTAAATTGCGAATGCCAAGTGTGCCATAACTTGGTAAAGATGTAGACGTTTTACTTTTTTCAGCTAACTGAAATGATGACTAGCTCAGATTCTTCCCTGGCACCGAGCAAAAAACCTCATCCATCTGTTAGCTTCAGTATAGATGAGGTCTTTCAATCCTATGAAAGGCAGGGGTAATCTAAGCCTTCAGGGTCAAAATAACATCCAGCTCGCGCTTGATGTCATCACCCAGTCGGGCTTCGGCCTTCATTCGCTGAAGGTCCTGCTTCATACGTTCTTTCTTTTGCAACGCCTTGCGGGCATCACCACGGTGCATATCTTTAACCACCAGATAAAGCTCGTTCATCGCCGGATACTGGCTGGCAAAATCAACCTGCTGCTCGCCTTGCAGCACTTCCATCAGCTTATACAGACGAATGGAAATTTCCGACATATCGCACTGATCCTGCTTGCCAGCCTCAGCGATAATGAACACGCTATCCATAATATTGATATTGCGCTCTTTGATCTTTTCAGCCTGGTGAAGCTCAGCCCGCGCCATAAAAGCCTTGTGGCGTGTCGTTTGCCGATAAAGTTTATACAACAAATACCCAGCATATGCCGCCAGTACGGCGATCACACTGCCGGCCAGTCCTAGCCAAAGCGTCATATCCTGCAAGGGTTACTCCTTATCGAACGGGTTTCTAGAAAGAGTGTCTGTCTTACTTCTCGTCCGAGTTCTCAGCCGAGTCCTCGAACAGACCGAAGTCTGCGTTTTCAAACTGCTCAAGCAGATCGTCGTCAGAAGACACTTTGGCAGCCGGTGCAAAATCATCAGCCGTTTGCGGTTCGTCATCTTCCAGCAAACCTAGCTGGTTCATTAGCTGCTCAATACGATCCAGTTTCTGATCAACTTGCTTCTGCAGGCCCGCACCCAGGCTTTCACCCGCTTCAATGCGATCCAGCAATACCATTAGCTGAGCATCATTTTCCAGCATCGCCAGCTCTTGCTCGGCACTCAGGCGGCGCTCTTTCTTGGTTGCTGGCTTCTTGGCTTCTACAATCAGCGGAACCGGCTTCTTGCTGCCATGACGTGGGTCTTTACGTTTCGCCAGCGTTCTGGCATCCGCCGTCTGCGCTTCAGAGTGGCGGCTACCAGACTTCAGTCCCTTGCGCTTTTTGTCTTTCTGGCGTTTACGGGCTTCCAAATCAATCTGAGTTGTTGATTTTTTTGCAAATTCAGCAGGACCTTCCGATCCTGGCTTACGGCTTCTTTTCTTACGGGTCATTACTGGGTTTTCCTCAGCAAAATTACATCATTTCCAACAAACTCGACTTCCAGGCCATCGCGCTTTGCCAGGTAACGGAAAGTCTCGCGGCTAAAAAAGCTCACGTGGGTTGGGTCGTTCTTGTAATGCCAATGCGCAAAGGCATCAGCATCTGTTGCTAACTTAGTCATAAACCCCAGCCATCCGCCGGGTTTTACCATCGCCGTCAGCAGCCCCCATTCCTTTGCAGGCGTATAAAAGTGTTCGATTGCCTCTGTACAGGTAACAAAGTCATATTGCCGGTCCAGCACGACCGGATCATGGGCAAAATACGGATCATATATAGCCATATTATACCCCATCTCTGCGAGCATCACGGACAGAGTCGGCCCCGGGCCACTGCCAAAATCCAGCCCGGAACAGGATGACGTCCCCAGCCGTTCGACCAGCGGATCGGCAAGCCGGCCCAGAAAGCGACGGTAACCTGGATCATCTGGGTTGTTTTCATGCTTGTCATAGACCGCCTTCTCATCGTCCGGTGCCAGCAAGGCCTCCGGATCAGCGAATACCAGCGCACACTCCTGACAGCGAAAGTACACCCGGCGCTTGTCCTGGTGGAAAGTATCGGCCGAATGGCTTTGGCATAACGGGCAGGGCTGCATGAAAAACTGTCTCCTATTAGCCAAAATGCAACACACTACATATGGCAAGCTGGCTTAAAATGAAGCCGGGTATAATAGCAGATTCGATCGAGAAATGTGCACTTTCGCAGCAAACTGGCCGGGGAGGCCAAGGTGAGGCTGGCTGAAAAGAAAAAAGCGACAGGTAATCACCTGTCGCTCTATGGGCCGCCATTGCTGGCTTTATCCTGTCTAGTCTGTCCTTAACCAGTATGTAAACATCCCGGTCTGACAATAGTCCTTTTGTTATTGGTGCTTTCCCTGCCAACGTTGCTTGTTCTTCATCGTCCTGATGAATTCTTACCTTCCGTGCTACTGTTCCCTGTCACATCGATCATTCCATGACCGGCTTATCCGTAAAGCTTGTTGCCGTCCTGACAACACAATTCACCATCCCTGTGGGCATGCCTTCCATCGCACGCCTGATTCTTCATACGAAGACTTGTCCGTAAGCGTCTGCCCTGACGTTCCCTACGCATCATGCGAACTTTCCGGCCTCCTGGCCAGACGTCCTGTGAATCCTTCAGGCTACCTGCCTATACCGTCTATGGCGCTTCCCATCCCTTGCCGCACTCCCTGTCGACACCGCATACTTTACGCTGATTCAGCCCCGATACAAGATTGCCTCTGACGGTTATTTTTTTGGAACATTATTTCAACAATAGTAAGGTATTGATGAATAAGAACTTAGTTGCTATTCCTCTAAAAACTTTCATCATCATCGTCAGCAAGGAATGGCAGATCTCTTACAAGCTACTCAGCCATCCGCGTTTTTTCAGTGTTAGCTGTCATTTAGTTAGCCCCCGACAGCCTTAGCCACTGCTAAAAAATAAAAAAGGCAGCCGAGGCTGCCTTTGGATTACTCAATACTGGAATACTGCGGTTTGTTTAGTGTAAGCCACCTACGTACTGTGACAGGGCGGTAATTTCGTCATCAGACAGTTTTGCTGCTACTGAACGCATCATCGCATTCAAATCATTGCTACGCTGGCCTGCACGGAATTTCTCCAGCTGCAGTTTGACGTATTCACCATTCTGGCCAGAAATCTTAGGGAAGCCAGATAAGCTGGTACCGTTACCACGAGGACCGTGGCAGGCAGTACACGCGGCAATACCTCGCTCGGCATCACCAAAGCGATACAACTGCTGGCCAACTTCGATCGAGGATTCCGGTGTTGTATTGTCAGAGATAGGCAGGGTTGCGTAATATGCTGCCAGATCCGCCATATCCTGTTCGGTCAGCGGCATCGCCATACCGCCCATTACCGGATCGTTACGGCCTTGCTTGCCGCCCGTCGTCATCGCTAGCTTGAAATCCTTGAGCTGTTTTTCAAGATAACCAGGGTGCTGACCGGCAATTTTCGGGTATTGCGCCATTATGCTGTTACCGTCTGCACCATGGCAGGCAGCACAGGTCGCGGCTTTCGCTTTTCCAGCTTCTGCATCTCCTTGGGCCCAGGCTGAGCAACTGGCAAGAAGAGTCAATATCAGTGCTAATTTCTTCATGACATTCCGTTTATAATTATAGAGCTTCCAGTACCACAGGTAATGCTCAGTTACATGGTATACAATGCGACCACAAACCAAGCACGGTTTTCGTACATTTTACACAATTTCACATAAAAGTAATCAGTCGACTACATGAAGACTTGACGGAGTTAACAGTGAATCAACCTCTCAACTATAGAAATACAGGCTTCATCACAAGTGCACCGGACATTCGTCACTTGCCAAACGACACAGGCGTTGAGATCGCATTTGCTGGCCGCTCCAATGCAGGTAAGTCAAGTGCCCTTAACCGTATTACCGATCAGAAAAGTCTAGCACGCACCTCCAAAACACCGGGGCGTACCCAGCTCATTAACATGTTCGAGGTCGTGGACGGCTGTAACCTGATCGATCTGCCAGGCTACGGTTTTGCCCAGGTTCCACTGGAAATGAAGCTGAAATGGCAGAAATCCCTGGGTGAGTACCTGCAAAAGCGCGAGTGCCTGCAGGGCCTGGTGGTATTGATGGATATTCGTCATCCGATGAAAGACCTCGATCAGCAAATGATCAGCTGGGCTGTCGAAAGCCGGCTGCCGGTCCTGGTATTGCTGACCAAAGCAGACAAGCTGAAAAGCGGTGCCCGCAAGAAGCAACTCATGACAGTACGTAACACTGCGCTCAGCTTCGGTGGTGATGTGCAGGTTGAGGTATTCTCTTCCCTTAAGGGCATTGGTGTTGATCAGGTGCGCCGCAAGCTAGATAGCTGGTTTGCCCCTGAGCTGGCGCGTCAGCAAGCATTATTGGAACAGGAAGAAGCAGCTTCCGGCAACGATGCCGAGTAACTGACGTAAGCAAGAAAGTATGGCTCTATGGACAGGGCCATAAAAATTCCCCACCTTCCAGGTGGGGCAACGGGAGAGAAATAGGAGGTTTTTATTTTTGTCCTAAAAGGATCAATGAATTCCCTCACCAACGCAAGTTTTTTATCCCGATTTTGTCTGCTTTTTAATCACATCTATCAGCTTCCCACCCGCGTTTCCTCGCCCTAAACACCGTTTTTTAGCCGTTTGGCTACAAAAACAGATCTAGTTGTTTTTTGTCGCAAATTAACACTAACAAAAACACGAATGTGCATTAGTGCATATGGAAGTTAATTACATTTCTATGAATAAGAAGGCGAAAAAAAAGCCACCCCAAATCGGGGGTGGCATTTTCATGGATGTGTTGGCTAGCCGGTTCATCGACCCGCTACCAAAAACAAATATGAACAAGAAGCGTGCATGATTATACCGCTCTATTGATAAAAATTAAAGTAATTACTCTAAAATCAAAAAAACACTTAAAGCTTACTTTTTTCCGACAGCCATAGACCACTCTGCCAAAGTTGGTTGATATTAAGCACATAAGCAACAATACGCATACTTATTGAGCAATATAACGATATGAGTAGGCAAAGCAAGAAATCAAAGCAAGAAAAAACAACAGGCGGGAATTTTTGGGACGCTAAAATAAAAAACGCCCTGGTCAAAAGACCAGGGCGGCTGAATCAGCCAAATCCAATAACGTGAAACAAAAGGTCTGAAAGATAGAACATCTTACCTCTGTACCCTACGCCGATAACTGTATATCAATTGCACAGATTTGAAAAGTCATTTCTGTAATTTTTTTTCAGAAATTCGTAACTAACTTCACCTAATGGTAATTTTACCATTCTTTAATTTTCATAAAAAAATAGCTGGCATACCGCCAGCTATCCTTTTCTATACCACAAAGCCGATCAGGCTAATGTCTAGTGTGCCTGGTCCCAGTTATCGCCAGTACCGGCATCAGCAATCAATGGGACATCCAGTTCAGCCGCTGATTCCATCAGGCGACGGATTTCCGCACTCACGCTTTCCAGTTCCGATTCCTGTACTTCAAAGACAAGTTCGTCATGAACTTGCATCAGAAGTCGAACCCGACCAGTCTCTTGTTCTGCGACCCACTGATCGACCAGCACCATCGCGCGCTTGATAATATCGGCAGCCGTTCCCTGCATCGGGGCATTGATCGCAGCACGTTCAGCCGCCTTGCGACGCATACCGTTGCGGGACTTGATGTCCGGCAGATACAAACGACGGCCGAACAGGGTTTCTACATATCCCTGCTCGCTTGCTGTCGTACGGGTACTTTCCATATATTCCAACACGCCCGGGTAGCGCTCGAAATACAGGTTCATATAGTCCTGCGCTTCATTACGGCCCATATCGAGCTGTTTCGCCAGACCAAAGGCACTCATACCGTAGATCAGACCAAAGTTGATGGCCTTGGCACGGCGACGCTGTTCGCTGGTCACCGACTCAATTGGCAGGCCCAGAATTTCTGCCGCCGTCGCGGCGTGAATATCTTTGCCGTGTCTGAACGCATCAAGCAACGCCTGATCACCGGAGAGGTGCGCCATGATCCGAAGCTCGATTTGCGAGTAGTCGACAGCCAGCACTTTATACCCAGTCGGGGCGATAAATGCCTGGCGGATCCGACGACCTTCTTCGTTACGAACCGGAATGTTCTGCAAGTTCGGATCACTGGATGACAGACGCCCGGTCGCAGTCACAGCCTGATGATAAGAGGTATGCACACGCCCTGTCGCCGGGTTGACCATCTTAGGCAGCTTGTCCGTGTAGGTCGATTTCAGCTTGGCCAAGCCGCGATACTCCAGGATCAGTTTCGGCAGCGGATAGTCCAGTGCCAGCTCCTGCAGCACCTCTTCATTGGTGGAAGGCGCACCTGACGGTGTTTTCTTCAGTACCGGCAGCCCCATCTTCTCAAACAGGATAGCCTGCAGCTGCTTTGGCGAGCTGAGATTGAATTCCTGATCAGCAATCTCGAAGGCTTTCTTTTCCAACTCATCAAGGCGAACGGCAATTTCACTCGACTGTGCGCTAAGCAGCATGCTGTCAATCAAGACCCCGGTACGCTCCATGCGTGACAATACAGGTACCAGCGGCATCTCGATATCGTCAAACACCGATTTCAGTTTCTCGTCGGCGCTCACTTTCTCTATCAGTAAATTGTGCAGACGCAGCGTAATGTCGGCATCTTCTGCGGCATATGGCCCGGCCTGCTCCAAATCAATCTGGTTGAACGTCAGCTGCTTCTTGCCCTTGCCGGCAATCTCTTCAAAGCTAATGGTCTTGTGTTCTAGGTAGCGCAGGGACAGGCTGTCCATATCGTGACGGCCGACCACACTGTTGTAGACATAAGACTCCAGCATAGTGTCGTAGCGAATACCCTGCATCTCGATACCATAGCGAGCCAGAATGCTGGCATCAAACTTAAGGTTCTGCCCGACCTTGGCCTGCTGCGGATCTTCCAGCAACGGCTTGAGCTGCTCCAGTACCCAGTCGCGATCCAGCTGAGCCGGTGCATCAAGGTAATCATGGGCAACAGGCACATAGGCCGCCTTGCCTTCCTCAATCGCAAATGACAACCCGACCAAATTGGCTGTCATATAATCCAGACCGTCGGTCTCGGTATCGAATGCCACCACCTCAGCGCTCTTAAGCTGCTCCAGCCAGCCAGCAAACACCGCTTCATCGAGTACGGTTTCATAACCACTGCGATCAATGGTCGGTGCCACTGTTTTCTTCTCGGCTGCCGGCTGGGCAGGCTGCTCCTCGGCCACAATCTTACCGTCACCGCCATCGAGCATTTCTGCCAGCCAGCGGCGGAACTGCAGCTTGCCGAACAGCTTTATCAGCTCGTCGGTATCAGGCTCGCCTTTACGCAGCTGATCCGGGGTCACATCCAGCTCGACATCCAGCTTGATCGTTGCCAGCTCGTAGGACAGGTAAGCTGCCTCTTTATGTTCTTCCAGTTTCTTCGGCATCGTCTTCGAGCCACGGAAACCCAATGGCGGGATCGCATCCAGGTTGTCATACAATGCATCCAGACCACCGATCCCGGTAAGCAGCGCCTTGGCCGTCTTTTCACCGACCCCGGGTACACCCGGAATGTTATCCACTTTATCGCCCATCAAGGCCAGGTAATCGATGATCAATTCAGGGCCGATCCCGAACTTATCAACAACACCGGCCGGATCCATCACGACATCGGTCATGGTATTGATCAGGGTAACGTTCTGATCCACCAGCTGGGCCATGTCTTTATCACCGGTGCTGATCAATACCGGCATGTTCTCTTTCGATGCCTGAGTGGCCAGGGTGCCGATCACATCGTCCGCCTCAACCCCAGAAATCGAGATCAACGGCAGTCCCATTGCCTTGATCACGGCATGCAGCGGCTCAATCTGCCCCCGAAGATCATCCGGCATCGGAGGGCGGTTGGCCTTATATTCCGGATACATATCATCACGGAAGGTTTTACCCTTGGCATCAAAGATCACCGCAATATGCTCGGTTGAAAACTGGCGCAGAAGACTACGCAACATATTTACGACACCAAATACTGCTCCCGTCGGCTCACCGTCCGAGTTCGTGAAGTTTGGTGCTGCGTGATAGGCGCGATAGAGATAAGAGGATCCATCAATCAGGATAAGTGGATTTTCAGGGATAGTTGCCATAACGATATTCTTATATCCGGGGGATGAAAGAGTTAGGGCACTAGAATGCCATGACAGCCAGCAAGTGTTAACTGATGTTTTCCACCAAGCCACTATTATCTGTGGATAACTTTGTTAGTATTTAAAATCAAACAGTTGATCAAAAAACATGAAAATTATGCGATTTTCATTCAACCCAATATAAATCAACAACTTAAGATCTTAAGCAAAAATGGATCCTCGATCCTAAAATGATCATTAATTGTGGAAAAAGTTAACAGATCGATCTGAAATAAGAATATCTGAATGCAATAACAGACATATCTGACCATAAAGGAAGCCAAAATGAAGAGAATCGCAGTTATTTTAAGCGGCTCAGGAGTATTTGACGGAGCTGAAATCCACGAGGCCGTATTGGCGCTGCATGCCATCGAGCAAGAAGGCGCAACCTGGCACTGTTTCGCCCCCAATATTGCCCAGCACCATGTCATTAACCACATCACCGGCGCAGAAATGGATGAAACCCGCAACGTACTGGTCGAGGCTGCCCGTATTGCCCGCGGCAATATTGACGATATCGTCAACCTCAATGCCGCCGACTACGATGCCCTGTTACTGCCGGGCGGATTTGGCGCCGCCAAAAATCTCTCCGATTTCGCGTTCACCGGGGCCGGTTGCGAAGTAAATCCGGAAGTGAAAAGAGCCTGCCAGGCCTTTGCCAAAGAAGAAAAGCCTGCCGCCTATTTGTGTATTGCCCCAACCCTGATCCCAACAATCTACGGCCCGGGAGCCAAAGGGACCATTGGTAACGATCAGGATACCGCCAACGCCTTCAACAAGATGGGAGGCGAACACATCAATTGTCCGGTTAACGACTTCGTACTGGATCAAAAACGACGCATCCTGACGACCCCGGCCTATATGCTGGCAGGAAGTATCACGGAGGCAGCAAGCGGTATCAACAAGCTGGTAAAGGAGCTGGTGAAGCTGGCCTAGGCGCCAGAAAAGAAAAAGCGGCGTTACCTGAGGTTATGAGTACCCGGTAAGCGCCGCTCAGCAGAATTGGTGTTCGTTTTCAGCCCTACACTAAAAACACAGACCGTCGCTGAAGTACACTGGAAGCAATGTGAGCAATGTCGTGCCTTCAAACAAGGGAGCCTTTTGCTGTTCTCCCTCGCTGAGTGCAAGTTAATAATAACCATTCTCATTTGAGATGCAAGTATTTTATCGAGAATAATTGTCATTTAATTGCCAGGTTCTTCACAAAATGCAGCCTATAGTCTTCAAGCCCGTCTTTTTTCTCCATATGTTCAATCAGATAGCCATTTCTTAGCAGTAACCTCAACATCGCTGGGAAGCGGTTACGCGATTTGACCCGCAGTTCCTCAAAGCCCTGTTGTTTCACCCAGGTTTCCTGTGCCTCCAACAGCGCCTGCGCCACCCCGCTACACCGCCCCTCGGGTGCCACGCCCCCCAGCCAGCTATAAAAACACGTCTCGGACAAGCGGTAGCCGATTTTTACCCCGACCAACTGCTCACCCAGCTCAGCCACGAGGATCAGCGGTGCTCTGCCTTTCAATCGAACTTCAAGCGAATGTTCATCGGCAGGCTGGGCAAACTCACTGATCTGAGCCAGCACCTGTGCGGCTTCAGTCAAACTTGCCTGGCGTATCTTCATCACTCCCGCTCCTACTTCTTAGGGTACAAAAAAGCCGACATGGCGTCGGCTGTAAGTCTATACCCTTTATTGTATCAGATAAGCCCCTGCTGAGACTCCAGCTTGGGGGTAATCGTCGTCAGGCGCTTGATCAGGTAATTGAGCAGTACCCCGTACATAGGCACAAACAAACCAAGGCTGATGATCAACTTGAAGCTGTAATCCACCAAGGCAATCTCGACCCAGTTTTCCGCCATAAACGGATCCGGGCTGTTGTAAAACGCGATGGCAAAAAACGCTACCGTATCCAAGGCATTACCAAAAATGGTCGAGCAGCTTGGTGCCACCCACCACTGCTTGGTCTGGCGCAGGCGGTTAAACACCGAGACATCCATGATCTGCCCCAGCAGATAGGCCATGAAGCTGGCAATCGCGATACGGGCCACAAACAAGTTGAACTCACCTAAATGGGACCAGCCCTGATATTCACCCTGATAAAACAGCACCGACAGCACATAGGAAATCGCCAGTGACGGCAGCATCACCCGCAGGATGATCTGTCGGGCCATAGCCGCGCCAAAAATTCTTACTGTCAGATCAGTGGCCAGAAAGATGAACGGAAAGGTAAAGGCGCCCCAGGTGGTATGAAAACCAAAAATGGTAAACGGCAGTTGTACCAGATAATTGCTCGAGGCAATGATCAGCAGGTGGAATACAACAAGGAACGATAAGGCTTTGCGCTGCTGCGCGAGAGAAAATTGAGATACAGTCATTGTCAGACCTTTTTGTCATTGGGGGAGAGGGAACCCAAAACACTGCAGCCAGGCTCTCATACCTGCGCCCGCAGCAACCGAAGCGGCGATTATACATTAACCGCCCAGGTTGCCTAGTCCCAAAAACGGCTTTACATTTGTGCAATCGTTTGCCGATAAAAAAAGCAAAACGATTAGCCTGCAAGCAGGGTAGCCAGGAACGCCAGCGTCTCGCTATCATCGGGCGACAGCCACTCCAGCCACAGGGATCCAGCATAGTGCTCACCCTTGAGCATCAGCCGACAGCCTTCAAAGTCAATCAGCCACACATGTAGATCGGCATTAAGCTCACGTTCGACAACCGTCGCATCGATCTGCATCAGAAACTGCTCTGCTACCGCAGGAAAATTATCAAAATCGAACTCAGGGCCACCGATCAGCAGCAGCCCCTGCTCCAAATCAAGCTCCCGACAGACAAACGATGTAGAAGAGACGGTCATTACATATTCCTTTTCATCTATGACAAGCCCACCTCACATACGGCCTAGGCGGCTTTCCTGTAACCAAGTGTTTCTATGCGTATCAAGCAATAAAGGGGCTATAGCCAGCAATGATAATCCATGTTTTCATGAGGTCGTTGCCTAGTCACTGGAAACACATCCCGTCGGTTTCCGATTCCCTAGCAACAGGTGATATTAACATTCTCACCAAATACGCAAGCTGTTTTGTAGCGAACAGAACATACTCGTTATGTTTCTTAAACGCATTTATACCGGACTCGGAATGTCCGGTATTTTTTTATCTACTACTCACCAGTACCCGCCATCAGGTGATCTTCGATCACGTTCAAAAATACATTGCCGTACTTTTCCAGCTTACGGTGGCCGACACCGTTCACCGCCAGCATTTCACCCGCCGAGGTCGGCAGCATCTCCGCCATTTCCATCAGGCTGGCATCGTTAAACACCACATACGGCGGCAAGTCTTCCTCATCGGCAATGGCCTTGCGCAACTTGCGTAATTTGGCAAACAGCTTTTTGTCATAATGGCGGTTGGCCAGCTTGTCATTTTTCGCACTGCGGGTCGCAATATCCAACCGCGGTACCGCCAGCTCCAGCTCCACTTCGGCGCGCAGAACTGCTCTGGCCTTTTCAGTCAACTGAAGCGTCGAGCTACGGACAATATTCTGGGTAAGAAAACCCCGATGGACCAGCTGGCGCAAAATACTGACCCAAAACTCATGACTGTGCTCACGACCAATACCGTAGGTACTCAGCTTATCGTGGCCATGCTCGCGGATACGCTGGTTCTGCATCCCGCGCATCACGTCCACCACATGGTTGATACCGAAGCTCTGGTTGACCCGATAGACGCAGGACAGGGCCTTCTGGGCGGCTTCAACCGCCGCAAAGCGCTTGGGCGGATCGAGGCAAATATCGCAGTTGCCACACGACTCTTCCCGGAATTCACCAAAATAGTTGAGCAATACCTGACGGCGGCAGGTCTGCGCCTCGGCAAACGCCCCCATCGCATTTAGCTTGTGGCTTTCCACCAGTTTCTGTGGCCCTTCCTCTTTTTCATCAAGGCAACGGCGCAGCCAGGCCAAATCCGACGGATCATAGAACATCACCGCTTCTGCCGGCAGACCATCACGGCCGGCCCGCCCGGTTTCCTGATAATAGGACTCGATATTACGGGGGATATCGTAATGCACCACAAAACGGACATTAGGCTTGTTGATGCCCATTCCGAACGCCACGGTGGCGACGACGATGTGAATATCATCCCGCTGAAAGTCCTCCTGCACCCTTACTCGCTCGGCATGCTCCAGACCGGCATGATACGCCGCCGCCCGGATCCCGTTATCACACAGCTTTTCGGTGATTTGCTCCACCCGCTTGCGGCTGTTGCAATATACAATCCCGCACTGGCCACGAACGCCGCCCAGGTAGCGGGTCAACTGCGACATCGGCTTGTACTTCTCCTGCAGGGTATAGCGGATATTCGGGCGGTCAAAGCTGCCCAGGTAGACATGCGGGTCGACCAGGCCGAGCCGGGAGACAATATCATTGCGGGTCGTTTCATCCGCCGTTGCGGTCAGGGCCATAATTGGCAGCTGGTCAAAGTGCTGTTTCAGCGTGCCCAGAGACGCATATTCAGGGCGGAAGTCATGCCCCCACTGAGAAATACAGTGCGCTTCGTCAACGGCAACAAGACTTAGCGGCATGTCATAAAGACGCTCGAGAAAGTCACGGGTCAGTACCCGCTCCGGCGAAACATACACCAGCTTAACCTCGCCGCTCTGCATCGCGCGGTAGGTATCCTGCATAGCCTCGCGGGACATGGTCGAGTTGAGGTAGTCGGCCGCCACTCCGTTAGCCTTGAGCTGGTCAACCTGATCCTTCATCAGCGAGATCAGCGGAGAGATCACCAGTGTCAGCCCGTCACGCATCAGGGCCGGAATTTGATAACAGAGCGATTTACCGCCACCGGTTGGCATGATCACCAGGCTGTCGCGGCCTTCCGCTATCGCCTCAATCACCTCTTGCTGGCCAACACGAAAGGCCTGATAGCCGAACACATCCTGTAAGATCTGTTCGCTGGTCGCGAGAGAAGCTGGCTGACAAACGGCGGCGCTGCAAGATGACATAAATCGACTCTGTAGTTGACGAGCTGGCTATTCTATACCAATCAGATCGCCGATGTGAACGACACTTACAACAGCTTCCCCCCGCCAAGCCGGCAAAATGTTGTTTCCTGGAAAACTTCTCGCAAATCCCCACCTGCCTTCGGGCAGGATTTTCTTATCATGTCCGGTGCTAACAAAATCATCAAAAGTTCTGGATGACATCCAACCTGAACACGATTTATACTGCTCCCGCATACCTTTTTAGAAAATATCATTATTTTCTCAGAATTTTATAAAACACACCTAGGGATAAGATGGACCAGCAAGCCAAAGATACCCAGCGAGGGGTCATGCTCGCCCTTGGCGCCTACACCATGTGGGGCATTGCACCGATTTACTTTAAGTCTCTCCAGCATGTCAGTCCGCTGGAGATTCTCAGCCACCGGGTGATCTGGTCATTCTTTTTTCTGGCAGCGCTGATCTTCATCGGCAAGCGCTGGGGCAAGGTCAGGGCTGTGCTTCGCCAGCCCAAAACACTACTGGTATTGACGGCCACTGCCCTGCTGGTTGGCGGCAACTGGCTGATTTTCATCTGGGCCGTGAACAACAACTATATGCTTGATGCCAGCCTGGGCTATTACATCAACCCGTTGCTCAATGTCCTTCTGGGAATGTTCTTTCTGGGAGAGCGGCTACGCCCGCTGCAATGGCTCGCCGTCGCGCTGGCGGCCTGCGGGGTTGCCGTACAGCTGATCCAGTTCGGCTCCCTGCCGGTGATTGCCCTGGCCCTGGCGTGCAGCTTCGGTCTCTACGGGCTGCTGCGGAAGAAAGTCAACCTGGATGCCCAAACCGGCCTGTTCATGGAAACCTGTATTCTGCTGCCGCTGGCTGCAATCTACGTACTGCTGATCGCCGACAGCCCAACGGCTGACTGGGCGGCTAATCCGGCCACGACCAACTTGCTGCTGATGGCCGCCGGGATTGTTACCACGCTTCCGCTGCTGTGCTTTACCGGAGCTGCCACCAAACTGAAACTCTCTACTCTGGGATTTTTCCAGTATATCGGCCCGAGCCTGATGTTCCTGCTGGCAATCACGGTCTACGGCGAAAGCTTTACCGCCGACAAGGGCTATACCTTCGCCTTCATCTGGGGAGCACTGGTATTGTTTAGCTTCGATGGCATCAAGGGCCATCGCCGGGCCAAAAAACGGATTCAGGCAAGCTAGTCACTACCTGCCACAAAGGGTAACTGGCGGCTTGTCAGTTTTTTACAAGCCGCCATCTGTCATTTATGTTCTACTGATAGCCATATTTTTTGACGGCAATGTGCACCCTCAGCCTGCCGGCGGTTAGAAGGATCAGGATGAACAAAGTCAACCACCGAAAATCCGGCATCGATGACATCAACCTGATTGATGCGCATTACCAAAGCTTTGCCTTCAAGCGCCATTACCATCTTGATTACCATCTGGGATTGATCACCGACGGGCAGCAACAATACTATTTCAACGGTGCTCGCCATCAGGCCGGTGCCGGACAGCTGGTGATCATGCCGCCGGATGAAATTCATGATGGCCAACCCCAGCAGCAAGGCTACAAAGTCAAAGTGTTCAGCATTTCCCCGGAATGGCTCGACCACCAGGCCAGCGAACTGTCGGGCAACTGTCAGGTTCACTTTCCGCAGCACAACGTGACCGACAGCCAGCTCTTTGTTCAGCTTAGCCAACTACACGCCCAGCTGGGCAATCCACACTTTCCCCAGCTCGCCAAGGACTGCATGCCGATCGAGTACTTCTCGCAGCTGCTCGGCCAATACAGCCAGCTCCGTCCCCAACCAGTGGTGGCACTGGGGAGCAAAGATCTCCACCAGCTCAGGGACTACCTGATGGCTAACCTGGATCAGAAAATTAGCCTCGACGACCTGGCAAGGCTGTGTGATCTGAGCCCGTCCCAGCTGCTGCGCCAATTTAAGAAAGCCACCGGCATGACACCCTATGCCTGGCTGGCCCGCCTGCGGCTGGAACATGCCATGGCCTTGCTCAAGGCTGGCTACTGCAGTACCGATGTCGCCTATTATGTCGGTTTTTATGATCAGGCCCATTTCACCCGGGCGTTCAAACAAGCTTTTGGCGTCGCTCCCTCGGAAATCTAGCCAGCCCTGTTAATTTTTTACAAGCACTCCTGCGTTCACCTAGGCATGCTAGTCCGTGTTATACCACCACCGGATAAAATGAAATGTACGAACTTACCCCATTTGTCACCCTGCTTACCGTCCATGTTATTGCCCTGCTAAGCCCGGGGCCGGATTTTGCCCTCGTCGTCCAAAACGCAGGGCGCTACGGACGCCAGACCGGTATCACTATTGCACTCGGTCTATCACTGGGGATCCTGCTTCACTCCATCCTGAGCATTACCGGTGCCAGCCTGCTGATCCGTGAGCAGCCCGCCCTGTTTGCCATGCTACAGGCCGCAGGCGGCGGCTACCTGCTCTGGCTGGGCATTGGCGCTACCAAGAGCGCACTGGAGTTACTTTGGCGCAAGAACGAATCTCATGCCTCTCCAAGCCCTGCCCAACAGTTGATAGGTAACCGCAAACAGGCGCTGGCCAAGGGGTTTACCACCAACATCCTCAATCCCAAGGCACTGGTGTTCTTCCTGAGCCTGCTATCGACCCTGGTGCCGGCAGATATGTCTGTGGCAGGAAAAGCCACGGCCATCAGCCTTTTGTGGCTAACCTCCTTCCTATGGTTTGCCACACTGGCTTGGCTGCTGACCGGACAGCGGCTGCAGCAGAAAATCCAACAGTGGACGCCGTTTATCGACGGGCTCTGCGGCCTGCTTTTTGTCAGTATCGGCAGTATGATCCTGCTGCGCCTGGTCCTGCCAACCTGATGGTAAGCCTGTAATAAATTGTTGATTACGAGCACAAAACCTGCTCAACAATTAGACAGCTACGGATTCTGCTCTTACGCTATCGAAGCACCCCGTATGCGAAAGAGGAATGAACCATGGAGTGGAATACGTCCCGCCTGGCTGTGGCACTGGCAGCCTGCTTGCTTACCCCTGCAGCCCTGAGTAAGGATACCAGCAAGCAAACGGCCGATCAGGTTGCCCCCGAGGCTGCTACCGGGATCAGCCAACAGCAGCAAGTAAGCGGCAAAGACTGGATGGTCGCCAGCGCCAACCCCTATGCCAGCGAAGCGGGCGCAGCAATGCTTCGCCAGGGAGGCAATGCGATTGATGCCATGGTGGCCACCCAGCTGGTTCTCGGGCTGACCGAGCCGCAGTCCTCCGGCATCGGCGGCGGAGCATTCATGGTGTTCTGGGATGCAGAAAAAGAAGCCCTTACCACCTTCGACGGTCGTGAAACTGCCCCTTTTGCGGTGACGCCGCGCCTGTTTCAGGATCAAAACGGTAAGCCGCTGGCCTTCTACGATGCCGTGGTCGGCGGCCGCTCAGTCGGAACCCCGGGAACGGTCAAGCTGATGTGGTATACCCACCAGCGTCACGGCAAACTGCCCTGGAGCGATCTGTTTGCCCCGGCAATAAAACTCGCCACCGAAGGCTTTACGGTCAGCCCGCGCCTCGCGGCACTGGTCGCCAAAGATCAGAAAAATCTCCAGCGCTGGCAGGCCACCAAAGCCTATTTCTTCAATGACGACGAAAGCCCTATCCGGGCCGGACAGCGTCTGACCAACCCGGCCTATGCCGACACCCTCACGCAAATTGCCGAGCGTGGCGCCAGCGCGTTCTACCATGGCGACATTGCCAAGGACATTGTCAAAACCGTCCGCAATGCAGAGGGGAACCCCGGCGTACTCAGCGTGATGGATCTGGCCACCTATCAGGTCAAGGAACGAGAGCCGATCTGTGCACCGTACCGCCAGTTTGAGATTTGCGGCATGGGGCCACCAAGCTCCGGCGCCCTGACCCTCGGCCAGATCATGGGGATGCTGAACCAATACCCTATCGACAAAATGGGCCCGAATGACGTCAACAGCTGGCGCCTGCTGGGTGATGCCTCCCGCCTGGCCTTTGCCGATCGCGGCCGCTACATGGCCGACAGTGATTATGTCCCCATGCCAACCGATGGCCTGCTCGATCCCGGCTATCTCAAGCAACGTGCTGCGCTGCTAAAAGGCGACAAAGCCCTTGCCACAGCCGAACCGGGCCTGCCGGTCTGGTCCCATGCGATGCGCTACGCCATGGACGAGTCGCTGGAGTTGCCTTCCACCAGCCACTTTTCAATTGTCGACCGTGATCGCAATGTTGTTTCAATCACCACCACCATCGAAAATGGCTTCGGCTCGCGTTTGATGGTGCGTGGCTTTCTGCTCAACAACGAGCTGACCGACTTTTCCTTCCGCAGCCATATCGGCGGAAACCCGATTGCCAACCGGATTGAGCCGGGCAAACGCCCTCGCTCGTCAATGGCCCCAACCATCGTGATGAAGGACGAGCAGCCGTATCTGGCCGTCGGCTCGCCGGGCGGCAGCCAAATTATCGGCTATGTCGCCAAAACCCTTGTGGGCCATCTCGACTGGGGACTGGATCTACAACAGGCCATCAACCTGCCCAACATGAATAACCGCTTCGGTGTCTTCGAGCTGGAAAAAGGGACCACGGCAGAACAATGGGCCCCCAAGCTTGAGCAACTCGGGTTCGAGATAAAAATCAAAGATCTCAACTCGGGAGTCCAGGCGATCAAAATTGACGGCAAGCAGCTCTCCGGGGCTGCCGATCCACGCCGGGAAGGCAAGGTCATCGCCCAATAAAAACCATCCGACAAATAAAAAGCCCGCCAGTGCATCAGCATGGCGGGCTTTTTTCTGACGACATTGCAGCCATCAATCAATTACATCGGATCCAGCTTGGCGTACTGGGTTACCAGCCACTTGATCCCTTCGCCATTGAACGCGACCTGGACCCGGCTCTGGGCACCGCTGCCTTCAAAGTTGATAATCGTCCCTTCACCAAACTTAGGGTGCTGCACTCGCTGACCAAGGCTGAAGCCCGTCTGGTTGAAGTTATCGTTCACCTGGGTCTGGCTGAAGCGACCACTGCTCGCCGGACGCGAGACCTGCGCCTTCATCCGGACTTCCTCGACGTATTCAGCCGGGATCTCACGAATAAAGCGTGACGGTTTATGGAAATTGTCCTTGCCGTACAGGCGACGCATTTCCGCATAGGTGATATACAGCTTCTGCATCGCGCGGGTCATCCCCACGTAACACAGGCGACGCTCCTCCTCCAGGCGTCCAACCTCCTCGGTCGTGCGCGAGCTCGGGAACATCCCCTCCTCGACACCGACCATAAAGACGACAGGAAATTCCAGCCCCTTGGCGCTGTGCATCGTCATCAGCTGTACCGCATCCTCGAAATCATCGGCCTGCCCTTCACCGGCTTCCAGCGCAGCATGCGACAGGAAGGCTGCCAGCGGGGTCATCTCTTCCGCTTCTTCCGGCACCTCAAACTGACGGGTAGCAGTAACCAGCTCTTCGAGGTTTTCAATGCGCGCCTGCGCCTTCTCACCCTTTTCCTGCTCGTACATCGCCCGCAGTCCCGAGTTACGGATCACTTCGTCGGTTTGCTGGAACAGCGGCAGATCACGGGTATCATCCTCAAGGGCATTGATCAGCTCAATGAAACGGCGCAGCGAATTGGCCGCCCGGCCTGCCAGTACCTGCTCTTCCAGCAGGGCGACACTGGCCTGCCACATCGTCGCACCGCGATCGCGCGCCGCCATGCGAATGGTTTCCAACGTCCGGTCACCCAGGCCACGGGTCGGGGTATTGACCACCCGCTCGAAAGAGGCATCATCATTGCGGTTCGACATCAGGCGCAGATAAGCCAGCGAATCTTTGATTTCCTGACGCTCGAAGAAGCGCATTCCACCGTAGATGCGGTATGGCAGGCCAGCCTGAATAAGCGCCTCTTCCAGTACCCGCGACTGGGCATTACTACGATACAGGAAGGCGGTTTCGTTCAGGGTGCCGCCCTGATCACGCCATTCCTTGATCTTGCCGACCGCAAAACGCGCCTCGTCCAGCTCGTTAAAGGCTGAATACAGCGAGATCGGCTCGCCCTCGGCCCCTTCGGTCCACAGATTCTTGCCCATTCGCTCGTTGTTGTTGGCGATCAGTTCGTTGGCCGCATTCAGGATATTGCCAGTCGAGCGGTAGTTCTGCTCAAGGAAGATCGACGAGGCATTGGTGAAATCCCGCAGGAAACGCTGGATATTTTCAACCTGGGCACCACGCCAGCCGTAAATCGACTGGTCATCATCGCCGACAATCATCACGTTACAGTCAGGACCGGCCATCAGGCGCAGCCAGGCAAACTGGATGTTGTTGGTATCCTGGAACTCATCGACCAGAATATGTTTGAAGCGCGCCTGATAATGCTCGCGAATGTGCTTGTTGTCGCGGATCAGCTCGAAAGCCCGCAGCAACAGTTCGGCAAAATCAACCAGTCCGGCACGATCACAGGCTTCCTGGTAAGCGGTATATACCCGCAGCCAGGTTTGCTCGACGGGATCATTGAAGGTATCGATGTTGGCAGGTCGCAGCCCCTCATCCTTCTTGCCGTTGATATACCAGGCTGCCTGGCGCGCCGGCCAATGTTTCTCGTCCAGGTTCTGCGCCTTGATCAGGCGGCGAAGCAGACGCATCTGATCGTCGGAGTCCAGAATATTGAAGTCATCGGGCAGGCGGGCATCCAGATAGTGAGCACGCAGCATGCGGTGGCACAGGCCGTGGAAAGTGCCGTTCCACATACCGGCCGACGAGCCCTGCATCAGCTCGTTGATCCGGCCGCGCATCTCGGCCGCCGCCTTGTTGGTAAAGGTCACCGACATGATTGAATACGGCGAGGCCTGCTCAATCTGCATCAACCAGGCGATACGATGGACCAGTACGCGGGTCTTGCCGCTGCCCGCACCCGCCAGAACCAGGTGATTACCTAGCGGCGCAGCCACCGCCTCTCTTTGCTTGTCATTAAGGCCATCTAACAGGAGTGAAGCGTCCATCGTTACCTACTGGTTATTTATACAATGCTGGTGATTATACCAGCTCAATTCAAGAATGCCTCGATATCTTCACCCTCCCCGGAGATTCAGACAAACCGGCTTTCCAACTGCACAGCCGTTTGATAATTCACCAGTTTCAAACGCTTGCCTTTTAGTATTTGTTCTATGCTTGGAAATGGCAGGATGTTACGCACCAGAAAAAAAAGTTAAGAAAGAGTGAAATAAAAAACCTGCTCGCCCTTTCTTATGTTCCGAGAGCGCAGTAAGAAGCGCCAACAATAACAAAAGGAAACGTTGCTCCATGCAGCAACAGTCAGCAAATTAAAGAGGAATGATTATGAAAAAGACAACCAATATCGCTCTAGCATCAGCCGTTACTGGTCTTATTGCGCTTGCAGGTACCGCAATGACCACCTCAACCGCTGTGGCAGCCGAAGCCAAAGAGAAATGCTACGGCGTAGCCAAGGCCGGTAAAAACGACTGTGCAACCAAAACCAGCTCTTGTGCCGGTACGTCCAAAACGGACAACCAGAAAGATGCTTTCATCATGGTGCCAAAAGGCCTGTGTGACCGCCTGGCCGGTGGTTCTACTTCATCGTCTTAATGACCACGACATCTTGTACTGCTAGCTCAATCTAAGGAATGATTATGAAGAAAACCAACGTAGCCCTTGCCACTGCCGTTACCGGTTTGCTTGCCCTGGCCGGTACCGCGATGACTGCCTCGACCGCTGTAGCCGCCGAAGCCAAAGAAAAATGCTACGGCGTTGTCAAAGCCGGTAAAAACGACTGTGCGACCAAAACCAGTTCATGTGCCGGTACCTCCAAGGTCGACGGTCAGAAAGATGCCTTTATCATGGTGCCAAAAGGCCTGTGTGACCGCCTGGCCGGCAGCTCGCCAGAGGCAAAATAAGTGGGCGGCCTGACACAGCACCAAGTGGTTGGGGTGGGGCTACGCTCCCCCCACATCACCCAGGTTCTGGAGGAGAAACCGAATATCGGCTGGCTGGAGGTCCACAGTGAGAACTACTTCACCACAACCTCTACCGCCCGTCAGCAGCTACGGCAGATTGCCGAGCACTATCCGATTAGCTGCCACGGTATCGGCTTGTCCCTCGGTTCGGCCGATCCCCTGGATCGCCAGCACCTGAGCCAGCTCAAACAGCTGGTTGATGAAATCGACCCGATTGCCGTCTCGGATCACCTCAGCTGGAGCTCTGTCAACGGGCAGTTTTTTAATGATCTGCTGCCGTTGCCCTATACCGAGGAAGCGCTTGAGCACTTTTGTCAAAAGGTCGAACAGGTACAGGAGTATCTCGGTCGCCAGATGTTGATCGAGAACCCGTCCAGCTACCTGAGCTTTGCCAGCTCGGCAATTCCGGAATGGGAGTTTCTTCATCAGGTCCAGCAACGCACCGGCTGCGGCCTGCTGCTCGATCTGAACAATATTTATGTCAGTGCCTTCAACCATGGCTTTGACTGTGATCAGTACATTGCTGCACTAGATGCCTCGGCAGTGAAAGAAATCCATCTGGCCGGCTTTACCGTCAAGCAGTTTGAAGACGGCGAGATCTGGATTGATACCCATAGCAAACCCGTCAGCGAACCGGTATGGCAGCTTTATCGCCGCTGGGTACAGCAACACGGCAGGACACCAACCCTGATTGAGTGGGATTTGGATATTCCGCCACTCTCAGTCCTGCTCGGGGAAGCCGACAAGGCACGCAACATTATCACGCAGGAGGCGCGAGATGGACAAATCCTTACCCCCTGACAGGAATACTGGCAACAAGCTGCACCAACTGCAGCAAGACTTTGCGGCAGCCCTGCACTACCAGCCCAGCACCGTGGTAGCAGACATTGCCGATGGCCAGTTTCCGGCCGAGCAGCTGATCCAGATTTACCGCAACAACTTTATTATCAGCCTGTCGGAAATCCTTGAGGTGGTCTATCCCTGCGTCAAAGCCGTGGTCGGTGACGAGTGCTTTAGCCAGCTTGCGCGCCAGCATGTCCTGACTCACCCGCTGCAGCAGGGCGATGTCAGCCATTACGGGGAAGGACTGTGCAATACCGTCAGCAGCCAACCTGAACTGGTAGAAGCCGTGCCATATCTGGCTGATTTGGCCAGCCTCGAATGGTACCTCGATCGCGCCGCCCATACGCCGGCCATCGACAGTCAGTTCCCGTTTTCCAAGCTACAGCAGCTGACCGAGGCCAATTTGCCCCAGCTCCGGCTTGAGGTACCCGAACCAACATTTTGTATCGACTCCGACTACCCGGTCGCGACTATCTGGCAGATGATCACCGACAACGCCATTGAAGAGATTGATCTTAGCCAGCCGGAATCTGCGGTGATCCAGCGACGCCCGGATCAGATGATAGTACTGAATACGACGCCGGGTGCCACCGGGCTTATCCGGCTCAGCCAGCAGCAAGGCTGCCTTGGCGACGCCTCCGAGGAAATGCTGGCGATGCTCGGCGAGCTCGTCCAGCGACACATTTTTACCGACATTCATGGTTTGCCAGAGGGAGAGTGAGCATGCTGAGTTTTATCAAACAAATTGACGGTCTGGCACAGCGTATTACGGAACCTCTTATCCCGTTGCTGTTGTTATTCACCCGACTCTGGGTGGCCTGGGTGTTCTTCAAATCCGGCATGGTTAAATACTCCAGCTGGGACAGCACCCTCTACCTCTTCGAATATGAATATCAGGTTCCCTTGCTGCCATGGCAGCTCGCCGCCTATATGGGAACTGCCGCCGAGCTGATCCTGCCGGTCTTTCTGGCGCTAGGTTTATTCACCCGTCCGATGGCACTGGTATTGTTCGTCTTCAATATTATTGCCGTAGTGTCCTACCCACTGCTGTGGGAGAAAGGCTTTTTCGACCACCAGCTATGGGGCATGATGATGCTGGTGAATGTATTCTGGGGGGCGGGGCTGATCTCGGTCGACAGGCTGATCAGCAACGAGCCGAAGCAGAGCCTGCTGGAATAGCGTGGCTAGAGTAACAATAGATTTACCGGTTCAAACCGGATCAAAAAAGGCGATCATCGTGATCGCCTTTTTGTTTATCTCAGCCAGCATTAAATCAAATCAAGCAACTGCGACAAGCGACAGATTTCAACATCCGGCAGCCATTTGGCCTTGGGCTCGCGATGCAGCTGGCGCTGCTGGTCGTTATACCAACAGGCCTGAAAGCCATTTTGTTTTGCGCCGCCGACATCCGTGACCAGATGATCACCGACATGGAGAATGTCCTGTGCCGCCGTGCCCAATAACGCCGCAGCCTGAGCAAACATATCCGGCTCGGGTTTCGCCAAACCGTCTCGGCCTGCCACCAGCACCCGAGAAAAATACTGGCCGAGACCTATCTTGTCCGCATCAACATTGCCGTTGGTAATAGCCAGCAGGGGCAGCCTCTGACCCAGTTCGGCCAGTACCCGATGGGTTTCCTCCGGGACATCGACTTGGTTGCGCACTACCAATACCCGCTCCAACCCTTCCTCTGCAGCCTGTTCGGCCTTTTCCTGTGAATAACCAAGCTGCATCAATCCGACTTTGAGTACCTCGTAGCGCCATAGGCTTACATCATGGCGCAAGTAAGGCGTCTGCTCCGCCAAACGCATTTTCAGCCGCAGCCAGTCTTCACGGGCCATACTGTGGCTGCACGGATGATACTCAGCCAACCAGTCATGCATCGCCTGCTCGGCCCGCCGGATCACCGGGCGGTTATCGTACAGGGTATCATCCAAATCAAAAGTCAGCGCCTTCGGCGACTGGAGGTTGCGATAAAACTGCATATCAGCCCTCGGTTACATCAGCAGAATAGGTGGCAAGACGCACTAGCGTTTGTTTCGTTTTGCCCTCGGATGCGCTTCATCATACACCTGTGCCAGGTGCTGAAAGTCGAGGTGGGTATAAATTTGAGTGGTCGACAGGTTGGCATGGCCGAGTAGCTCCTGCACCGCCCGTAAATCCCCGCTCGACTCGAGCATATGGGTAGCAAAACTATGGCGCAGCTTGTGCGGGTTAATATGGCTGGATACAGCCTGCTTCTGGCCCCACTCCGCCATCCGTTTCTGGACGTTGCGGTTGGAAATCCGCTGCCCCAGCTTGGAGACGAACAAACCAGGTTCACCGCTGGCCGCCAGCTGTCCGCGGACCTTGAGCCAATGGCCAACCCAGTCGCGAGCCAA
The DNA here is from genome assembly GCF_050336885.1 of Photobacterium kasasachensis. Lineage (NCBI taxonomy): Bacteria > Pseudomonadati > Pseudomonadota > Gammaproteobacteria > Vibrionales > Vibrionaceae > Photobacterium > Photobacterium kasasachensis. The sequence goes on from NZ_JAKJSH010000022.1 coordinate 66,372, forward strand.
CCCGGCAAAAGGCACAATTCGCTCCTTATCCCCTTTACCGATCACCCGGATATCACCCTTGCTCAGGCTAATATCGCGCACATCCAGGTTTACCAGCTCCGACAGACGCAGTCCGGCCCCGTACATCAATTCCATCATCGCCCGATCCCGAATCGATAGCGGATCATCCTCATCAACGCTAAGTAGCTGATCCATCTCGTCAACATCAAGGTTCTTGGGCAGCGGCCTCGCTTTGCGTGGCGCAGAGACCCCCTTGGCAGGGTTGGCCTTCAACACCCCCTGGCGTACCAGATAATCAAAAAAGCTGCGCAGCGCAGACAGGCGCATCGACAGACTGCTGGCCTTCAGGCCGTCACGCATCCCCTTGCTCGCCAGCTGACGTACCCAGCCGGCATCGACCACCCGCCAGTCCGTGACCTCCAGCTCAACCAGCTGCTCGGCCAGCGTTGTCAGCTGACGCTTGTAGTTCTGCTGAGTGTGCAGACTGAGCTCGCGTTCGCTACGCAGGTACTCGTAAAAACGCTGCAGGTGCTTGTCCAGCCCGGAAGGCAACTGACTCAATCAATTACCTCGCGGGTATATTCCCAGTGATGGATCAGGCGAGTCAGCACCAGGGCCAACTGCTCGACAAACAAGGTATCCATCGCAGGCTGGAAATGACCACCATCAGTACTGGCAAAGCTCAATACCCCGATAGGATGCTCGATCCCCAGCGGCAGCACCACATAGGAGCCCAGGTGCGGCGGATGGCTAAAGAGCAGCTCGCTCTCTTGCCTGCGCAACCGGCCCATGTACACCGGCCGATGCGACAGATGGGCAACACGAAAGCCTTCAAAAGCCTTACGCGGTAAATAGAGGTTATCATCAAAGCTATCAAACAGCTTCAGGCTGAAGTCCAGCTGCAGCTGGCTGCTGAGCTCTTCAAGGATCACCAGCGCCTGGTAGATATTGTGGGTCTGAAACAACTGCTGCTGGGCGCGGGCAAAGATTTCAAACAGCTCGCTGTTCTTGCCGGCGGCGGTTACCAGGGTATTAATTTCCCCCTCGAGTTCACGCACCCGGCCTCGTAGCCTGTCGAGCTGAATTTCCACCAGCGACACCGCACCACGCTCACTGTGGGCCACGCGCAGCTGGGTCAGTAATTCCGGCTGTCGGATAAAAAAATCAGGGTTGTCGAGCAGAAACTCAGCCACATCCTGATCGGACAACGGGGTGTCTGCCACTACCGGCAGCTCACCCAGTTGGGATACATCTGTCATAATACTATTTGTCCATCAAAGACATGTGCTACAGGGCCAGTCATATACAATGGCTTGCCTTCTCCGGCCCAGCGAATATGCAAATCGCCGCCCGGAAGGCTCACTTTTACATTTTCATCCAGCAGCCCCTGCTGCTGACCAATCGCGACAGCGGCACAGGCGCCACTGCCACAGGCCTGGGTTTCACCGGCTCCACGCTCGTAGACCCGCAGCTTGATTTCGCGACGGTTCACTATCTGCATAAAGCCCGCGTTGACCCGCTCAGGAAACCGCTCGTGAGATTCCAGCAACGGCCCCATCGTCTCGACGTCAGCCGTATCGACATCGTCCACCACAGTCACGCAATGCGGATTCCCCATGCTTACCGCGCCACAGAATACCGTGTTATCGCCGGCTCGCAAAATATAGGTTTTTTCACTTTGCTTGGCACGAAACGGGATCTTGCCCGGCTCGAACTCCGGCGCCCCCATATTGACCGTCACCTGGTTGTCATTTTCCAGCTTCAGGATCATTTTTCCGCCCTTGGTGCTGACGGAAATATGGTATTTGTTGGTGAGCCCTTTCATCCAGACAAAACGGGCAAAACAGCGGGCACCGTTGCCGCACTGCTCAACCTCGCTACCGTCGGCATTGAAGATCCGGTAGTGAAAATCTGTCTCCGGATCATAGGGCGGCTCTACCACCAGCAGTTGGTCAAAACCGATCCCCCGATGGCGATCGGCCAGCCGCTTGATGGCGTCAGGCGAGAAGAACGCATTCTGCGTCACGCAATCCACCACCATGAAATCATTGCCTAAGCCATGCATTTTTGAAAAATTGATCTGCATGATGTCCCTTCTTGTTATTCTGGCAACAGGTGCTCAGACTGCCACAATTGCTCCAGCGTTTCACGCTCGCGGACCACATGGGCATCTTGACCGTCAACCATAATTTCGGCAGCGCGTGTACGGGTATTATAGTTTGACGCCATCACAAACCCATAGGCTCCTGCCGAACGTACTGCCAGCAGATCGCCCGATTCGAGGCACAAGGTACGCTCCTTGCCGATGAAATCGCCGGTCTCACAGATAGGGCCGACAAAGTCATAGGTCTGCTTCTCACCCTCGCGCGGGCATACCGGCACAATGTCCTGCCATGCCTGATAGAGGGTCGGACGGATCAGATCGTTCATTGCCGCGTCGACAATAGCAAAATTTTTGTGCTCGGTGTGCTTGAGATACTCAATTCGGGTCAACATCACACCGGCATTGGCGGCAATAGCACGACCCGGTTCAAAAACCAGCTCCAGCTCAGGGTGGTCCTTGAGACGAGCCAGCAGCTCGGAGGCATAGTCAGAAGGCTGCGGCGGCTGCTCGTCACTGTATGTCACGCCCAGTCCACCGCCGACATCGAGGTGCTCGATTTCAATGCCTTCAGCCTTGAGGGTATCAATCAGGGCCAGCAGGCGGTCGGTGGCATCAATAAACGGCTCGATATCCGTTAGCTGGGAGCCGATATGACAGTCCATACCGGTCACTTTCAGGTTTGGCAGGCTCTGTGCCAGGCGGTAAACCTCCGGCGCGCGGTCAAACACAATACCAAATTTATTGTCACGCAGACCGGTCGAAATATACGGGTGGGTCTTGGCATCCACATCCGGGTTGATCCGCAAGGATACCGGCGCCACCTTGCCCAGTAAGCCGGCCACCTCATTCAGGCGCTCAAGCTCAGGCTCGGATTCAACATTGAAGCATTTAATACCCAGCTCCAGCGCCCGCTTCATCTCCGCGGCCGTCTTGCCGACACCGGAGAAAACAACCTTGGCCGGATCGCCACCGGCGGCGATAACCCGCTCCAGCTCGCCTTGCGAGACAATATCGAACCCGGAACCCAGCCGGGCAAGTACATTGAGTACCCCGATATTGGAGTTGGCCTTCACGGCATAACAAATCAGGTGCGGATGGTTGGCCACCGCCTGATCAAACGCATTCCAGTGTCGCTCCAGTGTTGCCCTGGAGTACACATACAAAGGGGTACCGTAACGCTCAGCGAGGTCGGTAAGTGCAATGTCTTCGGCCCATAGCTGGCCGTCTTGCTGGTAGTTAAAATAATCCAAAGTTGTCTCTTCCCTGTCTGATCGCTGTCGTTACTGCTGTTGTTGCTGCTGCTCGGAGTCGTCCGGCATATATAGCGGTCCGCTCTGACCACAGCCATTAAGTGCCAATACACCCAGTACTAAAATTGCCAATAAACCTTTACGCATTTTTCAAAGCCAGTGATTATCATTTCATTGCCCTCTATAATCGCACCAACACTAGGAAAAGCAATAGGACGCAATGGGATGAATGATACAGAATTTCATAAGTTAGCCGATGAGGTTCTTATGAGCATTGAGGAAGGCATCGACGAATCCGGTGCAGACATTGAATATGAGACGACCGGCAACGTACTGACACTGGAATTCGAGAACCGCAGCCAAATCGTCATTAACCGCCAGGAGCCGTTGCACGAAATCTGGCTGGCTTCAAAATCAGGCGGTTACCACTTCAAATACAAAGACGGCCTGTGGCACTGTACCCGCAGCGGGGCCGAGCTGATTTCGCTGGTGAAGCAGGAATGCTCGCTACATGCCGAAGAGCCGGTGGACTGGTCATAGGCCGGCACGACGATTAGGTAAACAGCCCGAAACGAAAAAGCGAGAGCCGACAGACTCTCGCTTTTTGTTATTTGGCCCCAAAACCCAGCTACCGTGTCGATAGCGACATCATGTTGGGGGCGGCTCCAGCCGCCGCGGGTCGCGGGATTTGCTGGCCACTCTTGAACGGGATCACCTGCGGCTCACCGCCATCGTTGTGCACGATGTCGTAAAACTGCGGCAGGTTAAAGTTAATAAAATTGGCACTATAGCTGAAACGGTCCTGGGCCGAGGTGTAAAAACGGTTTACCCCGTGAACCATCTCATCTTTGTCACCGCTGCACTGGCGATAGACTTCCACCCGGTTCGACTCGTCGAGAATATAGATATTGTAGCCAGCATCGCAATCTTCGAAGAAAAACTGGATCAGACCTTCGCTGGCATAGGCATCGACAATTTCCGGCGGGTGCGGCTCATCAGCCTTACCCATCACCAGATTGGCCGAGCCAAACAGCTTGTTGGTCGAAATACAGCTATAGAAATCAACCGAGTTTTCCAGCTTCTGGACCGACACCCCACGGCGCTCGAAAAACAAGCCATGGGTCTGTTCGCCAATGCGAATCGCCTTGAAGCGACGGCGTTTTTCCTGTTCAACCGGCTTGAGGCGCATTTCGATACATTCGGCCACCAGCTGATAGACCAAGTTACGGATCAGGCCGCGCATGTGCTTGCTATAGCAGAATACATCCACCGACTCCGGCGGGATTGCATCCTGGTGCATCTTGCCCAATACCGTCTTCAGCGCATCCAGCATGGCATTTTCGCCGCTGAAGTTCAGGGTACGTACCTCGTTCCACGAGTTACGGTAGACCAGGTCCACACTGCCGACCAGGCAGGTCTGCTCGGGGCCATAGCTAAAGATATCGGTATTTTTAAAGTCAAAACGGACCGAACGGTTTTTCAGCTCAGTCGTCGGATCATTTTCCAAATTGACAAACAACCCGAGCTGGCGAATTTCGCACGGACTCGACAGCGCCTGCAGGCCCGGCTGCGGACGGCGGATCGGGAACGTATTGCGGATATCGCTGACCAGCTGATAGAGCTTGTCGATATCCATCGCGGCATCACGTACCACATTATGCAGACAGGTCGATTCGGTCAGCAGGCCGTTGAAGTATGCCCAGGCAACCAGCTTGCTCAGGTAACGGTTATGCTCCAGCGACGGCTGGCCCAAAATGGCATACGGGTCGAGCGAATGCTTGTACAGATACCAACCTGCGGCATTGGTTCGTCCGGCCGGCACCTGGATCAAGCTCAGGTTCGGCTCGTGCAAGTCAGGGGAGATCTGCGGGTTGAGCAAAGTGACCTTGCCCGGCAGAACCTCAAACGCCGCATACAGCTTACGCGCCAGAATACTGATATCTTCCGGGCTAATCGCCGAGGTTATGTTATTACGGCGGGCAAAGCGGATCAGGTTACGGTAGCTGAGCATCAGGGCATCAAGCAACTCGTTGTGCGCCCGCTTGACCTGCTCTACCTTCCAGTCACGGCGGTTATCCAGCTCAAGCAGCACCTCTTGCGGCCACTGCCAGTCCGACGTCAGCTTGCCCAGAACCTCACGACGCCACACCACCGAGCCGGAGGCCGGCTCACGGGTCAGCTTCTCATGCGTCTTGAGGTAGAAGCAGCGACGGACCAAATCCAGGCGGCGATGATCGTCAATACGCTCCAGGTAACGCGTCACCTTCTCCAGCATCAGGTAATACGCATCCATACAGTACTCGGTGCGATCTTCCGAAAAGAAGCGGCGCTTGCCGTCGACACTGAGCAGCTGGGTGTGCGGATATTCCCAGGAGTATGCCTCGAGCAAAATCGCTTTCAGCACTGATTTATACGGCGAGTCGATACTCTTATAAAGCTGCCACAGACTGGAGCCAAAATACTCTTCGGCTGGAATTCGGGTCAGGCCGCCGAAATCAATCCACTCTTCACGACGGATATACCCACTCGAGTCAAGGTAATCGATATATTCGTCGTAACACTCTTCCATCTCCGGCGGCACCATGAACCACATCAGGCGCTGGCCGGCGAGCTGGACCGCCGAGCGGTAAAACTCGTCAAGCAGCAGCAGGTGCTGGCTCGAGCCGCAGTTATCACCGGTCATCTGCTCGGAAAAGTTGTCGCGGAAACGATTTTCGTCAATCAGGAAAAAGTTGGCCTCGACGCCCTGTGCCATCGCCCAGTCGGAGATCAGCGAACACTTGCTCTCAAGCGCCTTGCGATCGTCCGCCGCCATATCGGTACGGATGCAGACCCAGATATCAAGATCACTGGTCAGACTCTGGCCCAGCGAAGAGGTACTGCCCATGGCATACAGGCCAAGGATCGGGTATTCGCCGTTAGATAACTGAGGAGGGGTGATGGTCGACTGGCTGGTGAGCGCACAATCGTCGATCAGCTGTTGCTGCTGCTCGGAAACGTCAAACGCGGCAATGCCTACAGGCACGGCCTGCTCAAGATAACCGGGTACCGCCGGATGATTGTAGTGGAGTAACACGGTCAGCAGGTTGAATACCTGCTCAGACTGCGCATTCATGGCTGCGCGGGCACGCTCCAGCCTTAGCTGGTTGTGCTGATCCAGTCTACTTTTAAGCGTCTCGATATAATTATGCAAATTACTCTTCCAAGAGCTACCAGCTAGAGAGCGGCCCAAATCTTGTCATTATTAGTGTAGATAGTGTCCTACACGCGAGCAAAAACGTGATCAATGTAACAGTTTTTGCTTTAACCGTAAAGATAGTGACGATTTATGACAGCTTATGAATGGCTCGCTTTTTGGCAACATGGCGATACGGCCCATCCTTGTCCTGATTCCCTCAAGCTAGTACAAACTCAATAAACCGCCAGCGACGGTATTGTAATGAATTTTCCACTTAAAGGTTATGTGAGAAATATCACATTAATTGCAACACATATCAAGACAATACTGCTTCACCGCACTGAGGGCAACAAGTGAATTACCATCATGGCGCAGTAGTGATACGATTACCGTGTATAAATGCAAGCGATTTAATGGACCCGATTCTATGACCGATAAACCGATCCGCATTGCCACCCGCAAAAGCCCGCTGGCAATGTGGCAAGCAGAATTTGTAAAAGATGCACTGGAGCAGGCTCATCCAGGCCTGATTGTCGAGCTGGTACCTATGGTTACCAAAGGCGACATCATTCTGGATACCCCGCTAGCCAAGGTCGGTGGTAAAGGTCTGTTCGTGAAAGAGCTCGAAGTGGCTATGCTCGAAGGCCGCGCCGACATCGCCGTACACTCGATGAAAGATGTCCCTGTCGAGTTCCCCGATGGCTTGGGACTGGTCACTATTTGCGAGCGCGAAGACCCGCGTGATGCCTTTGTCTCCAACACGTTCAATACAATTGACGAACTTCCGGCCGGTGCCGTAGTCGGTACCTCGAGCCTGCGCCGTCAATGCCAACTTCGCGCCCAGCGCCCTGATCTGGTTGTCAAAGACCTGCGCGGCAACGTCAATACCCGTCTGCGCAAGCTCGATGACGGCGAATACGATGCCATTATTCTCGCCTGCGCCGGCCTCATGCGACTAAAAATGGACGACCGCATCCGTGATGCCATCGCACCAGAGACCAGCCTGCCAGCGGTCGGCCAGGGAGCTGTCGGCATCGAATGCCGTCTGGATGACACCCGCGTCCGTAAGCTACTTGAGGCCCTGAACCACCAGGAAACCGCAACCCGTGTACTCTGCGAACGTGCGATGAACAACCGCCTGCAGGGTGGCTGCCAGGTCCCTATCGGTAGCTACTCGGAACTCAAAGGCGATCAAATCTGGCTACGCGCCTTAGTTGGCGAACCAGACGGCAGCAAGATTGTTAGCGGCGAGATCAGCGGACCAGCCGCCGATGCAGAAGCATTAGGCACCCAACTGGCAGAGCAGCTGCTCGACGACGGTGCCAAGGACATCCTGGATAAGCTATACGGCAACGCCTGATGACCATACTGATCACCCGCCCGGCTCCGGAATGCCACCAGCTTGCCCAGCAACTCAATGCGGCGGGTATCAGTGCGATTGCTCAACCACTGCTCGATATTCAGCCGGGAAAACAACTTCCTACGTTGATTTCCCAGCTAAATCAGCTGCAATCAGGTGATTTTCTGATTGCTGTCAGTGTTCATGCAGTGAACCTGGCGCACAATTACTTAACAACACAAGGTGCCAGCTGGCCAAAAAACGTGCATTATATGGCCGTTGGGCACAAAACTGCCGCAGCACTCTCCGAGTGCACAGACAGCGACGTGCAATCACCTCAGTCGCGCTGTGACAGTGAAGGGTTACTGGAATTACCAGCACTGGCTCAAGCTCGGATACAAAACCGCCGGATACTGATTTTACGCGGCAACGGCGGTCGTGAATTGATCTACCAAACCTTGCAACAACGCAAGGCCGAGGTCAGCTACTGCGAAACATACCTGCGCAGCTGGAACCCACTCGATGGCGAGCAGCTGTGCCGGACATGGCAGTCGAGGCAGGTGTCGGCACTGGTTGTCACCAGTGGCGAGCAGCTGGCATACCTAAGTAGTTTAATTCCTGATGACAACAAGGCTTGGTTTCTTCAGCGCCACCTTTTCGTACCAAGCCAACGAATCGCGGACCAGGCTACAACGCTTGGTTTTTGTACAATTTCCACCGTGGGGAGTGCGGCCAACAACTGCCTTTTCACGACCCTAAGCAAGATAGGCACGATGGGATAATCGGATGACTGACAAAAAAACCAATAACGAAACCTCTGCAGATAACAAGCAATCGGCAGTGTCAAAAACAACGGACAAGCAAGGTCAATCAAGTGCCAAAGCCCAGGCACCTGAAACCTCTGCACCGAAGGAAACAGCAGCCAAGGCGGAAGCCAGCCAGCCAGCGCCTGCTCCTCAGCCAGCCGAAAAGCAAAGCGGCAGTAAAATGGGGGCTATTGCTATTGCCCTCGTCATCGCACTCGGTGCCGGCCTGTACTACCACGGTCACCAGCAAACTCTGGCCCAGAACGCCAAAATGGCTGAGCTTCAGCAGCAGCTGGCAGGCGTAAAAAGCAACCTGACCAGCAGCATTGCCGCAACCAAACAAGAAACCCTCAGCCAGGTAGAGAAGAGCCTGCAACGTACCGATGTCTCAATCTCGCAGCAGGGCAAATCAATCACCGGCCTGCAAATGGCGCTGTCTGAAATGAAAGGACGCCGTCCAAACGACTGGCTGCTGGCCGAAGCGGATTACCTGGTCAAAATGGCCGGTCGCAAACTGTGGCTGGAGCATGACACGGCCAGTGCCACCATCCTGCTTGAATCTGCCGATCACCGTATTGCCGAGCTGAACGATCCAAGCATGACGCCGATCCGCGAAGCCATGCACAGTGACATTACCGCACTGAAAGCCGTTGCCCGTGTTGACCGTGACGGCCTGGTGCTTCGCCTGACCAGCCTGCAGGAAGCCGTTGCAACACTGCCGCTGGCCAACGCCATCGTGCCGGAAGCAACAGCGACCGAGTCGGGCACAGTGTCAACTTCTGTTGACGACTGGAAAGAAAACCTGAAGACATCCCTGAAAAACTTCAGCGAGCACTTTGTTACCTACCGTACCCGCGACGGCAGCGTGATCCCGCTACTCTCGCCTAAGCAGGACTTCTACCTGCAGGAAAACATCAAGTCGAAGCTTGAGACCGCGATCAAGTCGGTCTACCGCGAGCAGGGCGAGCTATACACCAAGTCACTGATGATGGCCAAAGAGTGGGCCGAGCAGTTCTACGACATGGAAGATCCTGCCGCGCAAAGCTTCATCAGCACCCTGGATAAACTTGCACAGGAAAATATTGAAGCGAGCTACCCAAGCACGCTGAAGTCACAGCCTCTGATCACCAATGCCATCAGCGAGCGCCTGCGCCAGCAAGTGAAGCCACTTAGCACAGAGGAGAACCCAGCATGATCAAACTATTATTGCTGGTTGCTGCGCTGATTGCCGGTATTGTTGTCGGCCCGATGCTAGCGGGCAATCAGGGCTATGTGCTGATCTCTGTCGCCAACCAGACCCTGGAAATGAGCCTGACCACCCTGATCCTGATTGTCGTGATCCTGTTCGGCTCTTTCTTCCTGCTGGAAACCATTCTCAAGCGCGTTCTGTCTGTCGGCAGCTCGACTCGCGGTTGGCTGTCTGGCCGCAAGGCACGTAAAGCACGCCAGCTGACATCGACAGGCTTGATGAAGGTCATCGAAGGCGACTGGAAGCAGGCTGAGAAGCTGGTTGTCAAAGCCGCCAAGCACAGCGATGCTCCGCTGCTTAACTACCTGGCCGCTGCGGAAGCGGCACAAAGCCAGGGCGACGCCAACCAGCGTGACGAGTACCTGAAGCTGGCTGCCGATATCGATGGTCAAAACCTGGCTGTAGCCCTGACTCGCGCCAAGCTGCAGTTCCGTCAGCAGCAGTACGAGCAGGCCGTGGCCACTTTGCAGGATATTCAGCACGAGCACAGCCGTAACCCGGTACTGCTGGCGCTGCTAAAAGATTGTTACCTGAAGCTGGAAGACTGGAAACCGCTACTGGCACAACTTCCTCAGCTTGAGAAACTTGGCGTGATCACCGCCGAGGAAGCCGCTGAGCTGCAAATCAAAGCCGAATGCGGGCTGATGACCCACATTACCCAGCAAAGCGGCAGCGAAGGCCTGATGGGCCACTGGAACAGCCTCAACCGTAAAACCAAGCAACGTCCTGAGCTTATTGCCTGCTTTGTAAGGCTAATGAGCAGCCACAGTGCCGACAGCGAGGCCTACACCGTGCTTCGTGACGCACTGAAGAAAAACAACGACGAAGATCTGATTGAGCTGGTACCGGCACTGAACCTTGCTGACTACCATCCGGCCATTGTCCGCCTGACCGATCTCCTTCGCTATGACAGCAGCAACCCAAGCACATACAGTGCACTGGGGCAGCTGTATATGCGTGAGGAAAAATGGGAGGAAGCCAAGCAGCACTTCGAGAAGGCTATCGAGCTACGACCGAATATGGCTGACTACGGCTACCTGGTTGATGTAATGGAAAAACTGAACGACAGCAAGGCTGCCGCCGATCTTTCCCGCCAGGCCCTGACACTGGCTCTACCCGCCAAAAATTAACATTTAAGCAACATAAAATTTTGAGACAAAAAGCACCCATTTGGGTGCTTTTTTGTTCTTAAATTCATGCATTTATGTGTCCTAACGCGATGATTTGTATCCAAGTGTTAACAGGCATTTCATCTTATATCTGACCTATTGCTAGCATTATGTAAAAGTTATTCAATGCCACCTCTAGTCGCTAACAGGTGGATAACTAGCTATGGATATGCTTCCTTGGTTAATCGTTTCTGGGATTGTTGTTTCTGTGATCACTTGCCTGATGACAGCGGTTTTGATCAAAGAATCATAATCGGCCGGAAATTAAAAAAGCCTCCGTACTCGGAGGCTTTTTTAATGGTGTTATGTGTCGATTGGTATTACAAGCGGCTAGAGCTTTAACGCTTTTTTGGTCTTCTGCAGCGCCTTCTCATAGCGCTTAACCGCCTTGACAGCTTTCTTCAACCGCTTGTTTTTCTTCTTCGCCAGCTTCTTCAGCCGCTTGACCTGCTTTTTGGTCACTGCCGGCAACAAAGCCACACTCTCCTGCTCAACGGTGGCAACCGCATCCAACTGAGTGCGAGCCACAGCAGGCAGCGCCGGGAGCGGCCTGACGTTGGTACCCAGCCTTTCTGCCTCAGAAGCCATTATTGGAACAGGAGCCTCTTTGGGAACAGGGGCTAATGACGCAGCTTTCTTAAGTGCGCTGGGTTTGCACAGGTATTCCTTGCTACTGGCCGAGCGTGCACAGCTGCTGCAAACAAAATTAGGCGTACTGACTATTTTGCTGATGTTGGCAAACTGATCGGCAATTTCAACTCGGCGATATTTACATAAAGACTTTGCCATTAACCACTCCTTCAGCCAAAGCCAATGATTCTTATTCTTTCTAAGAGTATCACCACATTGCGGTGAGCAAAAGATAGGGCCCGAGCGGCCCTATTTCATCGCTGCCAGCACATAGACATCAAAACGGTTTTTCTTGGTCTCTATCGCCGTTGACGGCTTTTGGCCGGCCAAGAATTCGGCGTAGTCAGGACGCTTGACCACCACCCGTTTGGTTGCCAGTGCCATCGCCGGTGCCAGCAAGCTGTCTGCATCGTTGTCTGCGCCAACCAGGGTCTGGAACACTCGCATTTCCTTCTTCACCAACGCCGACTTTTTCTTGTGCGGGTACATAGGATCGAGATAGACCACATCCGGCGCGGCAAACTCAGGATCCGCTGCTAGCTTCTCCAGGGCATCATGGCTTGAGGCATGGAGCAAGGTCAGCCGCTCACTGATCCAGCCGCCAATGTCGGGATCCTGCTGTGCACGGCGCAGACCGTCATCAAGCAGCGCCGCCACCACCGGGTGACGCTCGACCATTTGCACCTTACAGCCCAAAGAAGCGAGCACAAAGGCATCACGGCCCAGCCCGGCCGTACCGTCAACCACAGTCGGCGTCACGCCGCCCTTCAGCCCGACCGCCTTGGCGATGGCCTGGCCACGCCCGCCACCAAACTTACGGCGATGGGACGCCGCCCCGCCCGCCAGATCAACGTACACCGCGCCCAGTTTCGGCTCGTCACGTTTGTGCAGCTCAAGCCTTTCGCTCGTCAGTACCAGGGCAAAAGTACTGTCTTCATCATGGCTCAGCCCCCAGCGCAGGGCCAATTCATCCAGTTCATGCTGACGGTCAGGCGTGTCACAAATTAAAGCGAGTTGCACAAAATTCTCCGGTAATCAATCAATAAGCCCCGGCGATACAGCTCGCACCGAGCGACCTGGGGATATAAGGGTCAGGATTATACCACTGCCTCCGAGGATTGGCGCAACTCGCTCACCAGCTCGGCCAGTGGCTGCGGTTTGCCAAACAGGTATCCCTGAGCATAGTCGACACCGAGATCATCAAGCCGGGTCAGGATAGCTTCGTTTTCGACAAACTCGGCCACAGTCTGCTTGCCCATTTTTTTCGCCAGCTCGTTGATGGCCTTCACCATGGAATAATCCATCTCGTCGTCGGCGATGTCCCGCACGAACATGCCATCAATCTTGATAATGTCCACCGGCATTCGCTTCAGGTAGCCAAACGAAGACAGCCCGGATCCGAAGTCATCCAGCGAAATCAGACAGCCTAATGACTTCAGTTGGGTAAAGAGCAGTATCGCCTCGCTCATATTACCGATGGCTGCCGTTTCGGTGATCTCCAGGCAGAGCTTGTTGGTCGGCAAGCCGGAGCCGCGGATTTTCTCCACCATGAACTGGATAAAGTCCCGGTTGCCCATCGACTGACCCGACAGGTTAATCGAGCACAGCTCCAGTTGCTCGACCGCCTCGGGATGGGCGACGAGCCAGTCAATAACGGCATTGACTACATAGCGGTCAATCAGGTGCGCCAGGTTATAGCGCTCAGCGGCCGGCATAAACAATCCGGGGGATATCATAGAGCCGTCGCTCTCGCGGATCCTGACCAGAATCTCATAATGTTGTTTGTTGCTCGTGGAGGTTAGCGGGGCAATTTGCTGGGCATGCAGCTCCAGCCGCTTCTCGGCCAGTGCCTTACGGATCAGGTTAACGCACTCCATTTCCAGCTCGCGGCGCTTGAGCTCTTCGTCGTCCGGATGGTAGAGGTGCAGACGGTTTCGCCCCTCGTCCTTGGCCGCATAACAAGCGGTATCTGCCTGGGCATGAACCTGTTGCGTCGAGCCAGCGGTCTCGTCGATAAGCCGGATCCCAATCGAGCCGCTAAAGCTAAACCGGGAGTTCTGCCAGTAAAACTCAGCCTCTTCCAGCAGGTGCAGAATTTCATTACCAAACTGCACCGCCTCAGCCGAGCTGCAATGACGCAGTATGATGGCAAACTCATCGCCACCCAATCGAGACAGCGTGGCCTTCTCCGGGGTGATCCCCCGCAGCAGCAGGGCTACTTGCTTCAACGCTTCATCGCCGGCTTCATGGCCCGCGGTATCGTTAATCACCTTGAACTGGTCAAGGTCGATATACAGCATGGCATGCCGGGCTTCCAGCTCTCTGGCTTCGAGCAATACCTCTTCCAGCTGCTGTTCAAAATGGTTACGGTTAAACAAGTCCGTCAGGTAGTCATGGCAGGCCTGATACTCCAGCTGCGCCTCCAGTTCACGGGTCGAGGTAATATCCTCACCAACCAGCAGCAGCTGAAGTTTTGACTGGGTAGGGCGAATCGTCTCGCGGATCCAGACGGTATGGCCATCAGCGCATTTGTACCTGAGCTGCCGGCGCCAGACCTTTTGCGCATTGCTCTCGCGCACTCCTGAGATGTATTGCTGCGGCAACGGCACATCATCAAAATAGAAATCCGTAACCTTATGCCCCAGCATCTGACGCTTGCTGTAGCCCAGCAGATCGGCCGCAAACTGGTTAACCGACTGAATACGAGCCTGACTATCGACAGCCAGCAGGATGACCGGCTGCTGCTCGTATAGCAGACGGTAGCTGACTTCCCGCTCGCGCAGCTTTTCTTCCATCTGGTGACGGGAGGTCACATCACGGGCCTCAAACAGCAACTGCTCCGCTTCACCGACCGACTCCGGCATGCGCTTCATCGCAATATCTAATACCCGCCGGCCGTCCTCGCTGCTCTGGACCTCGACCTCAAAGCGGACCCGCTGATCCTGCCAGGCGGCATAAAAGGCCTTGCTCAGGCGAGAAACCGTTTCCTGATCCCAGCAGTGCCAGCGCCACATCGGGCTGTCATATTTGATAATTGAGCGACCGACCAGGTTCTGGAGGGCCAGGTTGCCCGAAATCAACACCCCGTTGTAATCGAGAATGCCGATATACTGAAAGCTCTGATCAAACACCCCTTCGAATAGCGCCCTGCTCTGCTGCAGCTTGCGCTCACTCTTGCGCAACCGGCGAATGATCAGGCTAAGAAAGACAATAATCGCCCCCATGATCACCACCGCCACAGTAATCGCCCGCAGCTCTTTGTTATAGCGCTCAAACCAGCTCTGCGGTTTATTGATCACCACCACATCATCCGGCGCGTCTAACCCCCAGTGCTGCAAGATCTGGTAGTTAAACATCTCCTTGCTCGCACTATAGGTAAACGTCGGCAGCTCGCTGATGTCGCCATCGATAACCGCCACCAGCAACTGGCCGATTTGCTGTCCCTGCTCATAACCACTGTTCATAACACCACCAACCACGCCTTGCTCAAGCAGGTACCGGTAAGAGGCATATACAGGCGCAGAAGCGACCTTGGTCAGCGCCCTGACAAAAGGACGGCTCCCCATATAGTCGCCGCTGCTGTCAAAATAATAACTCAGGAAGATAATTGCAGATTGGTCCGGCAGTTGCGCGGCGCGTGAAAAGATGTCGTCAAACTTACCGGGAGAAAAACGGTGTACAACCAGCTCAGACGGATTCAGTGCCAGGTAGTCATTGATCTCCTGCCACATCGCCTGTCCGGTATAAGTCTCGTCTGCTATCACATAGATTTGCTTTAGGTCAGGCTGCTGCGACAGGGCCAGGGAAATATTGTCTACCGGGTTGTTCACCTCCAGTACACCTGCCACCTGCGACAGCTGGTCATGTTTCTCGGGCTGGTAGTTATTGATCCCCACCATCAACACCGGCGTCTCTCCAACCTCTTCAGAGAGCTGGTTCACCAGCCACAGGGCATTATCATCCGTCACCACAATCGCCCGGTATTTTTCCCGGGTCAGCTTGGCCCGGTAGATATCAAGCAATTCATTGAGATAGCTAGCCGACTGGTAGCGCTTGCTATCCATATAGCTGACATGAAGGGGAATATCATGAGGTTTCGAGGCCGACTCCAGCCCGGCCTGCAACGAATCTGTCCATCGCATTCCCTGGTGATAGGAATGGATAACCAGCGTATCTTTCACCTGGGCATAGGCCGGTGCCGCCAGCAGCACCAAAAATAAAGCTAGAAAGCGCATAGAACGTAGAAATATCCCTATCGTCAAAGTCCATCGAATGCGCAGGCCTAGCTGCCGGCGCAGCTGTCTAAATACAGCGCAATTAAGTCTGATTATTCGATACTGAAGCCAGCTCAGTATAAGATATGAGCTGTATCGGATAAACAAGGGATAATACAAAACCATGACCCAGCCACCACGGATAGACGATTTAGATCGCGATATCCTCAACGCCCTGATGAATGATGCCAGGATCCCTTATGCAGAAATGGCCAAGCGGTTCAATGTCAGCCCTGCCACGGTGCATGTCCGGGTGGAAAAAATGCGGGCAGCCGAAATTATTACCGGTACCGAAGTGGTCGTAAACCCGAAGCTGCTCGGCTATGACGTCTGCTGCTTTATCGGTATCAATCTAAATGCCGCCCGTGACTATCATTCGGCTCTTGCCAAGCTCAACGAGCTGGACGAGGTAGTCGAAGCCTATTACACCACCGGCGCGTACAATATTTTCGTCAAGTTGATGTGCAAGTCGATTGAGGAGCTGCAGTATGTGCTGATCGACAAGCTGCAGGCGATTGATGAGGTGCAGTCTACCGAGACCCTGATTTCGCTGCAGAACCCCATCAACCGCAACGTACAGCCATAAAACAAGAGGCGAGATACTCCTATCCCGCCCCTGTGGCTAGCCAATACTCCGTGGAGTCTTAGGCTTTATTGTCGCTGTCTGCCTGACGGGCGGCAGCCTCTTCAGCCAGCCACTCGGCAACCGGCTTGGCAAAGTAGGTCAGAATACCGTCAGCACCGGCACGCTTGAAGCACAACAGCGATTCCAATACTGTCTCGCGCTCTTTCAGCCAGCCGTTTTGGATAGCCGCCATGTGCATCGCGTATTCGCCTGATACCTGATAGGCAAACGTCGGTACCTGAAGCTCACTCTTCACCCGGCGTACCACATCCAGATACGGCATACCCGGCTTCACCATCACCATATCTGCCCCTTCGTTGACATCCATGGCCACTTCGTGAAGGGCTTCATCGCTGTTGGCCGGATCCATCTGATAGGTCTTCTTGTCGCCACCTTTGAGGTTACCTGCCGAGCCGACCGCATCACGGAACGGGCCATAGTAGTTCGAGGCATACTTGGCAGAATAGGCCATGATCTGGGTATGAATGTAACCCGCCTCTTCCAGGGCTTCACGGATTGCGCCGATACGACCATCCATCATATCGGACGGTGCAACCACATCGGCACCGGCTTCGGCATGTGACAAGGCCTGCTTGATCAGCACCTCGGTCGTCACGTCATTCATCACGTAGCCGGTCTCGTCAATGATGCCATCCTGACCATGAATCGTGAACGGGTCCAGTGCCACATCGGTGATCACCCCCATCTGCGGCACATGCTCTTTCAGCAGACGAACGGCACGCTGTACCAGGCCTTCCGGGTTATACGCCTCTGCGGCACAGGTGCTTTTGAAATCCTGCGAAATCACCGGGAACAACGCAATCGCCGGCACACCCAACTTTGACAGATACTCCGCTTCTTCCAGCATCAGATCAATAGACAGGCGCTCTACGCCAGGCATCGACTCAACCGTTTCACGGCGGTTTTTACCCATCAGGATAAACATCGGGTAAATCAGATCATTCACAGAAATCTGGTTTTCTGCCATTAGACGGCGGCTAAAGTCATGCTTACGCATGCGACGCATACGGCGGGCTGGAAACTCGCCCTGGATAGATACAGACACTGCATACTCCTTGTATGGGTTGGTTCGCTTTTTGCTGATGATACCACTCTGTCAGGCTTCGGGCGATCCGATTGCAAAAAATGCCTGGGTAGTAATATAAGAATGGGCAATCACTTCGGCCGCTTCCTGATTGCGACACTGGGCAATCACAGATGCGATATGCGGCAAGAACTTAGGTTCGTTTCGGCTGGACTTGGGCTTCG
Source organism: Photobacterium kasasachensis (assembly GCF_050336885.1). Lineage (NCBI taxonomy): Bacteria > Pseudomonadati > Pseudomonadota > Gammaproteobacteria > Vibrionales > Vibrionaceae > Photobacterium > Photobacterium kasasachensis. Next base: position 84,265 of record NZ_JAKJSH010000022.1, read on the forward strand.
GTCGATAGTCCCGCGGCAGCAAATACGGACAGTCCGTCTCGATCATCAGGCGGTTATCCGGAATATGGTGCACGATCTCGCGCAGTTCGGTCCCCCGCCGTTCGTCACATACCCAGCCGGTAATACCGATATGCAGGTCCATCGCCAGGCACTCTTTCAGTTCGGTCTCGGTGCCGGTAAAGCAGTGCAGGACCGCGGCCGGAAGGCGGTCACGCCACGGCTTAAGGATCGCCAGAAACCGTTCATGGGCATCACGGCAGTGCATGAACACGGGCATATTGAGCTCCGCCGCCAAGGCCAGCTGCGCCTCAAAGACGGCTTCCTGCTGCGGCCGCGGCGAGAAATCGCGATTGAAATCCAATCCGCATTCACCGATGGCGACCACTTCAGGCTCAGCCGCCAACTGGCGGATAGCCGGCAGGGCCAGATCGGAGACCGTTTTGGCATCGTGCGGATGTACCCCGGCCGTACTGTAGCAATATTGCGGCCATTGGCGGGCCATCGCCTGGGCCTGACGGCTCTCTTCGATACAGGTTCCGGTCAGCACCAGACCCTTGATGCCAGCCTCCTTCGCCCGTTCAATCACCGCCTCGCGATCTTTGTCAAAACGACTATTGGTCAAGTTGACCCCGATATCTATCATGTGATCATCCATCTCTGAAAGTTGTATAAAAAAACCGGCCAGCGGCCGGTTCTTCTGTCATGCATTACGCTTATTGCTCGTCATGTTCAGCGTCTTCCTCTTCTCCGTCGCGGATATAGAAGCGCGAGAAGAACAAGCCAACCTCAAACAGCAAGCACATAGGAATAGCCAGCAATGTCTGCGAAATAATGTCCGGCGGCGTCAGCATCATCCCCACCACAAAGGCTGCCACAATGATATATGGCCGCTTCTGCTTCAGGCTCTGCGGATCGGTCGCCCCGGTCCAGCACAGCAGAATAATGGCAACCGGGATCTCAAAGGCGATACCGAAGGCCATAAACAGTGCCAGAACAAAGTCGAGGTAGCTGGCAATGTCAGTTGCAACCTGTACCCCGTCCGGCGCAATGCTGGTAAAGAAACCAAACACGAGCGGGAACACGACAAAATAAGCAAAAGACACCCCGGCGTAGAACAGCAACGAGCTGGAAAACAGCAACGGCATGATCAGCTTACGTTCGTGTTTGTACAGGCCCGGCGCAATGAAGCCCCACACCTGATACAAAATCATAGGTACAGCAACAAACACTGAGGTAACCAAAGTGAGTTTTATTGGTGTAAAGAAAGGCGATGCCACATCCGTTGCAATCATCGTCGCCCCGTCGGGCAGACGCTCGACCAAAGGTGCCGACAAAAACGCATAGATGTCGTTGGCAAACCAGACCAGACCAAGAAAAACCACTAATACACTCAAAATGGAACGCAGCAGCCGATTACGCAGCTCTACCAAATGGCTGAATAACGGTTGCGTTTCTTCGACTGTAGACATAGTGATGTAATTTAATCCTGCTTTTGAGAAGTCGTTGCTGAGGTGTGCTCGTTTTTCTCAGCATAGGGACGCTGCACATCCGCGGCGGCTTGTTTCAGCTCTTCCACCGAATCACGCAGTTCAGGCGACAAGTCCTTCATTCCCATTTGCTCGGCCTTCTTCAGATTTTCCTGCAATTCCTGAATTTTCAGTTCTTGCGACAGTTCATCTTTCACCGAATTAGCCATATTACGAGCAGCGCCAACCCAGCGCGATACCGAACGGATCGCGACGGGAAGACGTTCCGGCCCCAGTACTACCAATCCCACCACCGAGATCAGTATTAACTCCCAGAACCCGATATCAAACACGCGTTAAACCTGCTCTTTGTCTTTCTGGCTCTTTTGAGCCTGCTCACCCTGCTGATCATCAGCAAGTTTCTTTTGCTCGAAATCCGCGTCAGCGTCTTTCTTGGCTGCCGATTCATCTTCACCGATCGCTTTCTTAAAGCCCTTCACGGCAGAACCCAGATCACCGCCCAGCGAGCGAAGTTTCTTGGTACCGAAAAGAAGCACAATGATCAATGCAATGATAAGCAATTGCCAGATACTAATACCACCCATGCTTGTTTTACCTCAGCTAATTGTGGTTGATAACAAAAACGATATGTTTAGGCTGCATACTTTACCTGCTATTTGCGGCAAGCACGCCACCCAAGTAACCAAAACGTGACCCCCGTAACGGCCGAGACCGCTGGATAAGTTTCAATATGATTACTAAAAAGTATGGCAGAACATACAACCAAGGTTGCACCTATACCAAAATAGAACCTTGCCAGGCTCTGATCGCGCCGACTATCCATAAAGTTGTCGTAGAGTGTATCAATCCGTTGGTTCAGTGCATTGCCCTGGCGCAAACTGTCATACAGTAATTCCGGTAACTCCGGCAATTTTTCTGCCCAGAACGGAGCCCTACTTTTAACACCATCAATAACGGCCTGTGGTCCTACCTGACGGGACATCCAGTCTTCCAAGAAGGGTTTGGCCGTATCCCACAAGTCCAGCTGCGGGTAGAGCTGGCGCCCTAACCCTTCTACATACAACAGGGTTTTCTGCAGCAGCACCAGCTGCGGCTGTACTTCCATGTTGAAGCGGCGCGCGGTATTAAACAGGTTCAGCAGCACATGGCCAAACGAAATTTCAGCCAGCGGCTTTTCAAAAATAGGCTCGCACACCGTACGGATCGCGAACTCGAAGTCATCAATGTTGGTGTCTTTCGGTACCCAGCCGGAATCAACGTGCAGCTCGGCCACTTTCCGATAGTCTCGGTTAAAAAAGGCCAGCAAGTTTTCAGCCAGGTAGCGCTTGTCTTCCCGGTTGAGGGTGCCGACGATACCACAATCGAGCGCAATCCACTGCGGATTTTCCGGGTTTTCTCGTGCAACAAAAATATTACCGGGATGCATGTCGGCATGGAAAAAGCTGTCGCGGAACACCTGGGTAAAGAAGATATTCACCGCGTTTTCGGACAGTAGCTTCAAATCTGTGCCATTGGCCACCAGGGCGTCGACATCAGAGACCTGGATACCGTAGATGCGCTCCATCACCAGCAAGCGCTCGCTGCTGAGATCAGTATATACCTCCGGCACATACAGCATATCGCTGTCTTCAAAGTTGCGGCGCAGCTGAATACCGTTGGCCGCTTCGCGCATCAGGTTCAGCTCGTCCAACAGGGTCTTCTCGTACTCCCGTACCACCTCGACCGGACGCAGACGGCGGGCTTCCGGCAACGCCCGCGACAAAATGCGCGCCATCCGGTACATCAGCTTAATATCGGCCTGGATCACCGGCAGAATATCCGGGCGGATCACCTTGAGTACGACCTTGCGGCCATCCGATTTCAGCGTCGCGGTATGAACCTGGGCAATAGAGGCTGATGCCAGCGGTGTTTCGTCAAAGTCATCAAACCAGGTTTCCAGCGGTCCACCCAACGATTGTTCCATCTGCTGCTTTGCCAGTTTGCCGTCAAACGGGGCAACCTGATCCTGCAGCATCGCCAGCTGATCGGCGATGTGCGGCGGAAACAAATCCCGGCGGGTCGACATCATCTGGCCGAACTTGATCCACACCGGTCCCAGCTCCTGCAGCGCCAGCCTCAGGCGGACACCCAGCGGTTTGTCGGCATGCTGGTTCTTGATCCAAAACAGTGACTTGCGAGCCATTTTCGGTGCTTTAACCCGCGGATCGTCAGGCAGAAACTCATCCAGCCCATAGCGCAGCTTCACCGTGGTAATTTGATAAAGGCGTTTAAACTCCGAATAGGTCATCATGGTTTAGCGTTGCCCCAGAAGTTGATCAAGTCGGGCCTCGAAACGGGCAACATCCGATTTCAGATCATCGACCTGATCGGCAAAGTGGGCGATCTCCAGCGCCTGCGGCGCAAGCTTCCATTCTTCGGTGATCACTTCTGCCAAATCGCGCTGGCGTCGCTTCGCTCCCTGGCGAATTCGCTGCGCACCAGTTTTCAGGCCGCTGACCAGGGTATGGGCAACAATATCACCGGTATATTGCGACAGCTTCTCTTCCACATCCGGCTTAAGGCCGCTCAGCAATGCCGAGAACTGCTGGGCCAGCTGGATATCACCTTCCAGCGCCAGCTTGTCGGCCTTGATCAACTGGGTCAGGTTAGCCTGCTGACGCAGCTCCGGCAGCACGGTCAGATTCAGTGCAAGTTCGCAGTCCACCTCACCTTCATAGACTGCCAGTACGTCGATTTGCTGACTGAAAATAAAGATCAGCGTCTTGCCAAACTCATTAATAGTTACGCTAATGACTTTGCCGCGCAGACGTCCCAGACGACGCTGACTCTCGGCGTCGTCCTTTAACAGGGTATTTAGCGAGGTTTCTACCGCGCCGGTAACAAAAGCATCGAATGGCATAATGTCCTCAGAACTTGTAGCCGCGGTGCAGGGCAACAATACCGCCCGTCAGGTTGTAGTACTGGGTCTGCTCGAAACCGGCATCTTTCATCATGCCTTCCAGCGTATCCTGATCCGGGTGCATTCGAATAGACTCGGCCAGATAGCGATAGCTTTCCGCATCATTGGCAATCAGTTCGCCCATTTTTGGTAGCAGATGGAAAGAATAGGCATCGTAGACCTTAGACAGCGGCTCAAGCTGTGGCTTGGAAAACTCCAGCACCAACAGGCGGCCACCCGGCTTCAGCACCCGGAACATCGAGCGCAGTGCCTTGTCTTTGTCTGTCACGTTACGCAGACAGAAGCTAATGGTAATACAGTCAAAGTAATCATCCGGGAACGGCAGTTCTTCGGCATTGGCCTGCACATAACCGACGTTACCGACGATGCCGATATCACGCAGCTTGCTGCGACCGACTTTCAGCATCGAGTTGTTGATATCCGCCAGTACAACCTGGCCGTCTTCACCGACGATACGGGAAAACTTAGCCGTCAGATCACCTGTACCACCACCGAGATCCAGCACTCGATGGCCACGGCGAACACCACTGCAATCAATGGTAAAGCGCTTCCATACCCGATGGATACCCATCGACATCATGTCGTTCATGATGTCGTATTTCGCGGCTACGGAATGAAATACTTCCGCGACCAGATCCGCTTTGTCTTCCTTGGCTACAGTACGATAGCCAAAATGGGTCGTATCTTGTGTGGTGTCCGTCATGCTATATCCGTCATACTATATGTGTTTAATTATCCGGCTTAGTGTACTTGATGGCTGCGGTTTGCTCAAAGCACTACGGTAAATCATTTGCAGCAGACGCCGCAGGTGACAGTGCCGAGGACTTGCTTTCTTCCGTTATCGCCTTCGCTGCCTGGGCCTGCTCGACTAGGGCAGGGCTGATATCCCGCTTGACCTCGACCCCCAGCAACTTGAAGCTTTCGGCCTGGCGGATCACATTACCGCGCCCCGTCACCAGCTTGTTCATCGCTCCCTGGTAGCTCAGGTTAGCTTTATCGAGCGATGCCCCAACCGCCTCCATATCCGTCACGAAAAGACGCAGCTTGTCATAGAGCTTGCCGGCCCGGTCGGCAATTTGCTTGGCATTCTGGTTCTGGCGCTCGTTACGCCACAGGTTATTGATCGTACGTAGGGCCACCAACAGGGTAGTCGGGCTGACCAGCATGATGTTCTGCTCCATCGCATCACGGATCAGGCTCGGGTCGGCTTCGACTGCCGCCTGAAAGGCCGGTTCGACCGGGATGAACATCAGTACATAATCCAGGCTGCGAATACCATGCAACTGGTGATAGTCCTTACGGCTCAGGCCGCGCATATGACTTCGCACCGATGCCACGTGCTCGCTCAGGGCCAACTCCTGCTCGGCCGCTGTCTCGGCATTGAAGAAGCGTTCATAGGCAACCAGCGACATCTTGGCATCGACCACCACGTCCTTCTCCTGTGGCAAGCGCACAACCACATCTGGCTGGTAGCGCTTGCCCTCTTCGTTTTCCAGGCTGATCTGGGTCTGGTACTCATGGCCTTCCCGCAACCCGGATTCACTCAGTACCCGGGCCAGCACCACTTCGCCCCAGTTACCCTGGGCCTTGTTGTCACCTTTCAGGGCCTGGGTCAGGTTGATCGCCTCACGGGCCATCTGTTCGTTGAGCTGCTTCAGGTTATTGATCTCATGCACTAGGGTATGGCGCTCACGGGCTTCCTGACTGAAATTGTCGGTCACCTGCTTTTTGAAACCCTCCAGCTGCTCTTTGAGCGGGCTGAGCAGGTGCTCCAGGCTGAGCTTGTTCTGCTCGTCGACGGTTCGGGTTTTCTGTTCGAACAGCCGGTTGGCCAGACTTTCAAACTGGACCCGCAGCCGCTCTTCGGCATTTTCCAGCAAGGCAATCTTGTCATCTGCTGCTCTTTGCTCTTCGAAATGACGGGCTTCCTGCTCGCGCAGATCCGCCTCTAACCCGGCATTGGCCAGCCGGGCATTCTCCAGCTGTTCGGTCAGGTACTGTTTCTCATTTTTCAGCGCTTCGAAATGGCGCATTTTTTCCAATGCCGCCGCCAGACGGGCATGCATCTGGCGCAACTCGGACGTCAGGCGGTCCCGCTCAACGTCCAGCTCATCGAGATCCTGGTTTCGCTCTGCAAGCTGAGCCTGATAATGCTGTTCCTGGCTTTGGGCCAGGCGGGCATCCGCTTCGGCCTGCTGACGGAGCAGTTGCGCTTGTTGCTGCCAGCGGCCTTTCATCCATAGTGCGGTGATCACACTGGCTACGGTTGCTCCGGACAGCGCTGCAACAACAGCCAGCTCCGCTCCTGTGAGCCACTCAGTTATCATGATTTCCAACCCTAATTAATAGCAAGAATGATGGTTGTCAGACGAACTCATTCTCGATTTATTCTGTGCTAAAGGCTAAGTGGATACTGGATAAATGTCCAGCCATTATGGCGAGTTAACCAGTCCTGAATGGGGACCTCCATCGAGCAGGCATAATGATTGGGCTTGCTGTCACAGCCTGAGAAACCACTATCTGGTCGGGCTATCGACAATCGAATAGACTGGCAGCCTTTGGTATGACGAATAACCCGTGCTGCGATTTCTAATATAAAAGCAGCCAAAAAGATGATGGATGAATAATGAACGAACGTTACGCTCTCGGATATGGGTTGGCAGCAGTTCTACTCTGGTCGACGGTTGCCACGGCATTTAAAATCACCCTTGATTTCTTCAGCCCGATCCAAATGATGGTGGCAGCCAGTGTGGTCTCCGCCGTCGCGCTGATAATTATCGCTTTCTTTCAGGGCAAGCTACATCTGCTTGGCCGCACGTTCATGGCCCGCCCTTTCTATTATCTGCTGCTCGGCTTGATCAATCCCTTTGCCTATTATCTGATCCTGTTCAAGGCCTATGACCTATTGCCGGCCTCGCAGGCCCAACCCCTCAATTACAGCTGGGCCATTACCCTAACTTTGATGGCAGCGGTGTTTCTCGGCCAGAAAATTCGCAAGCAGGACTGGGTAGCCTGTGGCTTGGGCTACCTGGGTGTTGTGGTGATCGCGACCAAGGGCGATATCATGGCCTTGCAGTTTGATAACCCTGCCGGAGTCGCACTGGCACTGTTATCCACCCTGCTGTGGGCCATGTACTGGATCCTCAATGCCAAGAACCAGGCCGATCCCGTACTGGGCGTATTGCTCGGTTTTTTGGTCTCGCTGCCTTTCTCTATCGGCCTCAGCCTCTATCTCGGCAACTGGCCAAGCGTGCCGTGGCAAGGCTGGCTTGCCGTCAGCTATGTCGGACTGTTTGAGATGGGCGTGACGTTTGTCCTGTGGCTCAATGCCCTGAGACTCACCCGCAACACAGCCCGGATCAGCAACCTGATCTTCATTTCGCCGTTTATCTCCCTGCTGTTACTGGCAACCATCATCGGCGAAGAAATCCATCCCTCGACCCTTGCCGGGCTGGTGCTGATTGTCTGCGGACTGTTGATCCAGCAATGGAAAGGCAAAAAAAAACCTGCCACAGCGTGACAGGCAAATCATAGAAGGGTTGTCGAGACCCAGCGCCCTGCAGGGAAAAGGCGTCTAGTTATAAATTCAGTGTTCTTAGCTGGTTGTTGCGACAGCATGCCAGCGGCGCCCCAGCTTTGACCACAGGATCAACAGGCCGGGAACCAATAGCCACATCTGCAACGTCAGCAGCATCGGCGGGGTTAAATCCAGACGCTGAGTCAGGCTCACCATCATGCCGGCACCGCTCATCTGGAACAGCCCCAGCAATGCCGCAGCCGTGCCGGCACGGTCACCGAACTGTGCCAGCGCCTTGCCTGCCGCCGAGCCCAAAACAAAGGCAAAACCAAAAGACGACATAAAGATAGGCACCATAAAGGCCCATGCCTGATGAATGCTGCTCAGTACCAGCATCGCCGCTCCGGAGCCAATCAGCATCAGCAAACCGAGATTAAGGGTGTTACGGGTACCAAACTTATCCATGTATTTGGGTGCCACCATGCAGGCCAGAATATTCAGGACAGCATTCACTCCGAACCACATTGTAAACTGTCCCATGCTCTGTCCCTGCTCCACCATCAGCCATACCGGCGCCGAGGTCACATAGGCCAGAATCACCGCCATCGACAGCATACAAAGCGTGGCGTGGAACAAAAACACCGGTTCGCGCAACACCGACATATAGCGTTCAGCACTGAATAACACACCATCAGCCTTGGTTTCCGCCGGGCGTGTTTCCTTGAAAAAGACCGCCAGGAAGGAACCGGCCACCAGGGCAAAGCCAGCCATAAAGCTGAAGTTCGAACGCCAGCCAAATTCATGGGTCAGCCACGAACCCAGCAGCGGTGCCAATGCCGGAATAAAGCAGATCGCCCCATTGAGGTAGCTGATCATTCGGCCGCTGCGTTCAGGCCCGAAGCTGTCGCGAACGGCGGCAAAGGCAGCCACCGAGGTTGCACAAGCGCCGAACCCCTGCAGCAGTCTAGCCACCAGCAATAAATCCAGTGTCTGCGCCCAGTACGCCATCGCCGCACTGAGGGCATAAATACTTACTCCGCCCAGGGCAATAGGGCGACGTCCAAAACGGTCAGCCAGCGGGCCTGCCAATAGCTGTCCCAGGCCGAGGCTAAACATAAACCAGGTCACCGTATCCTGAACCCGGGTAGCGTCAACCGCGAAAGTCTCTGCCATCGCCGGCAGGGCGGGCAGGTAGATATCGATAGCCAGTGGGCTAAATAGGACAAGGGTGACCATCAGGGCAACCAACCTTGTTCCGGACTGCGTGTTTTCAGGCTTCATGTGACTTTCCTCTCTTGTTATGGCGGCAGTCTAAGCCCTTAGAGATATGAACAGAAATGGTTTATATTCAAATCAGAATTTCCATTCTGGAATATCACTCTGCCTGAGGTTTTGTTGTGTCTTTTGAAAAACTTGCCCGTATCGATCTCAACTTGCTGGTTTGCCTCCATGTCCTGCTGGAAGAACGCAGTGTGACCCATGCCGCCAGACGGCTGAACCTCAGCCAGTCGGCAGTCAGCAAGAGCCTGACACGCCTGCGCGAGCAATTTAGCGATCCGCTCTTTACCCGTACCGCCCACGGTATGGCACCAACTCCCCGGGCGCAGGCGCTACTTCCCCTGCTCGATCACCTGCTGCGAGAAGTCGAACTGCTCACCGCCCCGGCAGAGTTTATTCCCGAAACCAGCGAGCGCCATTTCAAAATGGCCCTGGTCGAGAGCGCCTACCCGCTTTTTCTGCCGCAATTCTTAGGAGAGATTTTTGCCAAAGGACCCAATATCATTCTCGATACCCAGGCATGGGAACCCAATACCTTTGATCGTCTCCAGAGGGGCGAAATTGATTTCGGGATCACCGGCAAGGATCTCAACCCCAAGGACGCGATGCTGACCCTGATGCCGCCGAAAGGAATTGTGTTCCAGGAGTTATGCCGTGATACCCAACGCTGTATTGTCCGCCAGGGCCACCCAATTCTGTGCCAGACCGACAGGGAGTGGGATCAGGACTACTACCTTGAACAACGCCATATCCAGGTCCGCTGCGGGCAGGACGATCGCTGGCTGCTGGACTACAAACTGGCCGAGAAAGGCTTGCACCGTGACATCGCGATGTACGTGCCGGACTTCAACAGTGCTGCCAGTTTATGCACCCATACCGATCTCGTATTTACCGCCCCGAGTCACTTTGCCCATTACATCACCGCCCAGCTCGATCTCGTGGTATTACCGCTTCCACCAGAACTTCCTGCTATGGCATACACGCTTTTCTGGCATCAACATCAAGAAAAAGACCTCGGACACAGTTGGTTAAGGGAGTTAATCATCAGCCGATGTCGTGATTTGTCTACCACCTAATTGCAGCCGACTTGCAAAAGCGCTAACGTTATGGCCGCAGCCTGAACAACTCAGTGCAAGGCAACCTGTCTCATTACTCGTCGCCTTGCTTTGATTTCTTCAGGTTGGCATTCATTCCGTCATTCAGACGGCGGCAAAAACAAGGAACCTCAAAACATGCAAGAAGTTATCTCACAACGTGTTGAGCAGATCCGCCAGTGGTTGGCCGACAACCAGCTAGACGCTTTGCTTATTCCTCATGAAGATGAATACCTCGGCGAATATATCCCGGCCCATAACGAACGTTTACTGTGGGCAACAGGCTTTACGGGATCGGCCGGTATGGCGGTGATCACGCGTGAAAAAGCAGCTGTATTTGTTGACGGTCGCTATGTTGTTCAGGTCCGTAAGCAAGTACCGGGCGACGTTTTCGAATACCGCCATCTGATTGACGAGCCACCAGTCCAGTGGACTCAGGATAATCTGGCCGCCGGCAGCAAAGTGGCTATTGATGCCCGCCTGCATAGCGGCGCCTGGCTGACTCGCACCACCGAAAGCCTGGCCGGAGCTCTTGAGCTTGTTTGTGTTGATGCCAACCCTATCGATACCCTGTGGCATGACCGTCCGGCAGCAACACTGTCCGATGCAAAACTGATGGGTCTGGATTTCGTTGGCCAGAGCAGCGCCGACAAACGCAGCAACATTGCAACCGAGCTGAAAAAACAAAAAGCCGAAGCGGCCCTGCTGACTCAGGTAGACAGCATTGCCTGGCTGCTGAATATCCGCGGCAGCGATGTACCGAGCCTGCCGGTATTGCTATCAACAGCGATTATCCATGCTGACGAGAGCGTTGACTTCTACATCGACCCGGTGCGTCTGCCAGCAGAGTTTGCCGCCCATGTCGGTGAAGGTGTCCGTATCCATAAGCCAGAAGCACTGGAAGCGGGACTTCAGTCTCTGAACGGCAAACAGGTATTGATTGACCCGGCGACCAGCAACGCCTGGGCCGCTCAGGTACTGCGTACAGCAGGTGCCAACCTGATTGAAGCAGCCGATCCTTGTCTGCTCCCAAAAGCGGCGAAAAACCCGACTGAAATTGCCGGCATGAAAGCCTGCCATATTCGCGATGGTGTCGCTGTCTCCAAGTTCTTGGCATGGGTTGATGCCCAGGTTGCAGCAGGTCACCTTCTGGACGAAGGTACGCTGTCTGGCAAGCTGTGGCAGTTCCGTATTCAGGACACCAGCTGTACCGATGTGAGCTTCGATACAATTTCGGCCGCCGGCGGCAATGCTGCCATGTGTCACTACAATCACCTGAACCAGCCGGAGCCAAGCGTTCTGGAAATGGACAATGTCTACCTGGTCGATTCAGGCGGCCAGTACCCAGACGGTACAACGGATATTACCCGTACCATCGCTATCGGCCAACCGGGTGACGAGGTCAAACAAACTTTCACCCTGGTACTGAAAGGCCATATTGCCCTGGCTACGGCCCGGTTCCCGAAAGGCACCACCGGCTCCCAGCTCGATGCACTGGCTCGCCAGCACCTATGGGCACACGGTTTTGACTATGACCACGGTACCGGTCACGGTGTCGGCCACTTCCTGAGCGTCCACGAAGGCCCGCAGCGCATTGCCAAAGTACACAACCCAACTGCCCTGCTACCGGGTATGGTGCTATCGAACGAGCCGGGTTACTACCGCGCCGATGCCTTTGGTATCCGTATCGAGAACCTAGAACTGGTTGTTGAAGTGGAAACCGCTGGCGATATGACGGTGATGGGCTTTGAGTCACTGACCCGCGCTCCGATTGACCGTCGTCTGGTTGATATTGATCTGCTGACAGATGTCGAACTGGCATGGCTGAATAACTACCACAAGACAGTATTCGAGGCGATCAGCCCGGCATTGGAAGGTGACGATCTGGCTTGGCTGGCACAGGCAACTGCACCGCTTAAGCGCTAACAGCTCATCTCAAGCTGTAGATACCACAACGCCCGCATTCTCGCGGGCGTTATCATATAGACTGTTCAGGATATGGCTCTAGAGCAAAGAGACAGCGCGGAGTTTATAGATATAAATGAGCACTTTCGATGCCGATATAGAGCCAAACATCAACAATCCGCTAGCCCGAGTAGGCATGGTGCCAGTCCTTCCACACCACCTCGAAACCGTGCTTTTTGACCGCCTCTGCCACGGCAGCGGCCGAGCGCTCATCACTGATCGAGAACTGCTCCAGTTCCGGCTCGTCATCGGCATAGCCGCCCGGTTGCGTTTTCGATCCGGCCGACATACTGGTTACCCCTAGTGGCAAGGCATTATCTCGGAACTGTGGTGACTCTCGGGTCGACAGTGATAGCTCGACTTCCGGATTAAACAGCCGGTAAGCACAGATCAGCTGTACCAGTTGGCGATCATCCATAACGGACTTGGGCTGCAAGCCCCCTTCACAAGGCCTTAGCCGCGGAAACGAGATGGAATAGCGGGTCTGCCAGTAGGTACGCTCAAGGTAGTCGAGGTGACTGGCGACATAGAAACAGTCCGTGCGCCACTCTTCCAATCCGATCAGGGCGCCAATGCCTATCTTATCAATCCCGGCCTTCGCCAGGCGGTCCGGTGTTTCCAGCCGGTATTCAAAGTCCATTTTGTTGCCTCGCAAATGATGCTCGGCATAAGTTGATGCGCTGTAGGTCTCCTGGTATACCATCACGGCGTCCAGCCCCAAGGTTTTCAGCTCGGCATACTCATCCTGATCCAGCGGCTGAACTTCCATGGCCAGGTAGCTGAACTGCTCTTTGACCGCCGGCACCGCTTCACGGAAATACGCCATCCCGACCTTACGCTCATGCTCGCCGGTCACCAGCAGCACGCTATCAAAATTCATCGCTTTGATAGCCTGACATTCTCGGGCGATTTCAGACTTACTCAATGTCCGGCGCTTGATCCGGTTCTCCATCGAAAAACCGCAATAGGTACAGGCATTGGCACACAGGTTCGACAGATAGAGCGGCACATAAAAGGAAATCGTATGGCCGAACCGCTTGCGGGTCAGCGCAGCCGACTGCTGCGCCATTTGTTCCAGATAGGGTTCGGCCGCTGGGGAGATCAAGGCCTTGAAATCCTCCAAATCACGCTTGGGCTTACGCAGGGCACGCTCGACATCCGACGCCGTTTTGCTGTAAATCGACAATCGGATATCATCCCATTCAAGCTGCTTCCAGACATCAACGTAACTCATGCCGCTCCCCTATGCGCTCTGATCCAAAAAAGCCGTCAGCGGGCTGGAGGCTATCGCATGGTTAACCGTACCGGCCAGCCCTGCTTCATAGGCCATGCGACCACTTTCAACAGCCAGCTTGAAGGCCTTGCCCATGGCAACCGGATCAGCCGCGGCCGCAATCGCGGTATTGACCAACACTGCATCAGCCCCCATCTCCATCGCTTCGGCGGCATGGGAAGGAGCACCAATACCAGCATCGACTATTACCGGCACCCGCGCCTGATCGATGATGATTTCCAAAAAGTCACGCGATGCCAATCCTTTGTTGGAACCTATCGGTGCCCCAAGCGGCATCACCGCCGCACAACCGGCCTCTTCCAGCCGTTTACACAACACCGGATCGGCATGGCAATAAGGCAATACGATAAAGCCTTCACGCACCAATTCTTCAGCGGCTGCCAGGGTTTCAATCGGATCGGGCATCAGGTATTTAGGGTCCGGGTGAATTTCCAGCTTCAGCCAATTTGTTCCCAACGCCTCGCGGACCAGTTTTGCGGCAAACACGGCTTCTTTTGCATTCTTTGCGCCCGAGGTATTAGGTAGCAAGTTCACCCCGGCAGCCACAAGAGGAGCCAAAATATCATCGTCACGATTTTCAATATCGACCCGCTTTAAGGCCATAGTCACCAGTTCTGACTCGGAAGCAATAATAGAGTCCGCCATTGCCCGACTGTTGGCATATTTTCCCGTACCGGTAAACAGGCGGGATGAAAACGTCTTGTCTGCAATAGTAAGCATTTAGCCTCCGGCAATAGCTTGGAATAAGGCAATACGATCGCCCGTATTAAGTAATGTGCTGTCCCACTCGCTGCGGGCAACAATATCGTCATTCAGCGCCACCGCCGTTGCCTGCAACGGCATGTCCAACATGGTTAGCAACGCTGTCAGGCTCTGTCCTTCCGGGCATCTCACAGGTTTGTCATTGACCTGTACCTGAATGACGGATGTTGTGTCTGTCATAATTCGTTATTCTCCTGTGCCACACACCGGGCAACGTTTATCTTGGGCAAGATGGAACCTTTGCCATGCCATCGTCAGCCCGTCAAACTGCTGCAAGGTGCCAAAGGCAACCTCTCCGGCGCCGGTAATCAGCTTGATAGTCTCCAGCGCCTGCATGGTTCCCATCATGCCGACAACCGGACCGGCAATGCCCGAATTACTGCAGTTCTGCGGCTCTTGCGGAGCATCCGGTTGCCAGGGAAACAGGCAGTGATAACAAGGCCCCTGGCCCTGACGAAAATCAAAAGCCATCAGCTGTCCCTGCCAGCGAATAGCAGCGCCTGAAATCAATGCTTTGTTGGCACGAAAACAGGCACGATTTACGGCATGGCGCGTCTCAAGATTGTCAGAGCAGTCGAGCACCACATCGGCCAGCGCTACTTCCATCGCCAGTCTCTGATCAGCAAGCCGAGCCTGGACCGGGCGAACCCGGATATGCGGATTCAACGCCTTGAGCTGTTCTGCCGCCGCCTGTACCTTGCTTTGCCCCTTGTGGCTATCACGGTAAATCACCTGACGCTGCAAGTTCGAACTGTCGACCTCGTCATCGTCAGCAATAATAATATTGCCGACACCGGCTCCGGCCAGATACAGCGCAGCCGCCGAACCCAGCCCGCCGGCACCGACCAGTAACACCTGCGCTTCAGCCAATAACTGCTGACCCTGCTCGCCGATCTCGGGCAGCATGATCTGGCGGTTATAGCGTAGAAACGCCTGATCACTGAGCATCATCGCCACCCTTGATATGCTCATGGCGAACCAGCAACTGATTAAAGGCGTCAACCGCAGCCTGGGTATCGTCGGCCTGAGTCACCGCGCGAACCACAGCAACGCTGCTTACACCAGTGCGCCAGACTTTTTCAGCCCGCGCCAGATCAATACCGCCAATGGCCACGGTAGGGAACTGATCACCGATCAGCTTCTGATATAGCGCCAGCCGATTCAGCCCCTGTGGCTTGGACGGCATCTCTTTGGTCGTGGTCGGGAAGATATGTCCCAACGCGATATAACTCGGTGCGAACTCAGCCGCCCGCAATATTTCATAATAGCCATGGGTCGACAGACCCAGGCGCAAACCGGCCTGCTGGATCGCCTGCAAATCAGCCGTTTCCAAATCTTCCTGCCCAAGGTGAACACCATAAGCCTGATGCTTGATAGCCAGCTGCCAGTAATCATTCACATACACCTGTGCCTGATGCCGGTTTCCGGCTGCAATGATTTGCTCAACCTGGGTTTCCAGTGTCGGCTCGGCCGGATCCTTAATCCGCAGCTGAGTGGTGGTCACACCCAACGACAGTAGGCGTTCCACCCACTCCGCCGAGTCGACTACCGGATACAGCGCCAACTTGGCAGGATCTGTCGCGGCAAAAGGTGCTACCGCCACTTCCTTGCTATCCCAACCCAGCTCATCTGCCTCAGGATGGTTGGCGGTAAGCGGGCGCGGAAACAGCTCTCGCGTCATTGGCCAGCCCGTTTCACCATAGCCATCCGCATGACTTTCAAAGTAGCCTCGGGCATGAGCTCGGGACAGCGTGACCGCATCTTCCAGCGGATAATCCAGCGCCAGTGCTGCCAGCAACATGGCACGCTGTGGTTCACTGGCACCGGCGTGGTGGCAATAGACGGCTCTCGCCTCGCCATTGTGGTGCCAGATATCGACACAGCCCTTTTCGGTCGGCAAACCGCAAATCACCAAAGACGGGTCAGCAGCCACTTGCTGCTGTATCTCGCAAAGTTCCGGATAAGGTGCAATCCACTGATCCAGCACCTTATAACCGGCAATATCAGCCTCAGCCTGATTAAACACCAGGCTGAACTGACGCTCTTCGATTTGAATATCGACAGTCTCCGACTCGCTCCACTCCACACTAACCTGCTCGCCCAGCTGGTATTTATCAGCCGCGGCAAGCAAAGGTTCCACATGCATCAGCAGTGGCGTTAAACTATCGGGTAAACATAAAGAGCTCATTAACTATCCTCTTGAACAGGGTGATATAACTCACTACCTCGAGCCCGGAATTCATCGGCTTTCTGCTGCATACCTTCGAGAGGATCTTCAAGCAACTTGATGGCCAGCTCCTCGTTCTTTTCCAGATCGCTGGCATAATCCCGCACTTCCTGCGAGATCTTCATCGAACAGAATTTGGGTCCACACATTGAACAGAAGTGAGCCACTTTTCCGGACTCCTGAGGTAGAGTTTCATCATGATAGGCGCGCGCCGTATCCGGGTCTAAACCTAGGTTAAATTGATCTTCCCAGCGAAATTCAAAGCGCGCTTTAGACAATGCATTATCACGAACTTGGGCCCCCGGATGACCTTTTGCCAAGTCTGCCGCATGAGCACATAGCTTGTACGTGATCAGACCCACTTTTACATCGTCTTTATTAGGTAATCCCAAATGTTCCTTCGGTGTGACATAACAAAGCATGGCACAACCGTACCAGCCAATCATCGCCGCACCAATCCCCGAGGTGATGTGGTCATAGCCAGGAGCAATATCGGTAGTTAGCGGGCCAAGGGTATAAAAAGGCGCTTCATGGCAATGCTTGAGCTGCTCTTCCATATTTTCTTTGATCATGTGCATCGGCACATGGCCCGGGCCTTCAATCATCACCTGCACATCGTATTCCCAGGCAATCTTGGTCAGCTCACCGAGGGTGCGTAATTCATTAAACTGAGCTTCGTCATTGGCATCGGCAACAGATCCCGGACGCAAGCCGTCACCCAACGACAGGGCAATGTCGTACTGGGCGCAGATTTCGCAGATTTCGCGAAAATGCTCATACAGGAAGCTTTCCTGATGGTGGGCCAGACACCACTTGGCCATGATAGAACCACCACGGGAGACAATCCCCGTGACTCGCTTGGCTGTCATCGGGACATAACGCAGCAAGACTCCGGCATGGATCGTAAAGTAATCGACCCCTTGCTCAGCCTGCTCCAGCAGCGTGTCGCGGAAGACCTCCCAGTTCAGGTTCTCGGCTATCCCGTTCACCTTTTCCAATGCCTGATACATAGGAACCGTACCGATCGGTACCGGGCTATTGCGGATGATCCACTCACGGGTTTCATGGATGTTACGACCGGTAGACAGATCCATCACTGTATCGCCACCCCAGCGGGTCGACCATACCAGTTTCTCCACTTCTTCCTCGATGGAGGAGCTTACGGCGGAATTACCAATATTGGCATTCACCTTTACCAGAAAGTTACGGCCAATGATCATCGGCTCGGTTTCAGGATGGTTGATGTTGGCGGGAATAATGGCGCGGCCTTCTGCCACTTCTCGGCGAACAAATTCCGGCGTGATTTCTTCCGGCAGGTTGGCCCCAAAGCTGAGCCCCGGGTGCTGCTGGTTCAGGACTTCGTCACGATACTTGGCCCTGCCCATGTTTTCTCGGATTGCGATAAACTCCATTTCCGGCGTAATGATCCCCTGGCGAGCATAGTGCAATTGGGTCACGCATTTGCCAGCCTTGGCACGGCGTATACGGTTCGCCTCGGCAAAACGCAGTTCATCCAGTGTTTCATCGGCCAGACGCTCTTTGGAATAAGCGGAGCTAAGCTCATCGAGTAACTCGGTGTCGGCACGCTCGGCAATCCAGTTTTCGCGTACTTTCGGTAGCCCGGCATAGATATCAATCGCCTGCGCCGGATCGGTGTAATAGCCCGAGGTGTCATAAACACGCACCGGCTCATTCGGCTCGAAGACAGGCTCTTGTTTTGTACCGCCGACCAAACTATCCGACAGCGATATCTCGCGCATTGGCACCTGGAGATCAGAACGGCTCCCTTGCACATAGACTTTCTGGGAGTTGGGGTAAGGTTGGGCAGTCAGTGAATCAATAAATTGTTTAGCTTCCAGTCTCGCTTGTTTGCGACTCGACATAGCAATTTCCTTTATATTCCATATAGGGGGAAGTTGCTTGACGGATTGGTGCTTAAACAAGAGGCGTACACGTAGGGTGTGCAGCGTCATCTGGTACCGCAGCTACAGTTTTATGGATCATAAAGGTGCAGCTAAACAGAAGATTTTTCTCTTGTTCCCTTCGCAGGTATTAGCCCGATCAGGTTCTACGGATCCCGCAATGCGGTCTCAGCCAGTTGGCACTCCGACAAGTTGAGTGAAGAGTATAGGTAAGCAGGCTATCAGCAGCAAGTGCAATCGACAGAAAATGTTTAACGAATGTAAAAACAACTCGGGCCGCACTGTGATGCGGCCCGATAATTATTTGGTGTACTTTTTCACCACCGTCTTAAGCAAGGACGAATGCGTATCTCTCAGCTCTCCTAACTTATGGGTGATTGTCGGCGCTCCATCCAGATCGAAAAGCTTAGGCACTGCCACTCTTTGGGAAGAATAGATACCAGTATGACCGCTAAAGTAATAGGCGGTATAACAAGCAATAGCAAAATACAGCATATGCTCGGCACCAAACAGCTCAATCCCCATAATGGTACACGCCAGTGGTGTATTGGTGGCCGCGGCAAACACCGCCAGGAACCCTAACGCAGCAAACAGATCGACAGGGGCACCCAACAGCCAGGCCATGGTATTGCCGAGTGTCGCCCCGACAAAGAACAGCGGAGTTACCTCGCCACCTTTATAGCCTGCAGCCAGAGTAATCGCCGTCAGCAGTAGCTTTAGCAACCAGCTGTACCATTCCGCGCCGCCTTCGGTAAATGCACTGAGGATACTGACTCCCCCTTCCCGGCTCGAATAAACACCGAGGCCGATATAATCATAGTTACCGATCAACTGCACCGCACCAATGACTATCAAGCCACCAACGACAACAATAAGATAAGGGTTCTTCAGCGTCGCTTTGAAAATATCTTTAAACACATGAGTCAGCTCACCAAACAGGTACCCAGCCAAACCAAAAGCAACGGCTGCCAGCACAATCTTCGCTATCATCACGATATCGACTTTGATGGCATGCTCGAACAACGTAATGGTCTCAAGAAAGTCTATCCGGTAATGCGTATGGTGAGCCCCCCACGCGCTGCATACAACATCTGCAAGAATAGCGGCAAACAAAGCAGGAATGATGGCATCGTAGCGCAGACGTCCTATCGCCAGTACCTCAAGGGCAAATATCGCCCCTGTCAGCGGCGTCCCAAACACCGCGCCAAAGCCGGCAGCCACACCGGCAATTAATATCAGACGCGTATCAGCTTCGTTGAGCTTGAAGACTCGGGCTAGCCAATGTGTTGTCGCCCCACCGATCTGCACTGCGGTTCCTTCACGCCCCGCTGAGCCGCCGAACAAATGGGTGATCACTGTCGTGATTAAAACCAGCGGCCCCATGCGTGTAGGGATACCAGCGCCAGGCTCATGGATCTCATCCATGATCAGGTTGTTGCCACCTTCGGAGTTCTTACCAAGATTACGGTAGCAATAGACAATGACAACACCTGCAAGCGGCAACAAGTAAATCAACCACGCATTATCAATGCGTGTTTCAGTGGCGAGATTAAGGATCCACAGAAAAAAGGCATTTAGAGAGCCGACAATGACAGCAACAGGAATAATAAGGAGTGTCCATCTCAAGATCTGGACAAAAATTTTAGGATTAGCGCTTAATGGGTGTGCCATACCAAGTTTCTATCTCATTCGGGAATATGTTCAAGGATAGATGCTATGGCAAATGACCGGGCCCCACCATAGACGGATCTATCCTACTACAGCAGGAGTCATTATCTCAGTCGAGCGGTTAAAGGTGGAACTCCATCACCCGTTACTAACAATGGCTGTCAGTAACAACTGTCGTATGCTATCGGTAATTCCCAGATGCAACAAGCGTAAAATGCATGTTTACCCATTTGGGTTGACCTTGAACAACTTTCACATCGTCCAGATACAGCAAAGCCCCGACATTTCTGTCGAGGCTTTTATATGTGGCAGGGGTGGAGAGATTCGAACTCCCAACACGCGGATTTGGAATCCGCTGCTCTGCCAATTGGAGCTACACCCCTGTAGTGCTGTTTTCAGCGACTTCCCAGAAGTTAACTCATTCCTTAGGAAGTGATGAGTATTTTATACAGCTAGCAGAGAATTACCAGAGTTAATTCAAGAATAATGAAAATTTACATCCAAATGCACGGATAACAATCAAATCATTCATTTAGCGTTCAATCTCTGATTTTTCTCAAGGTACTCATCCACAGACTACAATGCCGCTTGTGCCTTTTTCTTCTTATAGACTGCGAACGCCACAACTGCAGGACCGACAACCAGCATTCCCATTCCCAGACAGGCAAGTGCTGTCATTACCAACATTTCGAACTCAGACATAGTTGAACCTCATTGACTTTACTTTGTAGTTTTCGGCCTTTATTCAGAGCCTGTTATTGATACGTTATAGGTACAAAATGATAACAAGAAAAACAAACAAAACAATCAGTTAACAATTAATAGACCGAGTCATAATATGAATAGACCAAAAGCAACTATGTAGAAATGTAGAAATATCGGCAATGCACGATACAAGGAGATCTGATGAGGACAGATCTTTTTTGCTGGCAGGAAAACGAAAAAAGGCCACCTTTTCAGGTGGCCTTTTCTCTATATTTGAAGCCTGGCGATGTCCTACTCTCACATGGGGAGACCCCACACTACCATCGGCGCTATTACGTTTCACTGCTGAGTTCGGCATGGGATCAGGTGGGTCCATAATGCTATGGTCGCCAAGCAAATTCGTTTTATTACCCGCCGTTGGCAAGTAATAGCAATCTGGGAAAGTTAACTAGTCGTTCTCGCGCYTACATTCAAGCGTMTGTGGAGTCCGTAAAAACCCCTTGGGTGTTGTATGGTTAAGCCTCACGGGCAATTAGTACAGGTTAGCTCAACGCCTCACAGCGCTTACACACCCTGCCTATCTACGTCGTAGTCTCCAACAACCCTTCAGGATACTTATAGTATCAGGGATGACTCATCTCAGGGCTCGCTTCCCGCTT